>DAINRQ010000033.1:18665-52282 GCA_036741775.1 Gemmatimonadaceae bacterium | reverse complement strand
AACCAGAGCACGTGCCCGTCGGGGTCGCGCACCTCGAACATGCGCATCTTGATCCAGTTCACATCCGCGAGCGCCGACGGCTCCGCGCCGGCAGCCGCAAGGGCGCTATGCATGGCTGCCGCATCATCGGTTTCGAAGAAGAGGACGCGGTGGCCGCTGTCGGTTCCGGTCACGACCGCGAGCTCGATCCGCGCCGGGCCGCGAACCACCTCCGCGCGGTCGTCGAGCGCGTTGCGAACCTCGAAGCCGAGCACGTCGCGGTAGAAGCGAACGCCTCGCTCGATATCCGACACGGTCAGCTGTTGACTGACCGGGGTAATGATCCTCGCAGTCACATGCGTCAGCTCCAAGGCCGCGTGTGAGACCAAGCAGTGGGGCCAGGTTCGAACTAATCTCGCCGCGAGCCGGATTTCAACGGTCGCCGGCTGGCGGGAGGCGCCGCTGCTGCGGCGCGTGGCCGCGATTCTGCTCTGGCACTGGTGGCCGTCAACGCGCGATCCCTTCGTCGGGAACTCGCCCTGGCCCCCGTTGAGCAATCCGCCCTGATCCTGGAGTTCACGCATGCCCACCGAGCGCGAGAAGATGCTGGCCGGCGATTTGTACGACGCTATGGACCCCGAACTGGTCGCCGGCCGCGAGCGCGCTCGCGACCTGTGCTGGGAACTCAACGCCACGCGCGATGCGGAGGCCGACGCGCGCCGTTCCGTCCTGCGTGACCTGTTCGGCCGGGGTGGCGACACCGTGTGGATGCAGCCGCCCTTCTACTGCGACTACGGGACCAACATCGAGCTCGGCGAGCGCGTGTTCTTCAACTTCAACTGCGTGGTGCTCGACGTCTGCCGGGTGACCATCGGCGACTACACGATGTTCGGGCCGGCCGTGCAGATCCTCACGCCGATGCACCCGATGAACGCCGCGGAGCGTCGCCTCAAGGAGTACGGCCAGCCGATAGAAATTGGCGCCGACGTGTGGGTCGGAGGCGGGGCGCTCATCCTGCCGGGCGTGCGGATCGGCTCGCGGACCGTCATTGGCGCCGGCAGTGTGGTCACGCGCGACGTGCCGGACGGGGTGTTCGCGGCGGGGAACCCGTGCCGCGTCATCCGGGAAATCACGGATTAGGCGGGCACCACCAAGACTCACCCGATCGACTGATGGTGCTGGCGCGGCGGGATGCGTAGCATCAGCGCATGAGCAACCACGACGAGATTCCGACATTGTACGAGTGGGCCGGTGGTCTTTCGGCCCTCGAACGTCTCACCGCGCACTTCTACGCGGCCGTGCGAGCCGACCCGCTACTCGGCCCCGTGTTCGCACACATGCACGGCGAGCATCCGCGCTTCGTTGCCGCGTTCATTGCGGAGGTGTTTGGCGGCCCGGACGCGTACTCCGCCTCACGCGGTGGCCACCCGCACATGATCGCGCAGCACCTCGGCCGACGCCTAACGCAGGAGCAGCGGCGACGCTGGGTCGAGATCCTCCTCGCGTCGGCCGACGCCGTCGGACTTCCGGATGATCCGGAGTTTCGATCGGCGTTTGTCGCCTACCTCGAGTGGGGCACGCGGCTCGCCGTCATCAACTCGCAGCGCGGCGCCGAAGTCGTTGCGGACGCTCCAATGCCGAAATGGGGGTGGGGAGTACCAGGCGGGCCGTATCGGCCGTAGCGGCGCGACCCGAGTCGCCGGTCAGTGAGCGGTCCAGCGGGACAGGCCGGCATCAGCGACAGGGAATCGTGTACATGATGCATTCGGACTCGATTCCGCCCATCGCCATGTAGAGCCCGCGCGCCGGTGCGTTGTCGTCTTCGGTGAGCACCCACGCCTCACGACAGCCTATCGATCGACCGTGTGCGAGGAGCACCGTGAGCAGTCGCCGCCCGATGCCGCGCCGGTGGTACGCCGGAGCGACCCCCACCTCGTTGATCCACAGCTCGGGAGGCTTATCGGGGTGCACGTAGTGCACGCCTGACGCGAAGCCCACGACGGTCTCGCCATCGATCGCGACGACGAGGTGGTGTCGTGGGTCGCCGAGAAACTCGCGCGCCCATTCGTGCCTCACGGCGTCGTCGAACACCTGATCGGCTACGCGGTCGAGGACCGTAACGTCATCGGGTCCGAGGAGTCGGATCTCGTAGCTCATTGCGCGGCGACCTCTCGCATGACGCGCAGCGCATGGTCGAGGAGCCCGCGTGCGTCGAGGAGATGGGAGTGCGCGTCGCCGACGCGGCCGCCGACGTTCCCCGTTGCCGCGAGGTACTCGTCCACGATCTGCGCGAAAAACCGCGGCGGCCAGTTGTCGTGTATGCCGTCGTCCGACGTGTCGAACTCGGCCATCTCGCGCCAGACCCGCTGGCCGCCTAACGCGACCGGCACTTTGAACCGGACCACGCGCTTGTCGGGAATGTCCACGATGTGCTCTGCGTAGTGCAGGAACGTCACGGTGTCGTGATCGGAGCCGAGCAGGAGGATCGTACCGTCAAGCGTCACGAGGCGCTCGAGGATGGAGCCCGCGCCGAACGCGTAGTCCCACGGCTGCTCGACGAGCAGATAATCCGCGCGGGCGCCCCAGACGACGAATCGCGCGGGATGGTGGTTGACCCGCGAGCCTGGATACGTGCGGAGGAGCTCCACGAGCGCGCCGTTGTCGCGCGCCGATCGCGCCGTCTCGGCGTCGAACGGCGGAAGCTTCTCGAGAAGCTCCGCCTCCTGCTCGCGGGTGAGATTCCCACGTCCGATCTCGTCCACGTAGCGCGGACAGCTCGCGTACATGACCAGCGCGCCGTCGTCCGTGATGACGTCCTTGACGGCGAGATGAATCTCGTCGGGACCGCCAGCGATCTCGCCGACCGCACGGATCGATGCGTGCACCATCACCACGTCGCCGGCGGCGAGGCCAAGACCCTGAAGGTGGGCGGCGAGCTCCTGTCGAGAATACATGAAGGCTGACTCCTGCTTTGGTGCACCGCCAGCGTACTGCCATGAACGCCGGGCGGGTTCGGCAAGTCGCCGTCGAGCGCGGCGATGGTCTCCGGCTTGCCGCTAGCCATGCGGCGAGCTCAGGACGACGCGTGGTCGAGGAGGAATGATGAACGCAAGGCGCCGAAGCGATGAAGGTCGCGTGGATTCGGTGCGGCCCGCCTATCAGATTGGCCACTAAGCTGCTGCCCATCCGAGCTCGGCAGTCGCCACTCCAGCGAAGTCGAGCCCGAGCTTCGGCGTCGCTAGTCTCGCGGGCACTGTCGATTAGCGGGTGACCTCGGCTAGAGTTCGGTGTACGACCGGGAGTGGTCCGTTGGTTGGGCCGGGTCGGCCGGACCGGTCCTGCCCGGCCGTCCCCGTCCTGCTACAATCAATGCTTCGTTGAGAAATGAAGCTTCGCGGGGCGGCCTCAGCCGTACCTGGAGAGCTCGACATGTCACAACCATTTACGCACGTGATCGCCGCGGTACTTGCGACGTCGGGCATCGCCGCATGCGGCGGGTCGCGAGCCGCTGCCGTTGAGAGCAGGGCGCCGGAGCCGGTTCGCATTCTCGGTGACTCGGCTGCAATCGCGAACGCAAAGCCGGACGCGACCCGCTACCCGTTCACGGAAGCCGACGTCCACTTCGTTTCCGGGATGATCGGCCACCATGCGCAGGCCATCACAATGGCGCGCCTCGCCGAGACCCACACGACGTCAAATTCGATCAAGACGCTCGCCGGCCGCGTGATCAACGCTCAGCAGGACGAGATCGCGATCATGCAGCAGTGGCTCGAGGACCGGCGCCAACCGGTCCCCGAGCCGACCCGGACTGGCGTCAAGATGACAATGCACGGCACGAGTCACGAGATGAACATGCCGGGCATGCTCACCGAGGCGCAGCTCCACCAGCTCGATGAAGCACGCGGCAAGAAGTTCGACGAACTTTTCCTCACGTTCATGATCCAGCATCACCAGGGTGCTGTGACCATGGTGAAGGAGCTGTTCAGCACCCGTGGTGCCGGTCTCGACGAGACCGTGTTCAAGCTCGCGTCCGACGTCAATGTCGATCAGACCACCGAGATCAAGCGGATGCAGCAGATGTTGTTCGCTCTGAAGCTCGAGGGCTACAAGTGACCACCTTCCAATCGATCAACCGACCGTTCTCGGTCGCCCTTTCTGAGGAAGACGCTATGGCATCACCGCATCAGTCCCGCCGCCCGACGGCACGTCGTGTCCTGTCGGCGTGGCCCATCGCCGTCGCGCTCGTGGCTCTCAACGCGTGCGCGAGCTCGACGCCTCAAGCAGTGACGACGGCGCCCACACCGACATCCGACCCGCGCGAGGGACTTCGCGCCGGGCGCTTCGACGCTGAGGAAGCGGCGTGGAACCTCAAGGTCGTCTCGGAGACAAGGCCGCCGGAAAAGTTCGTCGGTTCCACGAATTCGGATCTCGCGTTCACCGGCAATTACGCCATCCAGGGCAACTACAACGGCTTCCAGGTGTGGGACATCTCGAACCCAGCCAGGCCGACCCTGAAGACGGCGTACTACTGCCCGGCGTCGCAGAGCGACGTCTCGGTGTACCGGAACCTGCTGTTCGTTTCGGGCGAGGGCTACGGCGGTCGTCTCGACTGCGGCGGCCAAGGCGTTCAGGACTCGGTGAGCAAGGAGCGCCTCCGCGGTATCCGCATCTTCGACATCACCGACATCGGCAACCCGAAGTACGTCGCCAATGTCCAGACCTGCCGCGGGTCGCACACACACACGGTCGTCGAGCACCCGGGCGATCGTGAGAACGTCTACGTCTACGTCTCGGGCTCCGCGCCGGTTCGCTCGCCGAGCGAGCTTCCGGGCTGCGTGAGCGAGTCACCCGATAAGGATCCCAACTCGGCGCTGTTCCGCATCGAGGTCATTCAGGTGCCGCTCGCGAATCCGGCGGCCGCGAAGATCGTGAGCTCGCCTCGCATCTTCACGGGCCTCACCGAGCCCAAGTCGCACGGCTTGGCGCCCGATGACATCAAGGAGATGGAGGCTGCGAAAGCGCGCGGTGAGTTCATCGCCGAGGTTGGCGGCCAGCAGTTCGTGTTGCCGTCGGGCTTCTCTCGCCAGCTACTCGACAGTGTCGTCAAAGCGCGCGGTGGTACCGGGGAACCAACCGCGGCGGATAGCGCCACGCTGCGAGCTGCCCTCCCGGCAATGATCGCGAAGATGGTCGGAGGCGGCGACGAGGGTGCATCGAGCGGCCCGCGGCCTGGACCGACGCAGTGTCACGACATCACGGTTTACCCGGCCCTTGGTCTCGCGGGCGGCGCTTGCGAAGGGTATGGGCTTCTGATCGACATCAAGAACCCGACTGCCCCTGTGCGCATTGGCGCCGTTGCGGACTCGAACTTCGCCTACTGGCACTCAGCGACGTTCAACAACGACGGGACGAAGATCCTGTTCTCGGACGAGTGGGGCGGCGGTGGCTCGCCGAAGTGCCGTGCGTCCGACCCCAAGGAGTGGGGCGCGAACGCGATCTTCACGATCGAGAACGGCAAGATGGTCTTCCAGAGCTACTACAAGCTCCCGGCCAAGCAGACCGCGCAGGAGAACTGCGTCGCGCATAACGGGTCGCTGATTCCGATTCCGGGCCGCGACGTGATGGTGCAGGCCTGGTATCAGGGCGGCATCTCGATCTTCGACTGGACCGATCCCAAGAACCCGAAGGAGATCGCGTTCTTCGACCGTGGGCCGGCCGACTCCGCGCGCATGGCCATGGGCGGCTCGTGGTCGGCGTACTGGTACAACGGGAACATCATCAGCTCCGAGATCGGGCGCGGCCTCGACATCGCCGAGCTCACCCCGAGTGAGTTTCTGTCGCAGAACGAGATCGACGCGGCGAAGACGGTGCACCTCGACTACTTCAACGCGCAGGGCCAGCCGAAGTTCAACTGGCCGCCGAGCTTCGCGCTCGCCCGTTCGTTCGTGGATCAGCTCGAGCGCAACAAGTGCATGAGTACCGATCGCATCTCGGCGGTCAGGCAATCACTGAACAACGCGGAGCGCGCACCGGCCGCGCAGCGGCGTGATGCGCTGAACACCATCGCCACGCAACTCGAGGCTGATGCTGGCAGCTCCTGCGACGCCCCGCGCGTGAAGAAGCTGCAGCAGGCGGTACGGGATCTATCGCAGGTCGCGAGCTGAGCGCCTGCGGGAGTAGCCCCTGAACGACGAGCCCCGCCGGTCGGACCCGGCGGGGCTCGTCGTATCAGACCGCCACCTTCGCTTCCAACGTCGCAACGCGTGACGCGAGTCGCGCGTCGGCGATCCGCTCGGCCACTGCTGGAAAGGCCGCCGTCGGACCACGCCAGCGGAGCTCATCGACGTCGGCGAACAGCGGCGCGTCGGTCCGAAGGGTCGCGAGCTTCTTGAACAGCAGCGCGAGTTCCTGATTCGAGCCGAGC
Organism: Gemmatimonadaceae bacterium; assembly: GCA_036741775.1. Lineage (GTDB taxonomy): Bacteria > Gemmatimonadota > Gemmatimonadetes > Gemmatimonadales > Gemmatimonadaceae > JAJKIV01. Next base: position 45,879 of record DAINRQ010000033.1, on the reverse strand, counting down.
ACCTCGGCCGGAAAGCTCTCGATCGGTCCGTAGCGGTTGATCATCGACGCCGCGGTCTTCGGTCCGAGACCGGGCAATCCGGGATAGCCGTCCGCCGAGTCGCCCACGAGCGCGAGGTAGTCGGGAATGTGGGCGGGGATCACGCCGAACTTCGCGCGCACCCCGTCGGCGTTTCGAATCGTGCCGCTTCTCCGATCGACCTGCACGACTCGATCGTCGACGACGCACTGGGCCAGATCCTTGTCAGGCGTCCAGATACTCACCTTCTCCACCCGCGGATCCGCCGCCGCGAGGTGTGCGGCCGAGGCGAGGCCGTCATCTGCCTCGAGCTCGATCATGGGCCACGCTGCAACGCCCATGGCCGTGAGGGCCTCCTCGAGTGGATGGAACTGCGCCCAGAGCGCAGGCTCGATGCCCTCGCCGGTCTTGTAGCCGTCCCACAGCTCGTTGCGGAACGACTCGATGACATGATCGGTCGCGACGCCAATATGAGTCGCGCCTTCGTCGATCATCTGCAGGACGGTGTGCAACACGCCGGCGACGGCGCCGAGCGGCGGGTCCGTTTTCTTGAAGCGACGGATCCCGTAGAAATGGCGGAACAGCTCGTAGGTGCCGTCGATCAGATGAACGATCATCGCGGTCAGCTCTCGTCAGTCGCCGGTCGGCACGATTGCGGCTGTCTCGACCATGAGAATGACCGATCGCTCCGGAGCGCGTGTGCGGTGCACGACACCCTTCGGCACGACGAACCCGTCGCGCGGTCGGAGCTCGACGACTCGGCGCGGTGTCGTGCCGTCTGCGTCGGGCTCGAGATCGATGAGAAACCGGCCGTCGACCACATAGAAGAACTCGTCATCGTTGTCGTGCTTGTGCCAGTGATACTCGCCCTGCATGACACCGAGGCGCACGACGGAGTCGTTGACGCGGACGAGCGTCTGATTGTACCACTGGTCGCTCACGCCCGCGACGAGCGGATCGAGCTCGATCTTCTCGAGGGCAGGGAAGAGCTCGTTCAGGTGGGTCGCGTACGGGTGCGCAGCTGAGTCGTGACTGGCAGTTTCACTCATGGGATCTCCAAACGCGATGCTCGAGCCGGGTTGGCCTGAAGTTACACGGCGCCGGGCATGGCCGTTGCGCCGCGACCCACTATTGGCGGCATTCTACGCCGCCGTGTCGTGAGCAGGGCATCTCCCACAACGAGCGGCGGTATGCGAGAGGGCGATGAACGCGAAGCGCGTGGCGGCCGCGACGGCGAGCGCCGCACGGAGCACGTCGGCGGTAAGCCGGAACGGAAGGGCCGGATGCCACGCGGTCGTCCCACCGATCAGTCGGCCGACCGTGGCAACGTCCCGCCGCCGCGCTGACGTCAGGCGGACCTAACCCGCGAATTGGGGTCCGTTCTACTCGTACCGAAGCGCCTGCACCGGATCGATACGCAGAGCGCGTCGCGCCGGCAGCCAGCTCGCGAGGAGCGCGGTCCCGAGAAGCACCGCGACCACCGTCGCGAACGTCGCCGGGTCCGTCGCCTTCACCTCGTAGAGCACCGATGCCATCACGCGCGTGAGCGCGAGCGCGCCCGCGACTCCAGCCACGACACCCACGAGCGCCAGCGCCATCCCCTGACCCACCACCAGCCGGAGCACCGAGCGCGGCGTCGCCCCGAGCGCGACCCGCACCCCGATCTCCTGACGCCGCTGGCTCACGGCGTACGCGAGGACACCATAGATCCCGAGCGCGCCGAGCGTCAGCCCCATGATCCCGAACAGGAGAAGCAACGTCGCCAACAGACGAGGGCGGCTCACATCGTCGCCGACGATGCTCGAGAGCGTCTCCATGCTCGTGATCGTCTGGTTGCGATCCACCGACCAGATGGCCTCGCGCACCGCGTTCGCGAACCGGAGCGGGGTACCCGTCGTGCGCACCGCGAGACTCAGCCCCGCGCGCATGTTCTGTGGGTAGTGAATGAATGCCATGGGCTCGGGCACCGTCGCGAGGTCCCGCTGCCGGAAATCGCCCACGACACCGATGACCTGAATGGGCACCGGTCCCATCCGCACGACCTTCCCCACGGCGTTCTCGTTAGGCCAGTACCGGCGTGCGAACGCCTCGTTCACGATGAACACCAACGGCGCCCCCTGCCGATCCGCCGCGGTAAACGCACGGCCCGCGCGCAGCGGGATCCCCATCGCGCGGAAGTAGTCGGCGCTCACATGTAACGCGTTGACGCGCACTTCCTCCTCGCTCCCTCCGTTCACGCCAGGAGGCACGACGATCCCGCGATCTTCCCCCATCCCGCGTAGCGGGAAGTTCTTCGCGGCGCCGACGGCCTCCACTCCCGGAACCGCGGCGATCCGCGCGAGCAGTGCCTCGTAGTATCCGGGGATGCGATCTGGGCCGAGCCGGTCGTATGACATGCCAAGCCGAACCGCGAGGACGTTGCTGGCCTGGAACCCGGGATCGACCTCGAGTAACCGAGCGAAGCTCTTGGCCGCCAGCCCGGCGCCCACGACGAGCACCACCGCCAGTGCGACCTCTGCAACCACGAGAGCGCTGCGAAGCCGGTGGCCGGCGGTGCCCACGGTGCCGCGCGCTCCCGCTCTGAGTACTCCCTGCAAGTTCCGCGACGTTGCCCGAAGGGCGGGCAATAACCCGAAGAGCAACCCCGCGAGGATGGACACGACGAGCGCGTAGGCGAGGATCGTCGCATCGATCCGAATCGCCGTCGCGCGAGGAAGGTCCGCGGCACCCAGCACGCCTAACGCGTCGACGCCCGCATACGCGAGCCCGACACCGAGCGCACCGCCCAGCAGCGCGAGGACCATGCTCTCCGTCACCAGCTGGCGTACGATACGCCCTCGGCCCGCACCAAGGGCCGAGCGGACCGCGAGCTCGCTCTGTCGTGCCGTCGCGCGCGCGAGGAGGAGCCCGGCAATGTTCACGCACGCAATGAGGAGGACGAACGCGACCGCACCGAGGAGGACGAGCAGCGGGCGCCGAACCTCGCCGACCAGCGCCTCACGCACGGGAAGCACGGTCACATCGCTCCAACCGCGCGCGCTCTGCTCCCGCTGCTCGATGCGCCGCGCGATCGCCGCCAGCTCGTCGTGCGCCTGCTCCGGGGTGACGCCGGGCGCCATCCGTCCGATCACGTCGAGGAACCGACTGCCGCGCTGACGGCCGATCGCATTGGGCCCCATGACCGAGAGCGGCATCCAGTAATCGAGGCGGTCCCCCGGGTACGTGAACTCCGCCGGCATGACGCCGACCACGGTGAACGGTTCGCCCTCGATCGTGAGCGAGCGGCCAATGATCGACCGGTCACCGCCAAGGCGCCGCTGCCAGAAACCGTGGCTCAGCACGATGAAGCGGTCGTTGCCCTCCACCGCTTCGTCGTCCCGAATGGTGCGTCCGATCATCGCACGCGCGCCGAGCGTCCCGAAGAACCCGGGCGTGACGTACGCGCCTTCAATGCGCTCGGGATTGCCGATCCCCGTGAGGTCGGCGTTGCTCGAGCCCGGTACGTACCAGTACGCGCCCATGGACGCGAACCGCTTTGCTTCCGCGCGCCACTCGAGGTAATCCGGCTCCGAGACCATCGAGCGCAGCTCGTTGTCACCGGGGTTCGCCTGCCAGACGCGTACGACCTCGTGGGCGTTCGGGAAGGGAAGTGGGGCGAGCAGAACCCCCCGCACCACGCTGAAGATGGCGGTGTTGGCTCCGATACCTAACGCGAGCGTCAGGAGCGCGACCAGCGCGAACCCGGGGGCCGAACGGAGCGCGCGAAGCGCGTAGACGAAGTCCTGTTTGAGCTCGTCGATCATGGTGGTCTGTCGTGCCTCCCGTTCGCGACGCACGTCCTCGTCGCGGCAATAGCGTCTCGTGTACTCGAGGTTGCCGAACTGCCGCTCCGCCTCGTGGCGGGCGTCGGCTGGTGCGTATCCGTTCGCGATCAGCGCCTCGGTCTTTCGAGCGAGGTGGAAGGCCAGCTCGTCGTCGATCTCACTCGCGACCTGCCGCTTCGTGCGCCAGGCGAAACGAAACTCGCGACGCCGGCCAGGGAGGTCGGACATATCGCCGTCAGGCCGGGTCGAGCACGCGGAACAGGGCGCCCATGTACTCGCGGAGCTCGGCGACTTCAGTCTTGAGTTGCCGTCGGCCGGCGGGCGTCAGGCTGTAGTACTTGGCGCGGTGGTTCTTCTCCGATGTCCCCCACTCGGACTCCACGAGCCCCTTCCGCTCGAGGCGGTGCAGGGCTTGATAGAGCGCGGCATCCTCGACCGCGAACGCGCCATCACTCCGCTCGCTGATCCAGCGCGAGACGCCATAGCCGTGCATTGGTGCCCACGCAAGCGTGCGGAGAATGAGCACGTCGACCGTGCCCTGGAGGAGACCGAGCGATGGTTGCGCCATTGAGCCTCGCGGGTAGATACCTCACGTGATGATACACTCACCGTGTGAGGTAATATCGCGCTACGGCGGCGTCAAGAGCGTGTTCTCGTCCACGCCTGTCGTTGTCGTTCCCGAGTGCACGTTGCGGCCCGCTGGTTTTCGGGAGACAATTCCCTGCGATCGAGCATTCCCGGGCACGGCCGAAACAGACCGCCGGCCCACCGTCGTTCCTCTCCTCGAATCGCAGGACACGGCCATGCGACTCTCGTCTCTCGCACTCGTGGCGCTCGCCGGTTCGGTCGGCTACGTCGTCGCGCGCGCTCGCCCTGCCGCGGCAATCGACGATCATTCGGACCACGCTGACCACGGCGCGGCGACGGCAGCCACGCCCCAGTCCGGCATGAGCGCGCAACAGGCGGCGAATCTGCCTGCGTCCGCCACGACCGCCGCCGACCGGCTCGCGAAATCGCCGCGCCACGGAGAGTGGGTCGCGGTAAAGGTCGGAAGCGACAGCGTCATGTCGTGGGTCGTCTACCCGGAGCGCAGCACGAAGGCGCCCGTCGTGATCGTGCTGCACGAGAACACCGGGCTCACGACCTGGGCGCGAGCCGTGGCCGACCAGATGGCCGCCGAGGGGTTCATTGCCATCGCCCCGGACATGCTGACGCCGGCGCGCAAAGGCAACCTCACGAGCGAGTGGTCGCGCGACTCCGCGGGCCCCGCGATCCGCGAGCTCACGCCCGAGATGGTGAACACACGGCTCGACGCCGTCGCGAAATACGGCATGTCCCTCCCCGCCGCGCTTCCGAAGTACGGGATCGTGGGATTCTGTTGGGGCGGCGCGCGGTCGTTCCTGCACGCCGTGCACGCGCCGACGTTAGGCGCCGCGGTCGTCTATTACGGCTCGCCACCGCCCGCGGAACAGATGGCATCGATCAAGGCGCCGGTCCTCGGTCTCTACGGCGGCTCCGACGCACGCATCACCGCCACGGTCCCAGCGACCGACTCCGCCATGAAACGGCTCGAGAAATCATACGAGTTCCACGTGTACGAGGGCGCCGGGCATGGCTTCCTCCGCGGCCAGGAGCAGAACGATGGCGCGAATCTCAGGGCCACGCAGGCCGCGTGGCCACGCACGATCGCATTCCTGAAAGCCAAGCTCGGTGCATAGCCCCGTGCGGAATCCGCTGCGACTGTCGTTTGCGTTCGCGTTCGCGGTCACGCTCGCCGCGTGCGCCGGGCGTGGGGCCGGCACCGCGCCGTCTCCCTACACCGGCGCCTACGACATCGTCATCGAGAACGGGCGCGTCGTCGACGGCACCGGAAATCCGTGGACGTACGGCGACGTCGGCATTCGGGGCGATCGCATTGCCGCGGTAACGCCGCGGGGTGCACTCCGTGGGGCGACGGCAGCGCAGCGCATCGACGCTCGCGGCCAGATCGTCGCGCCGGGCTTCATCGATATCCAGAGCCACTCGTGGGATGCCCTCCTCTGGCGCGACGGCCGAGTCCTGAGCAAAGTGACTCAGGGCGTCACGAGCGAAATCCTCGGCGAGGCGACCACCCCGGCTCCGTCGAATGACAAGATCGACGCGCTGGTCGAGGTGGGGGAGATGCCACCGGAACGCGCCGCGCTTCAGCGATCGTTCCGTGGCGCGCGCGGCTTCGGTGCCTGGCTCGATGCCATGGGGCGCCACCCGAACTCCGTGAACGTCGGCTCGTACGTCGGCGCGACGACCGTGCGCGCATACGCCATGGGACAGACGCCCGGCGACGCGGGTCCCGCCGAGCTCGATACCATGCGGGCCGTCGTCGCGAACGCCATGCGTGATGGGGCGTTCGGCATCTCGTCGGCGTTGATCTACCCGCCCGGCTCGTACGCGTCCACGCGAGAGCTCATCGAGATGATGAAAGCGATGGCGCCGTACCATGGCGGCTACATCACGCATATGCGGTCGGAGGACGACTCGCTGTTCGAGGCAATGGACGAGGCGTTCCGCATCGCGCGCGAGGGTGGCGTGAAGCTCGACATCTACCACCTGAAGGCGTCGAACCGGCGCAACTGGGGCAAAGCGGCAGGCGCGGTCGCGAAAATTGATTCCGCGCGCGCGTCGGGCCTCGACGTCGGCGCCACGATGTACCCGTATCCCTTCTCGGGAAACAACCTCGGCGAGTGCTTCCCGGACTGGGCCGCCGAGGAGGGGAAGCTGCTCGACAACCTGCGCGATCCACAGATTCGCGAGCGCATTCTGCGCGAGATGGCAGACCCTAACGGCGCGCCGCTCTGCCAGCACGAGGGGCCCGCCACTTACATGATCGGTGACTTCCGCAAGCCCGAGCTCGTGAAGTACGAGGGCAAGCTGCTGAGCGACATCGCCGCCGACATGGGCAAGCCGTGGCCCGAAGCCGTCGTGGAGTTGATCCTCGCCGAGGGGCGCGATCTCTCGAAGATCAACTTCACGATGTCCGAGGAGAACGTGCGGATGCAGATCAGGTGGCCGTGGGTGGTCATTGGGACTGACGCCGGGGGCGCCGACCCCGACAGCGCACGAAGCGTCGTGCACCCGCGGACGTACGGCACCTACCCGCGCATCCTCGGACGCTACGTGCGCGACGAGAAGCTGTTCACGCTCGAGGAGGGCGTGCGCAAGATGACGAGCGCCGTCGCCACACGACTCGGCCTTCGCGACCGCGGTCTGCTCCGCGAGGGGATGTTCGCGGACATCGTGATCTTCGACGATCGGACGATCATCGACGTCGCCACGCCGGACAAGCCACACCAGCTGAGTCGCGGTGTGGACCACGTGTTCGTGAACGGGACCGCGGTGGTGCGCGACGCACGACACACGGGCGCAACGCCAGGGCGAGTCCTCAGAGGGCCGGGGGCGGTCGTTTCGAACGGGCAACGGTGACGCGTGCGACGACGGTCCATTGGTCTCGCCGTCGTGTTCACCGTGCTGGCGGCTATGGCGGCCTTCGTGCTGCTCGCGGTCAGCGTCCACGGCCCCGACAGTCTTCCGGTTGCCGCGCCGATCTACTTCGGGTGTGTGGTGGCGCTCACCTGGTGGTCGGCCCGCCGGTTCGACAGCGCGCACGTCATTCTCGGTGTGGGGGTACTCGCGCTCGCCGCGGCTCCGGGCCTGCTCCTGTCGCTCGCTGCGCTCGAGGAGTGGGCGTACGATCGTCGCATCGCGGCGACACGCGTCGCTGACGTGCGTGACGAAGCGATCCTGTCATCGAATGGACAGCCAATCGGCGTGCGGTTGTCGTACACCGTGTCGGTTCCGAAGCGCGGCTACTTCGGGATACTACCCCACATTTACTCCGGCGAATCGCGCACGGAGCGGTTGCGGCTCGACGCGAAACACTGGACCATCGATGGTCGCAGCGATCCTACGCCCTTCGAGCCTGGTCGAGAGCACACGATGCACGTCGAGCTCTACCCATCCATCGTCGCGATCGTGAGAGGACAACGCTGCCTCCTCGAGCAGGCTCCGCCCGCGATCCCCGCCGACGTGGTTCGATCGCCACTGCGCGTGTCGATCTCGGAGACGCCGTATGGCGCCGAGTACCGTGGGGGGCACGAGGAGCGGACGCGTGGCGACTACGACCTCGCGGAGCTGTATCGTGGCGTGCTCGCCGAAGGGCTGCCGCCGTGTACCACCCTTCAATCCGGGTAACGAAGTCCGGCGCGACTCCGCCGGGCGGCCACGGCGAGGCGCCGTTAGGCGCGCCGCCGCCCCCTCACGGTGCCTGACGCGTCCCGTTCTGGCTGACCGTACCCGTGCCCACCGGCGCGATCCGTCGATCGATCTCCGCAGACCCCAGGGTGCGATATCGGCGCGTGCGGCGGATGTGCAGGTGCACGATGATCTCGCCCACCAATCCGAGACCCACCGCCTGCACGCCGAGCACGATCAGCAGGACGCCGATGATCATCAATGGGCGGTCACCGACGCCCTTCCCGAGAATCCGCTCGACGAGTAGCAGGAGCAGTACTGCGCTCCCCGCCACCAGACCTGCGGATCCGACCAGCCCGAAGAACCGGAGGGGCTTCTCGGTGAACCGCACAAGGAAGAACAGCCCCATGACGTCGAGCAGACGCCGCATATAGACACCGGGGCGGTACAGGCGTGCACGCCGGTCCGCCGGGTGCTGCGGGGTGTCGACTTCTGCGACGTTGAAGCCGGCGCCCAGCGCCAGGATCGGGAGAAACCGGAAGAGATCGCCGTACAGCGGCAGGTCGTTGATCACATCGCGGCGCGTCGCATGGACGCCGCTCGAGACGTCGTTGAGCTGGTCGCCGCGGAGCGTTTTGGTAATCCAGTGGAAAACCCACGCCTGCGCGCGGTTCACCCACGCATCGTGGCGCGGCCATCGCCGTGCCACCACGAAGTCCGCGCCCTCATCGAGCCGGTCGAGCAGCTGCAGGAGTGCCGGCGCCTGGATACGGTGGAACGCGGGCAGCGTGATGATGCGGTCACCGCGTGCGGCCGATACGCCGACGCGCAACAGCGTCGCCTCGGAGATGGTCTGAGCGACGAGTCCGCGGACCGGCTCACCAGCCTCGACCAGCTGCTCGAGCTGCGGAATGCGCATCGAGCACGAGGGCGCGGCGATGAAGATGAACTCGAACTTCGTCCCGCTTTCGCGAAACGGCGCCGAGTACTCGCGATAGAGGTCGCCGAGGTCGTCGGGGTTCCCGGTGACTGGCACCAGCACGGTCACAATGCGTTCGCCTGTCTCGCTCGGTGGTGCGTCGAACGTGGCGGCGGCGCGGGTCTCGAGCGGGCGAGGTTCGGCTGCGCGGGTCATCCGACCTGCTCCGTCACGAGTGGCCCCATGTCGCCGAACTCGGCCCGCGCCTCGCGCAAGGCGACTTCAGCGATGAGCCCGAGCATCACGAGGTAGCACGCGAGGCTCAGGCACAACAGCGATGCGGTCGGGAAGATCAGCACGTTCCTCGGCTCGAAGCTGCCCTCGAGCGCCGCTTCGACCGAGAGGCCGGCCATGATGACACCGAACGCGGTCGCGACGATCGCGGCGACGCCGAACATGACCAACGGGCGATCTCGGAACGAACGAATCATCTTCACCGCCATGAGGTCGCCAAGCACCTTCACGATGCGCGAGAGCCCGTACTTGCTCGTGCCGAACCGCCGCGGCTCGTGCCTAACGGGGACCTCGGTGATGCGGGCACCCGTCGTCCCGGCCGCAACGGCGGGAATGAACCGGTGCATGTCGGCATAGAGGAAAATCCGGTCGAGCAGTGATCGCCGGTACGCCTTGAGCGTGCATCCGTTGTCCCGGATCGGTACGCCACTCACCCAGCGAATCAGCCGGTTCGCGATCCACGAGGGGACCTTTCGCGTCAGGAAGCGGTCCTGCCGCCGTACCCGGTAGCCCGCGACGAGGTCGTATCCCTCGCGCAGCTTCGCCACCAAGGTCGGAATGTCGTGGGGGTCGTTCTGGAGATCGCCGTCCATACTCACGACGATCTGACCGCGAGACGCGTCGAACCCTGCCTGCATGGCTGTCGTCTGACCGTAGTTGCGCGCGAGGTATACCGGCTGCACGCGCTGGTCGTTCTGCGCGAGGGTCGCCATGAGCGTCGCGGTGGAGTCGCTGCTGCCGTCATCGACGAGGACGAGTTCCCAGTCCCACGAGACGAGCGCGTCGCACACCGCGCTCATCAGCGGCCGGACGTTCTCCTCCTCGTTGTAGAGCGGTACGACTACCGACAGCTCGGGGCGCCTGTCCACATGTCCTCCACGCGAAACCCGGGTGCCACGTACAGCAACGACTGTTCATCAGTTGCACCCGTTACAAGCTCGACCGTAAACGCCGACACGCGGCGCGTAAGCGCGACGGCCATCATGCTATCGACCCTCGGTGCTGTCAGCCGGAGGGAGCGTCCACCGGTACAGCTGTACCGTTCCGCACTGACCCTTACAAAGTTCCTCCGCGCCGTCTCGTCTGAGGTCGTCGAGAATGGCACCGCGAGGATTCGGCTGTACAGTGCTGTCGAACGCTACGATCACATCGCGTCCCGCTCCGAAATGTTCCGTGAGTGCGCTCGATCGCCAGAAAACCGGAAGTCCCAGGTAGAAGTCGCGTGTCCCCTCGGGGTGTACGACGACCTTGCGCGAGCCAACCGTATCCGGGCCGCCCACGGCACGGTCGAGCAATCCCCGCTCGATGAGGAAATCGAGGCGGCCCCAGTAGTACTTGGCCGCAACACTCTGGTAGCTGGTCCAGGGTAGCGTATCGGCACCCGGAGTGGATCGCAAGACTTCGAGCGCTCGCTTCCAGTCGGTTTCCGAACGCACTTCGAGATCGCCAGTCGCGATGCGTTTAGCCCTGCTGAACGCCGGCGTTGTGAAGAGCGCGAACGCGGCGATCATCGCCACGGTTCCCGCCGCGACGAGGCGAGCGAGTTGCGGCGATACTCTCAGATCCAGTCCCTGGACTTTCGTCGAAACCATGTGGAACAGCGCCCTGCATCCGTCCGCGGCCGCAATCGCGGCCGCGAGGAAGAGCGCGGGCAGCGCCAGCAATACGTATCGCTCGGTCTGGAACCGGAACACGAAGCTGTGGAGCGCGAACGGGACCGCGAACCACATGAGCAGGAACGTCATGAGCGCGGGACTCCGCCGAAACACCGCCACGAATACCAGCGGCACCAGCGACAGCAGCAGCGGAGTGAAGTTCACGAGCATCCAGTAATAGGTGCGCGGCGAATACGTCCCCTCGGCCCAGAGTGGCACGTACATCGCCATCGACAGCGTCTTGCGAATGAGGTCAGGTCGGGCGACAACCACCAGCGCCGCTCCGGCGACGCCCGCCAGCGTGAGTTGTACCGCAATGCTCTGACGGATGGCCTGCTTCCCGAGCCGGCTCGCGTCGGCGATGGCAAACAGGACCACCGTGATTCCCCATCCCGCCGCCGCGGAGAGCGTCGTGGGTTGGACGCGGGCGCCCGCGACAAACGCGACTGCCGTCAGCGCCGCCCAGCCCCACCGTTCTCGGAGTGTGGGAGCGGTTCCACCGTCGTCCTCAATCGAAACGCCTCGAGGAGCCAGCGTTCGCCATCCGGCGTAGAACGCGACGAGGCCATGGAGCAATTGAAGCGTGTAGAAGCGCGTGTTGCGCGCCTCCTGTAACGGTACCGGAAAGATCGCGAGGAGAAGCACCGCCCATACCGTCGGCCACGGGCCAGCGATGCGCCACGCGATCACGGCGAAGGCGAAAAGTCCCGCAATACCGAAGATGGCCGACGGGAGGCGCGCTGCGAGCTCGGGGTCGTCGATATGCGCTCGCGCGACGGCGACGAGCCGAGTGATGTCGATGCCTCGACCGTACACCTCGCCCGATGGCAGGCGGGGCCCCTCACCGCGCGTGAGCCCCTCGGCGGCGAAGACGTGATACAACTCGTCGGTCCAGAAATCCGCCTTCCCGAGGTCGACGAGGCGAGCCCATGTGCCGAACGCCAGCACCAGGAGGAGCACGATCAGCGGCCAGCGCGACCGCCTAACAAGTCCGGGACGCTCGCGCACGTTCGGCGTCGGCTCGGCGCTGAGCCGAGCGTCGAATTCACCAGAGATGGGCGGCGTGGCGACGTCGCTCGTCATCGAGCCGCTCGTTCGGTACCGGTGAGACGCACAACAAGAACGACGATCGGTTGGGTGGGGCGCAAGATCATGAGTCAGGCCGACCAGGAGAGGACTTGTCCCGCCCGATCGGCTCGCGCGATAACCGGCGAGCCCCATCGCCGTGTGAGTCCCAGCCACCGGCTAGGTGCTTCGAGTGTCCGCCCGAGCGCGGGGAGTCGGTGCATCCGATGAAGCACCATCGGCAAGAAGAACTCGGAACGCCGGTCGCCAACCCGAAACCCACACGCCTCGAAAGCAGCGTCGATTTCGGTGGCGTCAAACAGCGTGAACGTGCGCGTGTTCCCCTCGATGCGTTTCTTCAACGCGAACGTCGCTTCCGCGAATCGGTTCACGCTGCGAATGGACGGGTAGTCCACGACTACCGACCACCTCGCCACGCGACATGCGTCAGTGAGGAACGCGCGCCACCCCGGTAGGTGGGGGAGAAGCCGAACACTGACCACTGCGTCGAACGATGCGGCGTCGAACGGAAGATTCGTGAGGCTCCCTACCTGGAAGTCGACGAGCCCCGCATCGAGGTACGGCTGCAGGCGAGGCCCCGCGGCGGCAGCGGTGCTTCCGAGAACGACGACCCCGTACCCGTGCTCGATGAGCACCGGCGTGAGTTGAGCGTGACCTCCACCCACGTCCAGCACGCGCGATCCGGCCGGCAACGGTTGCAGGAGGTCGGCGACGGCGCGCGCCTGTGCGGCGAGCATCCACGATCCGATCGCGCCGGCAAACCGCCGCGCGTAATCATCAGATGCGGTCTCGACGTCCGGGTACGCCATCTCGGTCATCAAGTACTCCTCGTGGCCGGGCGCACATGCCCCATGCCAGCGTGCGGCAGGCGAATATAACCGTTGTCGATGTACCATGCGGCGGTTCGTCGAAGTCCCTCGTCGAGCCCCACACGCGGAACATATCCAAGCTCGCCCTTCGCCCGAGCGATGTCGAACGCGCGGTTCTGCCGATACCAGTCGACGCGGCGCGGGAAGATGGGCGGCGCGATGCCGAACGGCCGACACACCTTCTCGACGACGTGGCCCGCCACGACCAGCGGCATGATCGGGAAGTGGTGGATCTTAACCGGGATCTCCAGCGCACGCCCGACAGCGAGCACGATCTCCTCGATGGAGTAGTAGCGCTCGTCGGCGATGAGGTATGCACGCCCGTCACCGCGACCAGGCTCCATGCACTGCATGAACGCGTCGACCAGATTATCCACGTACAGGGGGTGGTACGTAGTCCGGCCCCGCCCGAACATGGGGAATCCACCCGTCACGACGCGGCGGAAGATCATGAGGAAGCGCTCGGGATCGCCGGGGCCGTAAATCGCCGCGGGGCGGAGGATCACGCTCGGAAGCCCTTTCTCGTGGTACTCCATCACGATGGGCTCGGCGAGATACTTCGTCCGCTGGTAGTAGTCGGCCGGAGCGATCGGCGCGTCTTCGTTGGCGGGCGGGTGCTCGACGTTTCCGTGGACGCCGCACGTGCTGCAGTACACGAATTTCTTTACGCCGACACGATGCGCCGCCTCCACCACGTTCCGTGTTCCCTCGACGTTGACTTCGTCATAGAGGCGCTCGGGTACGTTGAGCTCGCGGAAGGCCGCCGCGAGATGGAAGACGAACTCCACGCCCTCCATGCACGCGGCGACGGCCGCCGGGTCCGTCACGGATCCGATGTGAACGTGCGCCCCCATCGCCTGGAGCGCGTCACTCGCCAGGCCCGGCTTGTTGTCGAGCGCCACGACGTCGTGTCCGGCGCCGAGCAGTCGGCGGACGAGCGCAGTGCCCGTGAACCCCGTTCCCCCAGTGACTAGAACTTTCATACCCCGAGTTCCCCCCAGTGCACGCTCGATTGCGGCCAGTTAATGCCCACACCGAGCCGGCGTGACCTTCTATCCGGTGTCAGTGTCGTGTCGTAACTCGTTCGTCTCGTACGGGTCGTAGCTTTACCAATCATCACCCCGAGGCCTACCTGACGCAGCGCCAGATGCACCGTGACACGGCCACACTCTCTACGGCCCGGTTCGACCTGCTGGTCGTCGGCGCGGGGATCCACGGTGCGTTCATCGCGTGGGACGCCGCGTCGCGGGGGCTTTCCGTCGCCGTTATCGACGCAGGCGATTTCGGCGGGGCCACCTCGGCGAACAGCCTCAAGGTGATCCACGGAGGATTGCGCTACCTCCAGCAGGTCAACGTGAGACGTGTCATCGAGTCGATCAACGAGCGCGCGACGCTCCTGTCGCTCGCTCCCCATCTCGTACGACCGCTGGCCTTCATGGTTCCGACGCGCGGGTACGGAAAGGAGGGGCGTGCCGCGCTCGCACTGGCGTTGTGGTTGAACGACCGGTTCGGTGCCATGGCGAGACCTGGCCTGCCCCCCGGTCGCAGGATCGAGCCGGGACGCATCGTGAATCGCGCGACCGCCGTAGACCTGGCGCCGCCCCTCGGATCGGTTCCACTCGATGGAGGTGCGATCTGGTGCGACGCCCAGGCGTCGAATACCGAACGGCTGACGCTCTCGGTCATCCAGGCGGCTGTCGCGAACGGCGCCGTTGCCGCGAATTACGTCCGTTGCGAGGAGTTGCGTGTCACACATGGACGCGTGACGGGCGCGACCCTCCGGGACCTGATCGCCGATGCGTCCTTCGACGTCGCGGCAAGCTCCGTCGTCAACGCCACTGGAACAGTCCTTCGAGGCGCGGGAGGCAGCGACGTGCCCCACAGCGCCCCAGCTCGCGCGCTCGCCGTCAACCTGATAACCCGACCGGTCCCCCAGACCGTGGCGTTCGGCGTCCGATCGCACCGATCGAGCGTCGATGATCCGATCGGGGGCGGCCGCCGCTACCTGTTCTTCGTCCCGTGGCGGTCGAGCTGCCTCGTGGGGACATTCTACCGCCCGTGGCCCGCTCCCCATCCGCCGCGAGTGAGCGAGGAGCTCGTGGCAGCCATTCTCGCTGAGTGCAACGAAGCGTGTCCGGGGGTGGGTCTTACCCTCGACGACGTCCGACGGGTGCACGCAGGGCTGCTCCCGGTCGATCTCGATTCCGCATCCGCCAATGGACGCACTGACTCCGGCCCAGCCAGCGCACCACTGATGGCGCGTGCCCGGATCGTCGATCAGTCTGCGCATGGCGGACCTCACGGGTTGGTGTCGGTGTTCGGGGTCAAATACACGACCGCGCGACGCGTGGCCGAGGAAACGGTCAATGTGATTTATCGCACATTGGGTTCCTCGGTACCTCCGTGCCGCACGGCATCGGTGCCGCGCGCGCTCGACAATTCCGAGCCGAGCGGCGTGCCACGTGGCCCCTTTATGCAAGGAACGGACGCACGGTTAGGCCGGTTAGGCGAGGCGTATGGTTCGGGAGCGCCTGCGGTCCTCGCGGCGGCGCACGCACTTGACCCGTACGCCGCTGAGCCGCTGGCGCCTGGGTGTTCCGTCCTCCGCGCGGAAGTCGTTCACGCCGTCTCGAGCGAGATGGCGATGCGTCTCTCCGACGTCGTATTCCGGCGCACGGATCTCGCGTCAGAGATGGCGCCTGCCGAGGCCGCATTACGCTCGGCGGCAGAGCTGACCGCGAAATTGCTGGGCTGGAGCACCGCCAGACAGGACGAGGAAATCGCCGCGGTGCACGACGCATTTCAACTATGAAGATCCTGTTTCTCGCGCCTCACCCGTTCTTCCAGCATCGCGGGACGCCGATCGCCGATCGCGCCGTTCTCGAAGTGTTGTCGGCACGGGGTGATACGGTCGATGTCCTCTGCTTCCCGGAAGGGGAGCTCGTGGAGGTCGCCGGGTGCACGATCCATCGGGTCGGTGCGATCCCGGGAATTCGAGGAGTTCGTCCCGGTTTTTCGCTCAAGAAGCTCGCATACGATGTCGAGATGTTCCCACACTGTGTTGGCATGATGCGACGGGGCCGCTATGATCTCGTTCACGCGGTCGAGGAGTCCGCGTTCATGGCGCTGACGCTGAAAAAGCTGTTCGGCGTCCCGTATGTGTACGACATGGACTCGTCGCTTGCCCAGCAGCTCACGGAGAAGTTTCCATCGCTCGGTGCTGCCCGGCGTATGCTCGAGCGCTTCGAGGGACGAGTCGTTCGGGAAAGCCTCGGCGTAGTGGCGGTCTGCAAGGCGCTCGAGGATGTCGCGGCCGGATACGCGCGCGACACGGTCATTCACTGTGTCGAAGATTTCAGCCTGTTGCCCGACCGGAATGGTGCGGGGGACGCGTCAGGGCGGTCCGAAATCGATGCCGAGCTGCAGTCGCTCTCGAGCTCCGGGCGAGTGATTCTCTACGTCGGTAATCTCGAGCCGTACCAGGGTATCGATCTCCTGATCGACGCGTTCCGACTCGTTGCCGATCGCGTAGCGGACGCGAAACTCGTGGTCGTCGGCGGCCATCCAGCCGATGTTCAGCATTACCGAACAAAGGTTCAGGGGTCAGCGATCGTCGATCGCATCCGATTCGTGGGCCCGCGGCCCCTCGCCGCGCTGCCGCATGTGCTCCGACACGCGACCATCGTCGCGTCGCCTCGGCTCAAGGGGCAGAACACGCCGATGAAGGTCTATTCCTACCTCGACAGCGACCGACCCTTGATCGCCACCCGCCTGCCCACCCACACACAGGTGCTCGATTCCGAGATCGCCCTGCTCGTCGAGCCGACGCCGGAGTCAATGGCGGATGGGTTGGCGCGCTTGCTCGACGACCCGGCTCTCCGGGCGCGGCTCGTGCGCGCGGCAGCGCACCGCGTTCGCGCGGAGTACAGCCGCGACGCGTACCACCGGAAGATGATGGCTTTCTACGACGCGGTCGAGCGCCAGCTTCATCTCTCGCGCAGCCGCGGGGCGCTCGCCGCGTGAACCAGTCGTGGGCACTGGCGCTGTATCGCCGGTCGGTCATCAAGCAGGAGAAGTTCCGACGGGTCGTCGAGATGCTCGAGTCGACAGCGGGAAAGACCTGTCTCGACATTGGTGGCGACAACGGCGTGGTGAGTCTCCTGCTCCGGCAGCGGGGCGGGGAGTGGCACAGCGCCGACCTCGATGGACAGACGGTGGAGTCCATCCGCGGGCTCGTCAGCACCAATGTTCACCGAATCGATGGAACAACGCTCCCGTTTCCGGACCGCTCGCTCGACGTCATCGTGATCGTCGATTTTCTCGAGCACATCGAGACTGACCGGATGTTCGCGGCCGAGATGGCGCGCGTATTGAAGCCGGGCGGGACGCTCGTCGTAAACGTGCCGAACCTCAAGCCTGGCTCGCCTCTGGTTAGGTTACGACACGCGGTCGGGCTCACCGACGAGAAACATGGCCACGTGCGCCCGGGGTACAGCCTCACGACCCTCGGTGAGACGCTCGGCGCTGCGTTCGAGCTCGAGCGCAGCCGGACGTATTCCAAGGCGTTTGCCGAGATGCTCGACCTGACACTGAACGCCGTCTACGAGCGCAAACGCGCCCGATCCACTGGCGCCAACGGCGTCGCACGTTCCGCAAAAGGCACCGTGGTCACGAGCTCGGATGTGGCGAAGTTTCAGAAAGAGTTTCGGCTGCTCGGGCTGGTCTACCCATTCTTCCGGGTCGTCGTCCGCCTCGATGCGCTGCTGCTCGGCCAGGAGGGCCATAAGTTGATCGCGCGATATCGGCGGGTGGCATCATGATCGGCAGGGTAAGGACGACGTTGTCGCTCATCGTCACTGCGGTGCTGCTGCTGCTCGTCCTGCGGAAGGTGGGCGTTGCCGAGCTTGCGACGGCGCTGCGCGGAGCCGACATGCGCTTCATCGTGCTCGCATTCGTTGTCGGCCATGTCACCTTCCTCCCGAAAGTGCTGAACTGGCAGCAGCTCCTGCGCGCGCAGGGACACGAGCTGCGATTTCTGTCGCTGTTCCGGCTGTACCTCGTGGGCGTGTTCTTCAACAACATGCTCCCCACGAACGTTGGCGGTGACGTGGTGCGGAGCTACGAGGTCGGCAAGCGCATCAGCGACCCCGCAACCGGGCTGGCCACTGTATTCGTGGAGCGCCTGACCGGACTCGTGGTGCTGGTGGCGCTCGCGGTCATCGCCGTGATGGCGAATCTCGACCGGATCGACAACCCGGTGCTCACACTCGCCGTGGCCGCGGCGTGTGTCGGGCTGATCGCCATCACGTGGGTGGCATTTAACCCGATGATGCTCGAGCTGTTGATTCGCTGGAGCCCCGAAGCAATCGCGCGGCAGCTCGCGCGGCTCAGGAAATTTCAGACCGCGCTGCACCGTTATCGCGGCCAGCGCCGGCTGTTCGTGAACAGCGTCATCCTGTCGCTGATCTTCAATGCGGGCGCAATTCTGTACATGTACGTTGCCGTTTTCGCGTTCCACGAGTCAGTCAGTCTGCGCGGCGTCCTGTTCGTTGTCCCGATCTCGATGGTCGTTGGAATGGCGCCGTTCGCATTCAACGGCGTCGGGCTTCAGGAATGGGCATGCGTGCTCCTCTTTCCGCGGGTGGGTGTGTCGGCATCAGGGGCGTTGTCGGCCATGTTGCTGGTGCGCGCCATTACACTCATCACCGCCGCTATCGGGGGACTGCTGTACCTTCAGCTGAAGTCGCGACGCCCGCAGAACGGGATCGTCGGGGTGGAGCCGTCCTCGGTACAACCCGGCTGACGCCGTGTGCGGTATCGTAGGCATCGTCCCTCGCGAGCCGGCAAACCCGGCGGAGCTGAACCGGCTGGTTCGACTCATGGCCGGCGCGGTCGTCCATCGCGGCCCGGACGACGCGGGATTCTTCGTCCGGCCTGACATCGCGCTCGGCATCCGGCGTCTGAGCATCATCGACGTCGAGGGTGGCGCCCAGCCGATCATCTCGGACGACGGCTGCGCGACGATCGTGATGAACGGCGAGATCTACAACTATCGCACGCTGCGACGAGAGCTCGAGGAGCGCGGGCAGGGATTCAAGACCGCGTCGGACACGGAGGTCGCGTTACACGCGTGGCGAGTCTGGGGGCACGCCGGCCTCGATCGACTCGAGGGGATGTTCGGGCTCGCCATCTGGAACGCGCGCGACCGCCGCCTGACGATCGCGCGCGACTGGCTCGGGCAGAAGTCGATCTACTATGCAGAAACCCCCCTCGGCTTTGCGTTCGCGTCGGAGATCAAGGGACTTCTCGCGTTAGGGACGATACCTCGCGAGCTCGACCTCCAGACGCTGTCGCACTATATGAGCCTGCGCTACCTGCCGGGCGACCGCACGCTCTTCGCAGGGATCAGGAAGGTCCCGCCGGCGCACGCAGTCGACGTGTCGGCGACCGAGCGCACGTTTCGGCGTCTCTGGACGCCGGCCTATGCGCCGAAGTGGTCGGCGTCCGAGGCGGAGGCGCTCGACGCGCTCGACCACCTCATGCGCGATGTCGTCGCCGAGCATCTCATGAGCGAGGTGCCGCTCGGTGCATTCCTCAGTGGCGGGATCGACTCGAGCCTCGTCGTCGCGTATGCGGCGAAGGCGTCTCACGAGCCGCTGCGTACGTTCTCCGTCGGGGTGGACGTCGACTCACAGAACGAGCTGCCATGGGCGCGTCGCGTCGCGACGCAGTACGCCACGCGCCACTACGAGCGGGTGATGCAGCCGGACCTGGCGCGCCTCGCCCCCCGCATGACGAAGGCGCTCGAGGAGCCGGTCGACCCATTCGCCGCTGGCGTGTACGTCGTGTCCGAGGTGACGGCCGAGCAGGTCACCGTGGCCCTCGGTGGCGACGGTGGCGACGAGCTCTTCGCCGGATACGACCGCTACCTCGGCCAGGAGCTGGCCGAGCGGTACTCGCAGATTCCGGCGCCGCTCCGACGCCACGTTCTGCGGCCACTCATCCGGCTCGTGCCCGAGAGCTTCGGCTACAAGAGCCTCGCCACGAAGCTGCGCTGGCTGGATCAGGTGGCCGACGAGTCCGGCGTGGAGCGCTACGCCGAGAGCGCGGCGTTCCTGCGCTTTCCGCATGCACTGAAGCAGGCGATCTTCACCGACGCCGTCTGGCAGCGGATCGGGCCTACCGAAAGCGAGCAGCTCCTCGCTGAATACTTCGGCAACGGGAGCCCGGCTGCGCTCGTCGACAAGATGCTTCACGCCGACTGCTCGACGCGCCTCGCGGAGCATCAGCTGCCGATCGTGGATCGGATGGCGATGGCGCACAGCCTCGAGGCGAGGAATCCGTTCCTCGACCGGCGAGTGGCCGAGTTCGCGATGCGCCTGCCTGCCGAATGGAAGATGAAGTCGCGGCGCATCAAGTACGTCACGCGAAAGCTCGGCGAACGCTACCTGCCGCATGATTTGCTGTACCGGAAGAAGCAGGGGTTCGGCTTCCCGCTCGGGCTGTGGTTCCGGTCGGAGCTACGTCACCTCATCGAGCAGGTCGCCGAGACGAGCCGACTCGCGGAGCACGGCGTATTTCGCCGGGAGGAGATGCGGCGGCTCGTCCGCGAGCACGTGGCCGGGCGCGTCGACCACAGCTACCGGCTCTGGCTGCTCTTCACGGTCGAGATCTGGTACCGGCACTACATCGAGGGCGAGCCGGTGGACACGCTCGAGGCACTGATCGACGAGCACCTCTCGTTGCGCCACTGACGGTCGGAAATCGGGGATCGGGAATCGGAGATGCGGAACGCGCCGCGGAGGATGGAGTAAGCGCCATCGCGTTCGCCCGCCCGCCGTTCGCTCTCCGGCGCGCCCGGGCCGGTCGGAACTACGATGACGCGGAAAGGGCCGAAACGGCCGGATGACGGCTCAGCATCGATGCCGAGCCGCGCAACGAGCCGGGATCGATGGGAAGGCCGCCCGGGACGCCACCGTCCCCGGGGAGCTGTTCCCGATTCCCGCTTCCCGCCTCGCGACGTCAGCGGTGCGCGATGATCTCCGCCGGGTTGCCGCGCAGCACGACCCGCGGCGGATACTTCCCCTCGACCACGCTGCCTGCGGACACGATCGTGTCATCGCCGATCACCGCGCCATCGAGGACGGTGACGTTCGAGCCAAGCCAGACGTTGTTCCCGATGCGGATGCCTAACGAGCTGACGCCCTGATCGGACGGAGCGATCCCCGTCCGTTCCCACACGAAACTGCTCGCGACGATCGAGACGTTAGGCCCGCAACCGAAGTGGTCCCCGATGTGCAGCCCTCCCGGGCCGCTCGCGATGAAGCAAGAGTTCGCGATGCCGCAGCGCTTCCCGAATCGCAGCGGCCCGTCGGCAGCCTTGATCTTCGTGAACGAGCCTACGACGCTCCCCCGCCCGAACGTGAGCAGTGGAGAGATCTCGACCTCCGCGCGCGGGCTCACGCGGGCACGATCGCGTACCCAGTAATAGAGCGTGACGACGAAGCTCGGAATGAAGAACCTCCGAAAGATCTTGCCCAAAGGCATCGGTGGACGCTCGCGGGGGACCCGCGCCTGCCCGGGGTCACCCGCACCGGGCGCAGGCGCCCGCGCGATGACGTCGGCGAGCCCGGCGATCGTCGGATTCCGGAACATGTCGGCCGTCGACACGACGTAACCCGTGCGCTCCTTGATCGCTACGCGAACTCGCTGCAGCAGAAGCGAGTGGCCGCCGAGCTCGAAGAAGTCGTCCGTCCGCGAAAGGTGCTCGACGCGGAGCGCCTCGTGCCAGATCGCAGCGATCGCGCGTTCCACATCGCCGCGTGGCCCGTCGGACTCGACGTGCTCGTGCGGCTTGCGCAGCTCGGGGCGCGGAAGTGCCTTCCGGTCGACCTTCCCGTTCGCGGTCAGCGGCAGCGCCTCCAGCGGGACGAGACTCGCCGGGACCATATACTGCGGAAGCACGCGCTCCAGTTCTGCGCGGAGCGCAATACCTTGAACGGCGGATTCCTCTTCCGGCACGAAGTAGCCGACGAGGCGCTGGTCCCCGGGACCGTATTCGCGCACGACGACCGCGGCGGAGCGAACGCCAGGTAGCGCGGCGAGCACCGCTTCCACTTCGCCGAGCTCGATCCGGTAGCCGCGCACCTTGACCTGGTCGTCGAGCCGTCCGAGGAACTCGAGAACGCCGTCGGTGCGGTAGCGAACGAGGTCGCCGGTGCGGTACATGCGCGCCCCCGGATGGTGAGCGAACGGATCGGGAACGAATCGCTCAGCGGTGAGCTCGCGGCGACCCAGGTATCCGGCACCGACGCCGTCACCGCCCACGTACAGCTCGCCGGCGATTCCTATTGGAAGCAGCTCGCGATTCTCGTCGAGTACGTACAGCCGCGTGTTCGCGATCGGCCGTCCGATAGGCACCGAGCCCGGGAAGCGGTCGTCCTTCTGAACCTGGTAGACGCAGCAGCCCACGACCGTCTCGGTTGGCCCGTACTCGTTGAACAACGCGGTCGCCGGTGCGTGGCGTCGCCAGAACTCGAGCGCCTCCCCCGTCAGGTTCTCGCCACCGATGACGAACGCATTCGTGGCGACCTCGGCTTCACCCGGCGTGAGCTGCTGGCCGAGCAACGTGAGGTGCGCGGGCGTGATCTTCACGAGCGAGCACCCGGGCCGCTCCCGAAGCGCCGCGGCAAGCGCGTCGGGCCCTAACGACTGGTCGACGAGCTGAATGGGCGTGCCCGAGATGAGTGGGGCGAACAGCGCCGTTACCGTCAGGTCGAATGCGGGCGACGAATGCAGTGGCGCGCCGGCGCCCGTGTCGGTCTGGTATGCCGCCGTGGCCCACGTCAGGTAGTTCACGACGCCACGGTGCGGAATCAACACTCCTTTCGGGCGGCCCGTCGAGCCGGACGTGTAGATGACATACGCGATGTCGTCTGGCCCAGCCTGCCGGACCGCCTCCGGCATCCCCACGGGGGCGTCGCTAGTCAATGCGCCTGACGCATCGAGCTCGATGACCGTGCTATCGTCGGGCGCCGGGCAGGACCCGACGTTCGCCTCCACCACGAACGTTGCGAGCGACGCATCATCGATCATGAAGCGCAGGCGATCCGCCGGGTATTCCACGTCCAGCGGGACGTAGGCGCCGCCCGACTTGAGAACGCCGAGGATCGCTACGACAAGCGCGGCCGACCGGCCGGCGAAGACGCCGACGCGTGTCCCCGGCTCGACGCCCGCCGTGCGTAGCCGAAGCGCCACAGCCTCGGCGAGGTTGTCGAGCTGGCAGTACGTGATCGATGTGCGCCCATCAGTCACCGCCACGGCGTTCGGTGATCGCTTTACCTGGGCCTCGATGAGCTCGTGAATCGTTAGGTGCCGCGGATACGGCGCCGTCGTCGCGTTCCACTCCTCGGTCAGGCGGTGTCGCTCGCTGTCCGAGACGAGCGGGAGGCGGCCGACTGGCGTCTCGGGCGCCGTCGCGACCCCGGCAACGAGAGCCTCGAGGTGCGTTGCGATACGCGCGGTGTCGTCCGCGGACACGGCTCCGTCGCGACACGAGAGCGCGAACGCCGCGCCGTCTCCACGCACCGCGATGTGCAGGTCCGGCACGTCCGTTGGCTCCGCTGCCGAAAGATCGGGTTCGCCCTCGAGCTGGATCTGAATCGGGTACCTCGGCGCTCCGTCTCGATCGCGCAGCACGGGATGCCGACTCGGCAGGTCACGCGCGTACGTCCCGAGCCGCCGCGTCTGGTCGAGCGCGGCCGCAACGTGCTCCACCAAGACGCCGAACGAGTCGGCCCGCTCGACTCGCAGCCGAACCGGTACCACCGTCGCGAAAAGCTGCGCCAACGCCGACTTCGCGATGTCGGGAAGTCGAAGGCCAATGTCGAGGTCACGCTCCCTGCTGAGGCGACTGACGTAGACGGCGACCGCCGCGACCAGGCGCGTCGCGAGATCGCGGCCAGCGTCGCTCTCGCTCGCGATTTCCGTGAACGCGGCTGGCACGGCCACCTCGAAGCGATGCCATCGCTGCTGGCCCACGGTCGGCGACTCGCGCGAGAAAGGGCTCGCCGCGCCTCGGGCGGTCGCCAGGCGGGTGATCCAACGCGACTCCGATCGCGCTGCCCTGGCATCTATCGCCGATACTCCTGCCGCCACCTCGTCGGACAGGGGTGGCAGTGTCATCCCGCTCCGCAGACCGAGCTCGCGCGAAAGTGTGCCGGGAGCAAGGTCACTCCCGTCCAGGGCACAGATTCGCCGGACAAGTGCGTCGCCATGCGCGGCCGCGATGGTCAGCGAGTCGGTGCCGACGTCGACGATCGTGCCGGGCGCCAGCCCGGAGTCAGTCGGAGCCCGTGTCACCGTCCGGCAGGCGACCACGCGGCCGTCGAGCAGCAGCTTCGGCCTGCCTAACGGGTTGAAATACGGTCCGAAGTCCAGCGCGCGGGCGAGCGCCGAGAGGTCAGCGACGGGACGACGCCAGTCGAGAATCGCCGCGGCGGCGGGGCGGTCGTACCGTCCGAAATACGTGCGACGCGACAGGTCCTGCGGCTGGCGCGGCGGATCCCCGTGCTCGAGCGCCTCCGTCAGCTCGACGAACGCCTCCGCCGCGGCCTCGTAGCACTTGGCGTTGAGCGAGAGCGCCGTATCGTCGGGCTCGATGGGGACGGAGCGCTGGACGAGAACATCACCAGCGTCGACGACTTCACTCGCCACATGCCACGAGATCGCGTGGACGGTCTCGTGGTTCATAAGTGCCCACGACGTTGCGTGCATACCCGCGTAGCGCGGAAGCGGGGCGTCGTGGTAGTTGATGGCGAGCCGCCGCGGTGACGTCGTGACGGCCGGAGGCAGGATGCGCTCGTTGACGATGCTGAACAGGAAATCGTAGTGGGTCTCAGTCAGCGTCGCGCACAGGTCGTTCGACGGGTCGAACACGGGCACCGTCCGCGTGCGTCCCCACCGGACCACCTCGGCGTTGCCCGAGATGACACCACGCACGTGGTGTCCGCGGGCGAGGAGCACTTCTGCGCACCTGATGGAGAGCGTCGTCTCGCCGATGATGAAGCAACTGAATGGCGTCATCCATCCCCACTGCGGAATTCCGCCGCCCAGTCGCAACACCACCATCCAGTTGCCGGTCGACCGTGGTCGTACCGTGTCGCGCCGCGGTCGCCGGTCAACTCGAACCATGACACCCGCGCGTCGTCCACGAACCACGTCACGTCAGCGTTCCAACGGTGCGGACCCATAGGTCGCGGTTCGGTGGTGAAGCTCGGCAGCGCGATCATTATCGACGCGCCGCCGCCGAATCCGACGCCGGGCGCGCCACCCCCGTGGGCGTCCCACCGTTCCCGAAACCGGCCGCGCCGGCAGCGACACCGCGGTCCCCCCGCAGAATCGCGCGCCCTTCGTTCTCGACCTCGTACTCACCCGCCACGACTGGCTTCCCGAGTTCGGCGATCGCAGCACGAGTCATTCGATCGATGTCGTCGAGGTCGGCGTCGAAGCCGTACTGCAGGATCATGTAGTCGCACCACTCGAACTTGCAGTAATCCCACCTGCCCGGCGTCTGATGAACGGCGACCGGCTTCGTGGTGAGCCGGGCGAGGTGCGTGCCGAGGCTATCAACGGTCGATGCCGCCCAATACTCGTCGAGCTCGAGGCCAAGCACGTAGCTGCTCACCAGATCGTCGATGACAGGCACCAGTCGTCCGATCAGCGCCCCCACGGCGTGCGAGCGAAGCGCCGAGAACCGTGGCGCATCATCTGGCACGAGCCACACCACCGGGGCTATGCCGGCCGCGCGAAGCTCGAGCAGGGTCTCGCGAAATCGCTGCGGGTGTCGGAAGAAGTCGAACGCCGGCCCGCCGAAATCCGATTCGTTATACGGGTATACGTAGAAATGCGTGTAGTTGCGCTCCGTGATGGCCGACCGGCACTGCGCGCGGCGCGTGTAGTCCAGCGCCGCGTACACGAGGGTGGGGCAGCCCGCCGTGAGAAAGTCCGTCGCATGAGGCAACGACGCATCCGTCGCGGTAAGCGGCTCACCGGCGGATTGCCGGAGCCTCAGGGTGTCAGCGGCCGTGCGGTCGCGACTCGAGGTCTCGCCCTGACACGCGGGCGCGACCGCAAAGACGCTAGCGAACAACACGACACGCGCGTGCAGGCCAGGGAATGCTCGAACCAATGCTCGATCTCGAACGCGTGACGGGAAATGGTTCGAGGCGGACCCGGTCGGCTGTCACGGGAGGCAGCGCCGGGCCGGGGTGCTGGATTGGCTCTCCCCGGAAACTTATAAAGTACTAATACGGGGAGTTTGTAAAGTACCATTGAACACGATAGGTCTTCGGCAACGGAGAGATGGCAGAAAAGCCAAAGTGCCCTGGCGCGCGCCAGGGCACTTTGGCCATCGAATGCCGTCAACGTACGGCGCAACCGTGTCTTACTGCTACGGGCTGGTGCCCCCGTTACCGAAGCCGGCCGCGCCGGCGGCTACCCCGCGGTTGCCAAGCTGGATCGCCCGGCGCTCGTCTCGTAACTCGTATTCCCCTGCGACGACGGGTTTCTTGAGGGACGAGATTGCCGTTCGCGTCATCGCGTCGATCTCGTCCGCCGAGCGGCCGAACCCGTACTGGAGGATCGCGTAATCGCACCAGGACGATTCGCAGTAATTCCAACGCCCGGGTAGCTGATGGACAGCGATCCGCCTCGACGTGAGCTGATTGAGACGCGCACCGAGGATATCGACGACCGACTTCGGCCAGTACTCGTCGAGCTCGAGCCCGAGGACATAGCTGCTCACGAGGTCGTCGATCTGCGGGACGAGCCGTTCGAACTTCTGAATGACTGCGGCGGGCGTCTGCGAGGCCATTTTCGGCGCGTCGTCGGGCACGAGCCAGACGACAGGGGCGAGCCCCGCACCTCTGAGCTCAGTCAGCAGCGTGCGGAATCGACCTGGGTCGCTGTAGAAATCGAATGCCGGACCGCCGTAATCGCTTTCGTTGTAGGCGTATAGGTAGAAGTGCGTGTAGCCGCGTTTCGTCATCGCCTCGCGGCATCGCGCGCGGCCGGCGGCATCCAGCCCAGCGTAGACGTGGGTAAAGCAGCCCGCCGCGAGGAAGTCGGTGGCGTGCGGCAGTGACCCCGCCACGGATGGCGGCGGCGGAGGAGGTGGTGGTGGCGGCGGTGGCGGAGGCGGCGGAGGAGGTGGTGGTGGTGGCGGCGGAGGCGGCGGTGGTGGCGGAGGCGGAGCAGGTGGAGGTGGCGCCGGTGGTGGTGCCGGTGGTGGTGCCGGTGGTGGTGCCGGTGGTGGTGCCGGTG
>DAINRQ010000033.1:0-18565 GCA_036741775.1 Gemmatimonadaceae bacterium | reverse complement strand
GTGCCGGTGGTGGTGCCGGTGGTGGTGCCGGTGGTGGTGCCGGTGGTGGTGCCGGTGGTGGTGCCGGCGGTGGTGCCGGTGGCGGCGCCGGCGGTGGTGCCGGTGGCGGCGCCGGAGGTGGTGCCGGCGGCGGCGCCGGCGGTGGTGCCGGCGGCTGCTGGGGTGGAGGTGGTTGCGGTGGCGGCGGCGGCTGCTTCGGCGGCTCGTCAGGCCGCGTCGGTGAAGGCCGGTTGGGAGGAACCCGCGTTGGGATGTCAGGTGGCAGGAAGAGCGGCGGTCTGACCGTCCCGTCCGACGTCTCCCCCGGCCGGTCCGGTCCGATGGCGACTATGCGCTCCTGTTCTGGACTAGTGACTCCTGCGCCCCCGTCCTGACAGGACGTCAGAGCCCAGCAGGAGCAAACGGCCAGGGCGGACGCGACGACGCGTGCTGCTTGGGTCATAGGTGTTTTTTCGACGGCAGGATGAAGCACCCGTCCGCTCGCTTGCGCGAGCGGAGAAACGGAACTGCGATGGACTGCGTGCTGCTGGACCTGCATCGACGTCGGGCCCGGCGGGATAGCCCGCTCACGACAAACCCCGCGCGATGAGTTCTTCATCGCTGCGGGGATGCATGAACGACTTCCCCCGCCGAACCGTAGGGCTATTTAGCGAGGTCGGGAGGGATGTCCACGGGGGCGGGACCGGGAGACACCGCCAGATATTGGCCGCCCGGTCAGGGCAGATTAACGGGCATTAAGGCGCTCTGGAAGCGCGTAATTGGGACTCAAACGAGTCGAAGGCCCGCGCGCACTGACCGCCTCCGTTGCTACAGGCCGAGCGGCCAGGAGCACGGTTAGGCGCGTTGCCGTGCGCTGATCGTGATCGTGACGCTCAGCCCCTCGAGCTCTGAGGTCCTACTGCGCGACCGTTGTCGACTGCGGGAGAAGCGCGTTGAAGAACATCTTGAACGTGCCGTACGATTGGCCGCGGTAGAGCGGGCGAAAGCCGAACATCGTGACCCGCCCCCGCCCGACGGCGATGTCCGCTGCCGCTGCCTTGCCCGCGAGCTTGGGCGCGCCCTGAAGAAACCCGCTCAGCAGGATCGACGCAGGCTCGGACGGATAGCGCGCGATCACCCGCGCCGGCGACCCGGTTGGTAGCTCCAGTCCGGTGGAGTTCGTGAAGTAGACCGCTGCTGACTCGCTCATTCCGCGGGCGACCGGGTGCGAGGGATCGACGTCGACGCGCAAAATCGAACCGGGCGCGTAGATCTGCTCTGAGTCAGTGGCACGTCCACCGCCGCCTCCGGCCTCGACGAGCTTCACGTCGATCCCGAACACCTCGGGCGCGAGCTCTGTCGAGCCATCGACCAGCACCACATGGCCGCCTTCGTCTACGAACCGCCTGAGCGCGGCGAGCCCCTGCGCTCCCATGCCCCCCGCGTAAGGCGGCGGCACCTGCGTTTCCGTCATTCCATCACGGACCTGGCGGAGCGACAGGTCGGGTACGACGATGACGTCGAACCGACGCCGCAGGTTCCCCGCGCGCACGGCGGAGTCAGACAGTGAGACATAGGGGAATTTGAAGTCGTCGAGTACCCATCGTGTCCACCCCTCGTCCATGCTCGCCGTCCACGACCTGTACAGGCCGACTCGCGGATGGCGCGTTAGGCAGCGGTACTGCTTCGTGTCTCGCGCCGCGGCCGCGTCGGTGAGCGACGCTCGCGACACGCAGCGTACGCGGAGGTCCGTATCGGTCACGGGTGTCGTCTGGACCGACAGCGGCTCTTTGACCTCCAGGACCGTCACACCCATCTGCAGCGGAAGCGTCCAACCGGCCACGTCATAGGGCCGCTCGGGCGGGCCACCCGGGTACTGCTCCATGCGCGGGAATTGCTGGACCTCCAGCAGGTCCTTCGCGTGAGCACGATACGGCTGATCCATCCGCACGATGTAAGAGCCGGGCTGGAACGTCCTCCCTTGGACGGTGAACGGCGCGGTCGCGCGCTCCACTTCCACACGGCCGACCCGCAGCACGTCAATCAGCCGCTCGACGGCCCCCACGTCGGGTTGGCCGGCGGGAATCATGAACGCGTACGGCGCTTGCGTTTTCCCGGTCTCGATTGCGCGACGACCCATCGTGACGAAATTCCGCACGTAGTCCTCGCGCTGTTCCGACGCCAGCTTCACGAGCGCCTCGGCCGCGATCAGCTCGTAGTCGATGATGTCGCGGAGCCGCCACACGCCACCGGGCCACGGGTTCGGGAAGTTCACGCGGCGCTCGTACTTGGGGAGTCCGCGCGCGTGCCCGCGCATCTTCGACGTGTCCTGCTCGATGGGCGTCGCAATGCGAACGCTCGCCGCCTCGGTGATCACGCCGATCATGTTGTGCCGGGTGGGCGTGGACCGTGCGCCGCCGTGCCACCACAGGTCGTAGATCACGCTGTTCGCCACGCCCGTCTTACCGCGCTCCTCCAGCGCGAGCGCCATCTCGGCGCCAATGTGCGCGATGCCGCGCACGATCAACGGGTCCAGGTTCGGATTCACCGGATCCACGAGTGGCGGCACGAAGATCCGTGCGCCCTCGGCGCCCATCTGGTGAACGTCGTAGAAGATCTCGGGGAACCACGCGCCGTAGAGGTAGTCGGTCACGAGCCGCGTTTCCTGCTGCGTGACCATGAACCAGTCGCGGTTGTTGTCGTGGCCCACGTAGTGGTGGTACAGCCAGGGGAGGGGGCCGCCCTCCCATTTCGTGCCGACATTCTTGCGGTACCACTCGGTGATCATGCGTTGTCCGTCCGGGTTCATCGACGGGGCGATGAGCACGACCTCGCGCTCGAGGTATCGCTGGAGCGTGTCGTTCGTGGCGAGACGGTGGGCGAGCTCCATCGCCATCTGCGAGGCGCCGATCTCGGACCCATGGATGTTGTTCGAGATGAACACAACGGTCGGTTGAGTCGCTATGAGCCGACGTTCCTCGTCAGGTGTGAGGCGTCGCGGGTCGGCGAGCAGCGCCTGCGCGGCTCGGATCTCGGGAAGGCGCGCGATGTTGGCCGGGCTCGAGACGATCGCGACGATGAAGGGCTGTCCGTTGGTGGTCAGCCCGAGGGTATCGAGGTGAACCGCGGGGGACGCTGCGGCGAGACGCTGAAAGTAGCCGGTGATCTGGCCCCAGTCCGCGAGGGTTCGGTCAGCGCCGACGGTGAAGCCGAGGTGCTCACGTGGCGTCGGGATTGCGGCCGGGCGCACGGGCGTCTGCGCGCCGAGCGATGTGACGAGCGTGATGGCGCAGGCGATCGCCGAGGCGGTGGACGCGGAAGTGGTTGGAAACGGGCGCATGTCTCGTGGGCGGGGTCTGGCGGCATCTTGGCCCGTAGCGGGGCGCGTCGCAAGAAGGCGCCGGAGGCCCCGAACCCGGAAACGGCCGGACAGAACGACTCGCGCGCTTACGGTGTAGCGCGGCCGCCCGGTCGGAACGGCGATGACGCGGTTGGGGCGGAAACGACCGGATGGCGGCTCTGTACTTGGCGCCGTGTCGCGCCACGAGCCGGAACCGACCACGCTCCAACCTTCTCGTTACTCGCATTGTCGAACGACTAGTACGACAAACGGACTAGTGAATCGATGACAGACGGCATCGCCGGATCACTCTCACCGGCATCGTACCAGATCCTGCTCGCACTCGCCGGCCGCGATCGGCACGGCTACCTCATCCGCAAGGCCATCGAGCAGCAGACCGAGGGCGCCATGCGCCTGGGACCCGGCACGCTCTAC
Source organism: Gemmatimonadaceae bacterium (assembly GCA_036741775.1). Taxonomy (GTDB): domain Bacteria; phylum Gemmatimonadota; class Gemmatimonadetes; order Gemmatimonadales; family Gemmatimonadaceae; genus JAJKIV01. The sequence goes on along the minus strand of DAINRQ010000033.1, from coordinate 14,811 downwards.
GCCGCGATCCGGCGACTCGAGGACGCGGGGCTCATCGAGGAGTCCCCCTGGCGACCGGACGCCGACCTCGACGACCACCGCCGCCGCTACTATCGCCTGACGAAGGCCGGTCGGACCGCCCTCGCAGCGGAGACCGAACGGCTCCGTGCGACAGTGCAGTTCGCGCTCCGGCAACTCAAGACGCGCCCCGCGCGCTGACGAACGATCATGGTACCGTCCTACGACCCGCTGCGCGAGCTTCCACTCCGGTATCGCCTGTGGCTCGCCCTGCTTCCGGGTCACGTACGCGATGAGCACGGTCGTGAGCTTCGCGACGACCTGATCGAGCACGCCCCGCCACGGTTTACGGCGTTCGTGCTCGACATCCTACGTGCGGCTCCGGCTGCGCACTGGGACGTGCTGCGACAGGATGTGTCGCTCTCCGTGCGTCGGCTCCGTCGCTCGCCGGCGTTCGCACTGGTGGCCGCCTTCACGCTCGCGGCCGGGATCGGCGGAAACGTGGCGTTCTTCACGCTCGTCGATGGCGTCCTGCTCCGACAACTCCCGATCGCCGGCGCCGATCGTGTCGTGGACATCACCGAGGAGAATGTCGGGCGCGGGATGCTGACATTCGGGATCTCGCCGGCGAACTACCGCGACCTCACGAGCGACACGACGCTCGTGCAGGCTTCCGCCGTGTACGAACACCGGTCGGCAACAGTACGTGTTGGCGAGACGCCGCAGCGCGTCGCGTACTCGGCAGTGAGCGGAGATTTCTTTCGCGTATTCGTCGACCGCCCGGTCCTCGGGCGAACGTTGCAGCCGGACGACGACGTGCCGGGCGCATCCGTGGTCGTACTCTCCTACGACTTCTGGCTGCGCACGTTCGGCGGGGACCCCGGCGTCGTGGGTAGAACCGTGGATGTAGACCGCACGCCGCTACTCGTTGTCGGTGTCATGCCGCCGGCGTTCGCGTTCCCGAGCACGACGACGACGTTCTGGCGACCCATCGGGCTCACGGAAGCCGATTGGTCGCGGCGCGGCGCACGGTTCGTCTCGGCCGTGGCGCGCCTGCGCCCCGAGGTGTCCGTGGTCAAGGCTGCGGGTGCGCTTGCGGTTACCGGACGTGCGCTCGCGGCCCAGCACCCGCGCACGAACGACGGGTGGAGCGTCCTGGTTCGCGACCTGCGCGACGCGCGGGTGAGCCGGGTCCGGATGCCACTCCTCCTCGTCTGGGCGGCCGGTGGCCTCGTACTGCTCATCGCCGTTGCGAACGTCGCGAGCCTGTTCCTCACGCGGGCCGTCGCGCGCGAACGAGAGGTCGCGCTTCGCGCCGCGCTCGGTGCCCGGGCCGGAAGAGTCGTTAGGCAGGTCGCGACGGAAGGGCTCGTGCTCGCGAGCCTCGCTGCCCTGGCCGGGATCGGCGCGGCCTACGTCATCCTCGACTGGATCCGCCCGCTCGCCGGCGACTTCGTTCCTCGCATGAACGAGGTCGCGATCGGTGCGCGCACCGTCTGGTATACGGTCGGGTTGGCGTTAGGAACCACCGCGCTCCTGTCGGTCGTATCGACGGCGCCGGTCCGCGGAATGCAATTGTGGAGCGCGCTCGGAAGCATACGAGCCGGCACGTCGCGAGAGCGCCGGCGGCTGCAGCAAGGCATTGTCGTCGCGGAGATGGCGCTCGCGGTGTTCGTGCTCGTAGCGGGGGCGCTCGTGGTACGCACGCTCGTGGGCGTGCTGTCGCAGCCCATGGGGTTCGACGCGCGCGGGCTGCTCACCTTTCGCATCGAGCCGCCGTGGCGCGTGAACCTCAGCGCCAGCATGGATAGCCTCATCCCGGCGCTCACACTCGAGCGACGCCGAGCGGTCGACAGCTACGCCGAACTCCTCGACCAGCTCAGGGGCCTGCCCGGCGTCCAGGCGACTGGAGCCATCAATCGCCTTCCGCTCACTGGCGATTGGTGGAGCACTGGCATCCGTCTCGCCGACGGGGCACGTGGTGATGCCGAGCGAATTCCGACGCTCGTGCGGCCCGTGACACCAGGCTACCTCGAAGCCATGGGTACGCGTGTGTTGCGTGGGCGGGCGGTGACGTCTGCCGATGGCGTGAGCAGCGGTCGAGTTCTCGTGGTGGACGCCGAGTTCGCTCGGCGCGTTTGGGGAGACGCGGATCCACTCGGCCGTGAGCTACTGCTCGACGGACCACCGAACCAGCCGCCGCCCCGCGCTCGTGTCGTGGGAGTCGTGGAAACGGTACACATGAATCGGCTCGACGCCGAGCTCCGTCCCACCATCTACGTGCCGTTCCCGCAGGCGCTCGAAGGCCACTATCTCGATTGGGGAATGGACATCGTGATGCGCGGTGCGACGCCGCGACGCGAGGCGGAGATCCGTCGTGTCGTTCACGATGTGTTCCCCGACGCTGTCGTGTTCAGGATCGCGACCATGGACGACGTGGTCGCCCTGTCCACCGCTGACCGTCGGTTCCAGCTTCTCGTGCTCGGCGTGTTTGGGGGACTCGCGCTGGCTCTCGGGACGATTGGGGTTGCTGGCGCATTGCTCCTCTCGGTGCGGGAGCGGCGTCGCGAGCTCGCGGTACGGATCGCGCTCGGGGCACGACCGAACTGCCTCTGGTGGAGCGTTCAGCGCGACGCGCTCGCATTGGCTGGAGTCGGAGCGGCCATCGGAGTGCTCGGCGCCCTCGCCGGCGCGCGGGTTTTCTCGGCACTCGTGTATGGTGTGTCGGTTCGCGACCCCGCGGCCTTGCTCACTGGGCCGGTGCTCGTGCTCGTTGCCGCGTTCATCGCTGCGGCGATCCCGGCGACTCGGGCGTTACAGGTCAGCCCGGTCGTCGTGCTTCGCGATTAGCTCGGGCGTACAGCCTATTGAGTGGCGAGCCGACCCGATCTGCGTGGAGGGGGCGCGGCCACGAAGACTGCGCGTCCGTGGACCCAACCGGCGAGCCCCTTCGCACGGATGCGACGAAAGCCGTTGCGCGACTCGCCGAGCTGGACGCGAGTGTCGGGTCCGACGGAGCCGATGATGCGACCACGACTGTTCGCGTCCGCCCGCACGACCGCCCACTGACGCGCGACCGACGAGGTCCACCGCGCGCTCGTTCGTGGTCGAGGCGCAGGGGCTTTCGCGACCTTCGTGGGTGTGCGTGGCGCAGGCGTGACGGTCTTGCCGCGAGCGTTGCGCGCCGTCGTCGCCGTTCGCGGGGTGCCGCGGTTAGGCGTGGACTTGGCCACGGACTTTCGCGGGGGCGGAGACTTTGCGGCGGGCGGTGTCGGTCGCGATGATGTCGCTCGCGCGCTCGCTGGACGCGACGCGACTGCGCGCGCCGGCTCCGGTCGCGAGGCGGATGATCGCGCGGGTACGTCGGCGCGAGGTGGGTTCTCGGAAGGTCCGTCTGCGTCAGCGACGCGCGTAGGATCGGATCCGGCCGTCGACGGCGCCGCTGCTCTGGCGGACGCGGGGGGCGCGGAAGTCGTGCCGCCGGAAGCGACCGTTGGTGGGTTGTCCGATGAGGTGGCGCGTGTCGATGCATCGCGCGACGCGGTCTCGCGTGTCGGCTCCGTAGGCGGGGGGGGAGCGCGACGGATCACTGAAGGCGGCGGCAGCCACGGCTCACGCGCGTTGTCGACCGGAACCGGGGCGAAGTCCGTTGCTGTCGTCGCAGAATCCGCACCCGGTACGCTCTCCGTCGTGCGAGCCGCGGTGTCGGTGGGCGTCGCGTCTGCAACACCAACGGACGCCGTGTCGCTCATGGCAACCGCTGTCATCGCCGAATCCGTACTGACGACACCTGTCGAAACGACCTCGCTCATCACCACACCGGAGTCGGTAGGCGATGCTTGAAGAATCGTCCGCGGATCGATCATCGAGTCGGCGGCAACGACGACGGCTGTCGAATCCGTGGCGGGCAGGAGCAACGTCGGCTTCGCCGCGGGTTCGTGATCTCGAATGAGGAACGCCCCAATGCCAAGGCTCAGGAAAGCGGCAACCCCGACGCCTTTCCAGACGTACGGGCCGATCGAGGCTTTCTCCGGAGGCGTGCCGCACCACTTGCATGCGCCCGAGCTCAGCGGGTAGTCGGAATCGCAGGTGGGGCAATGGGCGAGCGGCAGCAGGTCGCCGAACCCGTCGCGCACCGCGAGAGGATGGCTGCACTTCGGGCACTTGGACGCAGCCATGAGCGCCTTCGTGCCGCACACATCGCAACGTACAGAGCGCATGTGACCGCCTTGTTGAGGGTGCGCTCTTCTGCTCCGCCCATCCGGACCGGCGACCGCGGGAGCAGCGGTTATCTGTTAGACACCGTCAACGACGATGACGGCGTTCCCGATTCCTACGAACCGTCAGACGAGGTCCCGCCCGAAGGCGGGGTGTATAGTACCGTCGTGGTTCGAGAATGTGCCAGATGGCTGATCGCCGAGAATCGAGAATCGTTGCCTGAAGGGTCAGATTCGCCCTGAGCCGATCCCGCCATCGAACAATTCGTTAGGACTCCGACCTCCAACCCCGAGGATTTCTACGACCCCGAGGATTCTAAGGCTCAGCGCGGTCTGGCTGTATTCGGTGGCTGCGCGAAGCTGCGCCTTGCCGTGCCGCACCGCGGCCAGGAGCGCGGGCTGCCGTTAGGCAGCGGCGGAAGCGTCGAGAGCTCCCGAGACGTGCGTTCCGGGTCCTCCGACGCCGCGTAGGCCAGCATCGCCGCCATCGTCGCGTTGTTCTTGAGGTCGTCGAACACGATCTTGTCGTAGGTGTCCCGGTTCGTGTGCCAGGTGTATTGACGGTACTCCCCGTAGCTCGACTGCAGGCGGAACGCGGGTGCCGGCCGGCAGACGAACGAGGTGTGGTCGCTGCCGGCATTGGCCTGCGGCCCCGGAACCTGCAACCGCACGCTGTCCGTCATCTCCGTCGGGAGCTGCGCGACCCACTGGGCGAGGTTCCCGCCCGCCTCGAGAAATCCCTGGGCTTCGAGAATCTCCACGCGCCAGGTGCCATTGTCCTGGTTGAAGGCGACCTGCAGCCCCTGGATGACTTCGGGGTGATCCTCCGCGAAGGCGAGCGAGCCGATGGTGCCTTGCTCCTCGCCGCCCCAGTGTCCGGCGATGATCGTGCGGCGCGGGTTGGGGTACGCGGCCTTCAGAATGCGCATGGCCTCGAGCATCGTGATCGTGCCGGTGCCGTTGTCGGTCGCGCCGGTCGCGCCGTGCCAGCTGTCGAGGTGCGCCGAGAGGACGACGTACTCGTTAGGGAGCTCGGTTCCGCGGAGCTCGGCCACGACGTTGAACATCGGCACCTCGGCCGGGGTCGCCTGAGCGTCTACCGTCAGGCGGACGCGCGGCCCCTGGTTGTTCGTCGCAAGGCGGTGCAGGAGGCCGTAATCTTCGCACGACAGGTCCACGGAGGGTGCTCGCTGCGTGTTCGCCCCGAAGATCTTGTTCACTCCCCAGCCGTTGGACCACGTCAGCGTTCCCACGCCGATGACGCCTGCCGAGTCGAGCCGGGCGTAGATCGCGCGATTCATCTCCTGCGGCTGAACACTCGCGGGTGCAAGGGCCCGGAAGCGGGCGAAAGCGGCGCGCTGGACCTCCACACGACGTTCGTTGATACGCGTGACCGTCTCGCGGCGGGCGTTACGCTCCATCTCCTGAGGTGCGCGGCACATGATCTCGGGGGCCGAGACGAGCACGAACTTCCCGCGGAGCGTGCCGAGCCATTGGCGAGCGGCGTTACTGTCCGCAAGCTCCGGGATTACGACAACCGGCCCCTCGACGGGCCGATTCCCCGTACCGGGACTCCAGGCGAGCAACTCGACCTCCAGGTTCTGGAACCTTGGTGCAATGAGTTGCATGTGGGCTACGCCGGCCCTCCAGCCGCGCCATGTCCCGTACCGCTCCTGGCGTGCCGTAATGCCCCAGCCCGCATACGTGCGCGTGAGCCAGTCCCCCGCCGATTGAAATCCGGCGGTTCCGGACAGCCGCGGTCCGATCGAGTCCACCAGGACCTGGGCCAGCGTTTCCGTCTGCGACTGCTCCATGCCGACCTGCCACATCTTCCGGATGACGGAATCGGCTGAGCGGAAGGTCTGAGCGCTGCTGGTCGAGGCGGAGAGCGCGGTGAAGCCGAGGACGACGAGGAGACGATTCGAGTAGCGCATGGACGCGTGCGGTTGAGTTCCCGTGAAACTCGATTTTCGAATCGTAAGGAACCGTCTGGGCGACGGTAATGGGAGCCCCCTCGGGGCTCCTTACTGCTGAGAAAGCGGTTTGGCCCGGGAACCCCTCGGCCTCTGCAATTGGGGTCAGAGTCGAATTTCATCGTTCCGTTGCGCGCCGGCAGCGTACGGACGCCGACCCTGGCCCGCTGCGGAGGCGTTCTCAACGCGCACCGCCTCCGCCGTTCACGCGTCCGCCGTTGCCACGCCGGTGTTGCCGCACCCTCCGCGCTTCGCTCGATGGCGGGACGAGCCCGGCCGGCTAGCATCCCCAACCCTCATCCGTTTCCCCCCGTATTGGAGCCGGCCCCGACCGCCGGCGCGAGTAGGCGTCCCGATCGAGGCCTTCTGCGAAATCGATGAAACCTGCGCCTATCTGCGTCAGGCTCGCTCAAAGCATCCCGGCAGAGGGGCCTGCTCCATCTACCGGGAGGCCGAGGATTCCTCGCCTGGCGGCTCGGAATGACGACTGGGCTTGGAACGAGAGCGTGACTACGGTGCGTGAGGCTGCGTGATTTTCAGGACTGTTCCTGTCGTGGCCACAGGGCCGAGCTCTCCTGTGGCCATGATATAGACCTCGCCGTCGCGGTCCTGGCCGAATCCCTTCACGAAGAAGTCGAGCCGGTCCGTTCCGTTGATGAGCAGCTCCTGGATGGGCCATAGCGTGTTGCTGCCGGTGTTTGTGGCCACGAACAGTCGGCCGCGTCCCACCGTCGAGGTTGCCCCACCGAAGATGTACCGGCCGAACAGGCTGGGGACGTCATTGCCGCGATACACGTGACCGCCGACCACCGTGAATGCGAGGCCGCCTGGCTGCCCCGCGTTCGCGAATTCGATCACCGGGTCGCTCAGCGGGATGCCCGTCGTCGGGTCGACACTCGGACACGTCGGCGGAGAGATCTCGGGGTTCTCGGCGTCGAAGCAGTGCGTGCCTTCCTTCACGTTCCAGCCGTAGTTCCCACCTTTCTCAATGAGACTCACCTCCTCCCAGAGCTCTTGCCCGGCGTCCATGGAGAGGAGAATGTGGCTGCCGCCCGGATCGAACGACATCCGGTACGGGTTGCGGAGGCCGTAGGCGTAGATCTCGTCGAGCCCCGGCGTGTCGACGAACGGGTTGTCGGCCGGGATCGCGTACGGGCTGCCGCGGTTCACGTCGATGCGCAGGATGTTGCCTAACAAGTTCTGGGTGATGTCCTGCCCATTGCCGCCGGCGTTCTCGGTGTACCAGTCCTCCACGTGGCCGAGGCCCTCGTCGTCACGCCCGCCGCCGTCCCCGATGGAGATGTAGAGGTAGCCGTCCGGTCCGAAGGCGACGGTCCCGCCGTTGTGGTTGGACTGGGGATGATCGACCTGAAGGACGATGCGCTCGGATGACGGGTCCGCGTGGATCTGTTGCGCGCCCTGCGTGCGGAACTCGGAGATGGTGATCGTGTTGTTGAACTCCGCCGGGGCGCCCGGGCGTGGTGGCGCGGTGTAGAAGACGAAGAAGCGGCCATTCCGGAAGAAGTCCGGGTGGAAGGCGACGCTGAGCAGGCCACGCTCGTCGCCCTGCGCACGCAACGGAGTGATGCGGTCACGGATGTCCAGGAACGGCTTCGGCATCACGTTACCACTTGGCGTCAGCCCGTAGATCACGCCGATCTGATCGACGACGAAGCGCCGGCCGTGGTTGCCGGGCGCCTGAACGAGCTGCACCGGTGAGACGAACCCATCGGCGACGATCTCGACACCAATGGCGACGGGTGATCCGATCGGGCTCGGTCCCACGAGCGCTGCTGTTCCGTCGAGCTCGGCGGGGGAGTGAGAGGGGCCGACGGGCTCGGTATCGTCGGTACACGCGGCCGCGAACGCGACGAGGAGAGACAGGGGAAGGAGTCCGGTGAACTGCGATCTTCGCATTGCGCCTCCTGACACGGGAATCGGTGATGCGTGGCGACACCGGCCCGCCGCGGTTCCGCTCCGCGCATCGGAATGGTGCCGCCCCTGCCGGAGCATCACCCGGGCGGCGACGCCGCACAATCGCCGCGCGGTAACCGTCACTTGTTAGGCGGTGAACGTCGCGGTGCGAACGGTGAACGGGCCGCTCCTGTTCCGCGAGGCAGCATGCGCCGAAGGTCAGCCGTTAGGCGGCTGCTCGACTATCGGCGGGTGCGTCCTTCCGTGGCGCGGATCGTGCTTCCGCATCATCGATTTCATCCGTGTGCCAGCGGTCGGCAGCGGCGCCGCAGTCGCCCCCGCCGTCTGTCGCCTAACGACTAGCGCGCGCGACAAGCCGCGGGACCACCATCGACATCGGTCGCCGGAATCGCCACATTGCCTCGACACCGATCCGGACCGGGCGCCATGAACACTCTCTTCCTCGCCGTCATTCCATCGATGCTGGTTGCGCAGGCGCAGCCGGTGCCACAGACGCGCGGCAAGCCGGGCTGGCAATGGACCATCGACAGCGTGTTCACCGTCGTGAACACGGTACGAGCTGGCCGCTCGCTACAGCCCGCCGCCTGGCCGAATGGCGCGCGAGTCGCCGTGCTGCTGTCGTTCGACGTGGATAACGAGACCATCGCGCTGCGATTCGGCGAGCCCAATGCCGGGACGCTCTCGCAGGGGCAGTACGGATCTCGTCAGGGGTTGCGCCGCGTCCTAGAACTGCTGGACCGCCATCGGATTCCGGCATCGTTCTTCATCCCGTCCGTGAGTCTGCAGATCGCGCCCGAGATGGCGGACGTCATCAGGAAGAGCGGGCGACACGAGTTCGGCGTCCATGGCTGGATCCACGAGCTGAACACCACGCTTCCCGACTCCGCCGAGCGAGCGCTTCTCACCAAGGCGATCGCCGAGCTCGCCCGGCTCACAGGCACGAAGCCGACCGGCTACCGAGCACCGAGCTGGAACTTCAGTCCGAACACGCTCTCGATCCTCCGCGACCTCGGCTTCCGCTACGAGAGCTCACTCATGGCCGACGACACCCCCTACGAGCTGCTGCAGAACGGCCAGCCGACGGGGATCGTCGAGCTCCCCGTCGAGTGGATTCTCGACGACGCACCGCTCTTCAACCCGCAGGGCGACCGGTATAGCGCGCCGCGCGACGTCGCTCAGGTATGGATGGACGAGTTCGACAAGGCGCTCGAGGAAGGGACGATGCTCGTGCTCACGATGCACCCGCACATCGTCGGGCACCGGTCCCGCATCGTGGCGCTCGAGATGTTGATTGCGCACATCCAGCGGAAAGGCGCCGGCCGCGTGTGGTTCGCCACCCACGGCGCCGCCGCCGAGTACGTGCGCAAGGCAGCGAACCTCGGCGAGCCGAAACCCCGGTAGTCCGCCCCCGTTCAACCGCGGCACGGCGCCCCGCCCAGCGTTCAGTTCCGGCTCGTGCTATCGGGCCGCAGTTCCTTGAACGCGGATTCGATCGCCGGGTTCAGGAACAGCGCGTCGAACGAGCGGCGCGCCTCGGGCGTCGAGCCGCCGAACGCATCGCGATGCGAATCGACGTTGACTGCCTTGCGCGTCGCCTCGAGATCGGCGCCCGACGCCACCGCCTTCCGCACCTGCTCCCACGTGGTCTCGAAGAGTGGAATCAGCCGGTTCACGTAGGACCAATCGGTCTGCACTGGCCCGTGGCCCGGAACGATCTTCGTCGCATCGATGCGCGTGAGCGTGGCTGGGCACTCGGTGGTCAGATTCTTCTCGAGGCTCGGTAGCTCCCGAGTGATCACGAGCTCACGCGTGAGGGGGTGCGCCACGATCTCGACGTCCGGGAAGGCTTCCTTGTATACCCGATTACCGAAGCGGTGGTCGCCGTGCCAGTGCGTGTTGATCACGTACCGGACGGGTTTCGGCGTCAGCTTCCGAATCTCGTCAATCGTCTGACGTGTCGACGACGGATAGATGTTCGCATCGACGACCACGACGTCGGCGTCGGTGATGATGATCAGCACGTTCGAGTCGGCGGCGCCGTGCGGCTTGTACTCCCGCAGCATCGCATAGACCCCCTCCGCGAGTTGCTGAACGCGATAGGGAGCCGGCTGCGCGCTGACGACCGTCGCGGGGCAGGCCATGCTGGCTGACGTGCACGGGATCAGCAGCCGGCGAGCGATAGGGATAGCCATGGCGAAAGGCGGCGAGGGAACGGAGCGACAGCAGGTAATTACCAACCGCGCCGCCGCGCCGATTGGACGATCGTTGCCGCCGTGGTCTGGTGCGATTCATGAGAGCGGCGTCGCCCTTCGTCCCCGCTCCCAGCACTCCCATCACGTCACGCGGTCCGGGGGGCGCCGGAACTTGTAGATGATCGCGCCGATGACGAGCGCGACCAGCCCCGCCACGAGGTTCCGCCACTCGGCGCTCGCGAGAAACGCGAGCGAGAGAACAAGCGCGAGCACCGGAATGGTGGGCCCGCCCGGGAGACGCACCACGTTAGGTCGGTTGCCGAACTTTCGACGCAGGATCGGCACGGCGGCAGCCGTCCCGATGTACGTCGCGAGCCGTGCGATGATCGACAGGAGCGCGAGCTGGACGAACGATCCACTGAGCGCTAGCGCCAAGGCCACGACGGACAACGTGATGATTGCCGCGGCAGGGGTTCGGTAGGTGGGGTGTACGCGCGCGAGCGCGCGCGGACCGTAGCCGTCGGCGGCGAGCGCGTAGAGATAGCGCGGGCCCACAAGAATCGTGTTTCCGACGTTCCCGCCGATCGAGATCATGGCGCCGAGCGTCATCAGCAACGCCCCTGCGGCCCCGAGGAACGTTCCGGCGGCTTCCGCGACAGGAGACTGCGACAGCGCGACGTTCGGCAAAGTGCCGAGCGCGACGAGTTGTGCCCCTGTGTACACCAGCGTCACGATCGTGATCATCGTGATCATCGCGAACGGGACGTCGCGTTGCGGGTTCTTGTACTCCCCCGCGGCGGCCGGCGTGTTCTCGAAACCGGCGTACGCGAACAGCAGCAGCAGCGACGCTTCGCCCAGTACGTCCGGCCTCGGCATCTCCATCGTCGTCACCACCGACCAGTCCACGAAGAAGATCCCGATGACAATGAAGATGACGAGCGGGGTGGTCTTCGCGATCGTCAGCAAGACCGCAGTACGCGCTCCCTGCTTGACCCCCACGACGTTGATCCACGTGAGTAGCGCGATGAGCCCGACGATGAGCGCCACGCGCGGGAACCCCGAAGCCGCCGGCGGCCAGAGAAACGCGGTGGCCAGCGCGAACCCGTTCGCCAGCGACGCAATGGACGCGACGCGCGCGAGCCACGTCATCCACCCGACCTCGAACCCGACGAAGCTCCCGAACGCCTCGCGCGTGTAGATGTACCCGGCTCCCGGCTCGTCGAAGTAGCTCGCGGCTTCGGCGAAGCAGAGCACGAGGAGCGTTACCGCGAGCCCAGCGAGGATCACCGCGAGGATGCTTGCGTTCCCGAGCAGTGCGGCCGCCGCCGCCGGCAGGAGGTACACCCCACTCCCGATCACGTCGTTGATTGCGAGACCGACCAGTTGCCAGCGCGAAACCGCGCGCACGAGTGTGGGTCGGTCGCGCTCCGCGGCGTTCACGGTCGAACCGCTCGATGTCGAGGCCATGTGCGTGGTGAGAGTTCGGTGGAGTGCGGCACGCCTCGAGACGCGCAGGCTGGTCTCGAGGCCTCGGATGGTATCAACGTGGCGCTGCGGCGACGCTGACCGGGAAGGATCCGGTCAGCACCCGCCCGGCCCGCTTGAGCTGCACCCAGACAGTGTAATTGCCGGACTGCGGAAAGGCGTACGGAAAGTACAGGGTGTCTTGCCGGACGCTCGGCGCATGTCCAGCGTGACCTGTCGGCCAATCGCCGGTCGCCCCACCGAGCTGCGCCTGCGCCGCCACGGAGATGGTGCCAAGGGGGTGGAGATGAATGAAGACCCTGGCGTCATCCCGCACCACGACGGCGTGCCCGACCATCCCGAGATACGGCTCGAGCGACGCGGTGTCGCCTTTCGACGGCGCGACGGCGAAGCGCAGTCCTGCCTCCGTGCCCTCGACAAGAGGTGCTTCACCCCGCAACCAGGTGAGCGTCGTACCGTCGCCGAGCACGGCGCGCGTGGGGTCGCCATCCGGCCGGCCGAGTCCCCATGAGTCATCGGGGTCCGCGACGCGATCGTGGCCGCGCGCGAGCGTGTCGCCACTCACCACGAGTGTGGTCGTCATTGTTTCGGTCAACCCGCTCGCATGAACGACGTCCGCGAAGACGTTGTACGTGCCCGGCGGCACGCGCGGAAACGCGGACTCGAAGTGCACCGAATCGCGAGTCGTCGGATGCAGATGGGCCAACGCGCTTCGTCCGTCCGTCGATATGACGAAGAGGTGCACGAGCTTCCCGTGGTCCTCGATCAGGTCGGTCCGCGGCGACAGGCCGTGCTCACGCAACCAGCGCACGTCGTGGCGGTGAATCCACGCCGAGTCGGTGATCGTCAGGGCGAGTCGGGAATCGGGAGCTCGAGCCGAGATCTCCATGGCTCGAAACAGATCCCGCTCGAAGGCGCGGTCCTCGGCGCGCCACCAGGCGCCGGTCCCGACGATGGCGATCATGATGACGACTGCGACGCGGGCCATCGCGAAGCGCGCGCGGCGGCGACGCGCCGGGTCGGCCTCGCTGCCGGGCGGCAGCACGCTCTCGCGAACGGCAGCCCCGGCGAGCGTCACGAGACCTAACGCGAGCACGACGCCGGCCACAATGAGCAGCGACGCGAGCGGTGCGTCGAACGTGAGGCGCTTCCCGGCGACCGCGGTGAGCGGCACGACGACCGAGCCCGCGCCTTTCGCACCCGTCACGCCGACCGTGACGCTATTCGAGCCGGGCGTCATTACCCAGAGTCGCGTGCGGTACCAACCCGGGCTCTCGGCGACGGGTGCGGCGGTGTCAGGCGGCGGCGTACCCCCGGTCGCGTCGTAGCGGTTGACGAACGCCGTCACGCGCTCGACGCCCGGATCCGTCGCCTTCACGTTGACGATGGCGATACCCGGGACGACTGCCGGGGCCTGCACGTGAACGAGCACGGTATACGGCCCGGCGGGCCCATCGTACCACGCGTCGGGGCTACCGATATGTGCCGACGATACGAGGACGATCGCCGCCATCAGGACCGTCGAGCCGAACGCGCGTCGCACCGCCCTCATCATCGCTGCACGCGGGCCATCCCCTTGCCGATCCAGAGGCCGAACCGTGACGACGCGATCGCGGTGAGCAGCGCGATCCCCAGCCCACGACCGAAGTCGATGACGTTCGTCTCAGCGCCCCAGAACTCGTAGCGCCACGATCCCGGTTTGATGTTGTAGTCCCACAGGTCGGGGTTCACCACGGGATTCCGCGCGATGGGCGAGAGCATGAACTCCCCCCACCACCAGTGGACCACGAGCATCACACCGACGAATGCAGCGCCGAGCACGAGGGCGCGAGTCCAGTCGCCCCCGCGGAACCGGCGCATGATGACGTCGATGGCAAACGCCGGCACGACGAGCAGCAGTGGGAACGGTGGCGGGACCATGCGCGTCACCGGGTTATAGATCGGTGCGAGCATCGCCGTGGCGGGAAACCGCGGCAGGATCCACATGAGCAGGAGCACGATCGCCATGTAGAACGCGGCGGTCGTCGTCGCTGGCCAGCGAAGCCGGGCCGGCCGCGACGTCGCGATGAGAATCGCGGGGATCAGGATGGCGGTGGTCCGGTAGAAGCGCGCCGAGTGCATGTCGTTCGGGAACGCGGCGTACTCCATGATCACCGTCGCGTGCATCGTGAGCAGAATCCCCGCCGACCCAGCGTAGATGAGACCGAGACGTCGCTGCTCTCGCGGTTCGGCGCGGTTCTGCCGAGCGAGGGCCATCAGCATCGCGCCGATCTGGATGGCGATCATCCCCCACGCGAGCACCATGTGCGGCGGGCTGATGATCTTCACGTCGAGCCCGTACGCGTTGTGCCACCAGTTGTCGAACGGCGCGGACGCGATCATCATCGCCGTTCCCCAGATGCACACCCAGGCGCCGAGCGGGCCGTAGAAGCCCCAGACGCGAATCGAGCTCTGCTTCGTCGCCTGATCGCCGCCGAATGTCGTGCGGAGAACCAGCCAGCCGCAGCTCACTCCGGCAACCAGCGCGGCCACCTGCTCGAGCACGTGTGGCGGGCTCCAGAACGTGTCCCGGCCGATCGTGCGGTGCCAGGAGATGTCCCAAATGAGACCGACCACGATCGCGGCCGACGCGAACAGCGTCGCGTACAGCGGCCAAAGAGAGCTATTGGCTGTTGGCTGTTGGCTATTGGCCAAAGGCAGCGCGGCGGTAGCCATGGATGTCCCTCCTGGAACAGAGCAAAAACATACCACGCCGCACCCGTGAGCGGACGAGCGCTGACTTTCATACGCGCCGATGGCGGGCGGGTTTCCCCGCGACAAAGTTTGTGTCGTGCCGACTGTAGACCTGAACGCGGATCTGGGTGAGGGCTGCGGCGCCGACGAGGAGGTGCTCGCGCTGGTATCGTCAGCCAGCATTGCGTGCGGGGCCCACGCCGGCGACGACCAAACCATGCGTGCCACGATCGAAGCCGCCCTCGATGGCCGCGACCAATGGCTCGTGGCCGACGACGT
>DAINRQ010000032.1:0-64652 GCA_036741775.1 Gemmatimonadaceae bacterium | reverse complement strand
GTCGCGCAGGGACTCGAACCCCGGACCTCTGGTATGTGAGACCAGCGCTCTAACCGGCTGAGCTACGCGACCATGTGAGCCCGAAGTCTAATTGGGGTCAGAGGCGAATAAAAGCGTTCGAACGCTTTGTGGAGGCGTTCGCACTCGGGTGTCTCACCACCCGTCGCCTATCGAAATCGGCCGAACCTGGGACGTCACGAGCTCGCATGGCAACGACAGACTCTCCAACGCGCGCAGGAGCCCCGCGTGCGTCGAGCTGTCCTGGGCGTCGAAGAAGACGCGGTTCGCGGCGTCGTCGACGCCGGAGGACGTGTACGCGCCGCCGAACGTCTGTAAAGTCGGTACCAACGCCCCCTCCAGGTGCCACAGCCAGTCGTAAAGCTCCGCGAGCGTCCATTTCACTTGGATCGCCGGCGCGCGGGCGACCAAGTCGGCGGTGGACGGCAGCGCTCGCTGGTCAGACCGGACGATCTCGAGCAAGGCGGCCCGCACATCAGCGGCACGCGACGTGTCCGCGAGCAGGATCGCCATCTGTCCAGGTCGGTTGCGGAGCCCGGCGAACCCGCCCACGACGGTGCGCGAGATGGCGACGAACTGCGCCCGCACCCCCGTGAGCGCGTCGGGTCCAACGGGTGCTGCGACGCGGGGCGCGAGTCGGTGGCCCGGCTCGCACGAGAGGACCCTGCCGCTGACCTCCGGCTGGATCGATCCGGTGCCTTCCGGGTGACGGCACGCTGTTAGTGCGACGGCCATGAGCACCGCGAGGGCAGGAAAGCGGTTCATAGCCTACCTCACAGGCTGTTCAATCCCTGGATCAGAAGGAACTCGAAACGACAGCGCGCAATCCGTTCTTTGACTTATAGTTGCAATGCTGACAGGAAGCAGAGTCGAGGTACCCTCGCCTCGGCAGGCGCTTTCGCCGCGAGCGAAGCGCGGCGAGAAAGACCCCGCTCACGCTTGCCTAACGTCATCGACGCATCCCGCGGGTCACGCACATCGCCGGCTCGCAATGATGCCGTCCCGGATTCGAAGCCGAGGACAACGGCTTCGGCACCCGTGAAGCATTCGATCAGCATGGGTCCGCAGGCGCTACTTCGGCCGTCTTCCCTGTGCGGGCCCGTAACGCCCGGTCACCGGTCATCTACTTTTTGCGATGACACCGGGCTGCACCCACTACGGTCGGTTCCTAGCGCGAGCGGCGATGTCGCCGCTCGCGTTCGGCGATCTCGGCCGGTGTCGGGGCTTCGCGACGCACCGGGAGCATTTCGCTCCGACAGTGCGGGCAGGCCACCGATGCCAGTGCGCGGGGCGGGGAAGCGCGGCCGTTCGGCCTAACCCCACACCCGGTCACACAAGTTCACAACCATAAGGGGGCGATTAGCTAAGTCGTTGCGCGCCAAGTGGGCCCTGCAGGGCTCGAACCTGCGACCGTCGGATTATGAGTCCGCTGCTCTAACCGGCTGAGCTAAGGGCCCCGAGTGAGCGCAAGATACTGTCGGGGATTCGCGCGGCAAGCGAACCCGGTGTCCCCTGAGCAGCAAGACCTTCTCGACTGGCCGAGAGCCCTCATTCTCGTCGGCCGAGGATTCCTCGGTTCGCTCGGAATGACGCGGTCATGGCCTACCCGCCGATTCCCGATTCCCGATTCCCGATTCCCGATGATCGTACGCCTCGCGGATCTCGTCAGGCGTGACCGTCGCGGCACCAAGCTTCCCGACCTCCACTCCTGCCGCGAAGTTGGCAACCACCGCCGCCTCGTATGCTGACGCACCCGCCGCGAGTGATGTCGCGAGATACGCCGTAACAGTGTCACCCGCACCGACCACGTCGTACACCTCGCGGGCCGTCGTCGGAATACGGTGCACCACGCCGTCCAAGGCGATCAGCGCCATGCCGCGCTCTCCGAGCGTGAGCAGCAGATGCTCGACGCCCAGCCGCTCGAACGTCACCGGGAGCGCCTCGGGGTGCTCGAGATCCACCGCCGCGCCCATCGCCGCCTCGAGCTCTCGCCGGTTCGGCTTGAACACCGTCGCGCCGCGGTACGAGAAGAAGTTGCGGTATTTGGGGTCGACGACGATCGGAATCCGGCGCGCTCGCGCCGTGGCGATCGCGCCCTCGATCACCCGCGGCACCAGCACGCCCTTGTTGTAATCCTCGAGGACGAGCGCGTCGGCGGCGTCCACGGCCGCGCGAACGGCGTCGAGCATGCGATCGACTTCCGCGCCACTCAGGTCGCCGTCGTCCTCTTCATCGAACCGCACGACCTGCTGCCCCCGCGCGAGCACCCGCGTCTTGCGCGTCGTCGGCCGCGCTACCTGAACGAGCGTGCGTACATCCCGTTGCACGGCGCCGAGCATCTCGCGGAGCTTCCGTCCCGGCTCGTCGTCGCCAACGGCGGCCACGAGCATGCACTCGGCGCCGGCCGCGGCGACGTTCTGCGCGACGTTCGCCGCGCCACCCAGCGCGTGTTTCGTCTCGCGCACGCGGACGACGGGGACGGGCGCTTCGGGCGAGATGCGTTCGACCTCTCCGCGCAGATAGACGTCGAGCATCGCGTCGCCCACGATCGCGACGCGCCGCCCCCGCGCGGCGTCGAGCAGCGCGTCCAGCCGGTCGCGCGCGATGAGCGCCGTGGTCGTGGCGTCGAGTGTCGTGCGAGGCGTCGTAGAGGGGCTCGACATGGGCCGCAACCTAGGCGGCCCGCGGGTTCGCGGTCAACGGGCCCAGCCGCAATCGGCACAGGCCTTGCCCCTTGAGGCCGCAAAACGCGGCACGGCCGTACGACCGTCCACGCATCAACTTCTTGCCTGCTTTCCTCGACCGGCTCAACGACGCAGCGAAACGAAAGGTCCAAGCGCTTCAGGATTACTTCATCCTGGCCTGGAATGCTTTGCGTTTCATCTTCGCGCGCCCGTTCTACGGCGGCGACCTGGTGCAGCAGATGGACGCCATCGGCGTGCAGTCACTCGGGATCGTCCTTCTCACCGGATTCTTCACCGGGATGGTGTTGGCTCTCCAATCGGCCGTGCAGCTGCAGACGTTCGGCGCGTCGATGTACATCGGCCGCCTCGTGTCCGCCTCGATGATCCGTGAGCTGGGGCCCGTGCTCGCCGGCCTGATGGTGGCGGGCCGAGTGGGGTCGGGCATCGCGGCGCAGCTCGGATCGATGAAGGTCACCGAGCAGATCGACGCACTCAACACGCTCGGCACCGACCCGATCAAGAAGCTCGTCACGCCACGCGTGCTCGCCGCGCTCATCATGCTTCCCGTACTGACGATCATCAACGATTTCGTCGGTATCGTGGGCGGCAACCTGATCGCCCACTTCTACCTCGACGTGCCGTCGACACTGTACTGGCGCACGGTGTGGGAGCAGGTCGCGGCCGACGGCTTCACCCTCCGATTCATCCCGAACGACTTCATCCAGGGCCTGTCGAAGCCGTTCGTCTTCGGCGGTGTCATCTCGATCACGGCCTGTTACTTCGGGCTCAACACCTCGGGCGGCACCGAGGGCGTGGGCGTCAGCACGACGAGGACGGTCGTTACGTCGAGCATTCTGATTCTCGTGCTCGACTACTTCATCACGCAGATCCTGCTGTCCGTGCTGGTGGCGCCGTGAGCGACCGCGACACGGACGCGCGCGTCGATGCCGCGGGGACCGCGGAGAGCGAGCGCACGGACGCACCGCGCGACGCTGGTGATGCCCGAGACGCCGCGGCGACCCGCGACGTCCGCGCGCGCCGGGCCGACGACGTGATCCGCCGCAAACAGGGAGAGCGCGCACGCACGGCCATTCGGA
Organism: Gemmatimonadaceae bacterium; assembly: GCA_036741775.1. Lineage (GTDB taxonomy): Bacteria > Gemmatimonadota > Gemmatimonadetes > Gemmatimonadales > Gemmatimonadaceae > JAJKIV01. The sequence continues at coordinate 60,853 of DAINRQ010000032.1, read as the reverse complement.
CGGAGCTCGCCAACGAGGACGCGGCGCAACGACCGCGCCCCGAGGAGCCGGGACCGCTCGAGGGCGCCGTCATCGAGATGGAGCGCGTGTCGCTCGCCTTCGACCGGCCGATCCTCGAGGACATCTCGTTCGCGGCCTTCCCGGGCGAGACGGTTGTGATCGTGGGCGAATCGGGCACCGGCAAGTCCACCGCGCTCAAGCTCATTCTGCGTCTCCTGCAGCCTGACACCGGACGCGTCTACGTGCACGGTCAGGACATCGCCGGCCTGTCGTTTACCGAAGCACTCGAAGTCCGCCAGAAGATGGGAATGGTCTTCCAGAGCGCGGCGCTGTTCGACTCGATGACGGTGTTCGAGAACGTCGCGTACCCGCTCCGCGAGCACACGGAACTGAACGATGACGAGATCGAGGCGCGCGTGCGTGAGAAGCTCGAGTTCGTCGACCTCGACCCCGAGGACGTGATGGAGAAGCTGCCGGCCGAGCTCTCGGGCGGCATGAAGAAGCGCGTGGGGATCGCGCGCGGCATGGCGAACAACGCGGAGATCATGCTCTACGACGAGCCGACCTCCGGCCTCGACCCACTCACGACCGCGACGATCACGCGGCTCATCATGAAGCTCCAGCGGGAGCTCAACGTCACGAGCGTCGTCGTTTCGCACGACATCCGCTCCTCGTTCCGCATGGCGACGCATATCGCGCTGCTCGCGGACCGTTCCATTCGCTTCTTCGGCACGCCCGAAGAGATGACCGCGAGCGATGACCGCTATATCCGTGACTTCCTCGGAGGGTACTGACCCATGAAGCGTGCCACGTTCATCACGTGGGAACAGCTCAGGGTGGGCGGCGTGATTCTCGTTGCGCTGGCCATTCTCACCGTCGCCGTCTTCAAGCTCGGCGAAGCCGCGAACCTGTTCTCCAAGCGGTACACGCTCGTGGCGCTATTGCCGAGCGCCAACGGGCTGCGCGTGGGCGGGTCGGTGACGGTTGCCGGACAGCTCGCGGGCACCGTGTCGTCGATCGAGTTCCTTCCGCCCGACGCGGACACGTTGCGCAACCTGCTGGTGACGGTCGAGATCGATCAGACCCTCCAGCCGCAAGTCCGCGAGGATTCCCGCGCGCGCATCCGCACGTTAGGCCTGCTCGGCGACAAGATCGTGGACATCTCGCCGGGGACGCCGCGTTACGCGGTACTGCCCGCGAACGATACGCTGCTGGTGGAGACCGCGCTCGACTACGAGACCGTTTTGCTCCAGGCGAGCGGCGCCGTGAACGACATGGTCGCTCTCACGCACGACTTACGCGGCATCACCGGTGGGCTCGCACGAGGGGAGGGCACGGTGGGCCAGCTGCTCACCAACCGTTCACTCTACGACGAGCTGAACGGCACCCTGGCCCGCACGAACACGCTCATCACTCGCCTTCAGGCGCCTAACGGGAGCCTGGGCAAGCTCCTCGACGACCCTGCGCTCTACCAGAACCTGAACGGGATGATCGCGTCGGTCGACTCGCTCGTGCGGCAGATGCGCGCCCAGAACGGTACGCTCGGCAAGCTCCTCGCCGATGACTCGCTCTACACACACCTCGTCGGCATCACGAGCGGGGCGGACTCGCTGCTCCGAACACTGAACCGCGGCAACGGCACCGCGTCGCAGCTGATCAGGGACGGGCAGCTGTATGAGCAGCTGACCAAGACCGTCACCGATCTCAACGCCATCCTCGACGACATACGGAAGAACCCGAGGAAATACACGAAGGGGATCATCTCTATCTTCTGATCCGATCATCGCGAGAAGGTCGAGTTCGCTGAGTGGCTCGTCGGCTTCCCAGCGGCCTCCCGGCCATTGCGCTCCCGAACCCAGGATTTGCGGGAGACAGGATGGGCAGGATGGCTCCACGGGAGTGCCAGCTCCTCGCTCGAGGAACGGCACTGAAGGAGGGGCACGGCCGCCCGGGACGCCACCGTCCTTGCGAGCTGTTCCCCGCGTTTCTTCAGGCCGTTGGCGCGAGCGACCGTGCCGCCGCGCAGGGCATCTTCGTAACCCTGCGAATCCTGTCTTCCTGCCGTTCCGCGACCGGACGCGATGCCGGCCTATGCGAACCGAAGCTCGGAGCCCTGGTTAAGTTCAATCACCACCGGAGACCCTACCGACCCACATCCAACTCCACCGCGACCCGATGCCCGATATCGACCTCGATGTCGTCGTGACGCGTGGATCGGGCCCTGAATCGCGGCACCGTGTCCACGCCGCCGTGGTCGATGCCTCAGGGAGCCTCGTCGCGAGCGCGCGCGACCCCCTCATGGTCACGATGTGGCGGTCGTGCGCGAAACCCTTCCAGGTCATCCCACTGATCGCTTCGGGCGGGTTCGACGAGTACGGCTGGGGTGACGACGAGCTCGCACTCGCGTGTGCTTCCCACGGCGGTGAGCCGGAGCACGTCGCGGTCGCCGAGTCGATGTTGCGAGATCTCGGTCTCGAGGAGGGCGACCTCGCGTGCGGCCCACACGAGCCGCTTTCGCCCCGCGGAGCGCGCATCGTGCGCGAATCGGGCGCGCGGCCAACGCGACTGCACAACAACTGCTCGGGGAAGCACGCGGCCATGCTCGCCCGCGCGCACTTCTCGGGTTGGTCACTCGCCGGGTACGAGGGGCACGAGCATCCGGTTCAACTCGCGGCGCTCGATGTGGTGGCGAAATGGACCTCCGTGCCTGCCGAGAACATCGTGCGCGCAATCGACGGGTGCGGCGTGACGGTGTTCGGCCTTCCACTCCAGGCCATGGCGCTCGCGTACGCTCGTCTCGCCGACGCTGCGGTTCGCGGTGAGGACATCGCGGCGCGCATTACCCGCGCGATCGCGACGCGTCCCTTCCTGTTCGGCGGCACCGATCGGTTCGATTCGCTCGTGGTGGAGGAATCCGGTGGGAGCGTCATCGCGAAAGTCGGCGCCGAAGGAGTGCATAGCGTCGCGATTCTCGATCGGCGGCTGGGCCTGGCCATCAAGGTGGAGGACGGCGCTTCCCGCGCACAGTACCCGTCGGTGCTCCATCTCCTTCAGCATCTCGGCGCGCTCCCGGAGCAGCTGTCGCCACGACTCGCCGAGTACGCGCGGGCGCGCATTCGCAACACGCGGGGCGAAGTCGTTGGCGAGGTCACGCCGATCGCGTCGTGATCCCCATACCTTTCGCCGAGCACCGCTCGGCAATACAACGCTTCGAGTCACAACGCCGCGATGACGCACATCGAGCCTCACCTCGCTACACTCCCCGCAGACGACACGCTCGACCACGAGACACGGACGCTCGTGCGCCTGGCCGGCATCATCGCGGCGGGCAACGAAACGCGGGTCCGCGAAACGCTGTCCTACGCGGCCAGCGTGTGCCGGCCCGAGTGGGTCGAGGAAGTCATCTTGCAGTCATACCTGTTCGCCGGGTTTCCGCGCGCACTCAATGCCGCCAGGGAGTGGCGTCGTGTGTCGGGACGTCCGGCCCCGGCAACCGACGCGGGCGAGAATTTCGAGAACGCGGCCTACTGGCGACGGGCGGGCGAGGCAACGTGCGCAACTGTATACGGTCCATTCTACGACCGCCTTCGGCTCAACATCAGACACCTGCATCCCGCGCTCGACGCCTGGATGATCGTCGACGGGTACGGCAAGGTGCTCTCGCGGCCCGCCCTGGACCTTCGCCGGCGCGAGCTCTGCATCGTGAGCGCCTGCGCGCTCGCTCGGCAGGACCGCCAACTGCACTCGCATCTGTACGGGGCGCTGCACGCCGGCGCGTCTCCGGGAGAGGTTCGCGCCGCCATCGATTCGGTGTCCGACCTCCTGGGCCCGGAGGACACGCGGCGCTATCACCAGCTCTTCGCTCGCGTCCTCGGTCGTTAGGGACGCGCCGCGCATGAGCATGTTCATCGATCGGGTCGTCGTTCGGGTCACCGCTGGTACCGGCGGATCGGGGGCGACCTCGTTCCGTCGCGAGAAGTTCGTTCCGATGGGGGGCCCCGATGGCGGCGACGGCGGGCGTGGCGGCGACGTGATCGTCCGCGCGGACTCGAATCTCGCGACGCTCCTCGACTACACGTATCGCGACAGCTGGACCGCGGAACGCGGCGAGCACGGGATGGGCGCCAACAAAACCGGCCGCTCGGGCGCCGATGTCGTGTTGCCCGTGCCGCCCGGGACGATCATCCGGGAGCAGGGCGGCGACGTAATCGGCGAACTGCTCGAAGACGGGGACGAGATGGTCGTCGCGCGCGGCGGACGAGGCGGAAAGGGCAACGCCTTCTTCGCCACGGCCACGCACCAGTCGCCGCGCGAGTGGCAGCCGGGCGAGGAGGGCGAGCATCGCGTGCTCGAGCTCGAGCTCAAGCTCATCGCGGACGTGGGACTCGTGGGCAAGCCGAACGCGGGAAAATCCACGCTGCTGTCGGTCATCTCCGCGGCGCGCCCCAAGATCGCCGACTACCCGTTTACCACGCTGTCACCCAACCTCGGCGTCGTGCAGCTGTCGGATGCTCGAACGTTCGTGGTGGCCGACATCCCGGGGATCATCGAAGGGGCGCACGAGGGGAAGGGGCTTGGACTTCAGTTCCTTCGGCACGTGGAGCGAACGCGCCTGCTGGCGTTCCTCATCCCCATTGACGCCATGGACTGGCAGCAGGAGTACGACGACTTGCGTCGCGAGGTTGCCGCATACTCTCCGGAGCTTGCCCACAAGCCGCACTGCGTGGTGTTCACCAAGCTCGACTTGTTAGGCGAGGACTTCGTTCCCCCAATCGAGGCCCCCGATGCGTTCGGCTCCTTCGCCATCAGCGCCGCCGCGCGCACCGGTCTCGAGCCCGTCCTTGCCGCCTGGTGGCGTCAGCTCCTCGGACTGCGCAAAGCCATCGAGCGTCGGGAAAGCGGCGTCGAGCTCCCCTGACGATCGCGTCGACGCACTCGCGCTTGCGCTCATCCCGGACGTCGGCCCACGCGCGTATCGTGAGCGGTCCGCCGCGTTCGGTTCGCCCGCCCGTGCCTTCGACGCGACGGTCGGCCCGCGCGACCGCGCGGCCCTCCGGGAGGAGGCCGAGCGCGTAGTAAGCGACGGCGAGCGACTCGGAGCGCGACTCCTGTTGGTCGATGACGCGGACTACCCGACCACGTTGCGACACCTGTTCGACCCGCCGCCATTCCTGTTCGTCGTCGGCGACCTCACGCTGGTGGGCCGTCCGTGCGTCGCCATCGTAGGCACTCGCCGAGCGACGCTGTACGGCGAGCGCGCGACCGCGGCGTTGGCGGCCGGATTGGTCGACGTCGGCGTTTGCATCGTCAGCGGCATGGCACGCGGGATCGACTCTGCCGCGCACCGCGCCGCCCTCGCGCGCAAGGGCGCGACCATAGCCGTGTTAGGCACCGGAATCGACATCGCGTATCCCGCGGGCCATCGCTCGCTGCATCAGGCCATCGGCGAGCGCGGGCTTCTCGTTTCCGAGTTTCCGTGTGGTGCTCGACCGGGCAAATACGCGTTCCCGCGCCGCAACCGCATCATTGCGGCGCTGGCAGCGCTGACCATCGTTGTCGAAGCGGGCGAGAAGAGCGGCGCGTTGATCACCTCGGACCACGCGTCCGACCTCGGTCGGGAGATCGGCGCTGTTCCCGGACCGATCGATTCGCCGCAGAGCATCGGCACCAACAGGCTCATCCGAGATGGAGCGCACGCGATCCTGCAGGCGGATGACGCGCTCGCACTGATCGGGTTGCGAGACAAGGGCATGCGGCCGTTCCCGGTCGAGCCCGTGCTGCACGGCGACGAGCTCGTCGTCTGGAATGCCCTCGCGAACGGGGCGGCGGCCGTCGAGTGGATCGTCGAACACACGGCGCTCGAGCCAAAGCGGGCACTCGCGGCCGTCACTGCGCTCGAGCTCTCGGGCCTCGTCGAGACGAGCCCGGTCGGCGAGCTGCGGCGTATGCGGGGGTGAAGGCGGGAGGTATCAGCTAGCAGCTAGCCGCTATCTTTCGACGTGCCGCCCAGTCACGTCTACGTCCACGTCCCGTTCTGCGCGCGTCGGTGCTCGTACTGCGACTTCGCCATCGCCGTGCGTCGCCAAGTCCCCGTGGACGCGTATGTCGAGAGCCTCGCCCGAGAGGTCGACCTGCGAATGCCAACGCCCTCCCGCGTCGCGGTCGATTCGATTTACCTCGGCGGCGGGACACCCTCGCTTCTCGGCCCCGACGGAGTGGCGCGCGTGATCGATCTCGTTGCCGATCGATACCCGCCGGCATCGAACGCGGAGATCACGATCGAGGTGAACCCCGACGATGTGGACCGCGCATCCGTGGCGGCGTGGCGCGCCGCCGGTGTCAATCGCGTGTCGCTGGGCGTGCAATCGTTCGACGATCGCGCGCTCGCCTGGATGCACCGGTCACACGATGCCGCGGCGGCGCGCCGCGCCGGCGACGACCTCCGCGATGGCGGCATCGGCAACTGGTCGCTCGACCTGATCTTCTCGCTGTCGGCCAATCTTGGGCGAGACTGGACGCGCGACGTCGCGACGGCTATCGCCCTCGAGCCATCTCACGTGTCGCTGTACGGGCTGACCGTGGAGCCGCATACAGCCATCGCGCGGTGGCGCAATCGCGGCTCACCCGTGGAGGCGCCCGAAGAGGTCTACGAGCGCGAATACCTGCACGCGCACGACGCCCTCGCAGCTGCGGGGTATGAGCACTACGAAGTCTCCAACTTCGCGCGGCCGGGCGCACGGTCGCGGCACAACAGCGGTTACTGGACCGGCGCGTCGTACGTCGGTCTTGGACCCGCGGCTCATGGCTTCGACGGCGTCGAGCGCCGTTGGAACGAACGCGAATACACCGCGTGGACGCGGCGTGTGTGCGCGGGGGAGGATCCTGTGGCCGGGACCGAGATCCTGAGCGAGGAGAACCGCGTGTCCGAGCGGGTGTACCTGGGCTTACGGACGTCGAACGGGCTCGTGCTTTGCGACGAAGAACAGACGCATGTGCAGCCATGGATCGACGCCGGCTGGGGTTTGACGGACGGTGCTCGGCTTCGACTGACGCCGCGGGGGTGGCTGCGGCTCGATGCCCTGGCTTCGTCCTTGACGATGATCAGAAGTCGTTAGTATAGTTATACTTATGGGGTTTCCGGAGCTCACAGAACGCGAACGCCGCGTGCTCGAGGCAGTCATCCAGAGCTACGTCGAAACGGCGGAGCCCGCTGGCTCGCGCACGATTTCGCGCCGGTTCGGGTTGGGCGTGTCACCCGCGACGATCCGGAACACGATGAGCGACCTCGAGGAGAAAGGGTATCTATACCACCCTCACACCTCGGCCGGCCGTGTCCCCACCGACATAGCCTACCGCCTCTACGTCGATTCGCTCACGCGCGTCGCCGCCATTGCCAACTCGGATCGCGATATGATCGCGGAACAGCTGGCGTCGGGTGGTGGTTCAACGATCGAGGCGATCCTCCGCCGGGCTGCCCAAACGCTCTCGGTGCTTACGCAAGAGCTCGGGATGGCCGTCGGGCCGCGGCTCGACCAGATCGTGCTCAGCCGGCTCGAGTTGGTTCGTCTGTCGTCCGAGAGGCTTGTCCTGGTGCTTACACTCCAGGGTGGCGCCGCGCGGACGATTTTCGTCGAGGTCGCCGAACCCATCGCGGACAACGCACTCGCCGAGGTGTCGGTCGTACTGAACGAGCGGTTGGCCGGGCTGACGCTTCGTGAGATCCGGTCGTCGCTGTCGGACCGCTTGCGGGACGCGTCGACTTCGGGCGGGCGCGAGCTCCTGAACATCTTCGTGCAGGAGCGCGAGTCCATCTTCGACGACCCACTCAAGCGAGACGAGTCCCTGGTGCTCGGTCAGGCCTCGGTGCTCGCCGAGCAGCCGGAGTTCTCGTCGAGCGACAAAATGCGTCGCCTCATCGCGCTCACGGAGTCGAACGAGCATCTCGCCGAAGTGCTTCGGCGGCGTCCATCGACCCCTGGAATCTCGATCACGATCGGCAACGAGCACGGCGACCCGCGGTTCGAGAACTTCACGATCGTCACCTCGGAATACCGCGCAGGCTCGCTGGCGGGCGTCATCGGCGTGATTGGCCCGACGCGCATGCCGTACGAGAAGGTGATCGCGATCGTAACGCATACGTCGCGACTGGTTTCCGACTTACTGGACTAACGAAGGCGATCGGTCCTCAGCTCTTTCTCGTGCTGATGGCCGATGGCTCATGGCTGCGACCGCAATGGCAGACTACTACAGCGTGCTTGGCGTCTCTCGAGGCTCGAGCGACGACGAGGTAAAAAAGGCATACCGCAAACTCGCGATGCAGTATCACCCGGACCGCAACAACGGGTCGCGAGATGCGGAAGAGAAGTTCAAGGCGATCACCGAGGCGTACGACGTCCTGCGCGATCCGAACAAGCGCGCGGCCTACGACCGGTACGGTGAGGCCGGACTCCGCGGCGGTACGGGCGGCGGCTTCCATCACGTGGATCTCTCCGAAGCGCTCAACATCTTCATGCGCGACTTCGGGCTGGGCGATCTCTTCGGCGCCACCGGTGGCGGACGCCGTGGCGGTACGTCGAGAGGCGGAAGCGACGTCCGCGTCAACGTCGAGCTCACGCTGCAGGAAGTCGCCAGCGGAGTGCAGAAGACGTTCACGCTGAAGCTGCTCGATCCGTGCGACCGGTGCGAGGGAACCGGTGCGGAGCAGGGCACCAAGGCGCAGCGTTGCGGCACCTGTAACGGCTCGGGCGAAGTGCGCCGAGCGCAGCGGTCGTTTTTCGGTCAGTTCGTGAGCGTGGCTCCGTGCCCGACGTGCGCGGGGGAGGGAACGGTCATCGCGGCCCCGTGCAAGAAGTGCAAGGGCGAGGGTCGCGTGCGCGGCGATCACACGATCCCCGTGCAGATCCCGCCTGGCGTCGCGACAGGCCAGTACATGACGCTCCGCGGGATGGGGAACGCCGGGCCGCGCGGCGGGCCGCGTGGCGACGTGCTCGTCGTCTTCGAGGTCGCGGACGACCCGCGATTCGAGCGCGATGGCGAGGATCTCTACTGCGAGGTGCTCGTCACCTACCCGCAGCTCGTGTTAGGCGCCGACGTCGAGGTGCCGGCCATCACGTCGAATGTCTCACTGCGAATTCCTCCGGGCACGCAGAGCGGGCAGATGTTCAACCTCCGCGGACGCGGGTTGCCGCGGGTGAACGCCTCCGGCGTGGGCGACCTCCACGTGCGCGTGCAGCTCTGGACGCCGGAGTCCATCTCGCGCGAGGAAGAATCGCTCCTGCACAAGCTGGCCGAGATGCAGCAGGCGCCGCAGTCGCGCGAGAAGGGGTTCTGGACGCGCATGAAGGAAGCGCTCGGCGCGTGAACGCGCGCCGTCGGGCCGAGCAGTAGCGGAGCCTCGTACACGTGAGCTGGCTCTCGGTCCGCGTGCAGCCGGCGAGCGAGCGTGAGGCCGCCATCGCGGCATTGTTCGCGGCCGGCGCGCAGGGCGTTCACGAGGACGGTGGCGCGCTCGTCACACATTTCCCGCCGGAGGCGGATATCGACCGAGTCGTCGACGTCGTTCGCGACGCCGATCCCGGCGCCGAGGTAACGGTCGGCCGAGCCGCGGATACCGACTGGTCGGAGGCATGGAAGGGTCTCCTCTCGATTCAGGAGGTCGGGGCGTTGTCGATCGCGCCGCCGTGGCTCGCCGCGGGGCTCGACACCGCGAGCACGATCGTGATCGACCCCGGGATGGCGTTCGGCACTGGTGATCATCCCACCACCCGCGGCGTCGTGCGTCTCATGCAGCGTGTGCCGATCCGCGACCGCCGAGTCGCGGACCTGGGCGCGGGGAGCGCGGTGCTGGCGATCGCGGCGGCCAAGCTCGGAGCGCGCACGGTAGCCGCCGTCGAGCTCGACCCGGACGCGATTGGCAACGCGATCGACAACGTCGACCGGAATGGCGTCGGCCACGTGGTGCATGTCATCGAGGGTGACGCGGCGCTGTTGCTTCCCCTGCTCGCGCCCGTCGACGTCATTCTCGCGAACATCGTCTCGAGCGTTCATCAGGTGTTGCTTCCGGTGATGGCTACGGCGCTGAGCGACGGCGGCTGCGCGATTCTGAGCGGGATTCTGCGGGACGAGCGCGACGCTGTCGCCACAGACGTCGAGCGTGGTGGCTGGCTCATTACCGACGAGGACGTCGAGGACATCTGGTGGAGCGCGACGATCTCGCGCCGCTAGCAGGCTTCTTCTTCGACGAACACCCGCTCGCCGCGGGGGAGACGGTTCGTCTCGGCGAGGAGGCCGCGCACCACATGCGTGTCCGGCGTCTCGAGGTGGGGGCGCGCGTCTACCTCGCCGATGGCGCCGGCCACCACGCCGTCGGTACCGTCACGGCCGTCGCGAAGCGCGAGGCCCATGTGCTGGTGGCGGATGTCTTGCGGACGTCGCGAGCGCCCGACGTGCACTTGATGGTGCCCGTCGCGGACCGCGACCGCATGATGTGGCTCGCTGAAAAAGCCACCGAGCTCGGCGTGTCGAGCTGGCGCCCGGTGTCGTGGCGACGGTCGCGCAGCGTCTCGCCGCGCGGCGAGGGTAGGTCGTTCGCCTCGCGTGTTGTCGCGCGGATGCAGTCGGCCCTGCTTCAATCGCACGCACCTTGGCTGCCAGCCGTACACCAGGACGCGGCGCCGGAAGCGGCGATCGAGGCGCTGCCGACGAACGGCTCTCGCCTCGTACTCGATCCGGGTGGCGCACCCATCCTCCACGGCCGCCTCGTTGCCCCGGTCACGATCGCGGTTGGACCGGAAGGCGGACTCGAGCCCGCCGAGCTCAGTCTTCTTACGGCAGCCAGCTTCCATCCCGTGTCGCTCGGCGCGAACGTTCTACGGTTCGAGACCGCGGCCGTTGCCGCGCTCGCTATCGTGCGCAACGTGCTCGACGCATCACCGAACGACACTGGGAGAACGGATGGCTGACGATTGCCTGTTCTGTCGCATCGTGCGGAAGGAGATTCCCGCCAAGCTCGTGGCGGAGGACGATTATTCGCTCGCGTTCCGCGATATCAATCCGCAAGCACCGGTTCACGTGCTGGTGATCCCGAAAGAGCACGTCCCGTCGTTGAACGAAGCGAGCGACGCCGCCATGCTCGGACGCCTGTCGCTCATGGCCGCGGAGATCGCACGAGCGGAAGGGATCAGCGGTGATGGCTACCGCACGGTGCTGAACACGAACAGTGCGGCGGGACAGACCGTCTTCCACATTCACTTGCACCTGCTCGGCGGGCGCGTCATGCACTGGCCTCCGGGCTGAGCGGCCAATAGGTTTTTTTCATCCTCACGCGTCATGACGCACACCGCCGCCTGATGTCGAACCTCCTCGCGCGACTGCAACAGGACCTTGGTACAGCGCGCAAGTCCGGCGACAAGGCCGCGGTGATCGTCCTCGGCACGACAATCTCGGATGCTCGGAATCGCGAGATCGAGGTGCGCCGCGACCTCACCGACGACGACCTGATCGACGTGCTTCGGAAGGCGATCAAGCGGCATCGTGAGGCGATCGATCTCTATTCGTCGGCTCGGCGCGAGGATCTCGTCGCCAAGGAGAAGGCAGAGCTCGAGACCCTCGAGCGTTACTTGCCAGCGCCGGTGAGCGACGTCGAGATCCGCGCGGCCGTGCAGGCCGCGATCGAGGGCGGCGCCGGGAACCTCGGCGCGGTGATGGGAAAGGTCGTCCCCCAGTTCAAGGGACGCGCCGAAGGCAGCACGATCAACGCGATCGCGCGCGAGGAGCTGAGCAGGCAAGGGTGATCTCGGTGCCCAAGGTCGGTCGAGCCCGAACGCGCGGTGCACTCCGCCCGTTCGGGCTTTTGGTATCACACGGATGGCGAGGCAGGTGAACGCGCACGCGCTCGCGGTTCTCGAATTTCAGCGCACGCTCGACGTCGTCGCGGGGCACGCGAGCTCGTCGGCGGGAGCGGCGCACATCCGAGAGCTTCGGCCGTCGGACGACGTTGTCGAGATCGAACGCGAGCATGCGCGCGTCGCCGCTATGCGCGCCCTCGTCAGCGGGGACGCCCCGTGGTCGCCGGAGCGGGTTCCTGACGTCGGCCGGGCACTCGAGCGGCTTCGCGTAGCCGGCACCGCGCTGCCCGGCCCCGAGCTGCTCGCGATCCTGGTGCTCCTCCAATCGTCACGACGGACGCTCGAGGCGCTTCGCGATCCGCGTCGTCCGGCGGTCGCAACGGCCGTGCTCGGCCCCATCGTCGCGAACCTCATCTCGGTCAAGGCGGAAGAAGCCGCGCTCGAGCGCATCCTGGCCGACGACGGCAGTGTTCGCGATGACGCGTCCCCGACGTTGCGGCGGCTTCGGCGAGAGCTGCGGGGAGCCGAGGCCGAACTGGTTCGGCTGCTCGAACGCCTCATGGCCAGGCTCGAGCCGCACCAGCAGGTGGCGGACATGTCGGTCACTGTCCGTAACGGCCGATATGTCATTCCGGTCCGGCGCGAGGCGCGAGGGGCGATCGGCGGCATCGTCCACGACACGTCCGGATCTGGCGCGACGCTCTTCGTCGAGCCGCCGGCCGCGGTCGAGGAAGGGAATCGCATCCGCGAGCTCGAGATCGAGGAAGTGCGTGAGGTGGACCGCATTCTCCTCGAGGCCACGGATCGCGTCCGCCCGCTTCGCGATGCGCTGGTCGCGGCGCTCGACGCGCTCGTGCGCCTCGACTCGCTCTACGGGCGGGCTCGCTACGCCGTCGCGTACGAGTGCGCGCAGACCGAGCTGACCGCCCCCGGTGACGGATTCTCGATCCGTAACGGGCGCCACCCGCTTCTCCTCGCACAGGGCGTCGACGTGGTGCCGTTCGACCTCGAGATGCTGCCCGACGAGCGCACGCTTCTGGTGTCGGGGCCGAATACGGGCGGGAAAACAGTTCTCCTCAAGTCACTCGCGCTGGTGTCGACGCTCGTGCAGTCGGGCGTGCCGGCGCCGGTCGCGGCGGGTAGCCGCGTCGCGGTGTTCGACGACATCTTCGCCGACATCGGTGACGAACAGTCGATCGAGGCGAGCCTGTCCACGTTCAGCGCTCACCTGAAGAACCTCGGTGAGATTCTGCGCGCCGCGACGGCGCGGTCGCTCGTGCTCGTGGACGAGTTGGGGTCCGGGACTGACCCTGTCGAGGGCGCGGCGTTAGGCGGTGCCATCCTCGAGGAGCTCACGAGGCGCGGAGCGCTCACGATCGCCACGACGCACCTCGGCGCACTCAAGGAGCTCGCGACCGAGGTTCCGGGCGTCGTGAACGCGTCGCTCCAGTTCGACGCCGTGGCGCTCGCGCCGACCTACCATCTCATCAAGGGGATTCCCGGGCGCTCGTACGGCATCAGTATTGCCCGTCGACTCGGGCTGCGCGAGGACGTGATCACGCGCGCCGAGGAGCGGGTGCCGAAGGGCGAGCGCGACGTGAATCGGCTCCTCGCGGATCTCGAGGTGCGTGACGCCGAACTCGCGAAACGTGAGCGCGACGCCGAGCGGGCGCTCGAGTCGTCACAGGCACGGGCGCATCGCGTGGCGGAGCGGGAGGCCAAAGTCCGGCAGCGAGAGCGAGAGCTCGAGAAGGAGTCTCGCGCCGGCGCACGACGATACCTGCTGGATGCCCGTGCCGAGATCGAGCGAACGATTCGCGAGCTCCGCGAGGCGGGGGCAGCAGGCCTCGAGGAGCAAGCTCGCCTCGCTCGACAAGGCGTGGAGCGACTGGCCGCCGAACATGGCGAGGCCCTCAATGCGCTGGAGCGTCGAGCGCACAGCGGGGCACACGCCGGGGACCCGGACCTCGCCGCGGAGGATGCCGAGCCTAACGAAGGCGACCTCGTCGAGATCGAGACGCTCGCCGGCCGCGTCGGACGTCTCACCGAGCGACGCGACGGCGAGGCAGTCGTGGTCGTTGGCGGGGTGAAGATGGCGCTGCCGCTCTCGGCGCTCAGGCGATCGGCGAAGCAGGCGCCGCGCCCATCCGACGCCGTGCCGCTCATGGGCGATGTCCCCGAAGTGGAGGCCCCCCGCGAGATCGACTTGCGCGGCCAGCGGGTCAGCGACATCGATGATATCGTGATGCAGGCGCTCGACGCCGCCGTGCGCGCCGACCTCAAGAGCCTGCGCATCATTCACGGCAAGGGAACGGGCGCGCTCCGCGCGCGCGTCGCCGAGATGCTGCGCAAGGACACGCGTGTGAAGACCTTCCGACTCGGCGCGTGGAACGAAGGCGGCACCGGTGTGACCGTGGCGGAGTTCACATGACCTCGTCGGACGGCCGCCGGTGATCCCTGACGAAGACGTCGAACGCGTGCGCGACACCGCCGACATCGTGCAGATCATCGGCGAGCACGTGAACCTTCGACGCGTCGGCGCCGACTGGCGCGGCCCCTGTCCGTTCCATCAGGGCACCCACCGCAACTTCTCGGTGTCGCCGAAGAAGCGGATGTATTACTGCTTCGTGTGTCACGAGGGCGGTGACGTCTTCAACTTTCTGCAGAAGCGGCTGGGTATGGATTGGCCGTCCGCCGTCCGCTCCGTCGCCGAAAAATCGGGCATCGAGATTCGTGAGATCGACTCGCGACGCGAGGGGCCAGACCCTCGCGAGCCCGTCTGGGAGCTCAACGCCACCGCTGCCGAGTACTTTCAGCGCGTGCTGTGGGATGAGGAGATCGGTGCGGCCGCGCGTGAGTACCTCGCATCACGCAACGTCTCTCGCGAGACGGCCCAGCGGTTCGGCCTCGGGTTCGCGCCGCGAGAGATCGGGCTCCTGCGGAGCTACCTGAATACGCTCGGCTTCGATGATCAGCGCCTGCTCGAGGGGGGGCTTCTCGTGCAACGCGAGGAGGCCGAGGAGCCGCGCCCGCGGTTTCGTAACCGGCTGATGTTTCCGATCTACGACGCATCGAACCGACTCTCCGGCTTCGGCGGTCGCTTGATCGGTCCGGGGGAACCGAAGTATCTGAACTCGGCGGACTCCCCGACGTTCACCAAGGGCCGGCTGCTCTATGGGCTGAACTGGGCACGCCCGGCGATTCGTCGTGACGAGCGCCTGCTGCTCGTGGAAGGCTACTTCGACGTCGTCCGTCTCGTCCTCGCGGGGATCGAATCCGTCGTCGCGCCGCTCGGCACCGCGCTCACCGAGGACCAGGCGGTGATGATCGCGCGGCAGACGAAGAACGTCTTCCTCCTGTACGACAGCGACACCGCTGGACAGCGCGCCACGTTCCGTGCGGGTGACTTGCTGCTGGCGCAAGGGGTCTCCGTTCGCGTGGTGACTCTGCCCGAAGGAGAGGATCCCGACACGTTCGTCGACGTTCACGGCGGGGCGGCGCTCGAGGCGCATATCGACGCGGCGATGGACGTGTTCGATCGCAAGGTGCAGATCCTGGAGCGACAGGGGTGGTTTGCCGATCTGCATCGGCGCAGACGCGCGATCGACCGGCTGCTCCCGACGATTCGCGCCACGACCGACCCGTTGACGCGAGACATGTACGTCGCGCGCGCGAGCGAAGCGTCCGGCGTCGATCGCGCCGTCCTCGCTCGTGAGGCCGGCGAGCTGCCGGCGCGCGCGCGCGCCCGGCCGGCGCCGCAGCCGGTCACGCAAGAGCAGATGCGCATGGGCGAGCGGCGCGTGGGCGAGCGACGCGGCGATGACACTAGTGACGGCGCCCAGCCACCGCGCTCCGGGCCCGCAGAGGAACGGTACCTCCTTCGCGCGATCCTCGCCCACCCGGCGTATCTCGAGATGGCTGCCGAAGCCGAGATCGGGCCCACCACGTTTCAAGACGCACGCTTCCGTGAGATCTTCGAGACGCTCGCGCGGCTGGGCGCAGACACGGACCCGCAGGTCGTTGTGGCCGAGCTCTCGCCGCAGGCAGCGCAGGCATACGACGCGATCCTCGGCGAGGCCCCGGAGTCCATTGTGAACCTCGAGCGGACGTTTCGTGATACACTCGCACGCTTACGGGTGCGCGAGCTCAAGGCGAAAAACGACGAGCTGCGTCGCCTCATCTCGGCCGCACGAACCGCCGAGGAGTCGAACGGGCTTCTGGCACAGCTCAACGCGAACAAGAACTACATGCGCCAGCTGCTTAGCAGCACGTGACAGGCAGCGTCGAACCGAATTGCGACGTAGCAATCATGGGGTGGACACAACGCCGCCCCGACTCGGCAGGAACTCGATACGGAGGATGTGAGTGCAACAGGATCTAGAGGCGCTCCTCGCGCTGCAGGCCGATGACGACGTGATCGATGGAATCGACGGCAAGCTGAAAGCCCTCGGTCCACGAATCTCCGAGCTGGAGCGACGGCGCAAGGCGGTCGCCGACCATCTTGCAGCCGCGGAAGCGTCCGCGGAGGCGGACGAGCGGAAGCATCGCGAGCTCGAAGGACGCCTCGCGGACCACAAGCAACGCCAGGAGCGCAACATCGCGCACCTCGACTCCGTCAAGAAAATGCGGGAGGCGACGGCGGCGATGGCGCAGGTCGAGCAGGCTCGCAAGATCCTCATCGAGGAAGAGTCCGAGCTGCAGGCGCTCGCTCGACGCATCTCGGACGCGCACAAGGCGGTTGCCGCTCATCGCGAAGCGCTCGCCGCGCAGGATCAGGAGCAGGCCGCCGAGCGAGAGGCGATCGCCGCTGAGCGCGCTGCGCTCGAAGGCGCGCTTGCCGAGGCACGCGCGAAGCGAAACCAGACATCCGCGCGGGTCTCGAAGACGCTCCTCGCGAAGTACGACCGCATCAGAACGCGGCGGGGTGAGCCGGCGCTCTACCCACTCCGAGGCCCGTCCTGCGGCCACTGCGACACCGCCATACCACTTCAGCGCCGCAACCTCATGGCCGGTACCGGGCAGATCGAGGTGTGCGAGGCGTGTGGAGTGCTTCTCTATGCAACAACATGATGCTTGTAGCCCCCGGGGGGTCCCGATAGCTTGACGGCGTGACTGCACCGCCTGCTCGCACCCGCCTCAAGCCACGTTGGGTTTTCTCCGCCGAGCCCGACGAGGCTCACGTCCGGGCACTCGCGGATGAGCTGCATCTGCCGCCGCTGGTGTGCCGGCTGCTGCTCGTTCGTGGCCATTCGGGCGTCGAACCGGCAAAGGAGTTCCTTCGCCCGCGCCTGGAACGGCTTCACTCGCCGCTGTCGTTGCCGGATGCCGAAGTTGCCCTCGAGCGGCTCGTGCGCGCCTCGCGCGACGGCGAGACCGTGCTCATTCACGGGGACTACGACGTTGACGGCATCTGCGCGACCACGCTCCTCACGCGGTCGCTGCGGTACTTCGGCGCCAAGCCGGTTCCCTTCATTCCGCGGCGGCTGGAGGACGGCTACGACCTGAGCGACGCCGGCGTTCGGGCGGCTCGTGAGGTGGGTGCCCGCCTCGTCGTCACGTGCGATTGCGGGACAAGCGCGCTCGAGCCCATTCGCGCCCTGTGCGAGTCGGGGATCGACGTGATCGTCACCGATCACCACTTGCCAGGCGGGCCGTTGCCCGAGTGCCTGGCCATTCTGAACCCGAAGCGGCCAGGTTCCCAGTACCCCGATCGCGACCTCGCGGCCGTTGGGGTCGCGTTCAAGCTGATGCTGGCGCTTGCCGAAAAGCTCGGCGCGAACGCGAATCCCGTGTACAACATGCTGGACCTCGTCGCGCTCGCGACTATCGCGGACGTCGCCCCGTTGCGTGGCGAGAACCGGATCTTCGCGCGCTACGGGCTGCGATTGATGGCAGACAGCCCGCACCAGGGCCTGCGCGCGCTCATGCGAGCGTCGGGTGTCGAGGGGCGCCCGCTCACGGCGGGGCGCGTCGGGTTCCTGCTTGCGCCGCGTCTGAACGCCGTGGGTCGACTGGATCACGCGCTCCGCGGCGTGGAGCTGCTGATGTCGGAGCACGAACCGAAAGCGAACCGCCTGGCGCGTGAGCTCGAGGAGATGAACCGCAAGCGCCAGGAGATCGACCGCGGCACGCTCGAAGCCGCCAGGCGGCGCGTCGACGCGCTCGACCTCGACAACACGTACGGGATCGTGTTGGCGGAGCAGGGATGGCATCCGGGTGTCATCGGCATCGTCGCCTCGCGCATCGTCGAGGAGACCGCACGGCCCACGGTCCTCATCGCCCTCGACGGCGATACGGGAAAAGGCTCGGGCCGCGCACCAGCGCCGTTCGATCTGCACGCCGGGCTGAGTGAATGCCGCGACCTCCTCGCGAGGTTCGGCGGTCACAAGGCAGCCGCTGGCGTCACGATCGAGGCGACAAAGGTGGACGAGTTCGCGCGCCGCTTCAACGAGGTCGCTCGCGCGCGGCTCAGGCCCGAAGACCTCTTCCCGGAGCTTCGCATCGACGCCGAGATCTCGATCGATGAAGTCACCGACGAGCTGGAGACGCTGCTGCGGCACTTCGAGCCGTTCGGGGTCGGCAACCCGTCACCGGTGTTCCTGTCCCGCAACGTTCGGCTCGCGGCGCCGGCTCGTGTGGTCGGCACGGATGGCCTCAAGCTTCGCATCGCGGGCGCGGTACGCGATCGCGATGCCCTCGGCTGGGGGATGGGCGATCTCGCGGCCGAGCTCGGGCCCGAGAGCCGACTCGACATCGCGTATCGCATCGAGCGGGACACGTACCAGGGTGAGACGAAGCTCCAGCTGCGTCTCGCCGACCTTCGCGTCACCGGCGCTGGGGCCGCCCCGGACCCGCGTTAGGCATGCGCATCGTCGCCGGACGCTGGCGCGGCCGGCGCATTCGTCCCCCCGCCGACGCCCGGGTCCGCCCAACCGGCGACCGGGTGCGCGAGGCTTGGATGAGCATCGTCCAGCCCTACCTCGCCGACGCGCGGGTGCTCGACCTCTTCGCCGGCTCGGGTGCGCTGGGACTCGAGGCCCTGTCGCGCGGCGCGGCGTCCGCGGACCTCGTGGAAGTGAGTCAGGCCGGAATCAAGGCCATTCGCGAGAACGCCGCGGCGCTCGATGCCGGCGATGCCGTTCGCGTCCATCGCGCGGACGCCATGCGGTTCATCGAAAAGCTCGAGCCGGGCGCGTTCGATGTGGCGTTTGCGGATCCGCCGTATGACCACGGCCTCGCGACACGGGTCGTCGAGCACTGGCTCGAGGTCCCGTTTGCAACGCTGCTCGGTGTCGAGCACGCGGTGAAGGAGGCGATGCCCGACGGCGACACTCGGCGGTATGGCTCGACCGCGATCACGTTCTACTCGGTAGGGCCCGCCCCTTAGGATCACGACGTCAGCGGTTTCCATTCCCGATTCCCGATTCCCGATTCCCGACGAAAATGCGAACCGCCGTATACGCCGGCAGCTTCGACCCGATCACCAAGGGACACGAGGATCTCATTCGACGCAGCCTCGCGTTCGTCGATCGCCTCGTGGTTGCCGTGGCCACCAACATCGCGAAGAAGCCGCTATTCACGTTGGAGGAGCGAGTCGGCTTCATCCGTGCGGCGGTTGGTGACGAGACGCGCGTCGACGTGCGCCAGTTCGACGGGTTGCTCGTCGACTTCGCGCGGTCGGTCGGCGCAGGACTCATCATCCGCGGACTGCGTGCGGTCGCCGACTTCGAGTACGAGTTCCAGATGGCACTCATGAACCGTCACCTGTCTCCGGGACTCGAGACGGTGTTCATGGTCCCCTCCCTCGAAACGACCTACATCAGCTCGAGCCTCGTCCGCGAGGTCGCGAAGTTCAAGGGCGACGTGACGGGGTTGGTTCACCCGGTGGTCGCCACGGCACTCCGTGCGCGGCTCCAGTCTGACTGACCCGCGATGACGACCCTCCCCGCCTCCGCGGGATTCATCGAGCTGGTTCGCGCGCGTGCGGCGCGGCGCCCGCGCAGGATCGCGTTCCCCGAAACGGCCGATCTGCGCGTGAGGGACGCCATCGCGGTTCTCGCGCGCGAACGCATCGTCGAGCCCATTGCGGTCCTCGATCCGCGGGCGCCCGACACGCATGCTGCCGTGCGTGCGCTTGGAGTCGAGACCGTGGACCCGCGCGACAGCACCGTACGCGACCGCACGGCGGCCGATGTGCTGGCGGCCCGGAGCAAAAGGGGCATGACCGCCTCGGAGGCGGCAGAGTACGCGTCGCACCCGCTCTTCGTGGCCGATGACCTCGTTCGCCACGGTGAAGCCGATGGCTGCGTGGCCGGGTGCGTGTACACCACGGCGGATGTGCTTCGCGCGGCGCTCTGGCTCATCGGTCCCGCGAACGGCGTCCGTACGGTCTCGAGCGCGTTCTACATGGTGACGTCCGCCTTCCGCGGCGACGCCGGCGAAGTGCTGACGTTCACGGATTGCGCGGTGATCCCGTACCCTACGGCGGAGCAGCTTGCCGACATCGCGCTCGCCGCGGCCACCGACCGCCACCGCGTCGTGGGCGACGAGCCTTGCGTGGCCATGCTATCTTTCTCGACGCTTGGCAGCGGCGCCGGGGCGTCCGTGAATCTCGTGCGCGAGGCGCTCGCGCTCGTTCGCGCGAAGGCTCCCTCACTCGCCGTGGATGGAGAATTGCAAGGAGATGCCGCGCTGATCCCTTCGGTGGGCCATCGTAAGGCACCCGACAGCATGGTGGCAGGGCGCGCCAACGTGCTGGTGTTTCCGTCGCTCGACGCCGGGAACGTCGCATACAAGCTCGTCGAGCGGATCGCACGCGCGGCCGCGATCGGGCCGATCGTGCAGGGGCTCGCACGACCTTGCAGCGATCTCTCGCGTGGCGCGTCGCCGGATGACATTATCAACGTCGCCGCAATTACCGCGCTGCAGGCGGGGAATACAGGCACCGTGTAGCGTCAAGCCCTCTGGGAGAACGGAGTCATGAGCTTCTCGATCAAGAAGCAGGGAGAGATTTGCGTGGTGGATGTCGAAGGCCAGCTCATCGTCGGCAATCGCCAGGAGCTGAAGCAGAAAGTCCTCGACGAACTCGAGAAGGGCGAGAAGAAGTTTCTGATCGACTTCAGCCAGACCGGCTATATCGACAGCTCGGGGCTCGGCGTCCTCGTCTCACTGTCGAAGAAGATCCGTGAGCAGGGGGGGGAACTGCGCCTCGCGAACCTCAACGACGACCTGAAGACACTGTTCGAGCTGACCAAGCTCGACACGCTGTTCCAGATCGCCGACACTCGCGAGCGCGCGCTGGAATCGTTCTGAAACGTCCGACCGCTTTCAGCGGTCTTCTTCCCAGAACACAGGCGCAGTGGGGCAGTTCAGGCCTCGCTGCGCCTCATTCCTTGACCGGCCCTCAATGACACCTGGCGGCGAGAGCGCAGACCAGCGAGAGAGCGATCGCGTCGCGCCCGCGCGCGTGGCCTTCGATCGGCTCATTCCCAGCGACGTACGGGAGATCGAGCCGATCGTCGAACAAGTCACGCAGCAATGCCGAGACCTGGAGCTCTCCCCGCGCCAGTGCGCGCTCAACGTTCCTGTGGCGCTCACCGAGGCACTCAGTAACGCGATCCTGCGCGGCAACCGCGGTAACCGCGACAAACAGGTTCGCGTCCGCGCCATGGTGAGCGACAGCGCGCTCGTGCTCGAGGTCGCGGATGAGGGGGCGGGCTTCGACCTCGATGCCTGCACCGTCGACTCCACCAGCCCTGAGAACATCGAGCGCGAAGACGGGCGCGGGCTGTTTCTCATGCGGTCTCTCATGGATCGCGTCGAGCGCTTCGACGATGACGCGCGCAACGTCGTTCGCCTAACGCTCCGACGTTCGTGAAAGAGCTCGGCGCAGTGCTCGCCTCGTTCACCGAGGCTACGCAGTGCGGCGCCGTCGTCTGGACGCAGCCGCCGGGCGGCGGCCCGCTCACCGCCGAGGTGGGCACGCCCGCGGGCGATCCTCCAGCGGTCGTCGATCTCATCCCGGTCGGCGGCCCGCCTGTCGAGGTCCACACGGCCAACGGGAGCATGCTCGTCGCGTCGCTGCCCGGACCCCGTCGCGCATGGCTCGCCCTCGGCCCGTGTGCGAACCGGGCCGCCCCCGCGAGCGGCTGGCTCAAGTTCCTGCTCCCCGTGGTCACGCATTACCTGCAAGCATCGCTCGAGGTTGAACACGCGGCAAACGAGCTCGCCGAGCGCTACGAAGAAATCAACCTGCTCTACACCACGAGCGAGATCCTCGGGCGCACGGTATCGCTGCGCGAGGCCGCCGCCACCATCCTCCACGAGATCTCGGAGACGGTTGGCGCTCGGCGCGCGTCGATCCTCGTGCACGAGCCTGAAACGGACACACTCGATGTCGTCGCGGCGCTCGGTGTGGGGGAGGAGGCCCCGCCATCCATCGACGCGAGCGACAAGTCGAGCGTCTCGGCGACCGTGTTCCGGACACGTCGCTCCATGATCGCCGAGGAGAACGAGATGGTGTACGAGCGGGAGCAACTCTACCGCCGCGGCACCATGCTCTCGGTCCCGATCATGTGGACCGGGCCTGACGGCAGTCGCCCGCTCGGCGTCGTGAACCTGTCAGATCGTCGGTCCGGTCAGCCGTTTTCCGCCGGAGACCAGAAGCTCGTCGAAGCCATCGCGACGCAGATCGGCACGGCGATCCAGAACGCGCGGCTCGTGAGCGCGTCGATCGATCAGCAGCGGCTCTCGTACGAGATGAGCCTCGCCCACGACCTGCAGATGAAGCTCCTGCCGGCGCCGACGGTCGTTGCGCCCGAGGCCGAAGTGGCCGCGCGGGTGCTTCCCGCCGAGAGCGTGGGCGGGGACTTCTATCACCTCTTCCGGCTCGGCGGGCGGCGCACTGGCGTCATGATCGGCGACGTCTCCAGCCACGGCTACCGCGCGGCGCTCATCATGGCACTCGCGATGAGCGCGTCGGCGATCCACGCCCAGACGACGATCGATGCCGCCGAGACGCTGAGCGCGCTGCTCGCGTCGCTGCGTGACGAGCTCGAGTCGACGGAGATGTTCATCACCGTCTTCTACGGCGTGATCGACCCCACAGCGGGGGTCTTGCGATACGCGAACACCGGGCATCCGCACGCGTTCGTGATCGCCGGCGACGGGACGGTGTCTCGCCTGCCGGCGCTCGATCCTCCCCTCGGCATGACGACCGGACGTCCCGACGGCGCGGCCCGGCAGTGGCAGCGTGGCGCCGACCTGTTGTTGCTGTTCACCGACGGGGTGAGTGACGCGCGCAACCACGCCGGCGTGCGTCTCGGCGAGCAGCCGGTGATCGACATCGTGTCGCGTCACCGGCATGAGCCCACCTCGGCGATTCTCGAGCGCGTGTTCGACGCGCTCAGCGCTCACGTCGGCGAGTCGCCGCGCCCGGACGATCTCGCCCTGGTGATCGTCCGGACCTAACGAGACCGACGTGCGCGACCGCACCCCGCGCGACCGGGCGGACGACCCGTCGCTGCCGCGGCCACGTAAACGACTCGGGCAGCATTTCCTCGTCGACCGCCGCGCGCTCGAGCGCATTGCCGACGCGCTGGCGCCCACGAGCGACGATACCGTCGTGGAGATCGGCCCGGGGCGCGGCGCGTTGACGGACTTGCTGGCGGCGCGTGCCGGGCGCGTCGTCGCGATCGAGCTCGATCGCGACCTCGTGCCGTATCTACGCGAGCGGTACGGCGCGGCGGGCAACGTGGAGGTCATCGAACGCGACGTCCTCGACCTGACCCTGGCGGATGCCGCTGGCACGCCGGACTTCATCGTCTGTGGCAACGTCCCGTATTACATCACGACCCCCATCCTCTTTCACGCGCTCGCATCACCGCGACCGCGACGGGCGGTGTTTCTCGTACAGCGAGAGGTCGCGGAGCGTGTGGCCGCGCAGCCCGGGTCGAAGACCTACGGCGCGCTCTCCGTGAACGTGCAGGCTGTCGCGACGGCCGAGCTCGTAGCGCGAGTGCCGGCTGCCGCATTTCGTCCTCCACCGTCAGTGGAGTCGGCCGTGCTACGCGTGACACCGCGCGCGGACCCGGTGGTGCCGCCGCAGTTGGAAGAACCGTATCGGCGGCTCGTGCAGGATGCGTTCAGCCTGCGGCGAAAACAGCTACGTCGCGTCGTACGCACCGTGGCGCGAGTCGACGTGGATCGCGCAGACGCGATACTTGCGCGCGCGGGACTCGATGCCGAGCTGCGTCCCGAGTCGCTGTCGCCCGAGGCGTTCGCGCGGCTGCTCGCAGCGATCGCGGCTGTCAGCGATCGCGGTTCGTGAGCGCGAAGGACAGTCCCTCGAGCTCCATCGCCATGTTGACGTTCTTCAACGTCACGTCGGCCGGAACATGGATCTGAACCGGCGCGAAATTGAGCACGGCGCGAATGCCGGCCCGAACGAGGCGGTCGACCACCGCCTGCGCTTCCTCGCCGGGCGTCGCGAGGACGGCGATGTCGGGATGCTCGCGCTCGATGTCGTGCTCGATGTCGGCCATGTCACGGACGGTGAGCGAATCCCACTGCGTCCCGATCTTCTTCGGATCGCGGTCGTACACCGCGACGACGCGAAAGCCGCGCTGACGAAAGCCGCGGTACTGGGCGAGCGCGGTGCCGATCTTTCCGGCGCCGACGATGATGACTTGCCAGTCACGCCGAAGTCCGAGAATCTCGCGAAGCGACTCGGTGAGCTCCGGCACCGAATAGCCGAGCCCGCGCTTGCCGAACGAACCAAAGAACGACAGATCCTTTCGCACCTGGGCTGACGTCGTCCCGCCGCGACGTGCAAGCTCATCGCTCGAGATCGTGACGAGGCCACGTTGAGCGGACTCCTCCAGGAATCTCAAGTACAGCGAAAGTCGTCGGACGGTTGAATCGGCGATGCGTCTCACGGCGCGCGGGAGCTTGTGAAATCATTCACAAGTTATGCGGGCACGGCTGAATCGGGAATAGGGAATCCGCCGCGCGCCGCCACGGCGAGCCAAGAAATATCACAATCATGCTCGGTCACCGGGCGGGACTCGGCCGGCCTATATTGCCGCCCATGTCTTCCCACGGTTCGCCCGGTGTTCGGCTCCGACCCGCCGAGCAGGTGCTCATCGCGCGCGCGCGGGACTTTCTCGCTGCCGGCCCGAGCGACGTGGTCGACCTGATCGCGCACATCTGTCAGCTCCCCGCGCCCCCACGCTACGTGGCCGACCACATGGCGATGGCGCTTCTCGCCCCCTGGGACGAATTTGCGCGCGAGAACGACGGCCGGTGGCGTCTCGTGCCCGACGTCGTGGAGCCGTTCGCCGAGTCATCAGTGACGTCGTCGATGCTGCTGTCTGCGGCGCCACCGCTCTCGGCCGCGGGCAACCTGTCGCCCAATGCGACGTCGCGCCGAGAGGACCGCCTCGAGGATCTCTCGTACGTGGTGGTCGATGTCGAGACGACCGGCGGCCGCGCGTTCGCGGGTGACCGGATCACGGAGATCGCCGCGATCGTGGTGAAGGGCGGAGAGATCACGCACGAGTTCGAGACGCTGGTGAATCCGCAGCGCCCCATTCCACCCATGATCACCGCGATCACGAACATCACGTGGAACATGGTGCGCAACGCGCCGACGTTCCGCGACATTGCGGACGACGTCGCGTCCGTGCTCCGCGGTCACGTGTTCGTGGCGCACAACGCGTCGTTCGATTGGCGCTTCGTGGCGAGTGAGATCACGCGCGCGACTGGCGGCCGGCTGGACGGACGGCGTCTGTGTACGGTGAAACTCGCGCGCAAGGTGCTGCCGCAGCTGCCGCGCCGGTCGCTCGACCACCTCGCGCGTTTCTTTGGCGTGGAGATCACGTCGCGTCACCGGGCGGGTGGCGATGCGCGCGCCACTGCGCGAGTGTTGGTACGGCTGCTGCGCGAAGTGCAGGGGCGGGGATGTCACACGTGGGCGGAGCTCGAGGCGCTGATGAGCGCCGCCCCGCGTGGGCGTCGCCGTCGCCGGCGTTCTGCCTTGCCGCTGCCAATGGATCGTGACACCACGGCGTGACGGCGAGGATGAAGTCGTCACGCGCACCCACACGACTTCACCGACGATGACTGCACCAAGCACAACGAGACTCGCGCCGCAGGTTCAGACGCTCAAGGTTGGACGGCTCGTGGTGCATGCGATACAGGCCGGGGGACAGAAGCTCGACGGCGGCGCGATGTTCGGCGTCGTGCCCAAGCCGCTCTGGGAGCGGCGGATCCTGCCAGACGAGCGCAATCGCATTCAGCTCGGTATGCGCTGCCTGCTGATCGAGCATGAGTCGGGGCTCGTGCTCGTGGATACCGGGGCGGGGAACAAAGAGACGGCGAAGTTCCACGACATCTACGGCATCGAGAACACCGGTGCCGGCGGACGAACGCTCCTCGAGGATGGACTGGCGCAGGTTGGCACGCGACCGGACGACATCGCGCTCGTGATCGACACGCACCTGCACTTCGACCACGCGGGCGGCAACACCTTTGTCGACGAGGGTGGAGAGGTTCGCCTCGCGTTTCCGAACGCGCGCTACATCGTGCAGCGCGGTGAGTGGGTGTACGCGACGCACACGAACGAGCGTACCGCGGGCAGCTACTTTCCGCACAACTTCGCGCCGGTGGTTGACGCAAATCGGTTCGACTTCGTGGACGGCGAGCGCGAGATCGTGTGGGGGGTTCGCGTGATCCCGACGCCGGGCCATACGCCGTTCCATCAGTCGGTCCTCATCGAGTCCGACGGCGAGGTTGCGTTCTACCCGGCGGACCTGGTCCCGACGACCGCGCACCTGCCGCTGCCGTGGATCATGGGCTACGACGTCGAGCCGCTCGTGACGCTCGAGACGAAGCGTGCGATGCTCGGGAAGGCGGTGCGCGAGGGGTGGCTCGTGATTTTCGAGCACGATGCCATGGTCGCGACAGGTCGGGTGAAGCAGGAGGGGAAGGGGTATGTATTGGATGCTAGCAGCTAGCTGCGAGCTGCGTGCTCACCTTGACGACCGGATCGAGGGCGCCTAACTTACGCCCTCACAATGCGGTAAGTAGAGCGAGGACGCTCTCACCCTTTGGCCTACCACGGACGTCGACCGGGTAGTGCTACAGGAGTTCTCGAAGAACGCCACCTCCATGTGGAGGCTGGCGCGAAGCGGGCTCCATATGGGGGTCCGCATTTTTTATGGTCGCGAGCCGGGCAGGTCACGGTCCGACCGGTCTCTCTCTTGGAGCACGAGCTATTCAGGACAACACGAAGCGCGTCCGCGTCAATCGTCAAATCCGCATCAGTCCCCTACGCGTCATTGCTGCCGACGGTAGCCAGATGGGGATCCTGGATTTGGATGCCGCGCTGGCGGCCGCACAAGAGCAAGGGTTGGATCTGGTCGAAGTCGCGCCGATGGCGAGGCCCCCCGTTGTTCGCATCATGGACTACGGGAAGTTCAAGTTCGAACAGGCCAAGATGGCCCGCCAGGCCAAGAAGAAGCAGCACGTGATCCACCTCAAGGAGGTCAAGTACCGCCCGGGGATCGAGGATCACGACTTCGAAACCAAGACGCGCCACGCCCGCCGCTTCCTGGGAGAAGGCAACAAGGTCAAGGTCACCCTCATGTTCCGCGGTCGGCAGATCGCGCATCCCGAGCTGGGGAAGGCCGTGGTCGACCGGGTCGCCGCCGAACTCGCCGACGTCGCGAAGATCGAGAGCGATCCGAAAATGGAAGGCAAGTCGATGACGATGATTCTCACGCCGAAATGAGCGAGCGCGTGTTATGCCGAAAATGAAAACCCACAAGGGCGCGAAAAAGCGCTTCTCGGTCACGGGAAGCGGCAAGGTGAAGCGCAGCAAGGCGTACAAGAGCCACATCCTCACCAAGAAGACCTCCAAGCGGAAGCGCAACCTCCGTCGCAGCACGACGGTCGCCACGAATGGAGAAGCCAAGAACCTGAAGCGGCTGCTTCTCGCCTAAGGAGGAACTCCGATGCCACGCGTCAAGTCGAACGTCGTGCGCTTGAAGCGCAAGAAGAAAATCATGAAGGCTGCTCGCGGTGCGTTCGGCGCACGGAGCAAACTGTGGCGCCCCGCCAAGGAGACCGTCGAGCGCGGCTGGCGTTATGCGTATCGCGATCGCCGGAACAAGAAGCGCGACTTCCGCCGTCTCTGGATCACGCGCATCAACGCCGCAGCGCATCAGAACGACATGAGCTACAGCGTCTTCATGAACGGGCTCAAGAAGGCCGGGATCGAAGTCGACCGGAAGATCCTCGCCGATCTCGCCGTGCACGATCCCGCCGCGTTTACCGCGCTCGTTGACAAGGCGCGGTCAGCGCTGAGCGCGGCGTAATCGCAAGGACACAGGATAAGGGACACGGGACTCGGCAGTCCGGGCCCTGCCACCTGAAAAGCCGCGGCGGCAGCATGACCTCACGTCATTGCTGCCGCCGTTCCCGTTGTAGCGATCGACTCCCCGCTCGCTCTCGACTTCCGACTTCCGATATCGACTGGCGCACCGTGACACTCCAAGAATATGTCGCCACCGCCGAGCGCCTGGAGCGCGAGCTCGCCGAGCGGCTCGCCGCCATCGACCCGGCCACGCGCCTCGACGCCGTGAAGGGCGAGCTTCGCGACTGGCGCGCCCAGCTCGACCAGCTTCAGCGGTCCATCACGACCGTTCCGCCGGACGGCCGCCGCGACGCGGGGATCGCGCTCAATCGTGTGCGCAAGCGCTTCGACGACGCCATGCAAGCGCGCGAAGCCGCCGCGCCGGCACGCACCCACGACACCGCGGCCGACCTCACGATGCCGGCGCGTCACCCGTGGCGCGGCGGGCGGCACCCGGTCACGCTCGTCATTCGTGAGATCGAGGAGATCTTCCGCGAGCTCGGGTTCACCATCGCGTTAGGCCCCGAAGCCGAGACCGAATGGTACAACTTCGGCTCCCTGAACTTCCCGCCGGACCATCCCGCGCTCGACGCACACGACACGCTCTACCTCGGACCGGGGACGCTCCTGCGCACGCACACCTCGCCGGTGCAGGTGCGCACCATGCAGCGATGGGCGCCGCCCATCCGGATCCTCGCGCCCGGGAACGTGTATCGGCGCGACTTCTTCGATCCGTCCCACGCGCCGATGTTCTCGCAGCTCGAAGGGCTGTCCGTCGACGAAGGGGTGAGCTTCGTCGATCTCAAGGCCACGCTCACGAACTTCGCTCGCCGTTTCTTCGGGAGCGCGCGCACGCGCTTCCGTCCGAGCTTCTTCCCGTTCACGGAGCCGTCCGCCGAAATGGACGCCCAGTGCGGGGTGTGTGGTGGCTCGGGCTGCCCCACCTGTAAGGGCACCGGCTGGCTCGAGATCCTCGGCAGCGGCATGGTTCACCCCGCGGTGTTGGACGCCGCAGGGATCGACAGCGAGCGCTACACCGGCTGGGCATTCGGCATGGGGCCGGCGCGCATCGCGCTCGCGCGCTACGCCATTCCCGACATCCGACTCCTCTATGACTCGGACGTCCGGTTCCTGGAGCAGATCGCCCGATGAACGTTTCGTATACCTGGCTGAAGGATTTCGTCGACCTGGATCTCACGCCGGCGGCGCTGCGCGACCTCATCACGTCGCGCGCGGCCACGGTCGACGCCATCGAAACGCTACGCGACGAGCTGCGGCCGTTCGTCGTCGCGCGCGTAGTCGAGGCCGCACGTCACCCCGATAGCGACCGCCTCTCGGTGACGAAGGTCGATGCCGGCACCGGCGAGTTGCTCGACGTGGTCTGCGGCGCCCCGAACGTACAGGCCGGGAAGCTGTACCCGTTCGCGAAGACGGGCACGAAGATGCCCGGCGGTCTCGTGATCGAGCGTCGGAAGATCCGCGGTGCCGTCTCGAACGGGATGCTCTGCTCGGCGCGGGAGATCGGACTCGGCGAAGATCAGGATGGTATCCTGGAGCTCGACGTGGACGTTCCACCCGGAACGCCGCTACTCGCCGCGCTGCCATCGATCTCCGATTCCAGGCTCGTCGTCGACGTCGGCGCCAATCGCCCCGACCTGCTGTCGCATCTCGGCGTAGCGCGCGAGGTGGCTGCTGCGCTCGCCAAACCGCTCGAGCTCGAGCGTGCGGCACTCGGCCACATCGGCGGCCCCTCGAGCAGCGTGGCCATGCAGTCCGTGTCGCGCGAGGGATCGACCGGCGGCGTGACCGTTCGAATCGAGGACGTCGATGGCTGTCCGCGCTACCTCGGAGTCGTCGTGCGCGGCGTCCGCGTGGGACCGAGCCCGGACTGGCTCGTCCGCCGACTCGAGGGGGCGGGCGTCCGATCGATCAACAACATCGTCGACATCACGAACTTCATGCTGCTGGGGTTCGGGCAGCCGATGCACGCGTTCGATGCCGCGAAGCTCGGCGGGCCGGCGATCGTCGTCAGGCGCGCGAAGCCGGGCGAGAACCTGGTCACCCTCGATGGAGTGGAACGAACCCTTGGTCCGGACATGTGCGTCATCGCGGACGCGGACCGAGCGCAGGCGCTCGCCGGCGTCATGGGTGGGCGCGACACGGAGGTGACGTCGGACACGACCGACATACTACTCGAGGTCGCGGCGTTCAACCCTCGGCGAACTCGCCAGATGCGCCGTGAGCTCTCACTTACTACCGAAGCCAGCTATCGCTTCGAGCGAGGGACTGACGCCGCGTCTGCGCCAGTGCGACTCCAGCACGCGGTTGCTCTGATCATTGCGCTCGCGGGCGGTGCGGCGGAACCCGCGGTCGATGTGCATCCGACCGCAACGGAGCGGTCCTCGATCAACGTCCGCGCCGCGCGAGTGAAGCAGGTGCTGGGCGACCCCGTTCCCGCGGGACGCGTCGTTTCACTGCTTCGCTCGATCGGCTTCTCCGCCGACGTCCGCCCGGGCACGGAGATGCTCGACGAGAACGAGGAGTTCGTCGTCGAGCCTCCCACGTGGCGTCCAGACGTCATTGCGGAGATCGACGTGATCGAGGAGATCGCCCGGCTGCACGGCTATGACGCGTTCTCGAGCGAACTGCGTCCGTTCAAGGTGAGCGCGGTACCTGACGCGCCTGACTTCGAGTTCGAGACGCGGCTCCAGGACGCCCTCATGGGCGACGGCCTGTACGAGGTTCGGCCGCTCCCCTTCGTCGCCGGCGACGACCGCACGCATGTACGCGTCGCAAACCCCGTCGCCGAGAACGAGGCGCACCTCCGACGTTCGATTCTCGAGACGCTCGCCAGCCGCGCCGAGTTCAACCTCTCACACATGCAGGGCAACGTCCGCTTGTTCGAGGTTGGCGCGGTCTTCGAGCCCCGATCGGGCTCGTTGCTTCCACTCGAGAAGAAGCACGTCGGCGTCGTGGTGATGGGTGATCGACGGCCGCCGCACTTCACCGATCCCAAGCCGCCGCGCTACGACCAGTGGGATGCGAAGGCGATCGCGGAGCGCGTCGCGGAACTCTCCTACCCGGGCAGCAGCATCTCACTCGGCGCGGCTGCCGAGGAGAACGGTGGTCTGCTGTGGTCGATACAGATCGATGGTGAGACGCGCGGCATCGTTCGAACACTCGCGCTCGACGCGCCGGTGTGGGCATCCACCGCGTACGGCATCGAGCTCGAGTTGGGGGTGGTCGAGTCCGCCGACGTCGCGCCGCCCGGCAAGGCGATTCATGCGCACATGGCGGCGACGCCACCGCGGACCCACGTGCAGTTCCGTGCGCTTCCATCGACGCCAGCCGCGGTGATCGACCTCGCGCTGCTCGTGCCCGACTCGGTGAAGGCGGCCGACGTGGAACGTGTCATCCGCAACAACGGCGGTGAGCTGCTGGAGCGACTCGCCCTGTTCGACGAGTTCCGAGGTCAGGGACTGCCGGCCGGCGTCCGAAGCCTGGCGTGGCGATTGACGTTCCGGGACCCGGCGCGCACTCTACGCGACAAGGAAATCGAAGGTCGTACCAACAAGATACTTCGTGCCCTCGAAGGAGAGCTCGGTGTCCGACAGCGCAAATGATGTAACCGCGTTCAACGAGCTCGAGCAGCTCGTTCGGAATCTCGGTGAGGAGTTGTCGGGCTTTCGGCGGCGAGCCCTTGCCGCCGAGGGTCGGTTGAAGGCACTCGAGTCAGCGAACGTGACCGGGGACCTGTTCTCGCACGAACGCCTTGCGGCTGTGGAACAGGAGAACGAGGAGCTCCGCCAACGCCTGTCGATCGCGACCGAGCGAACGAGCCAGGTGGTTGCCCAACTGCGATTCCTTCGCCAGCAGCACGAGCGTGCCGGGAGCGACCGATGAGCGACAAGCGGACGTCCGTGAAGGTGACGATCGTCGGTCAGGATCTCACGATCCGGAGCGACGCGACACCCGAGCACACACGCGAAGTCGCTGCATACGTGGACAAAACGATTCGCTCGATCATGGCGAGCGGCGCCGTCATCGAATCGAGCCGCGCCGCGGTGTTGGCTGCACTACAGATCACGGACGAGCTGTTTCGCGCGCGGCAGGCCCAGCACGCCGTGGAGGAGTCCATGCGCGGCCTGAGCGATGAGATTCGCCGCTGGCTGCCACCCGCGAAGCGTACGCCAACGGGTGCGTGAGAAGTTTGGAGCGAGTTAGCCTGGCCACGAGGGGCGTAATTGCGCTTTCTCGGCTCGCCAAGTAGCTTCTCGCAAGCAACCCCGTCGAGCTGTAGGTTCAAGTACCCTTTGTAGTTAGACCCGTCCCGTCCCGCGCCCTTCGCCGGTGCCGGCCCGGACGGATCCCTCGAAGGACACCTACGGCGCGCCCCGGTTACCCCATCTCCCCGGCATCGCGCCGGGCGGAGCATAGATACAACATGACTGCTACGGCACTGAGTGCTGCGCTTGGCGTATTGGTCGTCATCGCCTCCGTGGCCTTTTTCTTTTTCGGGAGGCGCGCCGGGCAGAGTGCCGAGCGCGCCGCCCAATCCGCCGCCAAGGCCACCGCGGAGCAGACCGCGAACCGCATCGTCGGCGAAGCCGAGCGTGAGGCGGAGTCTCTCCGAAAGAGCGCACTGATCTCGGGGAAAGAGGAGCTGATCAAGCTCCGCGAGAACTGGGAGGTGGAAGCCCGCCGCCGTCGCGAAGAGGTCGAGCGTGAGGAGAAGCGCGTGCAGGATCGCGAAGCGGTCCTCGACCGGAAGTTCGACGTCATCGAGCAACGGGAGAAGGAAGTCGGGCGGCGCGGCAGTGAGCTCGGACGCAAGGAGAAAGCGATCGCCGAGCGTGAACAGGAGCTCGACAAGCTGATGGGAGAGGAGCGCCGCCGGCTCGAGTCGCTCGCGGGGATGTCGGCGGAGCAGGCGAAGTCGGAGCTGATCCACCGGCTGGAAGCCGAAGCGGAAGCGGATGCCGCGAACCGCATTCGCGAGATCCGCGAGACCGCGCGCCGGAACGCGGAGCGCGAGGCGAGAAAGATCGTTGCCCTCGCCGTACAGCGGATTGCGGCTGAGCAGACGGCCGAGATCGCAGTCTCGGCCGTTTCGCTGCCGAACGACGAAATGAAAGGGCGCATCATCGGGCGCGAGGGGCGAAACATTCGCGCGTTCGAGCTCGCGACGGGCGTCGACGTCATCATCGACGACACTCCTGATACGGTCGTAGTGTCGTGCTTCGACCCGGTGCGCCGCGAGGTGGCGCGAATCGCACTCGAGAAGCTCGTCTCCGATGGCCGCATCCACCCGGGGCGCATCGAGGAAGTCGTCAACAAGGCGCGCCGGGAAGTCGACGCCGGGATCATCGAGACCGGCGAACAGGCCGCGTACGAAACTGGCATTACCGGCCTCCACCCGGAGCTCATCAAGCTCATCGGGCGCATGAAGTGGCGCACGAGCTATGGTCAGAACATCCTGGCCCACTCGAAGGAAGTGGCGTTCCTCGCTGGGATCATGGCGGCGGAGCTTGGGCTCGATGTCCCGATGGCGAAACGAGGCGCGCTCCTGCACGACGTCGGCAAGGTGCTCACGCACGAACACGAAGGCACGCACGTGCAACTCGGCGTCGAGGTCGCGACGAAGTACGGCGAACATCCACTCGTCGTGAACTGCATTGCCGCGCATCACGACGATGTCCCGCACGAGAGTGAGGTCTCCGTGCTCGTCCAGGCCGCCGATGCCATCTCCGGCTCGCGGCCTGGCGCTCGGCGCGAGGCGTTCGAGACATACGTGAAGCGCCTCGAGGGCCTCGAGCGGATCGCGTCGAGCTACCGCGGGGTCGAGAAGGTGTTCGCGATTCAGGCGGGCCGCGAGATCCGCGTGCTCGTGACACCCGATGACGTGGACGACGTGCGCATGTCGTCGCTTTCCGAAGAGATTGCGCGTCGTATCGAAGCGGAATTGCAGTACCCCGGTCAGATCAAGGTCGTTGTGATCCGAGAAACGAGGGCGGTGGATTTTGCACGCTGAAACGGAAATCGCGGGCGCGGGAACGACGGAAAGCGCGGCCGCGCTCATCGACGGCGTCGCGATCGGCCGGCGCGTTCGCGACGAGGTGGCGCGCGAGGTCGCCCGACTGAAGGAGAAGGGCGTCGTCCCCGGCCTGTCGGTCGTTCTTGTCGGCGACGACCCGGCGAGCGCGGTCTACGTTCGCTCCAAGGGGAAGGCATGCGAGGAGGCCGGCATGCGCGGCGAGACCATTCGCATGAGCGCCGACACGAGCGAGGCCGCGCTGCTCGAGCAGGTCGATGCGCTCAACGAGGACTCGCGCGTGCACGGCATCCTCGTCCAGATGCCGCTCCCGCGTCACCTGTCGGCCGACAAGGTCATCCGACGGATCCGCCCCGAGAAGGACGTCGATGGGTTCCATCCCGTGAACGTCGGCAAGCTCCTGATCGGGGAGCGCGACGGCTTCGTCCCGTGCACGCCCGCCGGCGCAGTGGAACTGCTCGTGCAGAGCGGGGTGGATACCCGCGGCAAGGATGCGGTCGTCGTGGGGCGCAGCAACATCGTCGGCAAGCCGATGGCGGCGCTCCTGATGCAGGATGCACCAGGCGGCAATGCAACGGTGACGGTGTGTCACAGCCGGACTGCAGATTTGGCTTCGCACACGCGGCGCGCCGACATCGTGATTGCCGCAATTGGCCGCCCCGAGATGATTACGGGCGACATGCTCAAGCGAGGCGCTGTGGTCATCGATGTCGGGATCAATCGCGTGAACGACGCGACCGTGGCGAAGGGGTACCGTCTCGTGGGTGACGTGCACTTCGCGTCGGCGCGCAAGGTGGCGTCATTCATCACACCCGTCCCCGGCGGCGTGGGACCGATGACCATTGCCATGCTCATGAAGAACACGGTACGCGCGGCGACCCAGATCGCCGGACTGTGAAGCAGCGCCGTCGCGGCGATGCGCCGTCGCTCGGCGAGCTGGAGCTGTTCGAGACGGAGCCGGTCCCGTCGCGAGGGCGCGATCGGCTGCACGAGCGGCCACGTGACAGCCGGCGGGCCGAGCCGGCAGAGCCGCGACGCGAGCCCACCACGGATTCATACTTCGTGCAAGGCGAGATACCGGGCGCGACACAAGCCGCTGCGGTTTCCGTCATGGCACTCACGCGCACGGCGCAAGCCGTGCTCGAGGGCGCCTTCACGCCGCTGTGGATCCGCGGTGAGGTCTCGGACTTCAAGGCGCACCGCAACGGGCACTGGTACTTCTGCCTGCGTGACGACGAGGCACAGTTGCGGTGCGTGGTGTGGTCACGCGAGCGCCGTCGAATCCCGGCGCCTCCCGATGACGGCATGCAGGTGGTCGCGTTCGGGCAGCTCACCGTCTATGCGGGGCGCGGTGAGATGCAGTTCTCGGTCACGCGCATGGAAGCCGAGGGCGACGGCCTGTGGCGAAAGGCCCTCGAGCTGACACGCGCGCGGCTCGCCGCCGACGGGCTGCTCGATCCCGAGCGGAAGCGAGCGATCCCGCGCTTCCCGAGACGCATTGCTGTCGTCACGAGTCGCGACGGCGCTGCGCTGCACGACATCCATGCGGTCGTGCATCGGCGATGTCCGTCAGTCGAGATCGTCCTCGTGCCCGCGGCGGTGCAGGGCGATTCCGCGCCGGAATCGCTCTGCTACGCGCTCGATCAGGTTGCGCGCTGGGGAGCGGCCGACGTCGTGATCATTGGGCGCGGCGGTGGGCCGCGTGAAGACCTGCGAGCGTTCAACGATGAACGTGTTGCGCGGGCGGTCGCGGCGTGCCCCATTCCCACGATCTCCGCCGTCGGCCACGAGATTGACGTCTCGATCTGCGATCTCGTCGCCGACGTCCGGGCCGCGACGCCGTCCGCGGCGGCCGAAGCGGCGGTGCCGGTACAGGCGGAGCTTCGCGATCGCGTGCGTGCGGTCGCCACCACCTTCGCCGAGCTCGCCGAGGAGCGCGTCGCACGCGCGAGGGAGTCGGCCGATCGGGTGGCGGCACGTCTCAGTCATTCCGCCGTTAGGCGCATTGAAGGCCCGCGCGTTGCGCTGCACGCGGCCGGTGCGCGCCTCCACGCGCTGAGCCCGCTCGCGACCCTGGAGCGCGGCTACACGATTGCACGCGATGCGGCCGGCCGTACCATTCGTTCCGTGACGTCGCTTCATGCGGGGGACGCGGTCGAGATCGTGTTCCGCGATGGCGTCGCCGGTGCGCGTGTCGACGAGACGGCGCCGCGATCGTTCGGCGCAACTGCACGGGTGTCCGCCGAGCACGACACATGAGTTTCGAGAAGAGCATGGAGCGGCTCGAGGAGATCGCCGCGCGCCTCGAGAGCGAGGAGATGGAGCTCGACGCGGCGCTGGCGCTCTTCGAAGAGGGAATCGCCGAGCTGCGGGCGGCGTCCGCGTCGCTCGCGAAGGCGGAGTCCCGACTCAAGCAACTTCGGGAGGCGGCCGACGGCGTTTTCAAGGTCGTCGATCTGCGTGTCTGACGCGATCGGATTGAGCTCTCCGGTCGACCGGCGCACGATAGACGAGACGCTCGCCGGGTTCTGCGGTGACCTCGGACCCATTGAGCCGCGTGTCGCGGATGCCATCCGGTACAGCCTGCTCGGCGAGGGGAAGCGTCTTCGCGCGATGCTCGTGGCGGCAACGTATCAGGCGGCTGGTGGCACGAGCGACTGTCGCGTGCTCGCGGCCGCCGTCGAGGTGGTGCACGCCTATTCACTCGTGCACGACGACCTGCCGTGTATGGATGATGACGACATGCGCCGTGGCCGTCCGACCGTTCATCGCGCGTTCGGCGTTCGTGTGGCGGCTGCGGCCGGTCTGGCCATGGTGCCGCTCGCTGCCCGTGGCGCGTTCCGCGGCGGGCTCCGGGTCGGGTTGCCGCCGGCCGCAGCGGCGAACATTGTTCGTGAACTGATGCGAGCCGCCGGAGCGGGGGGAATGATCGGTGGGCAACTGCTCGACCTCGAGGCCGAGGGGGTCGCGCTTCCTCTCGAGGCACTGGAGCAGGTCCACCGCGCGAAGACCGGAGCGTTGATCACGACGGCTGCTCGCGTCGGCGGTATGGCTGCGCGCGCCGATGACGCCGTGCTTTCTGCTCTGGAGGGCTACGGCTCGGCCATTGGGCTCGCGTTTCAGATCATGGACGACGTGCTCGACGTCACCGCGACTACCGACGTGCTCGGCAAGACTGCAGGTCGTGACGCCGCGCTCCGCAAGAGCACGTACCCTGCGTTACTCGGGACGGACGGCGCCCGGAACCGTGCGCTCGCGCTCGTGGATGACGCGTTGTCGGCACTCCGCGGCGCCGAGTTGCTGACGCCGAGTCTGGACTCGATCGCGCAGTACGTTGTGGCGCGCCGCTCGTGACGCACCGCTCGTGACGTACGTGCCCGTCGCGCCGTTCCCGACTTTCACACCACGATGATTCTCCTGGACCGGATCCACTCGACGTCGGACCTCAAGAAGCTCACGCGCGACGAGCTCGCCGCTCTCGCGGGCGAGATGCGGGCTCGTCTCATCGACGTCTGCTCGCGAACGGGCGGGCATATCGGCGCCGGGCTGGGCGTCGTGGAGTTGACCATCGCGCTCCACTATATCTTCGACACCCCGCGCGATCAGCTCGTCTGGGACGTGGGGCACCAGGGCTACCCACACAAGATTCTCACGGGACGCAACGATCGCCTCGAGACGCTGCGCCAGGAGAACGGCCTGTCGGGGTTTCTGAAGCGCGCCGAGAGCGAGTACGACGTGTTCGGCGCGGGTCATGCCGCCACGGCGATTTCCGCGGCGCTGGGCGTCGCGGTCGGGCGCGACCTCAACGACGAGACCTTCAAGGTGGTCGCGGTCCTCGGCGACGGCGCCCTGACCTGCGGTCTCGCGTACGAAGGGCTGAACAACGCGGGTGCATCCGACCGCGACATCATCGTCGTACTCAACGACAACGAGATGTCGATCGCGCCGAACGTCGGCGCGATCTCGAAGTATTTGAACTCCGTCCAGCGGAACCCGCTCTACAACCGGCTTCGGTCGAAGATCGGTGAGGTCGCGGACCATCTCAGTGATCACGGCCCGAGCGTCCTCGCCAGCGCCGGCGCCATCGTGCGGAAGTGGGAAGAGAGCGTGAAGGCGTTTCTCACGCCCGGGGTGCTCTTCGAGGAGCTCGGCTTCCGGTATTTCGGGCCCATCGACGGCCACGATCTCGACGCGCTGCTCGATACGTTAGGCGCGGTGCGCGGCCTCACGGGTCCGCGCCTCGTGCATGTCGTCACGCAGAAAGGGAAGGGCTTCCCGGCCGGCGAGCGCGGCGCCGGCGCTGCCGAGAAGTGGCACGCGCTGCCGCCGGGGCATGACCCCGCGACGGGGAATCAGGTGGCGGCAGCTACGGGGAACCCGCAGTACACCAGGGTGTTCGGCGAGGGGCTGGCCGCGCTCATGAGCGAGCACCCCGAGGTGGCGTGCATCACCGCGGCCATGCCCAGCGGGACGGGTACCGGCGCCGTCGCGAAGGCGCATCCCACGCGGTTCTTCGACGTCGGCATCGCCGAAGGGCATGCGGTGACCTTCGCCGCCGGTCTCGCGACGCGCGGCATCCGCCCGGTGGTCGCGATCTACTCGACGTTCCTCCAGCGTGCCTACGACAACGTCATTCACGACGTCGCGCTGCAGCACCTGCCCGTCGTGTTCTGCATGGATCGAGCGGGCCTCGTCGGCGAGGACGGCGAGACCCACATGGGCCTCTACGACATCGCGTACATGCTCGCCGTTCCAGGGATGACGGTCGTCGCGCCGAAGGATGGGGCCGAGCTGCTCGCCCTCCTGCGCACTGCGCTCGCTCACGACACGGGCCCGGTCGCGCTGCGGTATCCGCGCGCGGCACTTCCGGCCCCGCCTCCGCCGATCGCCGACGTCGAGCCCGTGCCGTACGGGACGTGGGAAGTCGTTAGGCAGGCCCGGAGCGGCGCCGAGGTCGCCATCCTCGCCGTCGGGACCATGGTTCTTCCCGCGCTCGATGCGGCGACCTCACTCGCGGGCGAAGGGCTCGACGTCACCGTCGTGAACTGCCGCTTCCTCAAGCCGTACGACGAGGTCACGCTCGCGGCCGTGATGTCCGGGCATCGCAGATTGCTGGTCGTCGAGGAAGGCACGGTCGTGAATGGCTTCGGCGCGCACATGGCGTCGGTCGTGCAGCGCCTCGACCCCGAGGTCCGCGTCGCCGTTCACGGCGTCCCGGATCGGATCATCTACGCCGCCCCGCGCGCGCGGCAACTCGCGGCGTGCGGTCTGGACGCGGCGGGGATCGCAGCGCGTGTCCGTGCCCTGCACGAGAGCGAGGCCCTCACCGGGTGATTCGCCTCGGAGTCGTTGGCCACAAGGGGTACGACGGCCTCGCCGACATCGTCCGCAGCGTCTTTCGACTCGCGCCCGAGCTCGAGCTCGAGCCCATCTTCGAGCCGGATCTCATGGACGTCGCGCCGGGGTGCGGGCGTCTCGAGGCGAAGACGGAGATCGACGCACTACTGACGCTCGGCGGCGACGGCACGCTGCTTCGCGGCGCACGGCTCCTGGCCGGACGCCCCGTGCCGATTCTCGGTATCAACCTCGGCCGGCTCGGCTTCCTCACGAGTTGTGGGCGTGACGAGACCGAGCTCGCCCTCAGGCGTTTGGCGGCCGGCGACTACCTCGCCGAGCGGCGCATGCAGCTCGAGGCTCGCGCGCTCGATGGAGTCGGCGGCGTGCGAAAGCGATGGTTCGCGTTGAACGACGTCGTGCTGCACAAGGGCGGCTTTGCGCGCGTGCTCCATCTGAGCGTGTCGGCGGACGGCGATCCAGTCGGCACCTACGCGGCCGACGGCATCGTCTTCTCGACGCCCACGGGCTCGACCGCATACAGCCTGTCGGCAGGCGGCCCGGTCGTGATGCCGACGCTGGAGTCCATCGTCCTCACGCCCATCTCCGCGCACACGCTTGCGATTCGACCGCTCGTCCTCGCGGCGGACGTCGAGCTTCGCGTGCAGGCCGACGATGGACCCGAGGAGCTGCTCGTGACCGTGGACGGACAGGTGGGGACCACGTTCGCCGTCGGCGAAACGCTACTCGTCAGGCGGGCCGATCGCTACGCCCTGATCGTGCGCTTCCCGGGCTCGTCCTTCTTCTCGGTGCTCACGCGCAAACTCGGCTGGGGCGGGCTGGTTGACCGGGACGGGAATGGCTGATGCTCACCGAGCTGCGCATCAAGAATTTCGCGATCATCGAATCGCTGACGCTTCCGCTCGCGCCCGGGTTCAACGTTCTCTCGGGCGAGACGGGAGCGGGGAAGTCCATCATCGTCGGCGCGCTCGGCCTGTTGCTTGGCGAACGCGCAAGCGGTGACCTGATCCGAACAGGGGCCGACCGTGCGGTGGTCGAGGGCGTCTTCGACGTCGCGGCACACCGGGCCATCGGCGCCGTCCTCGACGAACGTGGAATCGACGTCGACGATGGCACAGTCGTGCTCCGCCGCGAGATCTCGGCGAGCGGTCGCGCACGCGCGTGGGTGAACGGGACCACCGTGACCGCCGGCGTTCTCGCCGAGATCGGCCGTCTCCTCGTCAATCTGCACGGCCAGCACGAGGCGCAGACGCTCCTCGATGCCGACGCGCAGCGGTCGATTCTCGACGCGTTCGGCGGCGCGACCGATCATGCGGCGCAGATGCGGTCCGCCTACGAGGCGCTCGCCGCAGTGCGAAAGGAGATTCAAACGCTCGAGTCCCGCCGCGCCGACGCCGAGCGTCGAGCGGACTACCTGCGGCACGTCGTTCAGGAAATCGATAGCGCGCGCATCGTCGCCGGCGAGGATGAGCGCCTCGACGAGGAAGCTCGCCGACTCGAGCACGCCGAGGAGTTGCGATCCCTCGCGCAGGGGATGACGAACGCGCTCGAGGGCGATGAAGATGCCGTGCTGCAGCGGCTCGCGGCCGTGCAGCGCGCACTCGCGAGCATTCAGCGCATCGACCCGTCGCTGTCTCGCCTCCAGGAGACGTTCGATGCCGCGTTCTACGGTCTCGAGGAGCTGTCGCGCGAGCTCGTGGCGTATGAGGCAGGGGTCGAGCTCGACCCCGAACGGCTTGCCGAAGTCGAGCGCCGCCGAGACCTCATCTTCCGCCTAACGAAGAAGTACGGGCCGGCGCTCGCGGATGTGCTCGAGACAGCGCACCGGGCGCGCGCGGAGCTCGACCTGGTCGATTCAGCGGCGTTCGACATCCGCCAGCTCCACGAGCGCGAGAAAGCGGCGTCCGACCGCGTCGCCGAGGTGGCGGCGACGCTCACCGGGCTGCGGACCGCCGCAGCGGATCGGCTCGCACGTGCAGTGGACCAGGTGCTCCCCGATCTCGGGATCCCCGATGGGCGCTTCACTGCGGCCCTGCTCCCACGGGCAGACGTGGGCGCCGCGGGTGCGGAGGACATCGAGTTTCGAGTCGCGCTCAACGTCGGGCACGACGCGCGCGCGCTCGCGCGGGTCGCGTC
Source organism: Gemmatimonadaceae bacterium (assembly GCA_036741775.1). Lineage (GTDB taxonomy): Bacteria > Gemmatimonadota > Gemmatimonadetes > Gemmatimonadales > Gemmatimonadaceae > JAJKIV01. The sequence goes on along the minus strand of DAINRQ010000032.1, from coordinate 19,050 downwards.
AGGCGGCGAGCTGTCCCGCGTGATGTTGGCCCTGAAAACGATTCTCGCGCGACTCGATCACGTCCCGACACTCGTGTTCGATGAGGTCGACGCCGGGATCGGTGGTCGCGTGGGCCTGCAGGTCGGGGAGACGATGCGACGCGTGGCCGCGCACCATCAGGTGTTCGCCATATCGCACCTGCCGCAGATCGCCGCCCGGGCGCACCACCATATCCTCGTCACCAAGGGTGCCCGCGCGGGCGTCACGACCGCCGATACCCGCGTGCTGGACGGCGACGAGCGCGTGCTCGAAATCGCGCGCATGCTCGGCGGCGACCCCGAGAGCGATGTGAGTCAGGCCCACGCGCGCGAGCTCCTCGAGACAGCCGCCGTGCCCGAACCATCACGTCCCGCGCGTCGCTCGCGGAAACGTTAGGTTCTCCAAGCTCGATACTTCACGACCCGGGCGGCCACATCGCACCCTGGGCCCGCGAGCCGTTCGCAGCGTCCACTCGATGGCATTACTTCTTCCCGCCATCGGGCAGAACGCAGAGGCCGCGGCAACGGCGGACGCGGAAAGGGCCGCGGAAACCAGCCCGCGCGAGTCCGGTCCGGCGTGGCGGCCCGGTCGGAACTATGACGGCGCGGATGAGCCGGAACCGGCCGGATCGTTGTCGGGCGTCGGAGTCGGGGCGAGGATAGGGAACGACGTCAGGGACGGGGCGTCCCCGCGACTTCGCACTTCGCACTTCGCATAAGGCCGTCAGAGTCCTAACGCACCATCCTACCGCAACGAAGCCCCGAATACCCTGGTGTAATAGCGAACCTGCAACTGCGACGCGAACCGCTTTGGTGCGTACCCTGACCCGCTCACGACCTGCGTGTGGAGGAAGTGCACCTCGATCGGCAACCGCGCGCGCCCTCGATCGAACGCGCGGAGGGTCGAGAACGAGAGCCCCCCGCCGACCCGCTGCTCGGTCTGTTCGGTCCCGACGCCTAACACGCGAGCATCGAGCGTCACCGGCTCGCCGTCGGGGGCTTCGACCGTGAACGTGCCCGTGTACGTGTCCTCCGCCTTGCGACGATACGTCCACTGCGCGGAGATCGAGAGGTAATCGTTGTACACGAGTCGCGGGGTCGCCTCGAGCTCGACGTAGTCGCCGAGGTCGCGCCCGACCTCCTGCTCGCGGAACGCGGCGAGGAACGGGTTCCGTGGCACATCGGGGATCCGCAGAACCTTCTCGTCCTCGAGCTGGCGGCCGTAGCGCGCAACCGCCGACGCCCAGAACCGGCGCGTGAGCACCACGTCGGCAATCCCACTCACTTCGATGTCCGTCTGTCCGTCGCCGGTGCCGATGTCCGCGAGGTCGTCGGGCCGATCGACCTGTGCCGTACCGAGGCGCAGGAGGCCACCCACCGCGAAACGAAGCCCGCGACCCGCGCTCGCTCTCGCTTGCCGCATGGAACCATACGTGTCGATGAGGAGGAGCTTCGCCCCGAATTCCACGTCACCGATGTGGCTCCGCTCGACGACCGCGACGGGTGCCGTGCCTAGCGCCTCGCCGAGCAACTCCTGCGTCTGCGCCGACGTGATTGGGACCTGTGCAGGGAATGGCGCGTCCCACACGGAGAGCGCGGGGATGTAGGTCTTGAACGACGCGTTGATCGACGCGACTCGGCTCGCGATCGCGGACTGCAATGTGCTCCCCACCATCGGCACGAACAGTGAACCGCGTGCGGTGTCGGCACCCACCCCGTACGTTTCCGCCAATCCGCGCGCGAACGCGCGAGCGTCCTGCACCAGCGCCTCGACGCGAGAGCGGTCGGCACACACGGGATCACCCGGGTTCGTCGTGCACGCATCGAGGCGTCCCGAGAGATTGTTCGCGGCCTGCAGGAGGGAGTCCACAACCCGCTGGTTTTGTGTGACCGCCGGGTTCACGCCGGCCAGCGCCGGATTCGGCCCCACGTTCGCCGGATGTGCCGCGTACCCGCGCGGGTTCACGTCGAACACGATCTCCGAGATTGTGTGCTCGTAGGGCAGGCGCCCCGTGAGCTGCAGCCGGGACGTGAGCCCCAGGTCGATGACGAACGCGCTGCGCGCAACGCGTGCCCTGAAGTCGCTCCTGACCGGGCCGAGCGTCACGTTCGCGTTCGGCTGTTGCGCGAGCTCCCGTAGCGAGGTTTCCAGCGGCCGCAGGATCGCTAGCTGCTGCACGCCGAGCGAGTCGGGCGAGAGCGGTGCTCCGAGCGACTCGAGCTGGCCGCCAGGTCCGTACAGCTCGTTATAGCTGCTCCACGTCGCCTGGGCGGACACACGGACGGCGCCTCGCGCCAGGACGGTCGCGTCCTCGCCAACGCCGAGCGCGCGCTGAGCGTGGGCGTCGTTGGCGCCAATCGCAACGGACGCAATCGCGACGAGCGCGGCGAATGACCACGCCGCGCACGAGGATATCCAGGGTTGGTCTGAGCGTGATCGCACGTCGTGAAGCAGAGTGTTGTGCAGACGGCGGCGAATCGCGCGCCGGTCGCCCACCCGGCGGCGGCCGGTTATGATGGGTGGGTACGAATGCTCCCACAACATCACCACGTCGTGACCGCAACGCCACTCCCAACAGTCCCCTGGCTACGGACGGGCAACCACTGGTTGTCGCTCCCGAGCATCCATCCGGCCGACGGGTCGGTTCACGCCATCGGCATGCTGCACCGTGGGGCTCGTGCCGCCGTCGAGTTCGCGGGCGGGCCCGAGTTCGCCGACGCCAAGGCGCCTCCCCTCGCTCGACTCGCGTTCTCGGTCAACGGAACGCCGGTATCACTCGCTCACGCCGGACTCGCGTGGGAACGCGCCCTGGAATGGTTGCCGACGTTCACGGCGACTGTCGCGGGGCTCGTCGTCCGCGGTACCATCTTCGCGCCGTACGGGCGCGACGCCGATACCGCCGGCGTCGTCTACGCGATTGCGGTCGAGAACCGGACTGGCGACGACATCGATCTGAGCGTGGTGCTCGATGGGACGCTCGGCCATCGGCAACTGCGCATCCGCACGCCGCGACCGTTCGAAGACGCACACTCGGCAATGCAGGCGCCGGGCGACATCGTCGTGCTGAAGGGTGCTGCCCTCCCTGGGCTGGCCGCGCTCGCAGTGGGTAGCGACAACGCCGCGGCAGTCCAGGTGGGGGCCGGCAGTCCGGCGACCTACGCGCTTCGTCGCGAGTTGCGAGTGCCCGCGGGCCAGCACGCGGACCTCGCATTCTACATCGCCGCGGGACCTGAGCAGGATGGCGCGCACGCGACCGTGTCGGTGATGCGCCGCCGCGGGTGGCGCGAGTTGCTCTCAGCCACTCGCGACGCACTGCGTGATCTCGAGCAGACGACTGGGCACGAATCACTCGACCGGCTCATCAATCGGAACCTGTTACTCGCGTATTTCTACGGTGTCGGACGAGCGCTCGACGACGCACATTTCTACCTCGTGCGCACGCGAACGCCGTGGCACGGACGCGGGGTCACGTTCCGCGAGTGGGAGTCGCTCACCTGGACGCTGCCCGCGGTGCAGCTCGCTGACGCGTCGCTTGGACGCGAGCTCATTCTGCGGGCGTGCGAGGTCCACGGCTACGCGCCCGGGAGCGGCGTTCGCTACCTCGACGGAACGCTGTTCGAGCCAGGCTTCTGCCTGGAAGCCGCGGCGTCGTACGCACTCGCCGTGGACCGCTACATTCGCGAGACGAACGACGACCAGATCGTCGAAGAGCCGGTGCTCGCCGACACCCTCTATGTCGCGTCCGACGATCTCGCGGCGCGCCGCGATCAGCAGGTGCCGCTCTACTCGACCGAGGTGGTGCCGAGCGGGAACCCGGCGCCGCTTCCGTACACCCTGCACGGCAACGCCGTGGTCGCGCTGGCGCTGGACGTCTTGCGCCGGACGCTCGACGAGGAGACCGCGCGTGACGTGCAGGACCCGGAAGCTGTGCGTGCCGCCTTGAAGCGCCACTTTGCCCGCGATCGAGAAGGGAAGGCGGTGTACGCGTCGGCTATCGATCTCAACGGCAATGCCGTGGTCGAGGACGATCCCTTCGCGTCCATTCACTGGCTCCCGGTGTACGACGTGGTAGACCGAAACGAGTCGACGTATCGCAGGTCGGTACGCGCCGCGTCGACCGATCAACGCTTTCTCGTGCAGCAGTGCGCTCGACTCCTGGGCCCCGACGCGGGCGAGGTCATGAAATGGATCCGTCGGGCGCCGCTGGATGATGGGTTCGCGGCAGAGCAGGTGGACGAGTCCGGTCGCGCGGAGTTCAATGGTGGCGATGCATCCGTCGCCGGCCTGCTCGCCCACACGTTGTGGTACGCGGTGCACGCCCTCGGCGTGGTCCCGTGATCGGGTAGGCCTCCCCGCGTCGCGCTTGGCGGTCCGCGAGGCGCTGGGTTATACTAGGTTGCACGCGGGAATAGCTCAGTTGGTAGAGCACAACCTTGCCAAGGTTGGGGTCGCGGGTTCGAGTCCCGTTTCCCGCTCTCGAGCGCCGACGACGCGTGACGGAGCGACGCCGTCGGACGGCGCTTCAGCGTATTTTCGAGAAGCGTCACGGGAGCGGGAGTCGCCGCTCCCGTCGTCGTTTGGGTGCAGGAACCGCCGCTGCGATCGTGGCGCGGCCCGCGGACGACGCACCCGCCGCCGGGGTGGCGAAATCGGTAGACGCGCGAGACTTAAAATCTTGTGGGGGTAACCCCGTCCGGGTTCGAGTCCCGGTCCCGGCACTCGCTCCGTTTCGCTCGCTGGTCGGGCCTTCTCGTTAGGCTCGCAGTCGCGGATGCGGCCGCGTCGCGTCGGGCCGCGCGGAGTGTGCGCTCGAATCGGGGGTCGCGGTGCCGGTGTCCCTCGGCACGAAAGTCGGACGCCCTTGTGGCATCCACCCCGGGACCACAGCGGGCGCCGGTGCCCGACGCGCGCGCCGCCGCGCTGCGGCTCGGACGCTGTCGTTCCGCGCGATGCTGTCGGCGGCGGCGCGCGTCACGGAAGCTGGAACGGTCCGTCCGGTCCCCGGGCGTCTATCATCGGGTCCACTGTCGTTCGGCGCTCGCGACGCCGTGGCTCCCCCGACCGGCCCGGAGGATGTGTCGGCCGGCGTCACCCCGGTCACGCCACGCGTCACACCGGACGAATCCCGCACGACCGGCTCGGTGCTCGACACGCTGGTGGCGTATACCCCCACGCCTAACGCCCCAGTGAGCACGAGCACGAGCGCCGGCACGAGCGTTAGCACGCGTCCCCGCCCCTGCGCAGCGGCGCTTCCTGAAGTCGCCACCGGGTGTACGGGGAGCGCTCCGACGGTGATTCGCGCACCTTCCCATGGCGACCTGGCGGCGCTACTCGACGGTCTTCGCGACGCCGGACGATGATCGACTCCCAGCGGGCCAACGTTCGCGACCTCGCCGCCTGCTGAAACACCTGGAGCGTCGATCTTGTCGGCGCCGTCCGCGGCCGCGCCAGCAACCGGCGCGCCGACCGCCGCTACCGCGCTTCCCGTGTCGGGCATGGCTGCACCATCGCCGAACCCCGATTTCGCTGCGTCCTCTGTTGGAGCCTCACTGTCAGCGCCAGTACCACCAGCGCCGTCGACGCGCGTCGGCCCGCGGAGGAACACCGCGCGCCGGCGAGGCGGGGTCGGCTCAGGGTCCAGTGGCAGTCCGAGCGGACACTGCACGACGGGCGTTGTACTTCGCCGAGGCTCACCCTCCTCGATCTCATCACGGGGCCCGCCACACGCACATTGCGCGGCGCCGGCAAGGTCGACCAGAACGTCCGACCGGCTCGGGGGGATCTCGCCACGCTCGAACGATGCCGCGTCGAGCGTTCTGAGGACGCGATCCACCGGCGACCGGGCGAGGAACCTGAGCGCCGGGAGCCCGCCCGGCACAGACGCATAGCGGCGCCAGCGATCTCCCTCCGCGCCGGCAAGCTCGGTCGGCTGCCCAGCGATCCTCACCTCCTGGCGATCGAGTTGCGCGAAGAGCGCGGACGGCGAGAACCGCACGTCGATCGATGGATCGCTCGCGCTCGGGCAGGACCCGACATAGGTGATGAGAATGGCCTCGCCATGCACCGCGCGAAGTGCTCGCGCGACGGCGACGGGAGGGGCAGCCAGCCCAACCGTCGGGAGACTCGTACCGGCGTGCGCCGCGAGCGCAGCGACCCGAGGGCACGCGCACGCCACGATCACCGGCTCGCGGCGGCCTGCCAACCGCTCGAGGTACCCGGTCGCGACGAGCTCGTCACCCCACGCGGGCGGGACGACCAGGTCGAATCCTGCGGCGATACACGCATTCGCGAGCTGCGCGGGCGTAGCGGGCCGCGCGGCAACCAGGGCGTCGTTACCGAGGATCACGGCCGCGAGCGAATGATCCCCGCCCGCGCGCCTCCGTTGTGCTGCTGCTGCGTCCACGAATTCGGCTGAGGGCGTCGATGCACAAGCTATATCGCGAGCGGGCGCTACGCTCGCTCGCGAAACGCTCCTGCGGTGACGGGAAGGCAGGCAACGCCGACGAAAAAAGAGCGGGACACGTATGCCGTGTCCCGCTGCAAATTCGCCCAACTCTATGGCGCGAGCCGACTCAGAACGGAATGTCGTTCGCTGACATGCCGAGTGGCGACGGGTCCAGCGCCTCGTCGTTCGGCAATGCCTCTGCGGCCGCCGGGCCGCTGGCGTTCTTCGCGGTCGGCGTTCGCGGCGGCCAGATCACTCCGTCACACGACCGATCGCGGCACTTGTAGTCTGGCGCCTTCGGGTTGCGCTTCGACATCCGGTTGTCCCACATCTTTCCGCCGCACTTGGGGCACGACGGCATCTCGACCGGCGCTGGAACGATTGCATCGGTCGGTTGCGGTTCCGCAGGGGGGTCTCCAGCGGGTTCCGCAGCGGCCTTGGCTGCCGCCGTGGGTTCCTTGGCGGTAGCCGCCGCGCTCGAGCGAGCGCGGTTGGCGCTACGCGTTCGAACGGTGGCGCTCGTCGTGTCGCCGTCCGGGAGCGCCGCGCCGTTCGTTGGACCGAAGCGGCGCGCATACACGACGCCCGGATCCTCCAGCGGCTTCGCGTACCGGCCATCGCCGTCGACCTGTACCCAGTTCTGCTCGTAACCGTAGAGCTCGTGGGCAATACCGAATCGGACGGCGGCGCGCTTGAACGCGTCCGTGGCCGCCGACTTATAGTCGCGCCCGGTGCCTACGTCCTCGCGGATGACGCCGAGGATCTGAAGGCGCGCCTTGAACGAGCACGTACCGTCAGTGCTGTCGTCGACGGACGGCAGCGGCGGCAGCAGTTCGAGGGTGAGGTCCCATTCGCCGGGAACGACGGCGTCCAGCCGCTCACGGGCCGTATTGGCCTCGATGTACGCGACGAACCGCGCGAAATACTTCCCATCGCGCTGAATGACTTTCCCGTCCTGTCGCCAGAAGACCACGCCGTTAGGCAGCGGTTCGGCGAGGCGCGACCAGATGTCGGCCTTCTCAGTGTGTACGTCGTGTCTCGCGATCATGCTCTCATCCCACCTTTCGCGTCCAGTCCAGGTTTCGATTCGCCCGCCGTACATCATCGACGGCCGGGCAGGTGCGTCCATGTTCGCAGTACAAACCGTGCCGATCGAAGAACACGAGATGGGTCACCGGAGTTCCGTTGACGGACTCGTCCACCCGGAAGAGACGTTCAACCGATGTTCCCGGTCCGCATTTCTCCTTGGGATTCAGCGGCCGCACCTTCACGGTTCTGACCGGTGCCTGCTTCCTTGCCGCTCCGCGGCTCTGCCGGCCGCTTTTTTTCTTCACAACCCCACGACCGGTCTCTCGCTTCGGGCCAGCCGATCGAGGATTTCGACGGTTCGCTGCTTTGGCCGCTGGCTTCGCCGACTTCGCCCTATTTCGACCGGCCGCCCGGGTCGTACCGCTCCTTGGTTGCTTGACTTTCGTCACTCGACCACCGACAATCAGGTACAGACGTAACGGAGTTTCGGGCGATATTCGGTGAACGAAGTTACATTTTCGCGCAACAGATGTCAACCAACCGCGACAGCAAGGAACTCGATGCCATCGGCGTACCCGAGCTTACCCCGCTCGGCAAGCGTATCGAGCTCCTCCGTATCGAGCGGCGCATGAGCAAGGGCGTTCTCGCGCAGCGGGCCGGTACGTCGCGGCAGCAGTTGTGGCGGGTCATGACGGGAAAGTCCGAACTCACGAGCTCGCTGTGCGCTCGGCTGGCGGACGTGCTCGAGGTCGACTCGCGCGTCCTGCGCGACACCGAGCGTGCCCAGGGGCGGGAATTCGCGGATGACCTCGGCCTGGCACCGTCGCGTCATCTCGTGCTCGCGCGCGCGTTCGACGTTGCCTACCCACTGACGGGCAATGGGCACGAGCGCGCATCGCGGTTCGATACGCTGGAGGAGTACGTATCAGACGCGCACGGCCTCGAGCGGACCCTCGAAGCCCTCCCCGGGGGTGAGGATGGTCGGCATCTGAAGCGAGCGCTCCTGAACGCGGTCGAGGACCTCGCGCACGCACGCGCGCTCAAACTGCCAGCGCGTTTCTTCGATCTGCGGTGCCGCGTCGTCAATGGCGAGCACTGACGCGCGCGCAGCGGCCTGCGCAGCGCACGACCCCTGGCGGACTCGGCCTAACGAGTAACTCGTCGCCCGCGATCGCCGTTGGCCCGCGTCGTGCAACCCCGTCGCGCTCCCCAAGGAGGTGGCAATGGAGCGAGGCATCGATTTTCTGAAGGCTCAGGTCAGCAACGCTGTCATGCAGCACGGCACGTTGCTCAAGAACCTCGAGGACCACGAACGACAGGCCGAGGACCCGCGATACCGCGACCTCTGCTCGCGCGCGATCCCTCAAATGCGCGAACACCAGCGCATGCTCGAGGACTATCAAAAGCAGATCGGCGCCGAAGCTGGCGTTGGAAAGCAGGTTCTCGGGAAGGCGATGGGTGTCGCGCGTGACCTGGCCGACGTCGCGCGGGAGAGTGACTTCCTCCGCCTCGTTGGTGACATCGTCACCGCCCGCCAATCGCAGGACACGTTCTCGACCTTCCGCGAAGCGGGACGCGCACTCGCCAATCCGCAGCTCGAGCAGATTGGTCAGGTCGGGGAGCGTCATCACGAGGAGTTCGTGAAAGAAGCGAACCGTCTCGCCCAGCAGATGTTCATCGAGCACGCACGCGGGGTCGAGGCCGGCGCCGCCGCGCGAACGACCGCGACCGAGTCACCTCGGCTCTAGTTCGACGCGTTTGACTGTCGTTCGCGGGTGGGTCGGTCAATGCGGCCGCCTTCACCCGCGTTCGACATCCAACGAGCCGTTGGTCGTCGTCGGCACGACGGCTGACGCGTTGTCGCGCGCGCGCCTCGGCCGCGTCTCCCACTGTCGGTCCAGGCTGCATAGCTTACGCGCATGACCGACGTCGTCGCCCTGTGCGCGGAGCTGCTATCGATTCAATCCCCGACCGGCCGCGAAGGAAAGATCGTGGAGTTCGTCTCGCGGCGTCTCGTGAGTCGCGGATGGAACGTCACGGTGCAGGAGGTGACCCCGGGCCGTGGAAACGTGTGGGCCTCGCGCGGAGGCGGCGCCGTCACCTTGTCGACGCACCTCGACACGGTGCCCCCGTACGTCGCGCCGAAGCTGGACGGCGACCGCCTGTTCGGACGCGGTGCCTGTGACGCGAAAGGAATCGCCGCGGCGATGCTGGCCGCCGCTGACCGCCTCGCGGATTCCGGCGAGGATCGAGTCGATCTCCTCTTCGTCGTCGGAGAAGAAGGTGGGTCCGACGGCGCGCGCGCCGCGAACCACCTGCCTGCGACCAGCCGATTCCTGATCAACGGCGAGCCGACGGAAAGTCGACTGGCCAGTGGCGCAAAGGGGTCGTTGCGCGTCACCGTGAGAACCCGGGGAAAGGAAGCACACTCGGCGTATCCCCATCTCGGACAGTCCGCCATCGAGCCCATGTTGACGCTGCTGCCGACGATCCGCTCGCTCGCCTTGCCAGCCGATCCGGTCCTCGGAGAGACGACGGTGAACATCGGGACGATTCGCGGCGGCACCGAGGCGAACATCATCCCGGGACTGTGCGAGGCGGAGCTCATGTTTCGGCTCGTCGGCGATGTGGCGCCGGTGAAGACGATGATCGAGGGATGGGCAAAGGACCGTGCCGAGATCGACTACGGTTCGTACATCCCGGCGCAGCACTTTCACGTCGTGTCGGGGTTCGACGTCGCCCCCGTCGCCTACACGAGTGACATCCCGCTGCTCGGGCGCTGGGGAACACCGCTCCTCTACGGTCCGGGATCGATCCACGTGGCGCATACGCCTAACGAATTCATCGACGTGCGTGAGCTGCGCGAGAGTGTCGACACGTACGAGCGGCTCGTGCGCTCGCTCCTGGCCGCCTGAAGTGTCATGACGCGTCCCCGAACACCTCCGCCAACCGGGCAGCGCCTGCCCGTCGCGATCCTGGGCGCCACCGGTGCCGTCGGCCAGACGTTCATCCGTTGCCTCCGCGACCATCCCTGGTTCGAGATCGCGGAGCTGGCTGCGTCCGAGCGATCGGCCGGAAAACGCTACGCCGACGCGGTGCGCTGGCTCGAGGGCGAATTCCCGTACGAGCTCGGCGACCGGAAAGTCCTCGCGTGCGACCCGTCGCAGATCCGATCGCCGGTCGTCTTCTCGGCGCTCGACGCGACCGCGGCGGGTGAGCTGGAGCCCGCGTTCGCGCGCGCCGGCGCGATGGTGCTGAGCAACGCCAAGTCGTTTCGGATGGAGCCGGACGTTCCGCTCGTCATTCCCGAAGTGAATGGCAGCCATCTCACGATTCTCGAGAAGCAGCGCGACACGCGCGGGTGGACGGGCGGCATCGTCACGAACGCGAACTGCGCGGCCACGGTCGCCACGGTCGCCCTCGCGCCGCTGCATCAGGCCTTCGGTGTCCGACAGGTCTTCGCCGTGACGATGCAGGCAGTGTCCGGCGCGGGGTATCCCGGCGTCCCGTCGCTCGACATCGTCGGCAACGTGATTCCCTACATTGCCGACGAAGAGCCGAAGATCGAGCGCGAGATCCCCAAGATGTTGGGATGCGTCGATGCCGGGACGCTCATCGCCGCGTCCATACAGGTGAGCGCGCATGCGAACCGGGTGCCGGTCGAGCATGGTCACACGGTGTGCATGTCGATCAAGCTCGACACGCACGCCACCGCCGACGAAGCGCTGCGCGTGCTGAGGGAGTGGCGCGGCGAGGCGGCCGTGCGCGGCTTGCCGAGTGCGCCGGAGCGGCCGCTCATCGTGTCGGAAGCACCGGACCACCCGCAGCCGCGGCGCGACGTGGGGTCGGGCGACGGCATGACCGTCATTGTCGGGCGCGTCCGGTCGGACCCGCAGCTCGATCTGCGGTTGGTGGCGTTGGGGCACAACACCATTCGCGGGGCGGCCGGCGGCTCGGTGCTGAACGCGGAGCTGCTCGTGTCGACCGGCGGTATTCCGCGGACATGATCGTCGTCAAGTTCGGTGGCACGTCTGTCGGCGACGCGGCAGCCATCGAACGCGCGGCGGAAATTGTTCGAGGCCGGCTCCCTCGGCGGCCTCTCGTCGTCGTGTCGGCACTCGCTGGGACCACGAACGCCCTCCTGGCGATTGCCGAGCAATCGGCGAAAGGGCAGCTCATCGGCGCGCTGCGAGGCGTCGAAACCCTGCGCGATCGTCATCTGAGCGAAACGTCCGCGTTGCTCGGCGACACCGGTGCCGGGCTGGAAGTCGCGACGGATCTCGGGGCGATGTTCGACGAGCTCGCCAGCCTCGCCGAAGCGTTGTCGGTCCTGGGACACGTGACACCACGGAGCCTCGACGCCATTGCCGCGATCGGTGAGCGACTGTCGTCGCAACTGGTCGTCGCGGTGTTGTGCGCGCGAGGCGTTCCCGCCACACTGGTGGACCCGGCCGAGGTGATGATCACGGACGATCATTTCACGAGGGCAGAGCCCCAGCCCGAGCTCATCGCCGACGCCGCGCAGCGAGTAATTCGGCCACTGCTGGCCTCGGGCGTCACGCCCGTGATCGGCGGTTTCGTGGGGGCGACGAGGACGGGCATCGTCACGACGTTAGGCCGGGGCGGGAGCGATTACAGCGCGGCGCTGTTCGGCGCGGCGCTTCGCGCCGAAGCGATCGAGATCTGGACCGACGTCGATGGTATGCTGACCGCAGACCCGCGCGTGGTGGACGGCGCGCGGCTCATCGAGCAGATCCGGTTCGACGAGGCATCGGAGCTCGCCTCGTTCGGCGCGAAGGTGCTCCATCCGAGCACCATCGCGCCGGCGGTCCGCATCGGGATCCCCGTGTACATCTACAACGCGCGGCGCCCCGAAGGGCGCGGGACCCGGATTACCTTCGACGCGCCCCGCCGGCCGGTGAGCGCCATCGCCGGCAAGCGAGACGTGTCGTTGATCCGCATCCGGACTCCCCGGATGTTGCTTGCCCACGGGTTCATGCGGCGGATCTTCGAGATCTTCGATGAGCATCGCACGTCGGTCGATGTGGTCGCGACCTCGGAGGTCTCGGTATCGATGACCATCGACGATGCGACGCACCTCGACGCGCTCCTCGGCGGCCTGACGGCGCTGGGTGATGTGTCCGTGGAGCGGAACCGCGGGATCGTCGCGCTCGTCGGTGCCGGGCTTGGCGACAGCACGGCCACGATGGCGCGCGCGCTCGCGGCGTTAGGCGACGTCACGGTGCACATGGCGTCGCTGAGCTCGGGCGGGATGAACCTCACGCTTCTCGTCGACGGGGATCAGGTCACCGACGCGATGCGCCGGCTGCACGACGCGTTCTTCCCGGCTATCTCATGAGCGGCCTGCGCATTGCCGTCGTCGGGGGCGGGAAGATGGGACGCGCCGTGGCAGCCCTGGCGGCCGAGCGCGGTGTCGACGTTGTGGCCATCGTGGGCGCGAGCGACAACCCGAACGGCCAGGGACTCACGCGCGAGCGCCTCGGCAATGCCGACGTCGTCATCGAATTCACGGAGCCCGCGGCCGCCGTGGCGAACGTCATCGCGTCGCTTCGTGCCGGCTACCCGGTCGTGTGCGGGACGACGGGCTGGTCGAAGGACCTCGCTGAAGTCAGCCGAGTCGTCGGGGAGACGAACGGCGCCGTCGTGCACGCGCCGAACTTCTCCATCGGCGTGAACCTCTTCCTCGCCGCGGCTGCCGCCGCCGGGCGCGTGATGCGAAACGCGCCCGAGTTCGACTCGCACATTGCCGAAACGCACCACGCGGCCAAGAAAGACGCGCCGTCCGGCACTGCCCTGGCCCTGGAGCAGGCCGTTCGTTCCACCCTCGGACGCGACATCCCGATCACGAGTGTGCGAACCGGCTACGTTCCGGGGACCCACGAACTCACGTTCGACGGACCGTTCGAGCAGATTCGATTCACCCATATGGCGCGCGACCGGCGCGTCTTCGCGGACGGCGCGCTGCGCGCGGCCGGATGGGTGCGAGGGCGGCGCGGCGTATTCACCATGCGGGATGTGCTTGACCTGGGTCCGGAGAGTCCATGACCACGAGACGGCTGACTGGATGCGGAACGGCGCTCGTCACGCCATTCACGCGGACGGGCGAAGTCGACGAGGCCGCGTTGCGCCGACTGGTCGAGTGGCAGATCGCCGAAGGCATTCATTTCCTCGTACCCTGCGGATCTACGGGCGAAGCGGCGACGCTCACGGCCGCCGAGCACCGGCGCGTTGTGGAGATCACCGTCGAGGTGGCGAACGGGCGCGTGCCGATCGTCGCCGGGGCCGGCTCGAACGACACCGCACGCGCGATCGCGCTCTCGCACGAGATGCGCGCCGCGGGCGCGACGCACCTGCTCCACGTGTCACCGGCGTACAACAAGCCGCCGCAACGCGGCATCATCGCCCACTTTCGCGCCATCGCCGACGCGGCCGAGCTGCCGATCGTGCTGTACAACGTGCCGGGCAGAACGGCGAGCAACATGGAAGCGCGCACCACGTTGGCGCTCGCGGAGCATCCGCGCATCGTCGCCATCAAGGAAGCCTCCGGAAACCTCGCGCAGGTCACCGAGATTTTCCGGAACCGCCCGGCGGACTTCGCGGTGCTGTCGGGCGATGATGCCTTCACGCTCGCCCTCATGGCTGCCGGAGGCGACGGGGTGATCTCGGTGGTGAGTAACGCGACGCCGCACCTGATGGCGCGCCTCGTCGACTTTTGCGCGAGCGGGAACTTCGCCGAGGCGCGCGCGCTCGCGATGCGACTCACGCCGTGGTTCGAGGCGGCCTTCATCGACTCGAACCCCATTCCGGTCAAGGCGGCGCTCGCGATGATGCGCCGGATCGAAAACTCGCTGCGTTTGCCCCTCGTGCCGTTGCAGGACGCGCACACGACGCCGTTGCGATCGGCCCTCGTCGGCGCGGGGGCGTTGCCGGCGTGAGCGTAGGACCGGGCTTGGCGCCCGTTGACGCCCTTGCCGCGCGGATCGATGCCCTGGCGTCGACGCCGGCCGGCGACCCCCTGCCTAACGACGCCGAGCGTGTGGTCGGCGCCCTGCTCGATGCGTTGGAGCGCGGCGCGGTGCGCGCGGCAGAACGGGATGCGAACGGCACGTGGAAGGCCGTCCCATGGGTCAAGCGCGGCATCCTCCTTGGCTTTCGAGTCGGCCGCGTCGTTCCGATGCCTGACGAGGACGCCGGCGCGTCCCCGGACCGGCCCGCGGCGTTTTTCGACAAGCACACGTACCCACCGCGCGCGCTTACGCTGGCGAGTGGCGTCCGTATCGTGCCGGGCGGGACGGCGATTCGCCGCGGCGCGCACGTCGCGCCCGGCGTCGTCTGCATGCCCCCCGCGTACATCAATGTCGGGGCATACGTGGGGGCGGGCACGATGGTCGATTCGCACGCGCTCGTCGGGTCGTGCGCGCAGATCGGCGAGCGCGTCCATCTCAGCGCGGCCGCGCAGGTCGGCGGCGTGCTCGAACCGGTGAACGCCGCCCCGGTGGTCATCGAGGACGACGTGGTCGTGGGCGGGAACTGTGGCGTCTACGAAGGCACGGTGGTGCGCGAACGCGCGGTGTTGGCCGCGGGGGTGGTCCTCACGCGCGGGACGCCGGTATTCGACCTGGTGAACGAGCGCGTCTATCGCGCGGAGGGAGGTCGGCCGCTCGAGATCCCTCCGGCGGCCGTCGTCGTCCCCGGCGCGCGTACCGTCCGCGGCGAGTGGGGGATTGCCGAGGGCCTTTCGCTACAGACGCCCGTCATCGTGAAGTATCGCGACGAGAAGACCGACGTGGCGACCGCGCTCGAGCAGTGGCTGCGATGATGATGGCGTCGTCATTGCATTCCGGCGCGCGCTCGGTTCGCGTACCCGGCGACAAGTCCATCTCGCATCGGTCGCTGCTCTGCGCGGCGCTGGCCGGAGGACGGTCCCGGATCCGTAATGTGCTTCGCTCCGCCGACGTGCAGTCGACTGCCGGCGTGCTGCGTGCGTTAGGCGCCGACATTCCCGCGCTGGATGACACGCTGCGAGTGACCGGGCGCGGCCTGCGCGGCCTCACGCCGCCCGCCCAGGCGCTGGACTGTGGCAATAGCGGGACGACCGCGCGGCTCCTCGCCGGTGTGCTGAGCGCATACCCGTTCGCGAGCCGCCTCGTGGGCGATGACAGTTTGAGCCGAAGGCCCATGGCCCGCGTCGCCCGGCCGCTCGAGGCCATGGGGGCGCGGTTCGCGTTCGACCAAGGTCAGCATCTTCCCGTGACGATCACCGGCGGGGAACTCGGCCCGCTCGTATGGGAGAGCGCCACGTCGAGCGCCCAGGTGAAGAGCGCGATTCTCCTCGCCGGACTCGTCGCCGGCGTGCCGGTGTCGGTGCGCGAGCCCGTCCGGTCTCGCGACCACACGGAGCGAATGCTCGCAGCGTTAGGCGTCGAGGTCCGGTCGTGTGGCGGCGAGGCAGCCCTGCAACCGCTTGAAGAGCTTCCGCCGTTCCAGATCGACGTCCCGGCCGACCCGTCGTCGGCGGCGTTTCTCGCGGCGCTCGTTGCGGGGGGCGGCTTCCCCGGGAGCGCGCCGCTCGAGCTCACGGACGTCGCCCTGAATCCCACTCGCCTCGGCTTCTTTCGCGTGCTTCGCGACATGGGCGCCCGGATCGAATGGGAGGTCGAGCGCGAGGAGTGCGGGGAGCCGGTAGGGACGATTCGAGTCGCCGCCGGCGACCTGGAACCCACGCGCATCAGCGCGGACCAGGTGCCCGCGATGATCGACGAGCTGCCGATGCTCGCCTGCCTTGCCACCCGAGTGCGGGGCGAGACCGAGATCACCGGCGCGAGCGAGCTTCGCGTCAAGGAGAGCGATCGCATCGCGACTGTGGTGGAGAACCTCCGTCACGTCGGTGCGGACGCGCAGGAACTCCCCGACGGACTCCGCGTGCGTGGCGGGTCGACGCCGCTCACCGGACGCGTCCGTGCGCACGGCGATCACCGTCTCGCCATGGCGTTCGGTGTCCTCGGTGCGCTCCCCGGGAACGCGATCGTCGTCGACGACCCGGGGTGCGTGACCGTGTCCTATCCGGGATTCTGGTCCGATCTCGAGCGTCTCACCTCGTGACCGCCGAGCTCACATCACGGCGTGGTCCGGTCGTCATCGCGATCGACGGACCGGCCGCGTCCGGGAAGTCGTCGACGGCACACTGGGTTGCATCCGTCCTGCGGTATCGCCATGTCGATTCGGGGGCGATCTATCGGGCTGCTACGGCGGTGGCGTTGCGCACGGGGGTCGCGCCCGAGACGTGGACGGAGTCGCTGGTCCTCGAGGCGGCCCGCGCGGTGTCGCTGAGTCCGCGCGACACGTCGTTCGCGCCGTGCGTCGATGGGAAGGACGTGGAAACGGAGATCCGCGGTCCGGAGGTCACGCGACATGTGTCGCGGGTTGCCCAGATGCCGCTGGTGCGGGCGTGGGTGAATCGGCTGGTTCAGGAGACCGCCGCGAAGCACGACGTCGTGGTCGACGGGCGAGACATGGGGACGGCGGTGTTCCCGGATGCGGCGCTCAAGGTGTTTCTCATCGCCGACCCGTGGGAGCGAGCTCGGCGGCGCTTGACCCAGCAACTGGGTCGTCGGCCGACGGAATCGGAGATCGCGGACGAGACTGATCGGCTCGTCAAGCGCGACGCGCAGGATGCGACCCAAACGGTGCAGGCGAAGGATGCGGTCCTCATTGACACGACCTACCTCACGCAGCCTGAGCAGGTGGACCGGATCGTCGCCTTGGCGAGGGCCGTAACTCAGCGTGGAAACGAAACTTCGCCCGTTGACGCGCCCGGCAGCTGACGATACATTAGACGGTTCGCGAAACTCGGACCCGAGATCCGCCCATCGGGGCGGCTTTTTCGGTTTCGATGCATCAGCCACAATTGACTCGACGCGGCGAGCCTAAATACCCGCGGATCAGGAGAATCCCTTCGGTATGTCCGAGCTAGAAACCACCACCCCTTCCACCGGCAACGTGCTCACCGCACGCGAGAAGCGCGACCTGCAGAAGTCTCAACTGCGGCCGCTTGCCAACCGTCGTCCCGAGCTCTACGAGGAAGACGAGTACTCCTCCGAGGAGTACGAGCAGATGATGGACATGTACAATGGCACCCTCGCCTCCATCGAAGAGGGTGAAATTGTCAAGTCCAAGGTGCTCGAAATCCGCGATAACATGGTCGTCCTGGACATCGGCTTCAAATCCGAAGGGACGATCCCGCTCGAGGAGTTCAAGGACCTTCCCGACATCAAACCCGGCGACGAGGTCGAGGTGCTGCTCGAGCACCTCGAGGACCAGGAAGGGTCGGTCGTCCTCTCGAAGAAGAAAGCGGACTTCATGCGCGTGTGGGAGCGCATCCGCCTTGCCTACGAGAACGATCAGCCCGTTGAAGGTACGCTCGTCAAGAAGATCAAGGGCGGTGTCGTCGTCGACCTCATGGGCGTCGACGCATTCCTCCCCGGCTCGCAGATCGCGCTGCGGCGCGTGCCGAACATCGACGAGCTCCTCGGCCAAAAGTACGAGTTCAAGATCATCAAGCTGAACAAGCGCCGCCGCAACATCGTCGTCTCGCGTCGAGTGATCCTCGAGACCGAGCGTGCCGGCAAGCGCGAGAAGCTGATGAAGGAGCTCCAGAAGGACCAGGTCAGGAAGGGCGTCGTCAAGAACATCACCGACTTCGGTGCGTTCATCGACCTCGGTGGCGTCGACGGCCTGCTCCACATCACCGACATGTCGTGGGGGCGGATCTCCCACCCGTCGGAGATGGTGCAGATCGGGAGCGAGCTCGAAGTCAAAGTGCTCGATATCGACTGGCAGCGGGAGCGCATCTCGCTCGGCCTCAAGCAGCTCCAGGCGTATCCGTGGAAGGACGTCGCGGCCAAGTACCCGGTCGGCACTCGTGTCACCGGCAAGGTCGTCTCGATCACGAACTACGGCGCGTTCATCGAGCTCGAGCCGGGCATCGAAGGCCTCGTGCACATCAGCGAGATGAGCTGGACGCGCAACGTTCGTCACCCGTCGAAGCTGGTGAGCATCGGCGAGACGATCGAAGCGGTCGTGCTCAAGGTCGATCCGAACGAGGAGAAGATCTCGCTCGGCATGAAGCAGACCGAGCAGGATCCGTGGATGGTGCTGCCACTCAAGTACCCGGTCGGCACGCGCATCAACGGGAAGGTCCGCAACCTCACGAGCTTCGGCGCGTTCGTGGAGATCGAGCCCGGCATTGACGGCCTCATTCACATCTCCGACATGAGCTGGACGAAGCGCGTGCAGCATCCGTCGGAAGTGGTGAAGAAGGGCGATGCGGTGGACGTCGTGATCCTCAACATCGATTCGGACAACAAGCGCATCTCACTCGGTCTCAAGCAGGCCGAGGAAGATCCGTGGCTCCGCATTGGCGAGACGTACCCGGTGGGCACCGAGCTGCGCGGCAAGGTCGTGCGCCTGATGGACAAGGGTGTCGTCGTCGACGTCGGCAACGACATCGAGGGCTTCGTTCCGGTGAGCCAGCTGT
>DAINRQ010000031.1:46671-65184 GCA_036741775.1 Gemmatimonadaceae bacterium | reverse complement strand
CGCGCATAATAAAGCTCCGTTGGGGGTCAGAGTCCTAACGGATCGTTCGAACGCGGCGCGTTCGAACGATCCGTTAGGACTCTGACCCCTTACGTATCAAATCGCCGCCGGGGCGGACTGCCCAAGGCCAGGGATCGCGCGCGGGGCCCCCTTCATCGTGGGGCCGGCATCGACAAGGACGGAATACGGATCCGGGGATGAGGGGGGATGAGACGGATCGCTCCTCGACCGGGACCCGCCCTCGCGCCGGAGTCGTGAACTGATAGGGAACTGCTCTTCGAGTTGAGTGGCGGGCCCGGGGAGCCGTCCCCCTCATTCACGCCACGGCGAGCGGAGCTTTCACTCACTTAGGATGATGTCTCTCATCCCCTCATCCCCTCATCCGTTCCCCCTTTCATTCCGGATGCCGGAGCTTGTCGCGGACGCCGGCCTCCTCATCCGGCCGTTTCGGCCCTTTCCGCGTCATCGTCGTTCCGACCGGCCCCGGCGCGCCGAACCCTCCATGCGCAGGCCAGTCAGAGGTCAGGGGTCAGAGTCCTAAACGCATCGTTCCGTTGCCGGACGGCAACGGAACGATGCGTTAGGACTCTGACCCCCAACGTACCCAATCAGCCCTGGTCTGGACCCAAATCGCCCGTCTCGAGCGCGTGCTCGGCGATCGCCTTGAGCCGAGTATCCTGGTGCTTGCGAAGCCCGCGGATGCTCCGCCGCGCGCGGCGGTACGCCATCGGCACGAAGATCCGCGCGCAATCCAGTTGCGCCTTCGCCGCGTCCTCGCCGCCCAGGCGCTCGATGTCCGACGACGTCCGCGACAACACCGCCGTCGCGAGGAAGATGTCGATCGCGGCGTTCGCCATCCGTTCCTGCAGAAACTGCTTCTCGATGATCCCCTTCCCGTGTCGGAGGATCGCGTTCTCGACGCCCAGAGCGAGGTCGTGAATCAACGTCTCGACGAGCTCCTTCTCACGCTCGAGCGCGGGGTGGACGAGGGTAAAGCGTTGTTTCGTGATCTGGCGACGCGCCCGCCCGGCGAGATACTCGCCGATCGCCCCGAGGGAACGGATCGGCGCCTTGAACGCCGTGCCTAACGCCTTGAGCCGCTCGCCCGGTTGCTGCAGCCCCATGAGGGCAATGAGCGCGCGCAGCACCTCGTTCGTCCCCTCGAAAATCAGGTTGATCCGCGAGTCACGCACCGCCTGCTCGTACGGGTACTCCTTGGAGTATCCGATACCGCCGGCGATCTGCAACGCCTCGTTCGACGCCCGGAACGCGAGCTCCGACCCGAACACCTTGCAGACTGCCGTCTCGAGCGAGAAGTCGATGCCGCCGCGATCGACCATTCCCCCGGTCACCATCACCGCCGAATCGAGGGCGTAACATTCGGCAGCGAGCGTCGCGATCTTCCGCTGGATGATCTCGAACGTGCCGATCGGCCTCCCGAACTGCTCGCGCTGCTTCGCGTACGCGATGGCCTCGCGCATGATGCGCCGGGTGCCGCGGGCCGAGCCGGCGGCGAGCCCGAGCCGGCCGGAGTTCAGGATCTCGAGCGCGATCCGGAACCCCTGCCCCACCTCGCCCAGCCGATCCTCCAAGGGGACGCGGACGTTCTCGAACGCAATGGCGCGCGTGTCGGACGCCTTGATCCCCATCTTCTCCTCGAGCTTGCCGAGGCTCACGCCGGGCGCGTGGGCGTCGACGATGAACGCCGTCACCCGCGCCTTTCGCGCGCCATCGACCTCGACCGGGACCTTCGCGAACACCGTGAGCATGTCCGCGTACCCGGCGTTCGAGATCCAGATCTTCGTCCCGTTCAGGACGTAATGCCGGCCGTCGTCGCTTGGCACCGCGGTGGCGCGCATCGCCTGTGCGTCGGAGCCCGACCCCGGCTCCGTGAGGCAGAACGCGGCAATCATCTCACCGGTCGCGCACTTCGGCAGGTACCGCCGCTTCTGGTCCTCGTTACCGAAGAGCACGATACCTTTGCATCCGATCGACTGATGCGCCCCGAAATACACGGTGAGTGCCGGGTCGATCGAGCCCAGCTCGCCGAACACGCGGTTGTACACCTTGGCCGAGGCGCCGAAGCCGCCGTACTCCTCCGGAATACTGAGTCCCATGAGTCCGAGCGCGTGCAATCCCTCGCGCACCTCGTCCGGAAACCGGCCGTCGTGATCGAACTTCGACGAGTTCACCGACGACTCGGCCCAGTCACGCATCGAGTCGAGAATCATCCCGAGCGACTCCCCTTCTTCGGGCGTCAGCACCGGGTAGGGGAAGACGAGGTCCTCGCGGATCTCGCCGAGGAACGCGCTCTTCGTGAACGACGGGTTGACGTCGGGGGCGGCGAGATGCGGCGGATGGGTCCCGGCGGCGGTGGGGGTCTCGGTCATTCGTGTCGGGTTGAGGCGTGGTGAGACGGGCCCTGAATCATCGCATCGAGGCGCGCGGCGTGCTATGCGGAGCATGACCGTTTCGCGCCCTGCTCCGGCGACCCCTGCGGCCACACCACCGCCGCCGATCGAGCCGACACCGCCTCCACCGCGGTTCGGCGTCTTCCGCGCGCTTCGTCACCGCAATTATCGGCTGTTCTTCGGCGGTCAGACCGTGTCGCTCATCGGCACGTGGATTACCCGGGTCGCCACGAGCTGGCTCGTCTACCGCCTGACGGACTCCGTCCTGCTGCTCGGGGTGGTGGGGTTCTTCAGCCAGATTCCGACGCTGGTGCTGTCGCCGCTGTCGGGCGTGCTGGTGGACCGGTGGAACCGGCACCGCGTCCTCGTCGTGACACAGGTGCTGTCGATGCTGCAGTCGTTCGCGTTGGCGGTCCTCGCTTTCGCCGACATCATCACCGTCCGCGACGTGCTCCTGCTGCAACTCGCGCAGGGGATCATCAACGCCTTCGACACTCCGGCCCGCCAGGCGTTCGTGGTGGAGATGGTCGAGGACCGCGCCGACCTGCCTAACGCCATCGCCCTGAACTCATCGATGGTGAATCTGAGCCGCATCCTCGGGCCGTCCATCGGTGGAGTCATCATCGCGGCGGTTGGCGAAGCGTGGTGTTACCTCATCGACGGGGTCTCGTACATCGGCGTCATCGCGTCGCTCGTCGCGATGCGCGTGACTCCACGCATCATGCCGGCGGTGAAGACGAGCGTCCTCGAGGATCTCATAGCGGGGTTTCGTTACGTGACCGGGTTCCCGCCGATCCGCTCGGCGCTGGTGCTGCTCGCGCTCGTGAGCACGATGGGGATGCCATACACGGTGCTCATGCCCGCGGTCGCGCGGGGGGCACTCGGCGGAGACTCGCACACACTCGGGTTTCTCATGGGCGGGGCGGGCGTCGGTGCCTTGGGCGGCGCGTTCTACCTGGCGTCGCGGCGCACCGTAGTCGGCCTCGGTCGCGTGATGGCCGCGGCCGCGTGCACGTTCGGGGTGGGGCTCGTGCTGTTCGGGTTCTCACGGAGCTTCGCGCTCTCGCTTCTCATCGTCCCGGTGGTGGGCGGCGGGATGATGGTGACGATGGCGTCGACGAACACGATCCTGCAGACGATCGTCGAGGAGCACCTGCGCGGCCGAGTGATGGCGTTCTACGCGATGGCGTTTCTCGGGACCGCGCCGATCGGGAGCCTGATGGCGGGCGTGGTGGCGGACCGAATCGGTCCGACGAACACGATCATCCTCGGTGGCGTAGCGTGTCTTGCGGTAGGAGTGTGGTTCGCGATGAGGCTGCCGCAATTCCGGGAGCAGGTGCGGCCGATCTACGTCGCACGCGGGATATTGGGGTCGGAACCGCATTGAGCGGATATCGGGGTCAGATTCGAATAACATCATCGTGTTGCGGCGGGAGAGCCTAGTCCTTCACGCGGTGGGGCGCGTAGCGGACTTCGCGTGTCGTACAGTTGTCGGAGAACCAGATGAACCGCAGAGGTTCCAATTCCTTGCGCGGCCCGAAAGAGGGGCCAGCACGGAATGACAAGATCGTACTAACGAAGTAGCGGATTCCCGGAAACTGACCAACGCTCGCGGGCGTACGACGAGCATGCACACCGCTCACCTCGCTCGATCGATCTGGGCGCTGGCGCTTGCGATCGTCCTGACCTCCGCGTTGACCGTCCCGGGCATCGCGCAAAACCCGTCCTGCACCGCCGCAGTCCGCACCGATGGCACTCCCCTCGACTCGGCCATCGTCGCCGCGATGCACGAGCACAACGTACCGGGTGCCGCGATCGTCGTCGTGCGAGACGGAGCCGTCGACGTGCTCCGCGGGTATGGATGCGCTGATCTCGAGCGCGACGTTCCGGTGGATCCGCGCACCACGGTGTTCCGCATCGCCTCGGTATCGAAGTCGTTCGTCGCGACGGCGACTCTGGTCGCGGCGGAACGTGGGCTCGTGGATCTCCGCACGGATGTCAATCGGTACCTTCGCGGCCTACAGGTGCCCACAGCGTGGGATCGCCCGATCACGCTTCACCACCTGCTGACGCACACCGCCGGCTTCGAGGAGAGCGTCGTCGGCTATGCAGCGCGAACGCCCGCGGACATCCGGCCTCTCGGGGAGTTTCTCGCAGCGAAGCTGCCGCAGAGAGGTTGGCCGCCGGGGGATGTGATCAGCTACTCGAACTACGGCTACGCGCTCGCGGGGTACGTCGTCGAGTCGGCGGCCAGCACGTCGTTCGCCGACTACGTGCAGCGCGAGGTTCTCTCCCCGCTGGGCATGACACGGTCGTCGTTCGCACATCCGCTCCCACCCGAGCTCGAGCGCGATCTCGCGACGTCCCATCGCTGCACCGCCAACGGGTGCACGCCCGTCGCGCGCGACTATCGATCGGCGTATCCGCCGGGTGGACTCGCGACGACCGCCGACGATGTGTCGCGCTTCCTTCTGGCGCAACTCGGGCTCCCCGTGAACGGACGACGTGTGCTCAGCGATTCCGTGCTCGGGCTCATGCGGACGCGCCAGTTCTCTCACCATCCGCGCCTACCGGGGCTCACGTACGGCTTCGTCGAGGAAGGTGTCGGCGACGAACGCGCACTCACCCACGCGGGCGCGGCATCGGGATTCACGAGCTTTGTCGTGATCGTCCCCGGCCGTCAGTTCGCCGCGTTCGTGGTGGCGAACGGCGGCTCGTCTCGATTCGGCGCAGCGGCCCGCGATGCGATGACGCGCACGCTGGCAGTGCCCGAGATCATGCCCCACCCACGCGGCGCCGAGTATTCATCAGTGAATCCGGCCGGGTCGTACCGGCTGACTCGTTATGCACGCCGCGGCGTCGAGAACCTGCCGATGCTGTTCAGCGGACAGCTTCACGTCGTCCCCGGCGGCGGCGACACGATTGCGATCGTCGGACTCGGCGACGCCAACGGCGACTACGTGCCGGAGGGAATGGATGTGTGGACGCGGGTCGGCGGGCATGACCTCGTCGCTGTACGCACGGAGAACGGGGCGGTCACGCATCTCTTCGGCTCGCAGTCGTTTTTCGGAACGCGCTTTCCGGCGGCGTACGAGCGTCTCGCCTGGTACGATGCGCCGGGGTTCCTGAACGAAGCCCTATCGTACACGATGGCGCTCCCTCTGCTTGCGCTCGTCGTCTGGCCAATAGTCGCTGGCGTCATCCGGTGGCGCCGGCGACGGCTCGTGCCGACACATCGCACTGCTCGGCTTCCGGGGGCGTGGCGCAGCACAGCCATGGTTGTCGCGGTCGTGGCCGCTGCGCTGACGACTTGGTTTGGGTTTGGATTCATTGCCGCGAGCAACCGCGCGGCTGAACGCGGCGGGGGCGACCTGGTGTACGGCCTCCCGCCGGCCATGCAACTCCTGGCCTGGGCACCCTCGGTGCTGGCACTACTCGCCGTGCTGCTCGTCCTGCTTGCCATCGCGGGCTGGCGACGCCGCTGGTGGAGTGTTCCCGGGCGCTTGCTTTACACGGTCATCGCGATCAACGTCGTTCTGTTCGTCGCCATACTTGTACGGTGGGGCTACTTTCCGGTCGCGACAGGCTGAGTAGGCGCCGCGCAGGGGATAGCTCGCGATAAGGCAGCCGGCACGACACGCTCGGCGGCGCGGCGGGGCAGTCACCAGTCGTCAGCTTGTCAGTCAGCAGTCATCAGTCCTGAGTCATCCAGTCGTGAGTTTCGAGTACCAACTCATAACTCACGACTGGACGACTAGGAACTGATGACTGCGGCCGTTCTTCAATCCTCCGCCAACTCGCGCAAAACTTTGACGGCTTTTACCGCCTCAACCGTCGGCTGTGCCCCGTTCTTGACCCGCTCGACGAGCGCCGTGTCGCGGTTGTACAGGTCGTTCCCGAAGTGCAATCGCCCGTCGCGGATGAACGTCGTGAAGTAGACGATGTACACCGGCACCTTCTCCTTCAGGTTCACGTGCCGGTTGTCTCGCGTGCTGTGCATCGCCTCCTGCACCTGCTCCGGGGTCCATCCGAGAACCCATTCCGCCATCTTCTCCGGGTTCTCGAGACGGATGCAGCCATGGCTGAACGCTCGGACGTCCCTGTCGAACAGCGACTGTTCCGGCGTGTCGTGCATGTAGATGTCGAACGTGTTCGGGAACATGAACTTCACGAGGCCGAGTGCGTTCCCTTCACCAGGCAGCTGGCGGATGCGCTGCTTCCCGCCTTCGGTGACGATCTCGTAGTTGTTCCGCTCGAGGAACGTCGGGTCGGCTTCGACCTTCGGCCAGAGCTCCTTCTCCATGATGTTGTCGGTCGCATTCCAGTACGGGCGGAACACGACGTACTGCATGGAGTCGGAGAAGACCGGCGTGTTCTGGTCCTCGAACTCGGCGCCGACGATCACCTTCATCTCCATCACCTTTTTCCCATCGTCGTACGCTTCGAGGCGGAACGCCGGCACGTTCACGAACACGTACTTGTCGCCCAACGTGCGCGGCATCCACCGATAGCGTTCCATGTTCGCCGCGATCTGCCCGAGCCGGTACGCCGCCGGCACGTTGAGCGACTGCAGCGTCTCCTTGCCGAGCGCGGAGTCTACGACGATGCCGTGCTCGCGCTGGAACTGCGCGATCGCTCCCGCCAGCTCGCGATCGTACTCCGCCCGACCCTTCGCCGTATCGGCGATGGCGCTGTCGCCGGTCAGATAGCCCTCGACCCGGAGCCGCTCACGCAGCGCGGTCAGGCGCTCCGCACTCGTGCTGTCGCCGGGCTTGACGGCCTTGCCGTCAGGTACTGGCTGCCACCCGCCGCGCGCGATGATTTGCCGGTAGCGCACGAGGTGCTTCTGGAGCGTCTTGTACTCGTCGTACTCGGGACGCATCTGCGTTACGGACACGTCGAAATCCCGATCGCGAAGGAACCGTCCGAGCGCAGAGTCGACCTGTGCGGGCGTCGGCTCGATGTGCCAATCCTGCGACATGGTGCTCGGGTCCACCTGCCCGGTGAGGAGATCCTCGCCGAGCGCGACGTACGTCGCCGTGAGGACGACGTCCACGTCCGCGAGCAACTCGGGGCTCGGGTCTTTCGCGTCGAGCAGATCCGAGAGCACGCGGCGAAGGTCGTCGAGCGGATAGTTGTCGAGCGCGAGCGCGTCGGCGTCGCCGGCGAGGAGTGCCGTCATCAGCGTCTTCGTGCGCCGCTCGCGGAGGCCATCGTCGTCGAGCCAGATGGGGTAGCCGCCAAACTCGTCGTAGAGTTTCTTCGCATGGCCCCACTGTGATTCGCTGATCGGCTTCGGCCGCGCCGCGGTCAGCCGCTCCTCGATCGCGGTGTTGATTTGGGCCACTGGAACGCCCTTGACGGATTCGACCTTGGTTGGCTCGAACGAATCGTCGATTTCGCCTCCGGTCTCGCTGCGCTGTGGCTCCCTGCCGAAGTCGCACGCAGCGACCCCGGCGGCAAGCGCCAGGGAAGTTCCGAAGGTCAGGGCGGTTCGAGCGATGGTGCGGCTAAACGTCGGCATGCTGGTCTCGGTGAACGGTCGCGGCGTCGCGAAGCGGACGGTTGGGGTCGGTGATACGCTCCCATTTGGCGAATTGCGGGCCAACGCGTCACGGCCTAGCGCAAACGGCGGAGCTTCGGTGTCATTCCGAGCGGAGGCGCCTGACAGCGCCTCCGCTCGGAATGACACCGCCGCGTTTAAAGGGTCGAACGCTCACGTTGTAGAGAGCATCGGGCCTCCCTGTCATACCCCAGAGTCACCCGAACCGCGCCGAGGGATCCGAAAATGAAAGTGGAATCGAAGAGCGAACATCCGATGACTGACCGAGACGCGACAGCCGCCACCGGCAAGGGGTGGGAGGAGTGGTACCGGCTGCTCGACGAGAGCGGCGGGCCGGCGCCGGGGCGTCGCGCGATCACGGAGCGTCTCGCGAAGGAATTCGGGCTCGCCCCATGGTGGGCGCAGACGATCGCCGTCGAGTACGAGCGCGCGCGAGCACTCCACGAAAAGGATGGGCGCCCGAAGGGTTACGCGATCTGCGTGACGAAGACGATCGCCGCGCCGGCCGAGCGTGTGTTCGATGCATTCGGTGACCCGGCGGTGATGAGCGAGTGGCTCGGCGCGGGCGCGCACGCCGCGTTCGACGAGGGTGGGACGTTCTCGACGACGGACGGGAACCGCGGGCGCTACACGAAGGTGTCGCGTCCGAAGACGCTCAGGTTCGTGTGGGAGGACGACGATCCAGCCGCGGCATCGACGGTGGAGCTCAAGCTGACGCCGAACGGCGCGAAGACGGGGCTGGTGTTGAACCACGAGCGCATCCAGTCGCGCGCGCACGCCGATGGACTTCGCGCGGCGTGGGGTGGAGCGATAGAGAGGCTGAAGAAAAAGCTAGAAGGGAGCTAACAGCTAACAGCTATCAGCTATCAGCAAAGCAAAGCCCTCGGGATGCCTCCCTATCGAAGAGGGGCGTCCCGAGGGTTCTCGCTTTGCTGATAGCTGATAGCTGATAGCTGTTTAGCTTGTATTCATGCCTTCCGTCCCTACGACTCCCTTCTCCGACCAGACACCCGGCACCTCTGGCCTCCGGAAACGGGTGTCCGTGTTCCAGCAGCCGCATTACCTCGAGAACTTCGTCCAATCCGTTCTCGATGCCGCCGAGCTGGCGCCTGGCGCCACGCTCGTCGTCGGCGGCGACGGGCGCTACTACAACCGCGAAGCCATCCAGGTGGTGCTGCGGATGGCCGCCGCGAACGGCGTCGGACGCGTCTTCGTGGGACGCGGCGGGATACTCTCCACACCTGCGGCGTCGTGCGTGATTCGCGCGCGCAAGGCGGACGGCGGGATCATCCTCTCGGCGAGCCATAACCCCGGGGGCCCGGACGGCGACTTCGGCGTGAAGTACAACCTCGCCAACGGCGGACCCGCGCCCGAGCAGGTCACATCCGCCATCGCTCGGCGCACGCGCGAGATCACCGAGTATCGTATTGCCGATAGCGCCGACATCCCGCTCGACGAGGTCGCGGACCATCTCCTCGGCGACATGCTCGTGCGAGTGATCGATCCGGTGAGCGACTACGCCGAGCTCATGGAGCGCCTCTTCGACTTCAACGCGATCCGATCGCTGCTCGCGCGTGGCAAGTTCACGGTTCGCTTCGATGCCATGCACGCCGTCACCGGTCCATACGCCCACGAGATCCTGGAGCGCCGACTCGGCGCGCCTAACGGGACCGTGATGAACGGCGAGCCCCTGCCCGACTTCGGCGGCGGCCACCCGGACCCGAACCTCACGTACGCGCACGACCTCGTGGAGATCATGCGTGGGAAGAACGCACCCGACTTCGGCGCCGCGTCGGACGGGGACGGCGATCGCAACATGATCCTCGGCCGCAACTTCTTCGTCACGCCGTCGGACAGCCTCGCGATTCTCGCGGCGAACGCGGCTCTCGCGCCCGGTTACGCGCACGGCCTCGTGGGAATCGCGCGGTCGATGCCAACGAGCGGTGCGGCAGACCGCGTTGCCACCGCGCTCGGAATCGAGTGCCACGAGACACCGACCGGATGGAAGTTCTTCGGCAACCTGCTCGACGCCGGACGCATCACGCTCTGCGGCGAGGAAAGCTTCGGCACCGGGTCGGATCACATTCGCGAGAAGGATGGCCTCTGGGCGGTGCTGTTCTGGTTGAACATCCTCGCGCGTCGTGGCGGGTCAGTGGAGGAGATCGTCCGCTCGCACTGGCGTCAGTTCGGCCGCAACTACTACACGCGCCACGATTACGAAGAAGTCCCGGCCGACGGCGCGCGAGCAGCGATGGCGCGAGTGCAGGAGCAACTCGCGACGCTCCCTGGGACGACGATCGCGGGCCGGACGGTGGCTCGCGCCGATGACTTCTCGTACCGCGACCCGGTGGACGGCAGCGTGAGCGAGCACCAGGGCCTTCGGATCATGTTCGAGGACGGCGCCCGGATCGTATACCGATTGTCCGGCACGGGCACGAGCGGCGCGACGGTGCGGATCTATATCGAGTCGTACGAACCAGACTCCGAGCGTCAGTCGCTCGACGCGCAGGAAGCGCTGCGAGAGCTGATCGAGGCGGCGATTGCGGTGGCCGATCTTCGCGCCAATACCGGGCGCGATGGGCCAACCGTTATCACCTAATTGGGGTCAGATTCGAATATCATCGTTCTGTTGCGCGCTGACAGCCAGAACGCGCCGACTCCTGCGCCGCCGTTCCCTCTGGGTACGCGTCTCCGGGGTTTCCGCGTCCGCTCGTGCCGCGTTCGCTCGTGCCGCGCCCTTCGCGTCCAGCTCCATGCCACGCCAGGTTTGGGGGTTTCCCGTTTTCGTTCGGGATTCGCCGCGACATCGAGCGGATCGCGGAGGCCGCGGCAGAAGCGAGCGCGCACAGGGCCGCGGGCACTACGGGGCTGTCGAGCCGGACTCACCCAGCGTCCGCCTCATCCCCTCATCCGTAATTCCCCTCGTTCCGGCTGCCGGACGTCACCGCTCCGTCTTGGACGGGCAGGGTCCTCGCGCATGAATTCATCGCGTCTGCGTTCGAAGGATGCGTTAGGACTCTGACCCCTTACGTATCCAAAGACGCTCCGCGATTCCCGATTCCCGATAAACGATCCGGCCGTTTCCGCCCCATCCGCGTCATCGCAGTTCCGACCGGCCGAGGCGCGCCGGGCCGTAGGCGCGCGAGGGGTTCTCCGCGGCCGTTCCGGCATCCGCCGTTGCCGCGCCCTCCGCGTCCGCCCGATGGCGCGATGAGATGAAAGGATGCGTTAGGACTCTGACCCCTTACGTATCAAAATCGCTGCCACGCGAACCCGCGCCCTAACGAGACCACCCAGCCGCCCGGCTCGATATCGCTCTGGAATCGATACGCGAAATCGAGCCTCCCGATGAGCGAGCCCGCCGAGCGAATGGAGCCGATCCGCAGGCCCAGCCCCGCGTTCGTCCCCGAACGACGCTCGTCGCCTCGGAACCACGCGCCGCCGTGATCCACGAATGCCGCAACGCCGACGCCCACGAGCCCAAGCAGCCTCGGCACCGCCAGCCAACGATACTCGGCGTTCGTCAGGTAGTAGCGATCACCCGTGAACGCGTGTGAGGGAAACGCTCGTATCCCGTATCCCAGACCGAGGTCGTACTCGAATCCGAACGGGGGTTCGTTCAGCCGGCCGCCTGCGACGCGGGCGACGAAGAGATGAGCATCGTTAGGCTGCACGACCGCAAGCGTGTAGCCGTCGGCACTCGAGGAGTCGGTGCCCGCACTAGAGCGTAGCCCGCCAGCCGACCCGCCGAACTGGACGAACCCCATCGGCACCTTCGCGCCGACGGACACGCCGACGCGCCCGCCGATTCCGTCCCGCTCGTAGCCCCATGCCCGCGGGGCCGCCGCGAGGTCCAGGCGCACGAACGGGCCGAGATCGACATCCTCCACCCGCGCCATCGCCTGGAAGTTCCGCACCCGGATGTACCGCGGGGCCCGGATGGCGACGTACGGCCCCGCCGCCACGGTGATCGTGCGAGGGATCTCCGCGGTCCCACCCTCCTCCCCGAAGTCGTCGCGCCGAACCTGCGCCGTCAGGCCCAGGTGAACGTACCCGCGCGGGCTCGCCCGCAACGCGATCGCGCTCTCACTCCGCAGGAGCGCGAACTTCCGCCGTGCCGAATCGGGACGACTCCGCAACCCACGCTCGTAGTGCAACACGCGGCCGTCGAACAGCGACCACCCTAACGACGCTCCATGCCGCGCGGACAGGTTCAAGAACGGATACCGGACCGATGCGCCAACCGAGTGCCCGTCCGACCGCTGCGAGTACGACGCGCCGATCCCCACGCGGTCCGCAATGACGCGCGGCGTGTCGAAGCCCGCGACGACCGAGCTTCGATCAGGATCGCTCTGGTAGCCTAACGTCGCGATCGTGCGCGTGCCGAGCAGGTTGACCTCCTGCACGAATGCGTTGAACACGCGCTCCGAGCCGCTCGTCTGAATCCCGAAGCCGACGTTCGTCGTCCACCCATCCGTCGTCAGCACGCGAACGGACAATCCCGCCGGGGTCGAAACCGTGTCGATCTCGACGTCACGGAAGATGCCGAGCGCACGAAGGTTCCGTTCCGACTCGTGCACCCGCGCGGTATCGTACGGCTCGCCGGGCGCGAAGAGGAGCTCGCGCCGGATCACATACGGGCGCGTGTCGATGTGCAATGCGTTGACGAGGCGGAACCCCCAGAAGCTCGCCGCCTCGACGGAATCGAAAACGGCACCCCGGTGTATCTCGACTCGCCGGATGATGGGGCCCCGCGTCGTATCTTGCGCGAGCACCCCACAGACCGGGGTGACGCCGGAAAGCGCGGCCAGCACGAGTGGCGCGAGAAATCGGGTGGGACCCATGCAGGAAATGAAGGGAGACAGCGAGCGGGACCGCGAAGGCTGGCCCCCGTGCCAAACGGTGTCAATGAAGCACCAACCCTGACGGTCCGGGGGATGTCGAAAAAAAGCGGCTATCAGCCATCAGCTATCAGCCATCAGCTCGAACGACGAAGCTCCCGATTCCCGATTCCCGACACCCGGTTCCCTTGTCGTTAGCCGATCAAGTCCGCGATGCCCTGGGCCCCACCTTCACCGTCGAGCGAGAGCTCGGCGGAGGGGGCATGTCGCGCGTCTTCGTCGCTTACGACCAGACTCTCGAGCGCCGCGTCGTCGTGAAGATCCTCGCGCCGGAGCTCATGGCCGACGTCAACGCCGAGCGCTTCCGCCGAGAGATCCTCGTCATTGCCGGGCTGCAGCACCCGCACATCGTTCCCGTCCTGTCTGCCGGCGAGATGAACGGCCGCCCGTATCTCGTCATGCCGTATGTGGATGGCGAATCGCTCCGGGCCCGGATCGCGCGCGGCGGCGGGATACGCGTCGTGGACGCCGTCGGCGTGCTCCGTGACGTCGCCCGCGCCCTCGCCTACGCTCACGAACGCGGCATCATCCACCGCGACATAAAGCCCGACAACGTCCTCCTCCACGCCGGCTCGGCTGTCGTCGCCGACTTCGGTGTTGCCAAGGCGCTCGACGTCGCCCGCCGGACGCCAGGCATTGCGTCCCAGGGCACACTCACGGCGGCCGGAGCGTCTCTCGGCACCCCCGGCTACATGGCGCCCGAGCAGATCGCCGCGGATCCGGACGCGGACTACCGCGTGGACATCTACGCGTTCGGCATCACCGCGTACGAGACGCTCACCGGCAAGACCCCCTTCCACGGCCGAGCGCCGCACGCGCTCCTCGCCGCGCATCTGTCGGAGCCGCCGACACCCATCACCGACGTTCGTCCGGACATCCCGCCCGCGCTCGCGTCCCTCGTCATGCGCTGCCTCGAGAAGGACCCTGACAAGCGTCCGCAGAACGCGGGTCAGATTCTCGCTGCGCTCGACGACCCCGCGGTGCTCAGCGGCGAGCTTGGCCCATCGACCATTACCGGCGCAACCGCCGCGGCGCGCACGGCGTCGGCGCGACGAACGAGAAGGCTCGTTGCGCTTGGCGTCGGAATCATCGCCATCGGCGCTGCGGGTTATTTCGCCTCGCAACGGATCTCGGCGCCCACGACTCCGGCGACGGCGACCGCGGCTGCCATCCCCAGCATTGCGGTCCTCCCGTTCGTCGAGCTCGGAAGTGATTCGACCGGTCTGGCGGCGAGCGCGGTTGCTACGGAGCTCACGAGCGCCCTCGCGAGCGACGGCCGAGTTCGCGTAGCGTCCGGCAACACGGCACTCGCGATGCAGAAGCGGCTCGCACTCGGGCAGAGCGTGGCCGACGCCGTCACGCTCTACGTCGAAGGAGTTGTGCAACGCGAGGCGGACCGCGTGCGAGTCGACGCCCGCATGGTCAACGCCGCCGACGGCTTCATGGTCTGGGCGCAGAGCTACGAGGGAGATGCCAATCAGTTGCTCGCCCTTCGTCGCGAGATCGGCGCCGCCGTCGTCGATGCCGTTCAGGAGCAGCTCGGACTCGCGCCCGCGAGCGGCGCCCAGCCGGATAGCAGCGGTAAGTAAAGCGGCGGC
Organism: Gemmatimonadaceae bacterium; assembly: GCA_036741775.1. GTDB lineage: Bacteria > Gemmatimonadota > Gemmatimonadetes > Gemmatimonadales > Gemmatimonadaceae > JAJKIV01. The sequence continues at coordinate 50,711 of DAINRQ010000031.1, read as the reverse complement.
AATCACGATTGCCGCACGCTGGTCGAGAGGTAGATTCGCGCTCGTTCGCGCACTTCCGACCGTTCCATCGCTGTTACCGCTTCCCACGGCTTCCATGACATCCACGCCCACCCATGCCGCCGAGGGCGAGCCCGGAGCCGATCACGCCGGGTGGATCGTCGCGCGCGCAGGCGCGAGCGGCTTCCGCACCGAGCTCGACATGGGCGGCTACCCCCTGGTCTCCGACGAGCCCCTCAGCGTCGGGGGCACTGGTGCCGGCCCCACGCCGTACGAGCTGCTCCTCGGCGCCCTCGCGTCGTGCACGGCAATGACGGTTCGCATGTATGCATCGCGGAAGCAGTGGCCACTCGAGAGCGTGGAGGTGCGACTGCGCGACACGCCGGCACACATGAAGGATTGCCTGGATTGTGAGACGCAGGCGGTCGGGATGCGAAGCCTCGACCGCATGGTCCATTTGGAGGGTCCGCTCTCCGCCGAACAGCACGCGCGACTGCTCCAGATCGCCGACCGATGTCCGGTGAAGCAGACGCTCGAGCGTGGCATTCAGATCCGAACCGTGGAGTAGCCCATGCGAGACGCCCGCCGTATGCGCCACGCGCTTGCCGCCATTGCAATCGGGGCGGCGACGCTCACACCGCCATTCGCCGCGATCGCGCTGGCGCAGTCGACGGCCCTGCCCACACCAGCCTCGGTGCTCGGGTTCGAGCCCGGCACCGATCGGAGGCTTCCCACGTGGAAGCAGGTGACCGACTACTTCACCGCGCTCGACCGGGCGAGCCCGCGCGTCACGGTACGCACGCTGGGCGAGACGACGTTAGGCAGGCCGTTCATCGTGGCGTTCATCGGCGAACCGTCCACGCTCCAGAATCTCGAGCGCTATCGCCAGATCCAGCGCAAGCTCATGGACCCTCGCCTTCAGCGCCAGGGCGAGCGCGAGCGACTTCTCGCTGACGGGAAAGTCGTGGTGCTCATCACGTCGAGCATTCACTCCACCGAGGTCGGCGGGTTCATGACGCCGCTGGTACTCGCCGATCGCCTCGCTCGAGCGGCGACGCCCGAAGCGCGGCAAATCCTGGCGAACGCGATCATCATGCTCGTCCCGTCGCAGAACCCCGACGGCGTGGACATCGTCGGCGACCACTACCGCGCGACGCTTGGCACACCGACCGAGGGAACCGGGCCCGCCGACCTGTACCACTACTACACCGGCCACGACAACAACCGCGACTGGTACGCGTTCACCCAGGTCGAGACGCGCTACACCATCGACTCGCTGTACACGCCGTGGACCCCGCAGATCGTGAATGACATCCATCAGCAAGGACCGAACGCCGGGCGGATCTTCGTGCCGCCCTACATGGACCCGGTGGAGCCGAACATCGACCCGATCCTCACGGCGGGCACGAACTCGTTAGGCTCCGCGATGAGCTGGCGGATGATCGCCGATGGGCTCACCGGCGTCGCGACGAATGCGTCGTACGACCAGTGGTCGCCGGCACGGCAGTACTCGTTGAACCACCGCGGCGTGCGCATACTGACCGAAACCGCGAGCGCGCGACTCGCGACACCGATCGAGCTGCCGTTCGAGCGCCTTGGCAGCGCACGCGGCTACGATGCGAAAGTGACGTCGTGGAACTTCCCGGTATTGTGGCCGGGCGGGCGGTGGGGTATCGGTGACATCGTCCGCTACCAGACGGCCGCGAGCTGGGCGATGCTCGTCGAAGCGGCTCGCGACCGACGCGGATGGCTCGAGAGCTACGCCGAGCTGGGCGAGCGTGCGTTGGGAGAGTCACCGCCCTGGGGACGCGAGCCGTGGCCGTCGGCCTTCGTCATCCCGAAAGCACAGGCGGACACGCAGGCGCTGCAGCGCCTCGTCTGGACGCTCCAGCACGGACAGGTCGAGTTCCGTGAGACGACTGCCCCGGTCACCGTTGACGGCACGACCTACCCGGCCGGCAGTTACGCGGTGCTGCTGCGACAGCCGTTCGGCAGCTACGCCAAGGCACTCCTCGAGCGCCAGCGGTACCCCGACCTGCGTGAGTATCCGGGCGGTCCGCCCAAGCGGCCCTATGACGTCACCGCCCACACGTTGCCGCTCCTCTTCGGAGTAAACGTCGCAGCCGTAATGGGCGCACCACCACCCACCGGGCGCGCGATCGCGGCAGCACCGGAACCGAAGTTCACCACGTCACTGAGTGACGCGCGCACGCGGCGGGTCGCGATCGTCCGGATGTCGAGCTCCGAATCGATGGACGTCGGCTGGACGCGCTGGATGTTCGACAAGTATCGCGTGCCGTTCACGACGATCACCGAGAAGGACGTCACGGTCGGCCAGCTCAACAGCCGCTTCGACGCCATCATCATTCCCGAGCAGTCGCCCCAGCAGCTCGCGCGCACGATGGGTGAGGCCGGCGCGGCGGCGCTGACATCGTTCGTGACGTCGGGCGGGACCCTGCTGGCATTCAACGATGCGACCGCGTACGCCATCGACGCGCTGAACCTTCCGGTGCGCAATTCGCTCGAGGGCGTGCGCAACACCGAGTTCTACGCGCCGGGGTCTATTTTCGGCGTGGAGGTGAACCGGGCGAGCCCGCTCGCAGCGGGATTTAGTGCACCGGTTCCAGGGGTTTGGTTCGAGGATAGCCCGGCGTTCGACATCGCCGACGCCGCGTCGGCGACTGCCGTGCTCACCTATCCGTCGTCAGGCAACCCGCTTCTCTCGGGGTGGCTGCTCGGTCCGTCGAGGCTCAACGGCAAGGCGGCAATGGTGGACGTGCGGCGCGGACGCGGTCACGTGGTGCTGTACGGCTTTCGCCCACAATACCGTGGTCAGACGAACGCGACGTTCCCGCTGATCTGGTCGGCTCTCACGCTCGGGACGACGTCGTAATCGTCATTCCGAGCCGGGTACCCGCGAAGCGGGTGATGAGGAATCCTCGGCATCCCGGCAGAGGGGCCGCGCCCTCTGCCGGGACGACTGAGAAGACCTGACGCAGATGGCCGCGGATTTCGCCGATTCCGCAGAATCCCTCTGTCAGGAAGCTCGGCTGCGTGAGAGGATCAACTCTCCCGGCAGAGGGAGGATCTGCGACTTCTGCGGAATCCGCGTAATCTGCGTCTGGTTCTCTTCAACATCCCGGTAGAGGGACCAGCGCCTCTACGGCCTCCGCTCCGAATGAGAGCGGTGACCTCTCCGACACCGCCACTTGCCGTCTGTGGCGTGCCCGTCGCCGGAGGCGGCTTGCTCAGCGCGCCAGTCGAACCAATCGTCACTCCCCCTCGCCGCCCAAAGGCGGGAGATCGGTTGCGTCCATCGATGAACGACAACGGCTACCTGTGGAGGTGTGTGATGCGCGGAACGAGGACGGTCGCTCGACTCGCGGTATGCGTCCCCATGGCAACACTCATTGGTTGCTCGGACCAGGCGGTTACGCCAACGGAGCCATCGCCGATCGGCGTGCACTCGGCCGCCCTCGCGAAGCAGGGTGCCGGTCCGCATCACGCGGGCGCGATCGTCGCACACGACAGCTGCGACCCTGCCAGCTTCAACGCCGTGCTCGGCCCCGACACGTGCGTCAAGCCCGGCCACACCACGTTCGACGAGTTCATCGGTGAGCTCGCCGCAACGCAGACGGTGCGCTCGTGGCGGTTCAATCCGCTGAACGCGACTGCCCATCACGGCGTGGACCTGCTGGCCATGAATGTCGGCGGCGAGGAGCACACGTTCACGCCCGTGCAGCAGTTCGGCGGCGGCTTCATCCCCGACCTCAACGTGCTGAGCGGGAACCCGGTCCCGGCACCCGAATGCCTCGACTTCGCGACGCTGGTGTTCGTTGAAGGCGGCGAGAAATCGGTGATCCCCGGCGCCAACCTGGCGGCGGTTGCGGACGCGAGCGGCATCGCGCGAGTGGAGTGCTGCATACACCCTTGGATGCGAGCCGAGGTGAGGTTGAAGTAGGAAGCGAACGGCGAAGTGCGAGAGGCGAAGTGCGAGAGGCGAAGTGCGAAAAGCGAAGCGCCTTTCGCACCTCGCCGTTCGC
>DAINRQ010000031.1:3874-46571 GCA_036741775.1 Gemmatimonadaceae bacterium | reverse complement strand
TTCGCACCTCGCCGTTCGCCTTTCTAGTTCCCCGCGATCGTTATCTCGGTAACCATCCCGTGGCCGAAATGCGGCTTCCCGTCCTTCGCGTCCGGCACGAAGCAGATCAGCGCATACTCGCCGGCCGTGAGGTCCAGGGTGATGATGTTCTCCTCGCCCTGCGCCATCGGCGTGGTGCCACCGATCGGCATGCCCGGCGGCGGGCCCTCCATCTTCTCCATCCACGCGAGCACATCCGCCGCTTTGCGCCCGGGCGCGAGCTTGAGAATCACGACCTCGTGGCCCTGCTTCGCCACGTTCCTGACGCGGATCGTCTGCTTCCCCGCCTGCAGCGGCTGCGAGAACTCGAAGCCGTAGTCCACCAGCGTCATCGTTGCGTTGATCCGGAGGTTCGCCTTGGATGTGTTCGATGACGCCGGCGTGACCGTGATCTCCTTCGCCATCCCCTTCATGACGTGCGGCTTCCCGTCCTTCGACGGAATCACGCAGATCATCGCGTAGCGACCGGGGTTCAGCCGCAGGATAGCCGTCGCCTCGCCATTCGGGCCGGGCGTGTTCGGGCCGCCGACGTCGCGCGCCCACGCCGGCATCGCACCATGCGCCCCCATCGCGTCGAAGAGATCCTTCATCGACTTGCCCGACTCGAGACGGATGAGCCACACGTGGTGCATCTCCGTTCCCTTGTTGAGCAGCCGAACTTCGGTGAGCCCCGCCGGGATCGTATCCGGCGCGTCGAACGCGTAGTCGTTCGCTGTCACCGTGACCTGCCGGATGCCGTCGCGCCTCACGGCGATCAAGGGAGTAGCGGAGCCGGTCCGTCCAATTCGGGCACCGGCATGATGAGTGGCGGGCGCCTGCGCCTCGACCGCGGTAGCTGCGGCAAGGGCCAATCCGGCGAGAGCGATGGTGGACTTCATCAGAGACACCTCCATGTGAGTCAGCCGCGCGGGGGCGGCGTCCTTTCGGATTCCGAGGCCGGCGGCGCGTGGCGCCTGCCGACGGGGGAAGGCTATCGGCACTCGGCCGAGCTGACATGAGTCGAGTGACCCAATGACGGAGCTGTCAGCCATCAGGCATCGGCTATCAGCAAGGCACACGGGCCGACCTCGCCTGCGGCCGCGCCGGGGCTCCCATGACCGGCAGACATCGTCCGGCAGGGGGACCGGATTGAACGGATGGTGGCGGATCCTGGCGGATCGCTCCCCGCGAGGGAGAGCAGCTCTCGCAATGGCCTGGAGATGATCGGAACTGCTCCCATGGACGGTGGCGTCCCGGGCGGCCGTTCCCCTCCCACGCGGCGGCACCGTCGCTCGCGCCAACGGCCTGAAAGAGAAGAGGGAGGCGGGCGCCAAGTGAGAGGCCCCCGGCCCGTCCCACGTTCATCCAGTGAGCCCCGAAATCGGCTCCTGTTCAGCACTCGACGACGCCAACGGGCACACGCCGACCGCGTGACCGCCCTGCAACCTTTGGAGTGCAGTCATGTCCTTCGCGATCGAGACCCCGACCGCCCAAATGGCCGAGGGAGCAACAGGCTGTGTTCAACCCACTCCGTCCCCCAGCGTCACCGCTCCCCCTGACTCTGGCTGGCGCCACTTCGCGCCGCTCGAGCACGCAGTCACCGTCGCGCTGGGTCCGCTCGACTATCCCGACTCGGCCTCCTGGATAGACGCCTTCGGCAAGGCCCTGCTCGCGCTCGGGAACGCGACCGCCGGGGCGATTCTGCTTCCGGGCGCAATCGCCCGATGGCGGTCGATCGGCGTGGCGAGTCTCACAGACGGCGTCTGCCACCAGAGCCACGACGAGTCGACGGAACAGCTCGGCGTCCCCCAGCAGACAGAGCTCGGGGATCCGATCTGCTGGATCCGAGACGACCTCGCGCCCAGTGCCGGGCTGAAGACGGCACCTAGCCCGAACAGACCACGCCACGCGCTCGGTATCCGAGTTCGCGCGGCGTCGGGCGCGGTTGCGGCGCTGTACGTTCGCCGCGACGCCCGGCTGGGCGCGTTCGATCGCGACGTGATCGCGGCGTTCCGCGCCGTCGCGCCGGCGTTTCAGGCTGGGGTGAACGCCTGGCTGAGCGCGAACGCGTCCCGCGCGGACGTCGAGGGGATGCTCGACTCGCTCGGCGACGCCGCCCTCCTGTTCGACGTCGATGGCACCGCGGTTCACGCGAATCCCGCCGCGTCGCGGCTCGGAGACCAGCTTCCGCGCCTGCGCGACGAGGCCCAACGCATCGCTTGGGCGCTCGGCGCGGTTGCGCGACGGCGCACGCCGGGCACGACGCGCGCGAGCGCCAGCATCCCGAGCACCGACGTCGCCGTACGCAACGTGCACGTCGGCGCGGTTGTCTATCGCCTCCGAGGCTCGCTCGTCGGCGAGACCCTCGTTGGCGCGCGACCGGCCGTGCTGGTGACCGTGACGACGTCGGCGACGGAGCCCGTGACCGACGACGCCCTGCGCGCCGAGTATGGCCTGACGACGCGCGAGATCGAGGTGGCTCGCCTGGTGGCGGCCGGGCTCTCGAACAACGAGATCGCGGAGCGCCTGGGCGTCCGCTTCTTCACGGCGCGAAACCACGTGGAGCGAACGCTCGCGAAGCTCGGCGTCACGAGCCGGCACCGCGTGGGCCCGCTTCTGCGGAACGAAGGGGAGGACACGGACTCGAGTCGGGCAGCGTAGCAGCGTTGCAGCCATCAGCCATCAGCCATCAGCTTCCCGGTTCCCCGTTCCCTGTTCCCGCGCAAACGGCGAGGCGCCGCTGCCTAACAAGACAGCGGCGCCTCGCCTTCGCCACATTACTCCGAGGCGACCTTCTGGTCCTTCTGGTCCTTCCCGGCGTTTTTCACGTAGATGTCCAGCCACGCCGTCCAGCGCGCCCACTGATCGAGCAGCGTCTCCTTCGCGGCCGGCCCGTGATCCTCGTACGGATACATGTACAGCGACGCCACCTTTCCGAGCCCCTGCAGCGCGTGCATCATGCGCTCCGAGCTGAGCGGCGCCGTGCCGACGTTCTGGTCCTCGCTCGAGTGGTACATGAGGAGCGCGCCCTGGAGCTTGTCTGCGTTGAAGAACGGCGACATGTCGAGGTACGTCTTCTGCCCTTCCCAGAAGTCGCGCCGCTCACTCTGGAACCCGTTAGGCGTGAGCGAACGGTTGTACATGCCGTTCCCCGCGATGCCCGCCTTGAAGAACGGCGTGTGCACCATCGCGTTCACCGTGCTGAACGCGCCGTAGCTGTGACCGCCAAGTCCCAGGCGTGAGCGGTCGATGTAGCCTTGGGCGTCGAGCTCATCGATCACCGCGGCGAGGTTGTTCCGCAGGTCGAAGACGTAGTTGTCGTTCATCCGCCCCGACTCACCGAAGATGGGCGGGCTGAAGTTCGCGACTGCGTACCCCTGCATGGCCAGGTATTCGATCGTCCGCGGCCCCGAGCTCGGGAACTGGTTGATGTTGTTCGTGCGCAGCGTCCGGTCGTAGGCACCCTGATCGGTGAACTCGTATGGGTAGAACCAGAACATGCCCGGCAACCGAGTGCCCTGGCGGTAGTCCGCCGGCAACGTGAGGTTCACGATGAAGCGGTAGCCATCGGCACGCGTCACGGGGATTCGCTTCCGAATCAGCGCCGTGAACTCCGGCGTGTAGTCCTTGTTGTTCGTGACCTTGGTGTACTGACCACTCGCGGCGTCACGGACGTACGAGTCCGGCACCTGCGTCGGCGACTCACGCTCAACGACGAACTTCATGAAGTCGTCGTCCAGCGCGGCTGTCACCGACTCGTACATGTCGGTGCGCCCCTCGAAGACCCGGGACTTCTGCGCGGTCTTGATCTCGACCCTGTCAACGAACCCGCGCGGCGCCGAGTCCGTCCAGGTCTTGAAGTAGCGCGTACCCTGGAGGTATGCGTGCTGGCCATCCGACGACACGATCGCGACCTGACCGCCCGAGCGCGCACGCTTCGCCATGATGGTGCCCGGGTTCTGGTAGAACGTCACCGAGTCCGCGCCGGTACCGCCGCGACGACCGCCGAACCCCCCACCCTGGCCACCAACCGATGCGGTCAACCCGCGCATCCGCCAGATCGTGTACCGTTTTCCGGGCTCGTTGAAGTACACCGCGTACACATGCCCCGTCCCCGACGCGTTCTCGGCCACGAACACCGACTTCGCGTCCTCGGTGAAGAGCACGCCGCTCATGCGGTTGTCGCTCTCGTGCAGAACCTTCTTCGAGCCGGCATCGAACGGCGGTGTCCACGCGTAGAGGCGGTCCTTTCGGCGCGCCCCACCCTGACCACGCGCACCCTGCTCCTCTGCCGTGTCCACCGCCGCGCCACCGCGACGCGCGGGCGCTGAGTCCTGTTGCAGGAAGTAGAGACCGCTGCCGTCGGGCATCCAGCTGACGTTGCGTGGATTGGGATCATTCTGACCGCCACCGAATCCTGGGCCGGCATCATCGTCTTCCGTCACCTCGCGCAGCGGACGCTTCGAGATCTCGACCAGCATCTTCCCGTCGGCATCCCAGATCTGATCGGACCGGCCGAACGAGTTGTACTGCACGATGTACGAGAACGGCTTCTGCATCAGCGTCACGTGGAAGTACTTCCCATCCGGTGACGCATCCACCTCGTCGATCATTGCCGGCACGCCGATGTTGCGCACCGCGCCCGAGCTCGCGTTGATCAGGGCGAGCTGGCCGGTGACGTAGTACTCCATCAGCTCTTTCTCGAACGGATCGCGGAGGAGGCTCGCGAACACGCGCGTCTGCTCCTTCTTCTCATCGGTGAGGCGAACGAGCGGCCCGGTCGCGATCTCGGGGCGCCTCGGCTCGGCTTTGCGCCCATCGGGAATGAGCACGGCGACGAGCTGCGTGCCGTCGGCCGTCCACTCGACATCGGTCACGAGCGTGGCGAGCAGTGGGCGCTGCGACACCAGCCGCGACCGCCCGGTCGCCACGTCTGCGACGTAAATGCGCGACGCGTCATCGAAGTTCGCGATGTACGCGACCTTCGAACCGTCCGGTGACCAGGCCGCGCTGCTGACTGAGGCCCCGCGCGGCGCGTCGATCGACCGCGACTGTCCCGTCGTCGCGTCGACGATCGTGATGCCGTCGGCGCCGCGGGTCGTCAGCGCGCGCGCCCGGTTCGCCTTGTGGTCGACCTGGAGCCCGGCGAAGTAGTAGTGCGATTTGCCAAAGTCCTGGAGGGTCGGCAGATCGTCACTGCGAAGAGAGAGGAAATACTTCCGGTTCGGGCTCTGATTCGTCAGGCTGACATTGTTCTGGCGCGGGGCAGTCACCAGGCGCGCGATTGCCTCGGGTGGTCGCACGTAGGTCTCTTTGACGAGACGCTCCCGCGGAGGAAGCTCTTCCGCGCCGTTGTTCGCGGCGTTCTGCTGGGCGCGCCCAATGGGAGCTGTGGCAGCGACGAGCGCCGCCGACAGCGCGATCATTCGCGTGGCGTTGCGACGGAACGTGAGGGGCATGGACACTCCGGGATGGGTGAAGCGCACCGGCGCGCTGGTATGCGCGGGCGTAGCTCTGTTGATACGCACGAGAAGCGCGAGGCGTTAGTGGGCGAACCTCCACACCATGACGTACCTTAGTGAATCAACTTCCCGCCGCCCATGACCTCGCTCAGACGCCAGTCCGCCGCCCTTCTCGCCACCGCCGTTCTTTCGTTCGTCGCACCGGCGACGAATACCGCGCAGACCCCTGCCCGCGATACCGCGACGGTCGCCTCGAAGCGAGGGCTGGTCGTCTCGGTGTCGGGGATCGCGTCGGACATAGGCGCGTCCGTCCTGGCTCGCGGCGGCAACGCAGTGGACGCCGCCGTCGCTACCGGATTCGCGCTCGCGGTGACGCACCCGAGTGCTGGCAACCTCGGCGGTGGAGGGTTCATGATCGTCCGCACGACGGACGGTCGCGCCACCACGTTCGACTATCGTGAGCGGGCACCCGGTGCAGCGACGCCGACCATGTATCTCGAGCCCGACGGTACGATCGACCGGTCTCTCACGAGGTCGGGGTGGCTCGCGCCCGGCGTGCCCGGCACCGTTCGCGGACTGGCCCTGGCTCACAAGCGCTTCGGCAAGCTTCCCTGGTCCGATGTGGTCCGCCCCGCAGCCCGGCTCGCGTCGACCGGGTTCCCGTTGTCGCGAGCCCTCGCCGCGAGCCTCAACCGGACGGTCGCCGGGTTGATGGCGCCGTTCCCGTCATCCGTGGCTGTCTACGGAAAGCCGGGGGGCGGCGAATGGAAGGAGGGCGACACCCTTCGGCTGGCGGACCTCGGCCGCGCGCTCGAGGCGATCGCGTCGGACGGGCCCGACGCGTTCTACACCGGCTGGATCGCCGATAGCCTCGCCGCGCAGATGAAGGCGAATGGCGGGATCATCTCGAAGGCCGACCTCGCCAACTACGAGGCGAAGGAGCGCGCCCCGGTTCGAGGCACGTTCAACGGCCACGAGATCATCGCCATGGGGCCGCCGAGCTCCGGCGGCGCGGTGATGCTCGAGACGTTGAACATCCTGGAGCGGTTCGACGTCCCGAAGATGGATCGCTGGTCGACCGAATATCTCCACCTCCGCATCGAGGCGGCGCGTCGGGCGTATGCGGACCGGGCGCGCTGGCTGGGCGATCCGGACTTCGTCTCGGTCCCGATGGCGCGCCTGACGTCGAAGGCGTACGCCGATTCGCTCGCCAGGACGATCGATCGCAACCGCGCCTCGACGAGCCTCGAGATCGGCGCCGACATCGTGAGCACACGTACCGCGGAATCCGATGAAACGACGCACTTCTCCGTCGTGGACGCCGAGGGGAACGCGGTCTCGAACACGTACACGCTCGAGGGCGGCTACGGCTCCGGCGTGGTCGTGCGCGGCGCGGGGTTCATCCTGAACAACGAGATGGGCGATTTCAACAAGAAGCCTGGCGAGACGAACACGACGGGCGACATCGGCACGCCCGCGAACCTCATCGCCCCGGGGAAGCGGATGCTGAGCTCGATGTCCCCGGCAATCGTCACGCGTGACGGGCGTGTGGTGCTGGTCACGGGTTCGCCGGGCGGCCGAACGATTCCGAATACGGTCATCGACGTCGTGCTTGGCGTGACGGCGTTCGGGCAGTCGGCTCGCAACGCGGTGAGCGCCCCGCGGATGCATCATCAATGGATGCCCGATTCGACGACGATCGAGCCCGGCACGGTGAGCGACGCGACGATCGCTGCCCTTCGCGCCCGAGGTCATCACGTCCGGCTCTCGAACGGCCGTCAGGGTGACGCTCACACCATCTGGGTCGACACGAAGACGGGTGTGGCCTACGGCGCCGCCGACCTCCGCACGCCCGACTCGAAAGCCAGCGCCCCCCGTTAGGGGCTGAGTAAGGGGTCAGAGTCCTAACGCATCGTTCCATTGCAGCGCAATGGAACGATGCGTTAGGACTCTGACCCCTGACGTAGCTAACGAACGCGGTCCTGCAGCGCGTGCGCGAGCGAATCGACGCAGTGCGCGGCGAGCTCGTCGGAGTCGTAGGCGTAACCCACGACCTCGTCGCTCCGCCACTGCCAGTCCTCCACTCGCGTTGCGTCGGCCCGGAGCACCGTTTCTCGCAGCGGCACCGCGCTCGGACGCGTGCCCGTCGCGCGTTGAGCGACGCGGCCCTCCCACTCGATGATCATGAGACGGCCCGTTGCGACCGTGTCAGGCCGCGTGCGCACCCACGAGAGCGTGAGGGCAACAGGCCCGAGCTGCACCGTGCACCGCCCCGGCATCCGGTGCACCTCGAGCGGCGTCTCGACCTCGTCGCGGTTCACGGTCGCCACACGACGTTCCACCGCGCCGGCCAGGCGATCGAACTCGCGGCCGAGGTGCGCGATAGCGCGGTGCGATCCCAGGAATGCTTCGCGCTGTTTCGCGGCCCGCTCGTCCGCCGGCTCACCCTCGACCTCGACTTCCACCTCGGAGCGACGCGTTGCGCCACCCGCTGCGGCGACGGCCTCGATGATCCACTCCGCGCACCGCTCGATCTCGCGCTCCCCGAACGCCCGCGCCGGTGACTTGCGCAGCCAGCTCGGCGTCGCCGTCTGATCCAGCAGCACCACACGCACCGACTCCGCGCCCTTGCCCGTGAGGCGTCGCTTGATGACGGCGGCGTCCTCCTTCGTCGTCTCGTCCTTCCCCCACAGGTGCTGGTAGAGGACGACGACGATGCGCGCCGACCGCGCGAAGACCTGCGACCGCGGCGTGTCGAGCACCTCCTCGCCGGACGCGGTCCACACCGGATGCGCCGACCGTACGCCCGGCAGGCGCAACGCGAGCTGTCGCTCGAGCGCGCGCATCACGCGTGTGTCGTAGTCGGTCGCCGACACGGCGACCTCGAACGCGAACGAGGGTGCTTTGACGGTCACCGTTCGATTACCCCTTGTGACGGAACGTGATACGCCCACGAGTCAGATCGTAGGGCGAAACCTCCACCGTGACACGGTCACCGTTCAGAACGCGAATACGGAACCGCCGCATCTTCCCCGCGAGCGTGGCGATCACCGAGTGCCCGTTGTCCAGCGAGACGCGGAACATCGCGCTCGGCAGGACGTCGGAGACAATTCCATCCAGCGCTAACGCTTCCTCCTTCGACATGCAAACCCTCCACCTGGAGTGATGTGCGGCGCGAACGCCGCCTGCGCGATCTGCCTAACGTGGACGCCGCACGGTCCGCCCGCGACGACGCGCCGCGGCGGCCTTGAGCTGCTTCGCCTCACTCGGCTTCACGTAGTGCCGCTTCTTGCGGAGATCCTTCAGGATCCCCGATTTGAGCACCTTCTTCTTGAACGACTTGAGCGCCCAATCCAGGCGGTCGGTCTCGCTCAGTGTGACTTCGATCATCTGACCTCCGAGGCAAAATCCCGTCGTGCCCCATGGGAACACGACCATGAACACAAACGAACGGCCGGCGCGGAGGCGGTAGTACGCCTCCACGCCGGCCTGCCCTCAGCATGGGCGGTAACTCCGCGGCGACGAATCAGCGCCCCACCTTCGTCACGTTCTCGGCGGCAGGGCCCTTGGCGCCCTGCACCACATCGAACTCCACGCGCTCGCCCTCGGCGAGCGTCTTGAAGCCGCTACCACCGATGGCGGAGTGATGGACAAAACAGTCCTTCTCTCCATCATCGCGCGTGATGAAACCGAACCCCTTGCTGTCGTTGAACCACTTGACGGTCCCGGTGAGGCGCATCGCCGTACTCCAGTAAAGAAAATGGTTGGTGATCGGAGTACGGGCTGCGTACACACCGAACACGGTTGTCTCGAGCTCGCGTGACTCGAGCGCGGTCCCCATCGGTCAGGGGCCGGCGTGACCTCGAAAAACGAAAGGGGCCACCGCGAGAGCGACGCCCCTTGGCCGATGGAGTTTGCGCGCGTCGTGCGCGCCTTTGACCGCATGCGAAACCTAGCCGATGGAACGCCCCCGGTCAACGTAAGCCCGCTCGACGACCTCCCGCATCCACACCGTGAACCGTCCCGGGGCGGCCGCGAGCTCCCGGAGCACGGCATCCGGGTCTACCCACCGTGTTTCCGAGACCTCCGTGGGATCCGGCAGCGTCGACCCGTTCCACCGACCGACCAGGACATGATCCAGCTCGTGCTCCACCAGTCCGTCGTCGAGGCTTGCACGGTAAACGAACCAGGACACAGCGGTTAGCTCGCACCCGGCGACCCCGAGCTCGGCGCCGAGCCGACGCTGCGCGGCATCATGCACCGACTCCCCAGGGCGTGGGTGACCGCAACACGTGTTCGACCAGAGGCCGCCAGAATGGTATTTGCCGTCAGCGCGGCGCTGGAGCAGGACGCGTCCGTGGTCGTCGAACAGGACCACAGACACCGCCCGATGAAGGTGCCCGTCCCTGTGCGCCGCGAGCTTCGGCGCCGTCCCGACGACGACGTCGTGATCGTCCACGAGCACGACGAAGTCCTCGTCTCGACCCCCGGGCAGGACCGACTCCGGAATCACTGCGCGACCCGGGCCCGCGGGGCACCCCATCCACGCGGCCGAGCGAGCGCGACCAGAGCCCCGGCGGCCAACACGAGCTTCTCGCGCTGCGACGTGTACGCACGGCGTCGAACGTTATCGTATCCGTTCCGCCGAATCCCATCGTGAATTCCGCGGTAGACCGCGCTCGCGACACCCGCCGCGCGCCTGAACGCGCGCGGGAGGTGCACGATCCCTTCGGCGGCGAATCGATAGTCGTCGTCAGCCGCCTCGATGAGCGCTTCGGTGAGGTCGCGATAGGGCGCATCGATCTCCCGCGCGCCACTCCGAATGCCATCGATGTCGCCCGCAGCGAGCCCACACCGCGCGAGCTCACGCGTGGGGAGATACATGCGCCCGCGCTCGAGATCCTCCCCGACGTCGCGAAGAATGTTGGTCAACTGCATCGCCCGTCCCAGGGCCGTCGCACGCTCGAGCATCCACTCATCGTGCACGCCATGGAGCTCGGTGAGCCAGCGGCCGACCACGCCCGCGGCTCGGTACGTGTAGACCTGCAACGCCTCTAGATCGGGGTACGGCGAGAAGTACAGGTCACTCCGCATCGCGCGAACGAGGTCATGTGCATACGCGAATGGGATCTCCTCCTCCGCCATCTCACCCATCACGCGATTCACGAGCTCGACGCCGCAGTCGCGGCCTTCGTAGGCGGCGCGCGAGCACGCCAGCCAGGTGTCGAGCCGTCGCTCGGCCAGATCCGCGTTGACGCCGGCGTCCACGAGGTTGTCCACGTAGCGGCACCACGCGTAGACGCGCGCGATTCGGGCGCGCTCCACAGGTCCCATCAGGGAGGCCGCGAATCGAAACGATCGGGAATGCGCCGCGAGATAGCGAGCCGGATTCGCCAGGCCGTCGAGCGCGGGAAGCTCGTCGACCGCGACGACCGGGCGGCGTTGCCGCGAACTCCGACCGCCAATGCGCACCGGCGGCGGCTGCGACACCGCTCCAGAGTGAGTTATGGGCGCCGGATTCACGCGTGCACCTTCGTGCTTGTGCCCGCCCGCGCGATCAGCCAGGCCACCACGAGCGCGGCAGCAGTGGCGGCGACCGCTCCCCACATCCCGGCCGCGATACACATCCCGACGGGGAGCACGAGGTTGGCCCCGTAGAAGCCAACGAGCCACGGACCGCTCAGCTTTTCGATCCATGTGTCCGCCCGCAACGCCGAGAACACAACCATCAGCGCGGCGCCCGTCAGGAACCAACCGACGAGGTTGAGCAACGGCATTCCGTAATAGGGGCCGTCGGTTGCCCAGATCCAGTACTTCGTAGCGAGACTCATCGCCGGGTCGAGCGCAAGGTCCCAGCTCAACAGGACGAATGAGCCGAGGGCCACTCTTTGCACGACGGCCGTCCCGCCGGGGTAGCGCCACACCGCGATCGCGTACGACGGCAGCGCCATCATATACCAGGAGAGTGGGATCAGCGCGGGGACGTGACCCAGCCACTTCCATCCGAGCCCGTCGGTGTAGCTGTATGGCCCGAACGGCAGCCCGACGGTCGTTCCCGCCAGCTCGGCGCCGAGGGACAGCACATAGACGACGGCGAACGTCGCGAGCCATCGCGTACCGACGCGCCGCGCGAGAAAGAGCGCGAGCGCGGCGAACGCCAGTGCGATCTGCGCCCGTGGTGCAACGACCATCATGCGACCGTACGTTGCCGCGCTCACCTGCGCCCGCACGAGGAGCTCGGGATGCAGCGAAAACGTCGCGAACCCGGCGAGCGAGGCCGCCGACACGAGATAGACGAGGCCGAGTGCCAGTCGCTCGGGAATCGATCCGGATCGTCGCCGCCGAACTGGAGCAGCCGTGGAGCCGACCCGGGCGGTCGGGGCTGCTGCGTTCTCAACGCGCAACTCGTCAGAGGTGGTCAATGGAGCCGCGGCTCCAGCGAGTGTACGCGTCATGCAGATCCGGCGAGACAGAGTTTGTGTCTAGACGTATCGGTCGATTTGCTAGACAGAAGACGAGAAGCATCGGCACCACTGTCTAGCTTCTAAACGCATTTGGTTTGCCATCGGCGCAAACACCTGGCGCAATCCGGCCCTTCGCCGTCGATATGCCATCGATCGCCAGCGGTCGCGAAGGAATCGCGGGAGCGCGTCGTCGATGAACACCCCGGGCCCTAGCGACAACGCCCCCGCCGCGGAGACCCGTTCGAGTTTCGCGTCATCGAGCGCGTCCGTGGCCGCGATGGCTCCCCGAACGGAGTGGTTCAGTGCTGCGGTCTAGGGGGCAAGGCCGGGGCGATACCGCTTGACCGTCTGCGCCTCGATGTCGCGCTCGAGGAACGCCACGCGCTTCATCTCGCCGCGCGCGAACATCGCTGCCTGGTCGCTGAAGAAGGGCGAGTCCTCTCGCGGGCTCTGGCCGTACCCGAGCACCGAATACGCGCGAGGCGCCGTCTGCGTCGCATTCCCTGACTTTGCCCCGAACTCGACCGCGAGCACCCACCCATCTCCGCCGATCACCGAGCGTTTCCCGTCGGGATTGGTCGCGAAGTTGAGCACGCGAAAGCAGCCCAACATGCCACCGCAGCCGCCGACCGGGACGTCCACGCTCCCGCGTCGCACCCGGTGGACGTCGCCCCAGGCCACCGCCACGTCGCCGTACCGTCGACTGACGTCCTCGACCGCCTGCGAAAACGCGCGGGTCGCGCGCGCCGGGTCCTTCAGGCCGCGCGGCGTCGTCGTTGGCTTCTCCACCGTCCACGGCTCGGCGAACATCGAGTCGGCCGACACGCCTTGTGTGTAGAATCGCCACCACGCGTCGAACAACACACCGCCTCGACTCGTCGGCGCCGCGGTATTGTCCCAACGATCCAGGACGCCGATCGCATGCGCCGTGGCGCTGTCCGGCGCCGTCGCGCGAACCGCCTTGATGAGATCGCCCTTCACCCGATCCGCGAGCAGCATGCGGTACGAGTGCTTGAGCGCGATGACGTCCTCGAGGCTGAGCTTGCGCTGTGGGTCGATGAGTTGGAGCGCGTGCTGGCTGCGAAGTCTGAGCGAGGGCTCGGGGAAGTTCGCCGGGTACTTCGAGCGGTCGAGGATCTGGCGGAGGTTGGTGTGGTACGGCGCGTCGTTCTCGTTGCGCACATACCCACCCGGCGGATTCAGCACTTGCGGCAGCGAGTCCCACGGGACGTAGCGTGTCCACACGTCGGACGTCCGCCGCGCGGGCACGGATGTCGTGTCGCCACCACTCGGATGCGGGAGCGATGGGATCGACGCGTTCCACACGTAGAGAATGTTCCCGGCACGATCGGCGTAGGTGAAGTTCGACGTCACTCGCGAGCGCATGCGCATCGCTTCCTTCCATTCGGCGAGTGACGTCGCGCGCATCATGCGGAGGAACTGCTCGCCGCCCCGAAAGTCGCCTTCGCCAGCGGCGCGGAGCACGTGGATCTTTCCGCCATCACGCCAGATGACTGGACCGAGCGGCGTCCGCCACATTTCGCGCGTCTCGCTCGACAGGCCATCCCCGTTCTTGTACGTGACCGTGACGAGCTCGCGCTCGAGCGGAAGCGAGGTGCCGTCGAACAAGTAGTGATCCGGGCGCACGGAATCCACGTCGAGCGCATAGATCTCGTCGAGGTCGGGAGCATTGTTCGTGGTGGCAAAGCCCAGGTCTCGGTTGAAGCCGCCGACGACGCCGAATGGCCCGCCGATGCGGAAGTCGCCGTAGAAGTCGAGCACACCCGGCACGGTCATGTGCCCTTCGTAGTACCCGGCGCTCCACGCGAGATGCGGGTTACGCAGCAGGATCGCTCGGCCCGACTTCGTGCGGCTCGGCGCGAACGCCCACGCGTTGGAGCCTTCTTCGACAGGGTCGATGCCTTCCCGGGTCGTGTCGGGGTCGCTCTCGCTTGAGGGATCGTTGTTGTTCGCTGTGGGACCGGTGCGCCTCGGCTGCGGGTTCACCCGCGCGAGAAAGCGCCGCGCTGCCGCGAGTGAGGGACCACCGACGTCGCGCGCAGCCACATCGTATCCCGTGAAGTTCGGCACGAATCCGGGCGCGAACTGATCGGCGTGGAGCTCGATGTAGCGGTTCACGCCCGCCGCGAAGCCCTCGTATGCATCGCGCGTCGCCTCGTCCAGCCGCGCGTAATTCTCGACGGCAAGCCGGTAGTCTCGCTGAGCGTTGAAGTCGCTCTCCATGCTGTCGCGACCGAAGTAGCGCCCCATCTCGCCACGTGCGCGCAGCAAGCCCATGGCGACGCGAGGGCCGTAATCCTCGAGCTGCACCCACGCGAGCGCGTAGTACGCGGCGGCGAGGTTCTCGGCTTTGATGTGCGGAATGCCGTGGGCGGTGCGGCGAACCTCGACCTGGTCAGCCAGATCTGGTGCCCGACCGGTCGGCTGGCTGACCGCGGCGGCGGGCAGGAAAAGCCCACAGCCCGCTGCGCAGCGCACGACCGACCGTACAGACGCGAGACGAATCACCGGCGGACGCTCCGGCAAGAGGGTGGACGGCAAGGCGGTTGGTCCGGACATACTACGCGGCCGCGCGCCGTCGCGCTGCTTTCCATCTGGTGAGCCCGCGTTTACGAGACCCGAGGCAAAGATGCGCTGACCGGACTGCATCTGGCAGGGACTGGCATCGCGATTCGGGATATGGCGTCCACTCGTCCCGCGTGTTCTATTCACCGTCTGTCAGCCGGCCCAAATTCCTCTGCCGGCCGCCGTACCCCCTGCCAGCAACATCAATATCGCAGAGAGGTGTCGATGAGAAAGTGCCAGGTCTTTCGCTCATTCGCAGGAGCCGCGTTCCTCGGAGCGCTCGTAACCGCGGCAGCAGCCGCGCAAACCCCTCAACAAGGAACGATCAGTGGTCGTGTCACCGACGCGGCGACAGGCCAGCCGGTCTCGGCGGCGCAGGTCAACGTCGTGGGTACGACGTTAGGCGCCCAGGCGAACCAGAGCGGGGAGTTCATCATCCGAGGCGTCAACCCCGGGACCGTCGAGGTGCGCGTTCTGCGTGTCGGCTTCGCGGAACAGAAGCAGACAGTCACGGTGACGCCGGGGCAAACGGCCACCGCGAACTTCCAGATGCGGGCCGTCGTGACGACACTCGCGCCAGTCGTTACCACGGCGACGGGCGAACAACGCCGCGTCGAGGTCGGAAACGCGATCGCGCAGGTGGACGCGGCGAAGGTCGTCGAGACCCAGGCGGTGACCAACGTGGCCGACGTGCTCGTGGCCAAGGCGCCAGGTGTCACGGTGATCCCCGGGACGCAGACGGGCGCCGGGATCCGCATCCGCATCCGCGGTACGAGCTCGCTCTCACTCAGCAACAACCCCATTTACGTCATCGACGGCGTCCGCGTCGAAGGCGCGACCGGCTCCTCGACGATCAGCGTAGGCGGAACGACACCGAGCCGCATTGGTGATCTCAATCCCGAGGAAATCGAGTCGATCGAGATCGTCCGGGGCCCGTCGGCGTCGACGCTGTATGGAACGGATGCGGCGAACGGCGTCATCGTCATCACGACGAAACGTGGCGTCGCGGGACGCACACAGTGGACGTACTACACCGAGCAGACCGCGATCACCGATCAGAATCACTACCCAACGGCGTTCCGCGGTTGGCGCACCGGTAGCACCGGAACGACGAACTCCACTGCGTCGAACGCGGTGCAGTGTTTCCTCAGTCAGGTCGCTGCCGGCACCTGCACCCAGGACAGCGTCACGAGCTATAACCTGCACGACGACGACGAGTCCACGCCCTACGGCGTCGGCTACCGGCAACAGCACGGCCTGCAGCTGCGCGGTGGCACAGAGACGATTCGGTACTTCGCGCACGGAGAGTTCGAGGATGAAGACGGCGTCACGAAGGTCCCGGAGTTCGAGGAGCGTTTTCTCGCGGCTCGCGGGCTGTCCCTGCTGCCGGGCCAGAAGAGCCCGAATCGCCTGACGAGAATGTCGGGGCGGACGAACCTGAACCTCACGCTGTCGCCAAAGGCCGACCTCGCCCTCAACGCCGGCTACACGTCGCAGGATCTCCGCCTGCCAATGAGCGATGACTCCGGCACGGATGGCATTGCCGCAAACACCTTCGGCGGGCCGGGATTCAAATACAACCTCTCGCCGGCCGGTGACACGCTCTACGGATGGCGTCAGTTCACACCGCGCGACATCTACCAGGCGGAGAGCAAGCAGGCCATCGAGCGCCTGATCACGTCGACGAACGCGAACTGGCGTCCCCAGGACTGGCTCTGGTTTCGCGGCAGCTTCGGCGTCGATTACATCAATCGAACCGACACGCAGCTTTGCCGGTTCGCGAACTGTCCGAACAACGGCGACAACCGGCTCGGGTTCAAGGAAGACAACCGTTCCAATTTCTTCACGTACAGTTTTTCGTCGGCCGCGACAGCGACGGCCAGACTCGCGGAAACGCTGGAGTCGAAGACGACTCTCGGCGTACAGTTCGGCCGAATCCTGTTCGACCGAAACGGCGCCTTCGGCGAGTTCCTGGCGCCGGGCGCAACGACGCTGAGCGGCGCGAGCACGCAGGAAGCGGACGAAGCCACGACTGAGAGCCGTACCCTCGGCGGGTTCATCGAACAAAGCCTCGCGCTGAACGATCGCTTGTTCGTCACCGGCGCCGTCAGGTCCGACCGGAACAGCGCGTTCGGCGCCGACTTCGAGACCGTGTTCTATCCGAAGCTGGCAGTGTCATGGGTGATCTCCGACGAGCCGTTCTTCCCGCAGGCGGGCTTCCTCAATCAGCTCCGCTTGCGTTCCGCCTACGGCGCCTCGGGCGTGCAGCCAGGGACCACGGACGCCGTTGCGTTTTACTCGGCGACAACGGGGCGCTACCAGGGCGAGAGCGCCGACTACACGGGCGTCGTGTTCACTGCGCTCGGCAATCGCGATCTGAAGCCGGAGCGATCGACCGAAATCGAGCTCGGCGTCGACGGCTCCTTCTGGAACAACCGTCTTTCGACCGAGATCACGTTCTACAACAAGAACTCGAAGGACGCGCTCGTCGAACGAGTGTTGCCGCCGTCGCTCGGGACGGGCAACACGGAGCGATTCGAGAACCTCGGCGAGGTGCGCAACCGAGGGTGGGAGGCGCTGGTCAATGCGCAGGTCATTCAGCGGCCCACGTTCGGATGGGACGTGACGCTCAACGGGTCCACGAACGACAACGAGCTCGTGAGCCTCGGTGGACTACCGAACATCGTCCTCTCGTCGACGCTGCAGAATCGTGAAGGCTATCCGCTGAACGGGTGGTGGTCCCGACGTCTCGTGAGCTGGGAGGACAAGAACGGCGACGGCATCATCCGGTACAGCTCCGATGCCGCCATCAGCGAGATCGTCGCGACCGACACGAACGTCTTCAACGGCTACTCCTCGCCGAAGCGTGAGGTGGCGCTGTCGAGCGGCGTCGACCTCTTCAACCGCCGGTTGCGTCTGAGCGGCATGCTGGACTACAAGGGCGGCCATAAGGTCTACAACAACACGGAGCGTATCCGCTGCTCGAGCCGCCTCAATTGCGCCGGGATCATCAGCCCGGATGCACCACTCGAGGAACAGGCCAGGGCCGTGCTGGTTCGGGAGCATCCGAGCCGTTCCGTCGCGGGATTCCTCGAGGACGGCGACTTCATTCGCTTCCGTGAGCTCTCCTTGTCGTATACCGCGCCGCAGGCGTGGATCGCCCGTTATCTGCGCGGCCAGAGCCTCGTGGCGACGGCGTCGGTGCGCAACGTTGGCGTGATCTGGACGAAGTACTCGGGCCTCGATCCCGAGGCGTTCGGGACCACGGGCGATTCGCCGTCATCGTTCCAGGCGTTCGGACCGCCGACGTACTTCTCGTTCCGCATCAACCTTGGCTTCTGAGGAACAACACCGCATGCACGCATACATGACACAGGTGCGCGGCGGTGTACGCCGCGGAGCGGTAGCGATCTTGCTCGCGAGCCTCGCGGCTGGCGCCTGCAAGTCGACCGACGAGATTCTCGACGTGACGGACCCGGATATCATCAACCCGGGGAACGTCGGATCGGCCGCGGGCGCGAACGCCGTGCGGCTCGGCGCGCTCGCCCGCCTCAATACGGCAACGAGCGGTGGCGAAAGCCTGTTCCTGCTCGGTGGGCTGTTCTCCGACGAGTGGAACAATGGCGACTCGTTCATCGCACGGCAGGAGGTCGATCAGCGCGTCATCACGATCGAGAACAGCTTTCTGACGACGGCCAATCGCGCGCTGCACCGGGCGCGCCTCTCCGCGGCTCAGGCGATCGAGCTCCTGGACGAGCACGACCCGGCGGCGCCGCGCGCGAACGTCGCCGAGATGTACTTCGTGCAGGCTTTCGTCGAGAATCTCATGGCGGAGCATTACTGCAACGGCATCATCTTCAGCGACGTCGTTGACGGCGCGGAGGAGTATGGGGAGGCGATCACGACCACCGAGACGTTCGAACGCGCCCTCGCGCACGCGGATGCCGGTTTGGCCCTGATCACTGGCACGACCGCCGCCGACGTTCGTGTGCGAAACGCCTTGCGAGTGCTTCGTGGCCGAATTCTACTGAACCTCGATCGTCACGCCGACGCGGCCACCGCAGTCAGCGACGTTCCCACGAGCTTCACGTATCAGCAGGTCCACGCCACGACGACCACCGAGAACCAGATCTGGGTATTCAACAACTCGGTCCGCCGGTACAGCGTGAGCACGGGCGAAGGGGGTAACGGGCTGGATTTCGCTACAGCCAACGACCCGCGAGTGCCCGTCTGTCTCGGCGGGGACGCGGACTGCCGCGCGATCGGCGTGACGTCGAGCCGGCGGGACGATGACCAGACGCCACTCTACGTTCAGCGGATCTGGCCGGAACGGGAGAGCCCTGTCACGATCGTGAGCGGTATCGAGGCTCGACTGATCGAGGCTGAGGCGCAACTGAGTGCGGGACAGCCCGACGCCGCGCTGGCGACACTGAACGCCGCTCGTACGACCGTCACGGGGCTCGATCCGTTGACCGACCCAGGTACGGACGCGGAGCGCGTGGATCAGCTCTTCCGCGAGCGCGCCTTCTGGTTGTTCTCGACCGGTCACCGCACCGGCGATATGCGCCGTCTGATCCGCCAGTATGACCGGGCGGCGACCACCGTTTTCCCGACGGGTGCCTGGCACAAGGGCGGCAACTATGGGGCGGACGTGACCGTCCCGTTGCCGCAGGCCGAGCAGAACAACCCGAACCTTCCCGTCGGCACGAACACCTGCCTCGACCGCGCTCCTTAGCTTCGTAAGGGGTCAGAGTCCTAACGCATCCTTCGAACGCAGAACGGCGGCAGAGCTACTCGAGCTCTGCCGCCGTTCTGCGTTCGAAACCCCGCCGGGCTGCGCGGACGCTTGCGGGGACATCTGTTCCTACTACCTTGTACGTCCCGAATAGATGCCGAACCACGGCAGCTCCCCGTTCCACCGCACGCCGGAGGTAGCTCATGTCCAGCAGCCACGTCCCCGCCGGGTACCACGCCGTCACACCGGCCATCGTCGTTCGCAACGCCGCGGCGGCCATCGACTTCTACAGGAACGCCTTCGGCGCCGAGGAGATCAATCGGATGGAGGCCCCGGACGGCTCCATCGCGCACGCCGAGATCCGTATCGGCGACTCGGTCATCATGCTTGGCGAGGAGAACGAGCAGTGGGGCACGCGCTCGCCGCAGAGCCTGGGCGGCGTTCACGGGTCGCTGCACATCTACGTCGAGAACGCGGACGCGTCGTTCGACCGCGCGCTGAAGGCAGGCGCCGCGGTGCGGTATCCCCTCGAGGACGCGTTCTGGGGCGACCGCTACGGCAAGGTCACCGACCCGTTCGGCCACGAGTGGGGGATCGCCACCCGCGTAAAGGAGCTGTCCGCCGACGAGATGGAGAAGGCGGGCAAGGAATGGATGGCAAAGGCTGCTCAGCAGTCCGCCGGAGCACAGGCGTGACGCGTTAGGCGAACGGGCCGCCTCGGCCGCCCGTTCGTCGCGGCACGGATGTACCGTGGTCTCTCTCACGACGCTCGGCGCCACCACGGCAGTACGCTCGGGCCGTTCCGGCGGTGGCGAGCGCGCCCACAGACGTACGGGAGGGACCATGACCAGCACCACCAGCACTCGTGGCACGGGAGCGACCCAGGGGGACGAGCGGGCGTTCGAGCGCGAACGGTTCAAGCTCGCAGCCCGCATCAGCCGCGCCCTCGCGACGCCCATGACCGTGCTCAGCTTCGCCTGGTTGGTGCTCCTGGTCGTAGACCTCACGCGTGGGCTTTCGCCACTGCTCGATCGGCTGAGCTACGCCATCTGGGGCGTCTTCGTGCTGCAGTTCGTGATCGAGTTCGTCGTCGCGCCACGAAAGGCCGTGTATCTCCGGCGCAACTGGCTGACGGGCATTTCTCTCGTACTTCCGGCTGCCCGACTCTTCCGCGCGGTTCGAGTCGTGCGGGCGACCCGAGGGCTCGGCGCGCTGCGCGGCGCGCGTCTCGTCCGCATCGTCAGCGGCGCGAACCGAGGCATGCGCGCGCTCGCGCGCGTTATGGGCCGCCGCGGCTTCGGATATGTGGCCATGCTCACCCTTCTCGTCACGGTCGCTGGCGCGTCCGGCATGTACGCGTTCGAGCGTGGCGTTCCTGAAAGCGGTATCGACAGCTTCGGCAGCGCGCTCTGGTGGACAGCCATGACGCTCACGACGATGGGCGCCGACACGTTTCCGAAGACGCCGGAGGGGCGCCTTCTCTGTCTGCTCCTCGCCGTCTACGGGTTCGCCATCTTTGGCTACGTCACAGCATCGGTGGCCAGCTTCTTCGTCGCGCGCGACGCCGACTCGGACGCGAGCGAGCTCGCCGGCGCGAGGCAGGTCGAAGGGTTGCGCCGAGAGATCGCCGCATTGCGGAGCTCGCTCGAACGGGTATCAACCGGGCCTCTTGCGGAAATTCCTCGCGAGGGATAAATCTCGGGAAATGAAATCCGCACTTGGCCGCGAAATCCGGCAGGGGAAACCGTTCGCCAACCTCGAGGAGGAAGTGTTCCTCAATGTCCTGCGGACGGGCGACGCGCTGCTTCAAGGTGAGACCGAGGTCCTGCGCGCCGCGGAGTTGACATTCCCGCAGTACAACGTGCTCCGCATCCTGCGCGGCGCCGGGTCGAACGGCGCGTCGTGCGGAGAGATCGCCGAGCGGATGGTGAACCGTGATCCCGACCTGACGCGGCTGCTCGACCGGCTCGAGAGCCGAGGGCTCGTCGAGCGCTCGCGTGATGGCCGCGACCGCCGAGTGGTCATGGCCACCATCACCGATGCAGGGAAGGAAGCGCTGAAGGTCCTCGACGCTCCGGTGGCGCGGGTGCATCGCGAGCGGCTGCGCCATATGACGCGGCAGCAGCTCGAGACGCTCGCCGAGCTCCTCGCGCTGGCGCGGTCTTCCCCGATGGACTGATCGGCCCAGCTTCACCGCTCACCCCGCGAGAAATATTCGTTATGAGGACTATCCTACCAACGAGGAGACTGCCAGTGGCATGGACACTTCTCTTCATCGCGAGCGCCTTCGAGGTGGCGTTCGCACTCGGCCTCAAGATGACGCACGGCTTCACGCGATTCTGGCCCAGCGTCGCGACCGTCATTGCCGGCGTCACGAGCTTCGTGCTTCTGTCTCACGCACTGCGAACGTTGCCGGTCGGTACCGGATACGCCGCGTGGACCGGCATCGGAACGGTTGGGTCTGCGGTGCTGGGGATTCTCCTCTTCCGGGAGCCGCGCGACGTCGCCCGGCTCATGAGCCTCGTGCTCATCGTCGGCGGCGTCATCGGCCTACGGCTGTCGTCGGGGAGCCACTGACCATGTCGTCGCACGTGAAGAAGGTCGCGCTGATCACCGGCGCAAACCGGGGAATCGGCTTCGAGATCGCTCGGCAACTCGGCCAGCACGGGCTCACTGTCCTGGTTGGCGCCCGCGATGACTGCCGCGGAGCGCACGCCGCGACGCGTCTCGTCGCCGATGGAATCGATGCCCAACCGGTCCTGCTCGACGTCACTGACGCGGTGAGCATCGCGGCAGCGGCCGCATTCGTCGACGAGGCATACGGGGTGCTCGATGTGCTCGTCAACAACGCTGGCGTTAGGCTCGACAACGGGCTCGAGCCGAGCGACGTCCCGCTCGAGATGCTGCGGGCGACCTACGAGACGAACGTCTTCGGTCCTGTGGCCGTCATCCAGGCATTCCTCCCCCTGCTTCGCCGGTCCCCGGCAGGCCGCATCGTCAACGCCACGAGTGCGCTCGCCTCGATGGCACTCAATCAGAACCCCGATTTCGAGTTCGCGGCAATGAAGCTCCTCGCCTACAACTCGTCGAAGACCGCACTGAACGCGATCACCGTCCAGTTCGCACACCAGCTGCGCGCCACGGCTATCAAGGTCAACGCGGCGGACCCCGGCTACACGGCCACCGATTTCAATGGCTTCCGCGGAACGCAGACGGTCGAGGAGGGCGCGCGGGCTGCCGTACGACTGGCGCTGTTGGACGCGAATGGTCCCACCGGAGGCTTCTTCGATGGGAAAGGCCCCCTGCCGTGGTGACGACCGACGGTTCTGTCGCGGCTGCGTCCATAGAAAATATGGACAATGCCTTGACACAACGCGTAGCTGCCGTCATACTCCTGGACAACGGCTGGACAGATGGTTCGGCACCGGTGCCCGACGTCTCGGGCAGATCGATACAGGAGGCAGCCATGTCACCGCTCCGCTCACGTTCCTTCTCCCTTCAGAAGCCGCGGCTTGCTGCGATGCTTCTCGCGTCCCTGGCACTCGCGGCGTGTGATGACGACGATGACCCGACCGCGCCGGTAGCCACCGCGCAGCTCCGTGTCGTGCACGCGTCGCCTGACGCACCGAACGTCGACGTGCTCGTCGACGGCGCCGCGGCGCTCACGAACGTGCCCTTCAAGGCAGCCTCGGAGTACCTGTCTGTGCCGTCCGGGGCACGCAACCTCAAGGTCCGCGCGGCCGGGACAACGACCGTCGTGATCGACCAGAACGCCACGGTCGTCGAAGGTCGAGCGTATACGGTACTCGCCACGGGGCCCGTCGCATCCATCGCACCACTCGTCCTCGAGGATGACCTCACGAACCCGGCGTCGGGCAACATCAGGTTGCGCCTCGTGCACGCGTCGCCGACTGCTGGAAACGTCGACATCTACGTCACGCCGACAACGGCGGACCTCGCGACGACGACGCCTACGCTCTCGAACGTCGCCTTCCGCGCGGCGTCGAGCTATCTCGAGGTTCCCGCTGGCACGTACCGCGTGCGCATCACGCCGAGCGGAACGAAGACCGTCGCAATTGACGTGAACAACGTCGTGCTCACAGCCGGACAGATCCGCACCGCCGTGGCAGTGGACGCCCCTGGAGGCGGGACGCCACTCGGCGCGATCCTGCTCGCGGACGAGAACTGACATCGGTAGTGGGAGCGGCCCGCACGGCCACTTCAGTCATTGGCTACCCGCTCCACGAGCAGCGTCATTCCGAGCCGCCATGCGCTCGGAATGACGCTGGAGCCATCTACCTAACGATGTCGACCACGAGGGCGCCGACGCGATCGCGCAGTGTCGCCGAGTACTCGCTCGCCTGCCGCCGCTTCACGCTGTCCGGCTCGAGACGCGCCCCCGCCGCGCTGAGGGCACCGCCAAGCGCCCGGAGCTGTGCCGAATCCCGCAACGTGAACACGCGCATGTGCGTCCATGGGACCATCGTGTCGGACGCCATGTATGTCGTCACCGTCACGAACGCCCCGGCACGACGAGCCTCCTCATCGATCGGTTCCGCGTGCTCGCGGATGTACCGAGTGTATTCCTCGAGCTTGCCCGACTTCGCGCGCCAGAAGTAGATCTGCGCCAGCGTCGCCGCCACGGCCGGGCCGTCATGAGCACTCACGATGGTGCTGTTTCCGCGTGGCGTGCCCGCCGTCCCGCAGCCGATCGTGACGCTCAGGACGAGGACCGCCCGCCACACGGATGAACGAGAGCCGTCCGACAGGAACATGGTGTCCTCCGGAATCAAGTAGCTTTCAAGAAAGCGTGGCCCCGACGCGGCGGCCGCTGGACCGAGCCTCGAAGGTGCACAATGAAGAAGCGGACGAGAACCCTCGTCATCCTCGGAATCGTCCTTCTGATCCCGCTGGTGCTACTTGTCGTCCTGCCGCTGGCGTTCGGCGACTCGATCGTCGCGCGGGTGAAGGCCGAGGTGAACGAGACGGTCGACGCGCGAGTCGATTGGCGAGACGCCGGGCTCTCGTTCTTCGGCGATTTCCCGAATCTCACGCTGAGTCTCGACCAGCTGAGCATCGCGAACACTGGACGCTTCGCCGGAGACACACTCGCGAAAGTCGGGACGCTGAACGTGGTGCTCGACCTCGGCAGCGTGTGGCGGAGCTATCGGCGAGGTGAGCCCATCATCGTGCGGTCCGTCGAGCTCGACCGCCCGGTGCTCGCGCTTCGGGTACTCGACGACGGCACCACAAACTGGGACATCGCCAAGGACACGTCGGCGAGCGCGGCGGATACGTCGAGCCCCGTCGCCGTCACCCTTCGCAGCCTCGAGATCCGGGACGCCTCGGTCTCGCTCGACGACCGACAATCGCGCCTCGTGGCGTCGCTCCTCGGGTATCGGCAATCGCTGAGCGGAGACTTCGCCCAGGACGTCTTTACGATCGAGACGCTCGCTCACGCCGACTCGGTCTCGCTCAGCTTCGCCGGCATCCCGTATCTCACGAAGGTCATGCTCTCCCTCTCGGCCGACATCAACGCCGACATGCGGACGAAGACGTTCACGTTCGCCGAGAACGAACTGCAGCTCAACGAGCTGCGTCTCGGATTCTCCGGTTCGACGAAAATCGGCGAGGACCGCACAACGCTCGACATGGCTTTCAATGCGCCGCGTACCGACTTCAAGCACATCCTCTCGCTCATTCCAGCCATCTATGCCCAGGACTTCCAGACCCTGAGAACATCCGGCGCGGTCAGCGTGTCCGGGAACATCAAGGGCGACTATGGCGAGCGAGCGTTCCCATCGTTCGTGGTGAACGCGAAAGTCGACAACGGGAGCTTTCAGTATCCCGACCTTCCCCTCCCCGCGCGGGACATCGCGCTCGATCTCGCCGTGCGGAATCCCGGCGGTGACGTCGACAGCACGGTCGTGAATCTCGACCGCTTCCACGCCTCGATCGGAGGTGAGGCTGTCGATGGGACGATGGTCCTGCGGACACCTGTGTCGGACCCGGACGTGGATCTGCGGCTGGCCGGGCAACTCGATCTCGCCGACCTGCGACGGACCGTGAAGCTCGAGGGTGTGAAGGAGCTCGCCGGACGCATTGCCGCCGACGTTGCGGTGCGAACGCGTATGTCGTGGGTCGACAAGAAGCAGTACGATCGCGTCACGGCGCGCGGCAACGTGAACGTCACCGGCGTCGCGGTCAATACCGAGGACCTGCCACACGCGCTCGCGATCGACGAGGCGAGGCTTCAGCTCACGCCACAGCGCGCCGAGCTCCGGTCACTCACGGGGCGCATCGGCTCGAGTGACCTGCGGCTCTCGGGCTACCTCGAGAACCTCGTCCCCTTCGCCCTCCGCGGCGATCCGCTCCGCGGCAGCGCGACGTTCGCGAGTCGGCACTTCGACCTCAACGAGTGGCAGTCGGACGACGACAGCCTCGAGGTGATTCCCGTTCCCGGGAACATCGACATCGCCCTGAACGCGACCGTAGACGAGTTGATCTACGGCAAGCTCACCATGACCAACGCGAGCGGTGGACTTCGCGTGAAGGATGACCGCGCCACCCTCGAGCGGTTCACGATGAACACCCTCGGCGGTGCGTTCAGCGTGACCGGATTCTACGAGACCACCGACGTCGCGAAGCCGACGTTCGACGTCGACATGCAGTTGAAGTCGGTGGACATCCCGTCCGCGTTCGCCGCGCTGACGACGGTGCAGGTGCTGGCCCCGGTGGCTCGCTACGCGCGCGGCAGCGTCTCCACCGATCTTCACCTGACCGGCGCGCTCGGCAAGGACATGACCCCGCTGTTCAACGTGCTCACGGGCCGGGGATCGCTACAGACGTCGGAGCTCATCCTGCAGGGGTTCCCCGTGATGGTGCGGCTGGCCGACGTCCTGAAGATCGACCAGCTCAGGAATCCGACGCTCGATGCCCTTCGCGCGTCGCTTCAGATCCGCGACGGGCGCGTGCACGTGAATCCTTTCACCGTCGGCGTGGGCCAGTCCGTGCTTCGTGTAGCGGGCTCGCACGGGATCGACCAGTCGCTGCAGTACACGTTAGGCCTCCAGCTGCCGCGGGCCGCGCTCGGCGCGGACGCGAACCGTGTGATCGCGGGGCTCGTCTCGCGCGCCGGGCGGACCGGGATCGACCTGCAGGCGGCAGACTCCGTCGAGCTCGACGTGAGGGTCGGCGGGACGCTGACGAACCCCACGATCCAGACGAACCTCGGTGACGTGGTGGCGTCGGCGGGTGAGCAGGTGAAGGAAGCGGTGCGGGAAGAAGTCGCCGAGCGGGTGGATTCAGTGAAGGCGCGAGCCGATTCGGCGGCAGCCGAGGCGCGCCGCCGGGCGGAGGCCGAAGCAGAACGGCTCATCGCGGAAGCCGAGCAACGGGCGGCGGCCATCCGCGACGAGGCGCAGCGGCTGGCCGACCGCGTCAGGCAGGAAGGCAATGCCCGGGCAGACTCCCTGGTCGCGCGGGCGTCGAACCCGCTCGCCCAGGCGGCGGCGCGCGCAGCGGCCGACCGGCTCCGGAAGGAGACGAACGATCGCGCGGATCAGATCATCAGCGAGGCGGACAAGCGCGCGACCGATCTCGTGGCCGAGGCGCGGAAGAAGGCGGCCGGTATCTCGCGGTAACTCGGGTCGGAGTCGAATATCATCGTTTCAACGCCATGGCGTTGAAACGATGATATTCGACTCCGACCCCGATTAGTCTTCCGCGTCCGGGCCGCCGTGGCTCAACGCCGTGCCGGACGCCAGCGCGTTCTCGACCAGCATCAGCCCGGACTCGCCACTGCGCCGGATCATCTTGAGCAGCGTGTCCATGCTCGAGACCTCCTCGAGCTGCTCGCGCGCGAACCACTCGAGGAAGTCGTGGGCAACGTAGTCGCGTTCGCCAGTCGCTCGATCGAGCAGCGCGTTGATCTGCTTCGTGACCGTGTACTCCCACTCGAGCGCCAGGCCAACGGCCTCCTCGGCCGATGAGAACTCGTTGCGCGGGGCTGGAATCGCCGGGATCTTCACGCGACCACCGGCGTCCAGGATGTAGCGAACGAACTTCATCGCGTGCTCGCGCTCCTCTTCCGCCTGCCGGAAGAAGTGCTGGGTGAGCACCGGCAGCCCGGCGTCATCGAAGTACGCCGCGATATTCACGTACTGCAGGGAGGCGCCGAACTCGTGGCCGATCTGCTCGTTCATCTGCGCGTTCAGGGCCTCGCTGATCATCGACATCGCATGTCTCCTGGTTCCAGTTTCGACTCGGTCGCGGCAAATCTACCATGCCAGGTCGCGCGTGGGTGCGCCCGGACTTACCTCGGTAGAGGTACGCGCGCCGCCCATCCGCGTAGTATGGTGGAAGCCGCACACCGTGGGAGGCGCGCCGTGGATCCGACATCGATACGCCAGATGGCTCGCGATACCTCCATCACGGTCCTGTCCGCCGATGATCACCCGCTGATCAGGGCCGGACTCGCGGCTGTCCTCGAGACCGAACCCGACATCCGCGTCGTCGCCGAGGCGTCGAACGGCGAGGAGGCGATCGAGATGTACAGGGCACATCGGCCAGACATCGTGCTCATGGACCTCAAGATGCCCGTGATGGACGGCCTCGCCGCGACACTCGCGATCCTCGCCGAGTTCCCCGACGCCAGGGTCGTGATGCTCACGACGTACGACGGTGACGAGGACATCTACCGCGCGCTCGAGGCGGGCGCCAAGGGCTACCTGCTCAAGGACATGCTTCGTACCGACATCCTTGGCGTCGTGCGCACGGTGCACAGCGGCCGGCGCGGAATCCCCGGCCCGATCGCCGCACGACTGGCCGAGCACACGCCCCGGATCGCGCTCACCCCCCGCGAGCTCGAGGTGCTGGCGCTGCTGGCGAAGGGCTTCAGCAATCCCGAGATTGGGCGCATCATCGGACGCACTGAAGGCACGGTGAAAGTGCACGTGAAGAACATCCTCCAGAAGCTCGAGGCCAGCGACCGTACGGAGGCCGTCACGGTCGCCGCGCAACGCGGGTTCATCCGGATCGACTGAACCGGCACGAACCTACCGCATGGCGCTCCTCGATCGCTCGCGTGCGTCGATGGCACTGGGCCGAGCCATTACCGTGCTCATCGCGCTCGCCCCGAGCGCATCCTCGGCGCAGGCCATCGACCGCCCACTGGCGCACCTCCAGCAGGATCACTGGACGGCGCGACACGGGGTACCGGCGTCCGGTGTTCGTCGCCTCGCGCGGAGTGGCGACGGATATCTCTGGCTTGGGTCCGCCGATGGGCTCGTGCGATTCGACGGCGTTCGCTTCGTGGGCATGGACAGCACGTACGACGATGTGTTCCGAACGACGGGCGTGTCGTACTCGACGCTCGACGACACGCACCCGGCGGCTGCTCGCGATATGTCCGCGGGCCTGACCTTGCCATTGCTCTCCGACGCCGACGGCGCACTCTGGGTCGCTCCTCCCGATGGACGTCTCGTCCGCTACTCGAACGGCGACTTCGAGGTCGTTCTTCCCCACGACTCTGCGGTCGGTCGCATCAACGAAGTCGTGCGCGATGGTACCGGACAGTTGTGGGTTTTAGGTAGCCTTCGTGGGCGACTCTACCAGTTGCGCGAAGGACGTCTCATTCCCCCGGACCTACCGCCCGGGGTTCCCCGGGACGGCATCGCGGCAATCATCCGCGATACAGGAACCGGGCTGTGGATCGGCACGTTCAGCGGACGGCTCTGGCACGTTGCGGGACGGGAGGTCGCGAGCTACCGGCCTGACAGCACGTGGAGCGGCCCTGCTCGACCACTGCATCACGCCGCGGACGGCGCGCTCTGGGTCCAGGCACGAACGCTGTACCGTATGCGCGACGGTCGGTGGAGCCCGGTCGAGGCGAGCGACACTTCACGCCTCGCCGTGACCAGCATCGTCGAGCTGCCTGGCGGCTCGTTCATCACCGGCACGCGCGGGACTGGTCTCGTGCGCTGGAAGAACGGCCGCACCGATCGACTACTCGAGCAGGATGGACTCTCGAGCGATGCGGTGAACCGCGTGCTGCTCGACGGCGAAGGGAGTCTCTGGGTGGCCACGGACGCGGGACTCGATCGGTTGCGGGCCGCGCCGTTCGTCACCATCAGCGCGCGCAACGGATTACCGCTGACCTCACCTGCGACGCTACAACTCGACGGCGACGGCAGCCTGTGGGTGAGTAGCACTACCTCACCGAACGTAGTGCAGAAGCTGGATCCGTCGCGCGTTGTCGAACGGCTTCGGGCATCGGTCGCCCGGGTGACGAATCCGCCATCGGAGGGATTCTACACCCCCTTCGCCGCGCTGCCGGGCGATGGCGTCATCCTCCTTCACAACAGGGGGGCGCTGGCACGTCATCGCAACGGGCGGCTCGAACCCCTCGCGATTGACCGGAGACCGCCCGGTCGCCCGACGGTGGCGCACGCGACTCGGGATGGAACGGTCTGGATGGGCTTCGAGCCTGCGGAGTTTGGAAGCGTTCGTGATGGACGCTTCCGTCCGCTCGCGCTCGCCGGTGGAGCGCGACGTGGCGTCGCGGCTATCACGGAAGATGGCCGCGGCCACGTGTGGGTCGCACTCGCGGACACGGCGCTCATCGTCGCCGCGAGCGAGGGTCGCGTTCTTGCGAGCGTCGACGCCAGCTCGGGACTTGGCGAGCCGCTGTCGGTCCTGGCCGCTGGTCCCGGCGACACCCTCTGGGGTGCGGGCGCCGAGAGCGGGGCACTCATCCGCATTGCCGACGGGAAAGCGAGCGCGTTCGCCAGTCGCGAGCTCACGCGACTCCTTCGTGGCGCAACGCCGACGATCGTGCCGCACGCGTCGGCGCTGTGGTTCGCGAGCGGGTCGGGCATCGCGCGGCTGTCGTACGCCGGCCTCGAGGTACCGCGAGGCGGCCCTGGTCCGCAGCCACAGAGGTTCAGCGCGCTCGACGGGCTTACCGTGGCGCGGGCGGGACGGATGCTGTTCGGGCCCGCCGTCGCGGACCGCGCCGGGCGCATCTGGTTCAGTACGCCGAGCGGGCTGGCTGCCGTGGATCCTGCGACACTCATGCCTAACGCGATCGCCCCGCGCGTCCACATCGAGGAAATCGCCGTGGCGGGTGCTCGTGTGGTACGCGGGCGGCCCATGCGTGAAGGTTCGCTGGAGCTCGCGTCCAATCCCGATCGCGTCGACATCCGCTTTACCGCCACCGCACTTCTGGTACCCGAGCGCGTTCGTCTCGAGTACCGACTCGTCGGCGCAGACCGTCAGTGGGTCGACGGCAGCGCGTCACGCGTCGCGTCCTACACGCAACTCCGTCCTGGACGATACCAGTTCCGCGTCAGGGCGTGGAACGAGGACGGGGTGCCTGGAGCGAACGAGGCATCGGTCGAGTTCACGGTGGCCCGCGCGTGGTACGAGACGTACTGGTTCGTCGCGTTCGCGCTGCTCGCGTTCACCGCGCTTGTCTCGGGCGGCGCGTTTGGCTGGCAGCGCTCCCGTGCACGCCAGCGCGAGGCGCATCTGCGGGCGCGATTCGAGGCCACGCTCCAGGAGCGCGCGCGCGTCGCGCGTGAGCTGCACGACACGCTCCTGAGCGGATTCACGGGGATTACGCTGCAACTGCAAGCGTTGCAGCGGAAAATGGGCCCCGCGCCGCCCCGTGCCGCTGAGAGCCTTTCGACGATTCTGACGAGCGCGGATGCGGCGCTCCGTGAGGCGCGGATGATGATCTGGGATCTCCGCGACGTACCCGTGACCGAGGGTGGGCTCGTCGCGGCGCTCGAGCGCGCGGCGCGCGACGCAGTGGCCGGCACTTCGGTGGACACGCGGATCGCCGTGCACGGCGACGCGCGCGAGCTTTCTCCCCTGCTCGAAACGACGCTGCTCCGCGTGGCGCGCGAAGCCGTCGTCAACGCCGTACGTCACGCCGACGCGCGGCTCGTACGTCTGGAGCTCACGTACCACCCCGACCGCGTAGAGGTCAGGGTAGCGGATGACGGACGTGGATATGCGCCCGATGCGAGTGGCGGGGCCAGCTTGCCCGGCCACTGGGGGCTGGCGGGCATGCGCGAGCGCGCAGCCCGCGCAGGTGGAACCGTGCGAGTCACCGGCCGGATCGGCGAAGGAACCGAAGTGTCGGTGTCGCTGCCGACCGTCCCCGCCGCTTAGCGTCAGGAAACGACGAGACTTTCCGTCGGGCGATGCCGAGCCCGCTTCTACCTCCACAGAGGTAGGAGGAGATTGTCCGGTCGTCCGAGGCGCTGCCCGCGCTCACCTCGTAACATGGTCCAGCCCGACCAACACGAACGAGGAGCGAATTCATGAAGACACCAACCGATGCGCCCAACACCATCGTGCTCGTCCACGGGCTCTGGATGACGCCGCGGAGTTGGGAGGAATGGGTCCCGTACTACGAGCAGCGCGGATACCGGGTACTGACACCCGGTTATCCGGGCTTCGAGGTCGAGGTCGAGGCGTTGCGCGCGAATCCGTCGATCATCGCGAACCTCACCGTTCCGGAGACGGTCGATCACCTCGCGCGTGCCATCGACGCGCTCGACCGTCCGCCCATCATCATGGGGCATTCGTTCGGCGGGACGCTCACGCAGCTTCTCCTCGCGCGTGGGCTCGGCGCCGCTGGCGTGGTAATCAACTCCGCGCCCACCGAAGGCGTGTACGTCAACCCGCCGTCGCAGCTGAAGTCACTCTTCCCGATTCTTCGAAACCCGCTGAACCACGCCAAGGCCGTTGGTTTCTCGCCGGAGGAATTCCGCTACGCCTTCACGAACACGTTGAGCGAGGAAGCGTCTCTGCGAGTGTACGAGCGCTACCACATTCCGGCGCCGGCGAAGTGGGTGTGGGCATACGGCGTGTTCGCGAACATCACGCCCGGTCCGCAGGAAACGTGGGTCGATTACAACAACCCGAACCGCGCCCCGCTGCTGTTCATCGGAGGTGGCGCCGACCACATCATGCCGCCATCGGTGAATCGGTCCAACGCGAAGCATTACACCGACGCGACTGTAACCGAGTACCACGAGTTCGCTGGGCGCTCACACTGGACGTGCGGCGAGCCGGGGTGGGAGCAGGTCGCCGATTACGCGCTCACGTGGGCGACATCCCACGCGGGCAGCCGGGCGGGCACACCATCGGTGTCCACGCCGGCACCGGTCGCGACCGCCTGAGCTGGCCGGGGACCACGGCTTATCTCCACTTGACAGTCTAGTGGTAGGGGTCAATACTCTACCACTAGACAGGCTAGTGTACGAGCGCCCGCCGTTCACCATGTCGCCCGCGACCGGGCGACGCCAGGAGGTCAGCCGAGGTGTTGCACCGTGTCCGCCTCTGGGCGCGCTCCGTCGTCATGCGACGACGGCTCGAGCGGGAGATGCAGGAAGAGATGGCCGCCCATCTCACGCGCGCGACATCCCGGCTCATCGCGCGTGGCCTCCCCGAGCAGGACGCCAGACACGCGGCCGTCCGGGAGTTCGGGAACGTCGCCTACCTGCAGGAGGAAGCCCGGGACGCAAGGGGGTCGGGGTGGGTGGACACGCTGCGGGCGGACTGCCAGTTCGCGCTACGCCACTTCGTCCGGCAACTCGGGACGACTGCGACGATGCTCGCGGTGCTGATCGGCGGCATGACCATCAGTACCCTGCTCTTCTCCTACGTCCACGCCTACGCCTTTCGAGCGCCACCCGGCGTGACGCTCACCGGTCATCTCGTGCGCATTCGCGGGAGCCAGGACGCAGGTGCCGGTGGGCGCGTGTTCCGTATCTTCGCCGACGACGAATTTCTCGAGTACCGGAGGCTGACGGACCATTTCACGGCCGTGGCCGGATGGTCCGACGCGATGGTCGCGCTCGGCGTCGGTGATGACACGAGGCGCCGCGGCCTCGAGGGGCGAGTGAGCTTCGTGACGGAGAATTACTTCTCTGTCCTCGGCGTCCGCCCGCAACTCGGCCCCGGCCTGCCGGCACTCGCGGACGATGACCCGGCGCTTGCGGCGGTCGCGGTCATCGGCCACGTCGCCTGGGAACAGCTCTTCGCTCGGAGCCCGAACGCGATCGGCTCCACGGTGGTCGTGAACGGTGTGCCGGTTACCGTGGTGGGCGTGGCGCCGGAGCGATTCGTGGGTTTCCCCGGGTATGCCAGTTTTCAGTTGTGGATGCCACTCGCGGCGCAGCGACTGGTATTGTCCGATGCATCGTCGCGCGGGTTCCGTGCGGTTGGCCGACTCCGGGCGGGGATCCCCACGTCGGCAGCGAGTGCTGCCGTGGCGGCAGTCGCCGCGAGGACCGCGGCATCCAACAAGGCGCTCGATCAGGTCGAGCCCTCAGCGGACGTGGTGCCGCTCCTCGCCGCGAACAGCGACCCCATGTTCGATCGCGACATCAGGCTCATGTCGGTCTCGGTCGGGCTGCTCGCGCTGCTCGTCCTCCTCATCACCTGCACGAATGTGAGCGCGTTGCTCACGGGGCTCGCGACAGCGCGGCGTCAGGAGATCGCGATTCGTCTGTCGTTAGGTGCCGCTCGCCCGCGGTTGATTCGTCAGTTGCTGACCGAGAGCGCACTGCTCGCGTCGATTGCCGGCGCCGGCGCGCTCAGCACGGTATGGGTCACGTTGCGGGGCGTCACGATGTTCATCCCCGGCATGCCATTCGAGGTGGGGATCACCTGGCCGGCGATCGCGTTTACGTTCGGCGTCGCCCTGGCCGTGGGTGTGCTGTTCGGGCTCTCGCCCGCCCTGCACGCCACGCGTCTCGGGCTCGCAGGTGCGCTGCGCGATTCGACCGGAACGATCGCCGCCGCGCGAGGGCGATTGCAGCGTGGGCTCGTGGTCGCGCAGGTCGCCTTCACGCAGCCGTTGACGGTCGTGCTGGCGGCGGTGCTGCTGTTCCTCGTGACGCAGTTCGAGCTGCGCCGGACCGAGCTTGCCGACCGGCTGATCTCGGTCAGCCCTCGCGTTTCGGCGACGATCCCGGGATCACCGCGCGCCGAGGAGGAGCGTCGCAAGCAGTCGCGGGTGACGATGAATCGTCTGCTCGAGCGGCTCGAACGCACTCCGGGCATCGAGGATGCGGCAATCGACTGGGGCGGCGCGCGGGATCTCGGGACGTACATGGTCCATCGCGACGATCGTGTCGGCGGCGTCGCGCCGGACGCAGTCGCGTTGAGCAGCAGCATGGCGGCGTCGAAGTACTTCGACGTCAAGGGCATCCGTCTCGTGCGCGGCCGACGGTTCGCGACAACCGAAGTCAACGCGGTCGACTCGCCTGCGCCCGAGAGTCCGGTCATCGTTGGTGCGGACCTCGCCCGGCGACTCTGGGGCGGGGGCGATCCGATCGGGCGGCGGTTGCAGGCAGCCACCGACTCCGTGGGCGGGGCGCGCACGCTCGTTGTCGTTGGGGTGATCGACGACCCGGCGACGAAGACGAGAACGCCCGGAGAGAACTACCGTGTCTATCTTCCGCCCGATACCACGCGGGCGGCTGGCGCCGTACTGGTTCGGACATCGGGTCTGGCGCAGTCAGTCGTCCCGACGATCCGCGATATCATGTTGGAGGTCGCGCCGGACACGCCTGCCAGGATTCGGACGTTAGGCGAGATCGAGGACGAGCACATCCGACGATTCCGTCTGATCACGACGGCCGTCACGGCCGCGGGGTTGATCGCCCTCTTCCTTTCGGCCATCGGCCTGTACGCAGTCGTGGCGTTCTCCGTCGGGCAGCGCACGCGCGAGATCGCGGTGCGCATGGCGGTCGGAGCGCGTGGCAGTCAGATCGTCGGGCGGTTCGTCCGCGATGGCCTGCGGCTGGGCGTCATTGGGCTCGCGCTCGGCCTTCCGCTCAGTCTGATCGGTCTCCGAGCGCTCATGGAGCTTCTCGACGATGAGATCCCGCGCGTGCCGCTCGGCCCGGTCACGGTGGTGGCGTCGCTCGGGGTGATCGTCGTGGCGGCGGCCGCGGCGTGGATTCCGGCACGACGCGCCGCCGCGGTCGACCCTGCGGTCACATTACGCGGCGACTAGCGCGAGTGACTGGTGCGCGTAGATGCCCGCTGTCACGCCATCGGCGGACGCCCAGGTCGCGTTATGCGGCACGCGCGCGGCGTCTCCGGCAGCGTAGACGCCAGGAACGGTCGTCTCTTTCTTCGCATCAGTGCGGATCACGGGACCGAACGGCCCATCGTCGAACGCGCATCCAAGCTCCTCGGCGAGCGGACTCGCCATTCGCGTGCGGGACGCGGTGAAGAGGGCGTCGAGAGCGACGACCTCCGTTCCGTCATCGCCCGCCACTCGAACGCCGGCGAGACGCTCGCCGTCACCGACGACCTCGACGAGCGGCCGGGGGTCCAGGACGACACCCCGGCCGGCGAGCGTAGCGCGCTGTTCGTCCGTCGGATCGAACGCGCCGTTCGTGAATAGCGTGACGTTATTGCTCCAGTCGGGGAGGAGCAGCGCCTGATGCATGCTCGTCTCGCTCACCGCCATCACGCCGAGCCGTCTGCCGGCGACTTCGTACCCGTGGCAGTAGGGGCAGTGCAGAACGCTCCTTCCCCAGCGCTCGCGCAGTCCTGGAACGTCAGGCAGCTCGTCGACGACGCCCGTCGCGAGCACTAGCCGTCGCCCCCGCACCGTTGCCCCGGACGCGAGACCGATCTCGAAGTCGGCGCTAGGCTCGTCGTCCCTCGGCGTCGCCCGAATCGCCTCATCGGCCCGGAACTCGGCCGTCGGGTACGCCAGGACCTGGGCGCGTGCCGTGTCGAGAATATCGGCCGGCGTCCGGCCATCCTGGCCGAGGAAGCCGTGTGATGTGTGTGCGAATCGGTTGCGGGGCTGGCCGGTGTCTACCACGAGCACGCGCCGGCGCGCCCGCGCGAGCTGCATGGCGGCCGAGAGCCCGGCCCAGCTTCCCCCGACTACGATGGCGTCATAGTTGGCGTTCGTCATACGGCATTGGGAGCGGATGAGTCATTGTCAGGCGCCGACCTCGCGGCCGTAGACCTGCGCGGCGAGGCTGGCGAGCGTGATGCTGTCGAGACGCGCGGCGAGCAGCGTTTCGGCGTCGTCGAGAAACGCGTCGAGCGTCCCCGCGACTGCCCGTTGAATGCGGCAGCGCGCGCCACGCGAACCGGCGACGTCGATCCCGCGCAGGAGACGCTCCCCGAGCGCGGCGTACACGTCGCGCAGGGTGATGTCGGCGGCGTCGCGGGCGAGCAGCCACCCGCCTCCGGTCCCGCGAGACGACGTCACTATCGCCGCCTCGCGAAGCCCCGCGAGCGTTCGGCGCACGACGACGGGGTTCGTCTCGACGCACGCCGCGAGGTCCTCGGACGTGCGCGGCTCGCGCGAGCGAGCGAGGTGGGCGAGGACGTGAAGCGCGACGGAAAAGCGGGTGCTGCGTGCCATGTAACACATACTGTTACAATAGAGGGCCGATGTCAACCCTCGTCGCGTGATCCCTCGACGCAGGCTCGTCCCTCGCCGCTTGACTCGGCGCACTGGCCGAGCGTAGGCTCGGCTACGAGCCACGGAGGCACCATGCGTCACGTAGACTGGGACATTCGACGTGAAGGGCGGGCGTGGGCCGGCGACGAGGCGATGGAGCGCCTCGACCTCACGCCCGAGAAGTTCGAGATGATCGAGGGCCGGTTGTTCTGGGACGAGGAGGACCGACTGCTCCTGCTCGGCCTGTTGCTCGAGAACGTCGGTGTCGATGCCGCCGTGCGGCTCGGTGACCCTGACGTTTGGCGGGCCGCGGTCGCGGCGCTGTAGATGGTCCGCGACCTTCTGCCACGTGTCGCGGCAGTTCGGTACGTTCGCGGTCACGTGCTGTGGCTGAAGTTCAGCGACGGTGTCGAGGGCGAGGTCGACCTGACCGACGGGCTGGAGGGCGAACTTTTCGCGCCGATACGCGACCCCGAGATGTTCGCGCAGGCGACCGTCGAAGACGGCGCGGTCACCTGGCCTAACGGAGCCGATTGGGCACCGGAGACGCTATACGAGCGTGTCCTCGCGTCAAAAGGATTTGCTGAACGTGCGATCGATGATGCCTGGCAAGGCCGGTCGAAGTACATCGCGCACGTGCCAGAAATCAGCCGATTTTTCGGCATCGTCATCCGGATGCTCGCGAACGATCACGCGCCGTCTCATTTCCACGCGGTCTACGGCGAGTATGAGGTAACGGTGACGATCGACGAGGGTGTAGTCACTGGCCGCTTCCCGGGACGACCGTTGAGGCTCGTGCTGGAATGGCGCGACCTGCACCAGGCGGAGCTGGCCGCCAATTGGCAACGTTTGCGCGAAGGCCACGCTCCGCATCCCATTCCGCCGTTGTCCTGACTGCGCTTGTCCTCCGCAGTGAAGCACCGGCCGTCCAGAGTGCTAGGTCTTGCTGCTGCAGTTGAACATCCAGCGGATCCCGAACCTGTCGACGAGGATCCCGAAGTAGTCGCCCCAGAACATCTCCTGGAGCGGCATATCGGCCTTCCCGCCCTGCCCGAGTGCCGCGAACAGCCTGTCAGTCTCGGCACGCGTGTCCGGCTCGAGGTTGATCGTGACCGTGTTCCCCTGCGTGAGCGTGAAACCCATCGACTCCGGGGCATCGGTTCCCATGAGCACGTGGCCAGCCAGGATGGGAAGCTCGACGTGCATCACGAGGTTCCTGTCCGCCTCGGCGAGCGGTGGCTGACCTGGTTGCGTCGGGATGTCGCTGAATCGCATGATCGGCCCGCAGAACTCGGTGCCGAAGACAGAGCGGTAGAAGGTGAACGCCTCCTCGGTGGAGCGCGCGAAGTTGAGGTACGTGCTGACGCGGGCCATGAAATCCTCAGGGTATGGTTCGCCGGGATGAGCCCGGACAGTTTACGACGGCTTCCATCCTGACGTCGAACGAGCCGCGACGAAATCGACATCGCGAAATCGACTCCGCAACCCATGAATGCCGCCGAACCCGGTGCTTCCGCACTCCTCACGGACCTGTACGAGCTCACGATGGCGCTCGGCTACTGGCGCGAAGGGCGCGCCGAGCAGGAGGCCGCCTTTCATCTGTATTTCCGGACCGCTCCCTTCCGCGGCGGATACACCGTAGCCTGCGGACTCGAGCCCGCGCTGGACTACCTCGAAGGGCTGCGATTCACCGACGAAGATCTCGCCTATCTCGCCACGCTCCGCGGCGCAGATGCGTCACCCCTCTTCCCGCGAGAATTCCTCGACGCGCTCGGCTCGATGCAGCTCGCGCTCGACGTGGACATGGTGGCCGAAGGAACCGTCGTGTTTCCGAACGAGCCGCTGGTGCGCGTGCGTGGCCCGCTGCTCCAGGCGCAGCTCGTGGAGACTGCGCTGCTCACACACATCGGCTTTCCCACCCTGGTCGCGACAAAGGCCGCGCGCATGTGCCTCGCGGCGGACGGTGGTGAAGTGATCGAGTTCGGGCTGCGGCGTGCACAGGGGCCTAACGGGGGGCTCGCGGCGAGCCGAGCGGCGTTCGTGGGTGGCTGTACGTCCACCTCGAACGTGCTCGCGGGGCAGCGCTTCGGCATCCCGGTGAAAGGGACACACGCACACAGCTGGGTGATGGTCTTCGACGACGAGCTCGAGGCGTTCACCGCGTACGCGGACGCGATGCCTAACAACGTTGTGTTCCTCGTGGACACCTACGACACGCTCGACGGCGTGAGGCACGCCATCGAGGTCGGGCGCCGCCTCCGCGCGCAGGGCCACCGGTTGCTTGGCGTTCGCCTCGACTCCGGAGACCTCGCGTACCTGAGCATCGAGGCGCGGCGACTGCTCGATGACGCCGGCTTTACCGACACACAGATCCTCGCGACCAACGAGCTCGATGAGCACGTGATCACGAGTCTCAAGCAGCAGGGGGCCGAGATCACCGTGTGGGGAGTCGGTACGCGCCTCGCAACCGCGTACGACCAGCCCGCGCTCGGCGTCGTGTACAAGCTCACCGCGATCCGTGATGCGAGCGGCGAGTGGCTGCCAAGGGTGAAGGTCTCGGAGCAGGCGGTGAAGACGACGAACCCGGGGCTGCTTCAGGTTCGCCGATATCACGAGACGAACGCGGATGCGTCGCGCGCGACTTTCGCGGGCGACATGCTGATCGATGAGCTGAGTCCGCTCGCACCGGGCGACGCGACGATGGTAGATCCGCTCGACCCGACGCGCCGCAAGCGCTTCGCCGCTGACTGCCCGCACAACCTGTTGCTCCGGCCGGCAATGCGCGCCGGCGTGCGATTGCACGAGGCGGAGCCGCTGTCAGCTGCTCAGGAGAGAGCGCGGCGAGAGTTGGCGGGGTTCCACGCAGGGGTCAAGCGGCTCGTGAACCCGCACCGGTATCCGGTTGGGCTGGAGCGCGGACTGTACGAGCGGAAGATGGCGCTGGTGCTGGAGGCGCGGGGCACACAGCGCTGAACGTTTCGGGGCGGGTCACATGGGCCAGGAGAAGCGAAGTGCGGTCTCGCCCGTCGCCTCGCCCGCCGGTGAATAGCGGCGCTCGATGATGACCCCGTGCCCCTGATGGTCAATGGCCACCACGGTGCTGCATCGCGTCCCGTAGACCGGCTGGCGGATGAAGATCGGAGACAGCGGCGGCTCCAGTGGCACGTCGGACGGAACGGCGGAGTGAACACCAACGTCGGGGAGCGTGTCCTCACGCAGGTCTTCGAGCAGGGCCTCCGGCGCATCGATGCCCCGGACGATCCACTCGAGGAGGCGGGATTTGAGCCGCATCGTCTTGGGCCAGGGCTCGTCGAGGGCGCCGTTGGATAACCCGTAGATCCCGGGCGCCAGGATGCAGCGAGCGCTCGCCGGCTGGTTCGAGAAGAAACTGGCGTGTTCGAGACCGGCGACGATCAGGTTGAACGGATTGAAGTCCGCGAGCTCGGCATCGGAAGGATCCGCGTACTTTCCTTCACCCGACAGGACCGCCGTCACCAGCGCTCCGCGCGACACGCGGCCTCCCTCGGGCGTACCATGCCCCCTGAGGTTGGTGACCACGGCGAAGTGCCCGCGCTCGGAGACACCGAGCCAGGTGCCGCGCGACTGCAGGTCCCGCCCCGCGAGCACGTGATCCGGCCGGTCCCATCGCGCCAGCGGGTCCGCGGGGCGGGCATGGAGCTCGTCGCGGTTGCCGGCCGCGACCAGGTGCCAGCGCGGGTGGGCGCGCCAGGCGATTGCGAGGACACACATGCCCGGACTATCGCAGCCTCGCGGCCCACGAGCAACGCCATCACGACGTCCGCGCCGCGGCATGAGGGTGTGAATCAGCGCGAGATCGTGGCCCGCGTCTATGGTGACAACGCGGTGGCCACTCGGCTGTTCACTCGGCGTGGCCCGGTCAGTGGCGTGATGACCGACAGACTCGTTTTCAACGAGGTCATCCCGGTCCTGCCGCGACCGTTGGCCGGTGCGCTGTTCTCGCCGCGCTCCAAAGTTCCGCAAGCTTGATGCACACGCCCGTGGCCCGGGCC
The DNA here is from genome assembly GCA_036741775.1 of Gemmatimonadaceae bacterium. Classification (GTDB taxonomy): domain Bacteria; phylum Gemmatimonadota; class Gemmatimonadetes; order Gemmatimonadales; family Gemmatimonadaceae; genus JAJKIV01. The sequence continues at coordinate 5,817 of DAINRQ010000031.1, read as the reverse complement.
ATGTCCTGCACGCTGACCCACTCGTGCGGTCCGTGAATGTTCTGCATGCCGGTAAACAGGTTCGGCGTCGGCACCCCCATTTCGGTCAGGCGCGAGCCGTCAGTGCCGCCGCGCGTCGGCGTTGAGATGGGCTCGATACCCATGCGCCGGCACGCCTCGAACGCCAGCTCGACCGGACGCATGTCGCGCTCGAGCCAGTACCGCATGTTGCGATACTGTCGAGTGATCGTGCACGTGATCCGGGCACGCGGCTCGGTCGCTCCCACCGTGGCGCAGACCTTCTGCAACAGATCGCCGTGTGCGGCCAACCCGTCCAGCTCGAAGTCGCGCAGAATGAAGTGGAGGTCCGCCGCGGCGGCTGTGCCGCTCATCTCGTACAAGTGGATGAATCCCTCTGGGCCGGATGTGGTCTCAGGCGTGCGCGTGACATGCGGCAACGTGTCGATGATCTTCGCGGCTAGATGGAGTGCGTTGACCAGCGTGTCCTTCGCATACCCGGGGTGAATCGAGACACCCTGCACCTGCACGAGTGCCTTGTCGGCCGAAAAGGTTTCGTAGACGACTTCGCCGAGCTCGGCCCCGTCGAGCGTGTACGCGACGTCGGCCTTCAGGTCCTCCGGCAGATTGGCGTGAACCCCCCGTCCGATCTCCTCGTCCGGCGTGAAGCATATGCGAATCGGGCCGTGCGGCACGTCCGGATGCGCAACGAGGTGACGAGCCGCCGTCATGATGATCGCGACACCGGCCTTATCGTCGGCGCCTAACAAAGTGGTGCCGCTGGCCGTGACGATGTCATCCCCGACCTTCGTCCCGAGGTAAGGATACCGCCCCGGGGACAGTACGACATTCGCATTATCGGGCAGGACGATGTCACCGCCAGAGTACGCGCGATGCACGATCGGCTTGACGCCGGCTCCGGTGAACTGCGGAGCCGTGTCTACGTGCGCGAGGAAGGCGATCGTCGGGACCGCATCGGTCGTTGTGGCTGGTATCGTCGCAAGCACCGCGCCGTAGCCGGTAAGCCGAACGTCGTCCGCCCCGATCGACTGGAGCTCGTCCACGAGCAGCCGAAGCAGATCGTACTGCCTCGCCGTGCTCGGCGACGTCGTGGATTTCTCGTCGCTCTCCGTGTCGATGCGCGCGTAGCGCAGTAGACGCTCTTCGACCTCGTGATCGAACTCCGATCTCTCCGCCGGCGCCGAGCTCGCGCGCGCAGCCGAAGCGTTCAGTGTGGTCATGATGGGTCCTGTCGCGTTGGCGTCGGATTGCGCACGTTGGGCCGTCGAGTAGTCGGAGGTAGGGGCATGATCGCTTCGGTCGCGCGCGAGCGGGAGGGAAACCCGCAGGTCGGCATCTGGGCATTGGACGAGGGCTTTCAGATCGTCCGCCTCTCCTCCGCTCCGACGGGCGTCACCAGCTGCAAACGAAAAGTATCCGACCCGTCCCTCGACTTCGCGTACACCGAGAGCGGCCGCTACGAGCTCGACGACCGGGACCAGTAGCGCGCCCGATGAGCTCGGGGGCGACTCGACCTCTCCGCCCGATTAGGCCACCGCGCTCACGTGCGTAACGACCCTGGCTGGCGAGCCGACGGGGTGTCGCGCGCAATGCGTCGAGTGTACCCTGGAGGGTCGGCTACGCAGATTGCGGGAGGAACGGGAACGTGTACCCGAATCGCCCGAGTGGGAGAACGATGCGTCAAGGAACGAGCCATGGGCCGGCGTTGACTGGGAGGCGGACCTCGCTCCAGTCGCCGCTCGCGTAAGCGATGATGCATCGGCGCGACCCGCGATGCTCCTCGTCACCGCTGGAGCCATCCCGCTCCACGTCGACCTCATCGCGCACCCGCCGTCCGACGCGGCCGGGGTGGCGCGAGTGCTCGGCGATGCCGTTGCGGCGGCAGCGAGGCAGGTCGGCGCGCCACCGTCGAATCTCGCCGTGCG
>DAINRQ010000031.1:0-3774 GCA_036741775.1 Gemmatimonadaceae bacterium | reverse complement strand
CGTGCGGGCCGCCGACGCACTTCCCGCGATCGACGCGCTCCTCGGCGCAATGGCCGACGACCTGACTGGCCTCGGCACGCCTGCGCGTGTCTCCATGCAATCCGGCAGGAACGGCGAGAGCGCCCCCGCTGGGGTCCGGACCCTAACGATCCTCGTGCGATCCGGGCCGATGCCCCGGCCGGACAAGGTCCGAGGTCCTGGCTGTACCGGATTGTCACCAGTAGGCTCCGAGCGAGACCGCCGCGCCGAGCACGACCCCCAGGCCCGCCAGCATCAGGGTTCGGGCGACAACGCGACGGCGAACGCTCGCCGACAACTCTCCGAGCGCCATGCGAATGCCGATCTCTCGGATGCGCTGACTCACGGAGTACGACAGCACCGCGTGGATCCCGAGCGCGGCGAGCAGCTGCACCGTCCCGGCGAACGCGCCGAGGATCTCGAGGATGAAGCGACGTGGTGACACGGCCCGGTCCATCATGGCCACGGCGAATACGGCGAAGCCGGGCTCGCGGCGGATGCGCCGCAGCGCGTATCCCATCCCCTCGAACTGTGCTAATCGCGGACCGGCGAATGAGAGCGAACGCGGCGCGGCGTCACGAAGGACGCCGGTCATGGCGTTGGACAGCGATCGACGACGCCGTCACCCGGATGCGTCGCAGTGCTCCGCGGCTCCAGCTTCACGTAGCCGCACCCGGCAGAGCCGAGCAACCAGTGCCGGCGGTTAGCGCCGCCAGACGATCGAGGCCACGGCGTAGTGGATCCAGGCGAAGTTGTAGGTCTCCTCGACGTCGGCGCCTCCCTCGAGGGTGCGGTAGCCGGCCTGGAGCGTGAAGTCGTTACTGAGGTCATATCCGACCTTCAACGCGGTATCGATGGCGCGACCGGGACCACCGGCGAGCGCATCGGCGTCGAACGAGAGGCGCCAGCGCGGCACTGCGCGCCACTCACCGGCGAGGTGCAGGAGCGGCACGAACCCGACGTTGTCCTTGCGGCGCGCGGTCGCGCCTTGCTCCAGCTCGACGGTCGCATCGCGCACCTTCGCCGTGAAGCCGACCCACGCCGTCGTGCGCTCGGTTCTGCGGACGCGGTAACGGTAGGTGAGTCGGTACGAGTTGAACGTGTAGGTCGCATCGAGGGGCACGCCGGCAGCGAAGCGCGCACCCTCGAAGTCGATCGGCGCTTCGGGCACGCCCGTCTCGGTGAGCGAGAAGGGCGCGGCAAGTGCGCGCAGGCCGTGTCGCTCACCGACGTTCCACGTTAGGTAGACGCGGCCGGCGGGCCAGGGTCCCCGACCGGTGAGGTCGGAGAGAGAAAAGCGCGTAGCCGATCCGTCGTTCGGGATCTCGACGTCGTTGTAGCTCTGCCAGGCGGCGCCGCCCTCGAGCTCGAGGATGAGCCGAGGGGTCTGCGCGGCGAGGGTACACGGGATGGCGAGCGCAGCGACGGTGAGGGCAAGCGACGGAATGCGGGTCATGAGGTCATGAAGCAGAAGGACAGAGGCCGGCGACATTCCGGTACCGGTTCGGGAACGCAAGGGGCGCACCGCCATCCCCAGCGCCGCGGGCGATCGGGTCCCTTCGAAGACGCTGCACGTCCGACCGTGTCGTGTCGGGTATCGAGGGCGATTTTGCGCATCACCCAGGTGGTGAAGGGAGCGCAAGGATCGCCGCGACCGCTTGAACGCCCAGCCGCGGAGCGCTGCTAGCGAGCCTTACGACTTTCCTGGAGATCACCCATGACGCGCTGCCAACCGTTGGCGCGAACGGCCTTGCTGCTGGCCGCGTGTCCCTGCGATGCCCCGACAGGTCCCGACGTCCGGCTACCTGCCGATCCTGGGCATTACTTGTCTCGCGCGATGAGGTACACGTACACCTCATCGTCGTCTGTAAACCCGTCGGCTCGAAGGACGGTATAGTCCCACGCGTTGCTCGCGACTCTCCTCGGGAGCCATGCCGAGGTCGGCCACCGGTTCTGCGATCGGATGATCACGATCGGCAGCAACGACCGCGGAGCTGGCTCGACAATGATCCGGAATATGAGATTGTCACCCATGCGAGTATCGGCGCGCAGATCGGCGACGCGAAATCGCACGTGCGCATCCTCCGCCAGTGTATGGCGGGCCGGATCGAGGCCGTACGCTCTCGCACACCGGGAGTAGCACAGCGTGACCGGCGCGGTGGCCCGGTCTCCGAGCCCGCCGAGCAGAAACGCCGCGAATTGTGTCGTCCGAGGTTCCTGGGGCCCGCACTGCATCGATCTTCCGCGCTGATCCGGCGTTGGTCTGCTGGTCGCCTGCGTGATGAACATCGAGGCGGACGACGGATCACCACTGACGACGTAGATCTCGCCGGCCTGCGACGAGTGCACGGACCAGCCACCACACGGAAGATCGGCGTCTCGCACGGCACGCTCGTCGAGCTCGGGTAACGAGCGAATGGTCGACCGCAGCGTGTCGGTCATGTACGCGCCATTCGTGGTCGCGAGGATCGTCACGCGTACCGAGTCCCCAGCGGCATAGGCGAGCGCGGGCCTCGGACGCCCGTGCTCTGGGTGCCGTTCCCGCCACGCAAGCATCTCGTCAGGGGCGTAGTCGGGATTCACTCCACAATCGATGGCGACGGTCGCCGTGCGCGTCGGCACGTCGGCAATGCAGCGCCCTCGCCACGCTCGCCAACTACTCCCGTCGTAGCCGGGAGGCCAGTTCGCCAGGAAGTCACCACTCGGGTTCACCACGCCACGCCCCCCTTCGGTGTGGTGCACGGGTGGGAGAACGAGTCGCAGCATCCCGGGGGTTCGCTCGCACCCGTTAGGCGCCAACGACGTGGCCAGTGCGGGCATCGTTTGCGCCAGCAGCCGCGTGGCTCGCGTCTGGTCAGCGGAGTCCGCGCGTGGGACAATCACGCAGTACCGCCGTTCCCGCCGCGGCAGGATGACCTGCATGCGAACGAGTCGCCGCACCATCGCCACGTGGACGCTGTCGACCTGCGACTGCGTGAATGCGGGCAGCGGTGCTTCGCGCACCCACCGGCCCAGCAGCGTATCGCTCACGGGCCCCGCTCTGTACTCCCACTCCAGTCTCGACGGAATCGTGTCGACTCGCGAGTCCGACACGAGCTCGATGGCGAACGCGCTACGGACTGGCTTCCCACCGCGCCTGCCGGGGTCGAAGCGCCATCGTCGGATCGTCTCCAGCGCCTCGCGATAGAAGACGGTATCGCCGCCACGTGTCATCCCGCGGCTACGGTCGGGGTCGACAGTGCCGTCGGCATTGACGATGACCATGTAGGAGGCACGGGCATCAGTCGCGAACCTCGGCGGCGGAGGCATGGGCGTCTCTCGGTGCACTGGCAACCGATCGAGCGCGCACCGGCTATACGAAGCGTCCTGAGGGAAGTCGCTCCCTCCAACAGGCATCTGCCAAACGTAGCAAACTCCGGACGCTGTTCGAACGGAGTCGAACACGCTCTGTGCGCGCGCGACCACCGGCGTAAGAGCAACGGCCATCAGTGGAAAAGCTCGCGTAACGACTACGCCTCCCAGGCCGCTCACCGCGGCCTGCGTAACGCGCGAAAGCTCGGAAGCCCGTCGCCAGATCTTCATGGCGTCAGCTCCCGAGCTCTCGCGTCACGTTAGGCCGGTTGCAGGTTCGCGTTACGTACGCACCAGCTTCTTGTACGCCACCCGGTGCGGCTGATCCGCGTCGGGACCCTTCCGCTTCTTCAGGTCCTCGATGTACGACTGGTAGTTCCCCTCGTGCCACACCACCTCGCTGTT
>DAINRQ010000030.1:0-65247 GCA_036741775.1 Gemmatimonadaceae bacterium | reverse complement strand
CCCGACGTCATGGAGAAGCTCGTGTCGCTCTGCAAGCGACGCGGATTGATCTTTCAGTCCTCCGAGATCTACGGGGGGACCGGGTCGGTGTGGGACTACGGGCCGCTCGGCGTCGAGCTCAAGAAGAACCTCAAGGACCGGTGGTGGCACGCGATGGTTCGCGCGCGTGACGACATCGAGGGGCTCGACGCAGCGATTCTCATGCATCCGCGCGTGTGGGAAGCAAGCGGGCACGTCGCGGGGTTCACCGATCCGCTCGTCGATTGTCGCAACTGCAAGCGCCGCTTCCGCGCGGACGATCCCGCCATCAAGGGGAACCCGGGCACGCCGGAAGCGCAGTGCCCGGTGTGCGGCGGCAAAGGAACGCTGAGCGAGCCGCGCCTCTTCAACCTCATGTTCAAGACATTCATGGGGCCCGTGGAAGAGAGCGCGGCCGTGGTGTATCTGCGTCCTGAAACGGCGCAGGGCATCTTCGTGAACTTCCTGAACGTCCAGCAGTCGACGCGGCAGAAAATCCCGTTCGGCATCGCGCAGATCGGGAAGGCATTCCGCAACGAGATCACGCCGGGGAACTTCATCTTCCGCACGCGCGAGTTCGAGCAGATGGAGATGCAGTACTTCGTGGAGCCCGGCACCGATCAGGAGCACTTCGAGTACTGGAAGGCGCAGCGCATGGAATGGCACAAGGCGCTCGGGCTCGCATCCGATCGGCTTCGCTACAAGCCGCACGAGCAGCTCGCGCATTACGCACGCGTGGCCGGCGACATCGAGTTCGACTTCGGCGGATCGCTCGGCTTCCAGGAGATCGAGGGGATCCACAACCGCTCGGACTACGACCTCGGCCGCCATCAGGAGTACTCGGGAAAGAAGCTCGATTACTTCGATCAGCCTAACAATCGCCGGTTCGTGCCATACGTCATCGAGACTTCGGTCGGGGCGGACCGCACGACGCTCGCCGTGCTCGTGAACGCGTATCGCGAAGAGGAGGTGCCGGGCGAGAGCGAAGGGCGTACGGTTCTCGCGCTTTCGCCAGCGCTCGCGCCGATCAAGGCCGGTGTATTCCCGCTCGTGAAGAAAGACGGGATGCCGGAGATGGCGCAGCGCGTCGCCGGCGATCTGCGCCGCGACCTCGCCGTGTTCTATGATGACGGCGGCGCGATCGGGCGGCGGTACCGCCGGCAAGATGAGGTCGGGACGCCATTCGGGATCACGATCGACGGGCAATCGACGCAGGACGGGACGGTGACGGTCCGCGACCGCGATACGCTGCAGCAGGTCCGCGTCGCGGCGGAACAGCTGCGCGCGTACATCGGCGAGCGAATCACGCCGGCCTAACGAGCGTGGCACCGCGGCGGCGCGGGGGAGGCTCCTGAGTGAGCCGCCGTCGCGAGAAGGCGCGACGTACGGGGACACGCGCAGCCGGCGAGCGCACGGTGCCCTTCGTTTTTTCGTAGGGTGCCGGGGCGGTTCCATACTGACGTCGAAACACCGGGCGACGATAACCCGAGGTTGCACTGATGGCCGATCTCACGCTGACGGCGCTCCGGACCGACGGCGAGCGATTCATGGAGGCGCTGTCTCGCGAACAACATCTGGCGCTCGCCGGGCACAAGCCTAACGCCGAGCTGCGCCCGATCTACGACCGCTTCTCTCACGTGCTGGGGCCGGGCGCGCTCGAGCTGACGCGTGACGCGTTTCGTGGGGCGACCGAGGGCACCGAGGAGTGGCGCGCGGCCCGGGCGCTGCTCGACTGGCAGGTCGAGGCGCACGCGTCGCGAACACTCGCGGAGCTGGACGAGCGGATCATCGCCTGGGAAGCGAGCGCGGTCGTCCAGCTCGCCGATGGTCGGCAGGTGCCGTATCAGCGCGTTGCGGTGGACCTCGCCACCCTGCCCGACCGGAACGAGCGTCTCGCGCTCGACGAAGCACGCTCGGCGCTCGTCACCCGCGAACTGTCGCCGTTGAGGTCGGAGCGGCTCCAGCGCGAGCGCGACCTCATCGAGTCGCTCGAGATCGCGCCTGGATACCTTGCGACGTTCGAGGCGCTGAGCGGGATCGACCTTCAGGCCCTGGCGGCGGACTGCGACCGCTTCCTGAAGGACACCGAGGCGATGTGGGCCGAGGTGCATCGTGAGCAGGTGCGGAAGCAGCTTGGCATTCTCCCGGCCGAAGCCACGCGGGCCGACGCGCTCGCGCTGCTCCGTGCGCCGCGGTTCGACCCCTACTTTCCGGCGGCCGACATGGAGTCGGTCGTTCGACGGCAGGTTGGCGAGATGGGGATCGATCCAACGGCGAACGGACGCGCGATCTTCGACCTCGGGGAGCGGCCAGGGAAGCGGTCGCGCGCCTTCTGTGCGCCCGTGCGCATCCCCCACGAGGTCTACCTGGTGTTGCTCCCACACGGCGGCGCGACCGACTACCGGACGCTCCTGCACGAGCTCGGGCACACGCTGCACTTCGCGTACATGCGCGACGACCTCCCGTTCGAGTTCCGGTGGCTCGGCGACAACTCGATCACCGAGGGGTACGCCATGCTCTTCGACCATCTCATGCACGACACCGGGTGGCTCCTCCGCTACTCGGCGTTAGGCGGGGCGCGGGTCGGGGATTACCGGCGCGCCGCGGCATTCGAGGAGCTGCAGTTCCTGCGGCGCTACGCGGCGAAGCTTCTGTACGAGCGTCGGCTGTACGGCGGCGATGTGTCATGGTCCTCGTTGCCGGATGCGTACGTCGACATCCTCAGTGGGGCCACGCTGTTCCGGTACCGGCCATCGGACGCGTTCGTGGATGTGGATCCCCGCTTTTACGCCGCGCGGTACCTCCGCGCGTGGCAGCTGCAGGCGGCGCTGCGGGATGTGCTCGTATCGACATTCGACGACGATTGGTACCGAAACCCGCGAGCGGGCCCGTGGGTCGTCCGCGAGCTGTTCGGGGAGGGGCAGCGCGAACTCGCCTCCGAGCTTGGTCGCCGGGTGGGTACTGCTGGATTGTCATTCGGGCCGCTGGTCGAGGCTATCGAGCACGGTCTCTCCGCCTGATACTGGCTGGTAGCGTCGTTAGGCAGCGTGTGGCTCGAGCCGCACCATAACGCGATGGACAGTATGGGCAGAGACAGGATGGCAGGATGTGACCGGTGGAACGGGATGGCTCCTCGGCCGTGACGACTCCTCGCGCAACGAGCCGGGAGGAGCGCGAGAACGGCTCTCGGGGACGGTGCCGTCCCGGAGAGCCGTTCCCTCTTCTCTTCAGGCCGCTGACGCGAGCGACGGTGCCGTCGCCCGAGTCATCTTCGTCATCCTGTCCATCCTGTTCATCCTGTCTCCCCTGCCGTTTTCCGGGACCGGTCGCGATGCGGACTCGCGCGCCGACGCTCGGAGCGAAGAACGGGAAAGGCAAAAGACGAAAGGCAAAAGACAGGATGGACAGGATTAACAGGATTACGAAGATGCCCTGCGCGGCGGCACGGTCGCTCGCCCCAGCGGGCTGAAAGAAAGAGGGGAACGGCTCCCAGTGACGGTGGCGTCCCGGAAGCGATTCCCGATTCCCGATTCCCGACACGATCCCGCCATTTCCGCCTCATCCGCGCCCATCGCCGTTCCGACCGGCCCGCGCGCGCCGGGCCCTATACGCGTGGTTGTTCACCCTGTAGCTACCAACCGGGCGAACAGCAACCAGCGCTGCGCCGCTGATCGCACCGGCGGTTGCGGCATTTGATCTGCTCTCTAGGGGATGCGACTCTTCATGCTCGGCTCACACCTACGCACCCGACGCATGATTCGAATTGCTCGCCGACCATTCCGGTACGCCCTGCTCATGACGCTGACGACCGCTGCCGCGCCCGCAGGCGCGCAAGCTCCCGATTGGGACGCCGTCTCGCGGGAGACGCTCGCGCATCTGCAGCGCATGATCCGCATCAATACCGTGAACCCGCCGGGTAACGAGATCGGCGTCGCCCGGTACCTCGACAGCACCCTCAAGGCCGCCGGCATCGAGACGCATCTCTTCGAGCCGGCGCCGGGCCGAGCGGCGCTCGTCGCCCGGCTGCGCGGGGACGGGTCGCGACGCCCGGTGATCATCATGGGGCACATGGACGTCGTCGGCGTCGAACCGGACAAATGGACGGTCGATCCATTCGCCGCGGAGATCAAAGGCGAGTACCTGTACGGGCGCGGCGCCATCGATGACAAGGGGATGCTCGCGGCGAACCTGCAAACGATGTTGCTGCTGAAACAGCACGTGCTCGACGCGGGAGGGAAGCTGTCCCGCGACGTGATCTTCGTGGCGAACTCGGATGAAGAGGCAGGCGGCGATTACGGCATGGGGTGGCTCATTTCCAACCACCGCGATCTCATCGACGCCGAGTTCGCGCTGAACGAGGGTGGACGCACGCGCATCGTGCGCGGTAAGCCGCTCTACGTCGCCGTGCAGAACACAGAGAAAGTCCCGCACACCGTCACCGTGACGGCGCGCGGGCCTGGGGGACACGCGTCCATCCCGCTCGCGGGGAACGCGATCACGCGTCTTGGACGAGCGCTGGCCGCGATCGGGCGACATCGCGAGCCTACGCAAGTGAACCCCACTACGCGGGCCTTCTTCGGCGAGCTCGCGACCGTGTGGCCGGACGCGTCGGAGCGCCGCGCGATGGCTGACGTTGCGTCGCGGAACTCCTCGCGCATCGCGCGTGGCGCTCGCGTGCTTGCGTCCACGCCGGTCTTCGACGCCGTCCTTCGCACCGGGATTTCCGCGACCATCGTGAACGGAGGCATCCGGTCGAACGTGATTCCCACGGAGGCCACCGCGACGCTCAACATCCGCACGCTGCCCGGGCAATCCATTGACTCGGTCGTCGCGCGTCTCCGGCGCGTCGTGAACGATTCGATGGTGCAGCTCACGATCACCGACCGCGGTGAGGACGCGCCCCCGTCGGACTTCTCATCGCCGCTCTTCCGCGCGATCGCGGAGAGTGTGAAGGAGCTGGCCCCCGACATGGTCACCGTACCGTACCTGAGCACAGGCGCCACCGACAGCGCCCGGCTCCGTCAGCTCGGCATGCAGGCGTTCGGCGTGCTCCCCTTTCCCATGAACCAGGACGACGAGGACCGCATGCACGGGAACGACGAGCGCATTCCACTCCGTTCGCTCGACTTCGGCACGCGCCTCATCTACGGCACGATGCTGCGGGTGACGCGATGACGACTGAATCCAGGGACATCGCCCTCGTTACGGGCGCCTCGCGCGGGATCGGCCGAGCGACAGCGCTACGCCTGAGCTCGAATCACCACATTGTCGCCGCAGCCCGCTCGGCCGAGGACCTCGAGACGCTCGCTGCAGAGATCAGGAGCCGTGGGGGTAGCTGCGATGCCCTCGTGGTCGATGTGGCCGACTCGGCTGCCGTAGCTCGGACGCTGCGCGACGTGCGGGCCGACGTGCTCGTGAACAACGCCGGCATCGGCTTCCTGAAGCCGTTCCTCGAGCTCACGCCCGAGGAGTGGCACACGATGGTGAACGTGAACTTCAATGCGCTGTACCACGTCACGCGCGTGGTCCTGCCCGGCATGGTCGAGCGGGGGCGCGGGCACATCGTCATTATCGGTTCGATAGCGGGCCGAAGCGCATTCGTGGGCGGGACCTGCTACGGCGGAACGAAGCACGCCGTCATGGGGTTCGCCGAGTCACTCATGCTCGAGGTGCGCGATCAGGGGGTGAAGGTCAGCGTCGTGAATCCCGGCTCGGTGGCCACGGACTTCTTCCGCGACCCGCGCGACACGAGCTGGATGATCGTGGCCGATGACGTCGCGGACGCGGTCGCGTTCGCGATCGACACGCCACCGCGCGTGTTGATGCACCGGATCGAGGTTCGGGCCGCAGCGCCAAAGAAGCGCTAGTCAGGACGCACGGGCGCACGCGGGACGGCGTGCCGAATCGGCGCCGGCGTCGTCCTTTTGTAGGAACAAATGAGGCCGCTCGCACAAACATCTGGTGGCCGGCGCGTCCAAAGCTCGGCTGTTGGTCGCGCAAGTGACGTCCTCCCTTTAAATTGCCGCCGGTGCCAAGATCATCCGTATCGCGCAGGGATCGCTTCCGCGCGCCTGTGGCCCCCCCGGACCAGGCGATGCGTGAGCTCGTTGCCGTCCGCGAGGTCATCCACGCCTTCCTCACGGCCGATCGGCCCGAGGACGTCTATCAGTTCGCGCTCGACCGCGTGAGTCCACTCGTCGGCGCAACGTTCGCGTCGGTCTACCTCGTGGACGGAGCGTCGGAGCTCATGCGTCTCGGCGCCGCGCACAACTGGCCCGAGAAGTTCCGCCCGTGGTTGAGCGAAACGAGAGTGCGGCTCGGGTTCGGCCCGAGCGGTGAGGCGGCAAGCGAACGGCGCACGATCGAAGTGTCGGACGTTTTCGCGGACGACGATCTCGAAGACTGGCAGGAAGTCGCGTCCGAGCTCGGCTTTCGGGCACTGATCGCCCTGCCGCTTCAGACGGGAAGCCGAGTCCTCGGCGCGCTGACGTTCTACTTCGCCGACGCCGAGTCGTTTTCCACGGAGAAACGTGGCCTGCTGCGGATTGTCGCGGACCAGATGGCTGCCACGGCGGAGAAGGCGTTGCTGATCGACCAGCTGCGTCGTTCCAACGCTGCCCTGCTCGAGGCCAATGAGGAGCTCGAACAGCAGTACGCTGCCGTTGTCCAGGCTCGGCGGCTCAAGGACGAGTTCCTCGCGAACATCTCCCACGAGCTGCGGACGCCGCTCACGGCGGTCCTCGGGTACATCTCGATCATGCAGGAGGGCATTTCCGGCCCGCTTACCGAAGGGCAGCGCAACGACCTCACACACGTGAGGCGCGCGAGTGAGCGATTACTCGACCTCATCGAGAGCCTGCTGGAGCTGACGACTCTCAAGAAGGGCGACCTCGACCTGTTCATCGAGGACGTCGACCCGCGCGACCCGCTGCGGGAGGCTGTGGGTTCCATGCCACCGCCAAATCCCGGGGTGACGGTGCGACTGGACGAACCGCCGACCCTTCTCCCCACCATCACGACCGACCGGAAGAAAATCTTCCGCATCCTCGTTAGCTTACTCGGCAACGCGGCGAAGTTCACTGAACAGGGCGAGATCGTCGCGAGCGTCGGCCTCGCCAACGACCGGGTGGTCTATCGCGTACGAGACACCGGTATTGGCATTGCACCGGACGCGCAGCAATTCGTATTCGATGAGTTTCGCCAGGCCGACGGCTCGTCGACGCGCCGGTATGGCGGCTCGGGGCTCGGCCTGGCGCTCGCCCGGCGTCTTGCCGGACTCCTCGGCGGTACCATCGAGATGCACTCGACGGTCGGCGAGGGGTCCACGTTCACGGTCGAGCTGCCGCTGGAGTACGAGGCTCCCGTCATGTCGCCGGGAGACGACTGACGACCTGACACTAACGGACCGGATGAACATTCAGAGCGGCCGCACGCTGCAGGAAGCTCGGACGAGCCTCGGCGTGTCAGACGTGATCACCGCCGCCAAGCGCTTCTTCGTGCGGCGGAACAGCATCTACTCGGCGTTTGCGGAGAAAGAGGGGCCGAACTACGTGAGCTTACGCGGGCAGGGCGGCGAGGAGGTTCTCGTTGCTGCCACTGCGGCCGAGGACGGGCAGGGGACCCGCGTGACCGGATCGACGTATCTCTTCGATCAGCAGCTCGCCCGTTTCCTGGACACGTTGCCGCCCGTCGCGAGCGAGGTCGCGCCGTGACCGCGCCGTTCGTCACCCAGCTCCGAGCTCGGCCCGGTGTCGTACGCCTCGGCGATAACGGCGAGCGCATCACGGTGCGTGTGCAGAGCCCAGAGGTGTGGGACCTCGTTCGCGTGGAAGCTCCGCCCAGTGAACCGGTGCTTTCCGTGAAGGCCGCCGCGCTGAACGCCTTGATGCCCGACGGAGACCCCGCCCACGCGTTCGTCATGAAGCTGAACGGGTTCGAGGTGCTCGACGAGGGCGCGTCGCTCACGGACGCCGGCGCGAAAGACGGGTCCACGTTCCTCCTCACCTACCGCCGTCGGCGGCCGGTCCGCTGACGACCACGCGCCCGACGCCTAACGCGGGCGCGTCCACGCCGCCCGCGGAGCGCGACGCCCTGCTCGCCGCGGCCGTCCGGCTGCGCAACGAGGTGGCTCGACGCATCGTCGGCCAGCACGACGTGCTCGAGGAGATCCTGATGGCGGTCCTCGCCGGCGGTCACGCGCTCCTGGTCGGCGTGCCCGGGCTGGCGAAGACGCTCATGGTGCGCTCGGTGGCGGAGTCGATGCGGCTCGACTTCCGCCGCATCCAGTTCACCCCCGACCTCGTTCCGAGCGACATCACGGGGACGGAGTTGCTCGAGGAAGACGCGGCCACCGGGGCGCGGACGTTCCGCTTCGTGCGCGGGCCCGTGTTCGCGAACATCGTGCTGGCCGATGAGATCAACCGCGCGCCGCCTCGAACGCAGGCGGCGTTGCTCGAGGCAATGCAGGAGCATCGGGTGACCGCGGCTGGTGAGACCATGCGGCTGCCCGAGCCCTTCTTCGTGCTGGCGACGCAGAACCCCATCGAGCAGGAAGGCACGTACCCGCTGCCTGAGGCACAGCTCGACCGGTTTCTCTTCGACATACGCATCGGGTATCCGAACGAGGAGGAGGAAGTCGGGATTCTGCGCTCGACCACCGGTGCGAGCGAAGTGGATCTGACGCCAGTGCTGGACGCGCGTCAGACGAGCGCGCTGCAGCGCCTCACACGCGAGCTGCCCGCCGCTGATCCCATCCTGCGGTACGCGGCGTCGCTGGCGCGAGCGACGCGACCGCCGACGGAAGACGGCGCCGGGAACGGCCAGAGTGGCGGACCGCCCGAGATCGTGAAGCGATACGTGCGCTGGGGCGCGGGGCCGCGAGCGGGGCAAGCGCTCGTGCTTGGCGCGAAGGCCCACGCCCTGTTGTCCGGACGGGCGGCCGTTGCGCCGGAGGACGTGCGTCGCGTGGCGCTGCCGGTGTTGCGCCATCGGGTGCTCCCCAACTTCGCGGCGGATGCGGACGGCGTGACGGCGGAGCAGATCGTTGCTGCCGTCGTGAAGCACGTGCACCCGCCATCGAGCGGCATCCGCGTGTAGCGGCCGCGATGCGGGACGGACGCTCGGACACACTGAGAGCCGAGTCGCGGGGAGCGCTCCTCGACGCGATACGTGGCGTGAAGTGGCCGGCGCTTCGGCCCGTGGCTGGCGCCATGCCCGGTGCGCACCACTCGCGATTGCGCGGGGCGGCGCCGGAGCTCAGCGAATACCGCGCGTATCGTCAGGGCGATGATCCGAAGCGGATCGACTGGCGTCTCCTCGCACGGAGCGACCGCGCCTACATCCGCCTGGCCGAGGACCGGTCGATCGTCCCGACGATCGTGGTCGTGGATGCGACGGCGTCGATGGCGTTTCCGCCTGATTCGCTCGGGAAATGGCGGCTCGCGTGCGACGTTGCTGTGGGTCTCGCCGCGGTCGCGCACACGGCGCGTGACCCGGTGGGCTTACTGCTCGTGAGCGGCGCCGGCGTCAGGCACCTGCCGCCCCGGACGCGACGTGGTATCGTGGGGGAGATCGCGCGCGCACTCGACGCGAGTCGCGCGGAGGGGAGTGCCTCGATCACCGCCGCGCTGGCCGGCACGCGGGCGCGCTCGCGCGTCGTCATCATCAGCGACTTCCTCGGCGATGCGGACGACGTGCGGAGACGCGCGGGCGAGATCGCCGCCGCCCGTGGAGAGGTGCATGCGGTGCACGTGGTGGCCGAGGAGGAGCTCGATCCTCCGGGGCGTGCCATGCTCGCGGTGGACCCGGAGGACGAGGCGATCGCTCGGCCGTTCGTGGGTGACGCTCGTGCCGCGTACCTGGCGAACTTCGCGGCGTGGCGGGAGGCGCTCGCGAGTGGCTGGCGTGGCGAAGGGCTCACCTTCACGCAGGCGCTGACCTCGGAGCCCGCGTCTCGTGTCGTTAGGCGTGTGGCTGGTGCCGGTGCCGGGGCGGCCGCCCGCGCTCGCGGGGAATCCCGGTGAGCATCGCCGCTCCGTTCTTCCTCTGGATCGCGTCGGCTGTCGCGATTGCGACGGTTGCGGCGCATCTGCTTGCCTGGCGCCGGCCGCCGTCGTCGCCGCTTCCGACGGCGCGATTCGCTCCAGAACGACCCGCCCGCGTCGTGTCGCGCGCGGTCAGGCCCACGGACCTCCTGCTGCTGGCGGTGCGCGTCGCGATGGTGATGCTCGTGGGGTTGGCGCTCGCGCGCCCCAGCTTTGCGCGCGAACGGCGCGGCGAGGGTCGCGTGGTCGTGATCGACCGGTCCCGCTCGGCTGGTGACGCTGAGGCCGTGTCCGACTCCGCGCGCGCGGTGTTCCGCCCGGGCGACGCCCTCGTGGTCTTCGATTCGTCGGCGCGAGAGGTGGCGCGCCCCGTGGCGGACTCCATCGCGACCCCGCGGGACGCCGGACGAGCACCGGGTGCACCTGGTTCACTGTCCGCCGCGCTCGTTGCTGCGCTGCGGGCGGCCGAGCGGCTGGCTCGCGAGCGAGATTCGGTGGAGATCGCGATCGTTTCTCCGGTCACGCTCGATGAGATCGACGCGGCGACCGCCGCGATTCGAGACGAATGGCCTGGTTCGGTGCGGGTCATCCGGGCGGGCTCGGTGCGGAGTGATACGCTCGCGTCGGTGCGCCCGGAGGTCCGCGCGAGTGCCGGTGACCCGGTTGCCGCCGCGCTCTCGCTCGTTGGACCTGTGGTCGGCGGCGCGACGGTTCGCGTGCGGCGCGACGGCGTGACGCCGGCAGACAGTGCGTGGGTGCGGGAAGGGGGGACGCTCGTCGCGTGGCCGGTACCACCAGCCACAGGTTGGGATGCGCGTCCTGATCCAGACACTGCCTTCTCCGTCGTAGCGGGCGGCGCATCGGAGGGGTTTGGCCGCTCGACCGCGGCGACCGTCGTTGCGCCGTTCGACCGCGCGTTCGACCCTCCGGCCGGCCGCGCGATTGCGTACTGGGGTGACGGCTCAACGGCGGCGACGGAGAACCCGTTAGGCAGCGGCTGCGTGCGTTCAGTTGCCGTTCCGGTGCCGACGGTCGGCGATCTCGCACTGACACCGGCATTCCGCCACTTCGCTCGACGCATGGCGGAGCGATGTGGCAGCAACGCGGGGGCGGTGGCGCCTGACAGCGTCGTCGACCGCGTACTTCCTGCCGCGCCCAGTGGCGCACGAGCACCTGTGCTGGACCGCGATACTGAGCCCGGTGATGCGCCGCGCCTCGCCGCCTGGTTGCTCGGGATCGCGTTCGCTCTGGCCGTCGGGGAATTGTTGCTGCGACGGGGAGAGTCTCATGCGACCGCTTGAGCGCGTCCGGCGCACGCGGCGCGCGCTGGCGGCGGCGGTTGCGACGCGCGCGGTAATGTGGTCGGTGGCGGCGGGGCTCGGCGCGGCCGCGCTCACGACTGTCATCGTTGGGCGCCTCGGCGCCACCGACATCGCCACCTGGACAGCCGGGGTACTCGCCGCGATCCTCGCGCTCACTCTCGCGGCCGCGCCGGCTCGGCGGCTTACGGTTCCCCGCGTCGCGTTGTGGATCGAGGAGCGCGTACCGCAACTCGGCTACGCGCTCGTCACGGCGGTCGATCCGCGCTACGAGAATTCGCCAGTGACGCCAGATCTCGAACACCAGATCGCGCGCGTCAGCTGGTCTGCCGAGACGAGCCGCGCCATCCTGCGCGCGCTCGCGCGTCCTGCGATCGCTGCAGCCGTCGCGCTCGTCGCACTCCTCGCCGTCCGACGTGCCGACCTCGGCGCGGTCCCTGCGATAGCCGTCCGCGTGACCGGGACGTCCGCGGCGGGGCGCTCGCCGCCAGCGCCCTTTGCGGGGCTCGCCGCTGACGTGCGGCCGCCCGCGTACGCGGGCGGCCGAGAGGTGACCATCGAGTCGCCCGTCTCCATCGCATCGCTCGGTGGAAGCGCCATCACGCTGCGAGCGCCGGGAACCGGCGCTGGCATATCCGCTGACGTGGCGGGACGACAGGTCGCGGTACGGCGCACCGGTGGGGAATGGCATGTCGGCCTCACGATGGGGGACCGGCCGGCGATCGTACGACTGCGCCATTCGTTAGGCGAGCGGATGGTCGCACTCGAGCCGCGTCCCGACTCCGCGCCGGTCGTGCGGCTCACACGCCCGGCGCGCGACACCGTTCTTCGCGCTGCCGAAGGCAACGTGCCGCTGGCCGCTGAGGTCCGTGATGACATCGGCCTCGTGAGCGGCGCGTTCGAGTACATCGTCAGCTCGGGCCAGGGGGAGAGCTTCGAGTTCCGCTCGGGGACGCTGGGCGCCAGGCGCTTCGCCACGGACGGCAATCGGACTCTGACCGGGACGCTCACGGGGGTGTTGAGGCTGACGTCGCTCGGTCTCAAACCCGGTGACATCCTGCACCTCCGCGCCGTCGCACGCGATGGCAACACGGTGTCGGGGCCTGGCGCCGGCTCATCGGAGACGCGGGTGATACGAATCGCTCGCGCGAGCGAGTACGACTCGATCGCCGTCGAAGGCGCCGCACCGCCCGAGGCCGACAAGTCGCTGATCAGCCAGCGCATGCTGATCATCATGACCGAGGCGCTCGAGCGGCGGCGGCCGCGCCTCGCGCGAGAAACCGTACTTGGTGAGTCGCGGGCGATCGGGCGCGACCAGACGCGACTTCGGAAGCGGGTCGGCGATATCATCTTCGCGCGCCTTGGTGACGACCCGACCGGTGAGCACGTGCACGGACCTGACGAAGAACCACACGACGAGCCGGTCGGCACACCCGCCGACTCGTCCGCCGATTCGGCGCGGGCCGCGCTGCTGCGCGCCGCCGAAGCGGCCACGACTGGCGGGGACGAGATCCTCGACTTCGAGGGCGACGAGACTCCCATCGTCGCGATCAATCGGCCGCTCCTCGAGGCGTACAACGCGATGTGGGAGGCTGGACGCGAGCTCGATCAGGGCGAGCCGGCGCGCGCGTTGCCGCCGATGCGCCGGGCCCTCGCCGCCATTCAGCGCGCACGTCAGGCGGAGCGGATTTACCTGCGCGGGAAACCACCGGCGGTAGTCGTCGATCTCGCGCGCGTGCGCCTAACGGGGAAGGATTCCGGCGGTCCGAGCACGCGGTCGGCGCGCGCCCCCGCGGATCCGAACGCCGCCCGTCGCACCGAGCGTTTGGCTGCCGCGATGGCGCTCGCGGCGCACGAGCCTGCCGCCGCCATCGATTCGCTCGTGCTGCTGCGGGTCGAGGCGCTCGACGCCGCGCCGGCGCTCGCGGCCGCGCTTGGTGACGTCGTTGACGCCCTTCGCAGCGGGCGTGACGCGTCGTCGCTGCTGGCGCGAGCGCGCCGAGCGGCCGACGGTACGGTGCGTGGGGGAAGCTCGCTCGGTTCCTGGAGCGGGGTCTGGTGAGCGAGTTCGTATTCGCGACCGCGCAGTACGAGTCCGGCGATTGGGACAGCGCGCCGCTCGTGCCGGCGAACCTCATCGACTCCATCGCCCGCTACACGAGTCTCCCCGTGGCGCCCACCGGAGTGATCGTCGCGTTGTCGAGCGACGATCTGTTCCGCTATCCGTTCGTGTTCTTCACCGGGCACCTCCCCGTGCGTTTCACCGACGCCGAGCGTGGAAACGTCAGGCGGTTCGCGGACCGTGGCGGTCTCCTGTTCGTGGACGATCACAACCACGACATCGATGGCGCCTTTCACAAGACCGCGGTGGAAGAGCTGACCCGCTCGGTCGGCCCGCTGGTGCGACTGCCGAACACCCACTCGCTCTACTCCTCGTTCTTCAAGTTTCCGGACGGACCGCCGAACACGTCGCACGAGCTGAACGGGTGGGGGGACAACCTCGTACATACGCATCTCCAGGCCGTGATGCGTGGCGATCGCATCGCGGTCCTGTACAGCAACAAGGACTACAGTTCGGAGTGGGGGTATCATCCCGACAACAAGCGGTTCCTGGCCGTGGACAACACGAAGTTCGGCGTGAACGTGATCGTGTATGCGCTCACGCGTTGAACGCGCGCGGGTGGCGGCGGAGCTCGTCCTCCGCGGTATAGCGCTCGCGGCGCTGGCGGTCTTGCTCTGGCGCGCGGTTCGCCCTGCGTCTCAAACACACACCGCCGTCGCCGCGCGCGACGTCGGCGCGGCCCTCGCGGCATGGACGTCCAGCAGGCCCGCGGACGCGCACGTCGTGTTCGATGCGGCGCCTGACCCGATGACGCGAGACTGGATGCGCGCGCTCGCGCGAGCAGGAACGACGATGCGCTGGTCGACGTCGCGACCCCTCACGCCGTCGGCGATGGTGGCCGAGCCCGCCGCGGACCCGTACGGCACGACGCGGGTGCGCGTGGCGTCGCACACCGGGGAGCCAGTCGCGCTCATCGATGCCGCCGGAATGATCGACACCCTCCCCGAAGGCGGCAACGTCGAGTTCGAGCTCGGCGTCGTGGCTGGTGACGTGCGTGCGCGCGGTTCGACGTTCGTGGCGCGGACGACGACGCGCGACAGCGTCGTGCTTCGCCCGGTGCTCGTGCTCGGGGCAGCCGGGTGGGAACCGAAGTTCACCATCGCGGCGCTCGAGGAGCGCGGATGGCGTGTCGCCGCGCGACTCCGCGTCGCGCCCGGCGTTGATGTGACGCAAGGCGTGCTCGCGCCGATCGACACGGCGCAGTACTCGGCCGTCGTCGTCCTCGACAGCACGGCGGCCTCGTGGGCTGGGGCCATTGCTCGTTATGCGCGAGACGGCGGTGGGGTCGTGCTCGCTGGCGGCGCGGCTCGTCTCCCGTCGCTTGCGGCGGTGGCGCCGGGAGGCGTCGGCCGGCGAATCGCGGGCGTCGCGGGCGCGATCGGCGGCGCCACACCGCGCGGCGGCCTCGGCGCGTTCCCGGTGGCGTCAGCTCGCGCGGACGCGGTCGTGCTCGAGGCGCGTGATGACACGCCGGTCGTCGCGGCGCGCCGCGTCGCCGCAGGCCGCGTCGTTCAGGTTGGGTATGACGAGACCTGGCGCTGGCGCATGGGCGGAGGGGACGAGGCGGTTCGCGCGCACCGCGAGTGGTGGTCGCGTCTCGTCTCGTCGGTCGCATACGCACCACTCGTCCCCGTGTCGCCGCCGATGAGCGCCGTCGTCGACCCTGCACCGCTCGCGGCACTCTATTCAGCGTTAGGCGCGCCGTCGTCGCTCGACGTTGCTCCGGCGGAGCCGCGTAATGCAGCTGCCATTACACGAATCCTGTTCCTGCTCGTCGTCGGACCACTGCTGCTCGAGTGGGTAGCCCGACGGCTCCGCGGCGCACGATGACCGTTGCATACCTCTCCCACTCGGATTGCGGCCGGCACGATACGGGCTGGGGACATCCCGAACACGTCGGCCGACTGCGCGCGCTCCCGCGCGCGTTGCGCGAGGATCCCGAGCTGTTTCACGCCCTGACGCACGTCGAAGGGCGCCACGCGACCCCCGAAGAACTCGCGCTCGTGCACGACCCCGCATACGTCCGCCACGTCCAGGATTTCTCCAGTCACGGTGGGGGCCAGCTCGACCCCGACACGATGGTCAGCGAGGGCAGCTGGGCCGCGGCAACCGCGGGTGCCGGATGTGTCCTCGACGCCGTCGACATGGCGTTCGACGGACGTGCGCTGCGTAGCTTCAGCGCCGTACGACCACCCGGCCATCACGCGCTCGCCGCGCGGGGAATGGGGTTCTGCCTGTTCGGGAACGTAGCCCTCGCGGCTCACTACGCCCGTACTCGGCATGGGATCGGTCGAGTGCTCATTGTGGACTGGGACGTCCACCACGGTAACGGCACGCAGGCGCTCGTGGAGCGCGAAAGCGACATCCGTTTCGTGTCGATGCACCAGTGGCCGTGGTATCCGGGGACCGGGGCGGCCGAGGATCGAGGACCGTTCCGTACCATCTGGAATGTCCCGATGGCGGGGGGCTTACCGCGCGAACGCTACGTCGACGCCTGGATGCGGGCGATCGACGCTGCCACGACCGGTTGGCAACCGGACCTGCTCCTGTTGTCCGCCGGGTTCGACTCGCTTCGCGGCGACCCGCTCGGGGCGTTCACGCTGGAGATCGAGGATTTCGTCGCCATGACGGTCGATCTGGTCGCGCGGGCCGAGGCGTGGTGCGGGGGACGGCTCGTGAGCGCACTGGAAGGTGGGTATGCGCCGGAACGGATGGCGGCGGCGGCGGTTGCCCATCTCCGGCAGCTGTTGGGGCGGTGAGCCCTACGCATCCAGGGGCGATATCGGACGGTCATGGTGCGCGGCACGGCCGGCGCAGTGATCAGTGGTCAGTATTGAGTCGGCAGTCATCAGTCCCGAGTCATCCAGTCATGAGTTGTGAGTACGTACTCCGAACTCACGACTGGATGACTGGGAACTGACGACTCCCGACTGACAACCGACGACTGCTTGCTGCCCAGCCGCGCCGCCGAGCCTGTCGTGCTGGCTGCCCTGTCGCGGTCCGACCACGCCCGACGAGACCCGGCGCGTCCTCCGACGCACCTGGCACGTCCTCCCAAGAGTCACGGTACCCAGATATACTTTGGCCGTCATGAGCGCCCCGCCGCGCGTTCCGCCAGTGCCTGCCGTATTGCGGCTCGTCCAGATGATGGTACTCGGACGCTGGCGCGCGACGGGGGAAGAGCTGTACCGCGAGGTCGCCTCCCTCATGGAGGCGCAACCCGGCAAGGAGATTCTCGTGTCGGGAGCGGGCGAGGGTGAAACGAGCGAATGGTTGGCAGCCCGCACCGGTGCCTCGGTCACGGGCGTCGATGCCGACGAAGCGCGCGTAGAACGTGCCGAAGCGCGTGCGCGCGTCCTGAAGACACCGCTGGCGCTGTCCTACCAACACGGCCAGCTCGATGACCTGCCGCACGAGACCAACGTCTTCGACGCGGCGCTGGCCGAACCGCTCCTCTCCGCGGCCGAGGACCCCGAGCGTGCCGTCGCGGAGCTGGCCCGCGTGACCAAGCCGATGGGGCCCGTCGTCTTGTTGGAGTTGACCTGGAGCTCCGACATGAGCGAGTCCGCCCGCGAGATGCTCGTGGAACGGCTCGGACTTCGACCTCGCCTGCTGATCGAGTGGAAGCAGATGATGCGCGAGGCGGGGCTCGTCGAGATCCAGGTCCAGGACTGGACCGAGGCCGGCGCGAAAGCGGCGGCCGAGGAAGAGGAGCCGGTGCTCACGTGGCAGCAGAAGGTACAAATCGCTGGTCGAGCGTGGCGCCAGCTCGGATGGAAGGGGGCGCGCGGCGCAGTCGCGCGCGAACGCGCGCTGCTCAAGGAGCTGACGCGAGAGCGTGCACTTGGATTTCAGCTGCTGAAGGGAGTGAAGTGGCCTCACGCCAGACAGGAGAGCTGACGTGCCGCCGGCCCAGCACGCGCTGCAGCTGTTCGGGATCATCTCGCTCGACATCTCCGGGACGACGCCCATGCGCGGCGTGAACGTCGTCTCGTTTCGCGACCTCGGCGCGCTCGTGGCCGATTCGCCGTATGCGGCGC
The DNA here is from genome assembly GCA_036741775.1 of Gemmatimonadaceae bacterium. GTDB lineage: Bacteria > Gemmatimonadota > Gemmatimonadetes > Gemmatimonadales > Gemmatimonadaceae > JAJKIV01. Next base: position 47,705 of record DAINRQ010000030.1, on the reverse strand, counting down.
CGTCGGCAACCGCCCAACACGTCGCGGAATATCGGCGCGTCATCGAGGGCGTGTTCGGCCGCCAGACGATCGTGCCGGCGCCGTTCGGAACCGTGTTTCGCAGTCGCGATTCGCTCCTGCGGTGGCTCGAGCTGCACTACTTCACCTTGCTCGAGGCGCTCACGTTCGTGACCGATCGCGCGATGGCGCGGGTCAGCGTGTCGTACGGCCAGGAGCCGGACAACACGATGGCGATGGCGATCGACGCGGACCTCCTCGACACGGCGGCGGACGAGAGCTTTCGACTGCTCCGCCGCCACGCCATTGCATCGCTCGTCGTGAGCAACCACTCCGGCATCATCATGCCGATCGCCCGCGCGTCGTTCCTCGTGGAGCGCGACCGCTGGGAGGTGTTCAACGACATCGTGCGGGAGGAGCAGCGACGCCTGCGCGAGATGCGCGTGGAGTGCACGGGACCGTGGCCGCCGTACGACTTCGTCCGCATGCAGTTCGGAGCCTGACGGTGTTCTGTCCAGACTGTGGGACGTGGAACCGGACGCGGGCGGTGCACTGCACCCGGTGCGCGACCGAGCTACCAGAGGTCCCGGACGCTCCGCGCGAACGGCCCGACGAGGAGTTGACCGCCCTGCGGCGCATCACGGGAAGCCGTTACCGCGTGATCCGCCGGCTCGGCAGCGGCGGGATGGCGAACGTGTACTACGCCGAGCATCAACTGCTCGAGCGTCCGCTCGTGATCAAGGTGCTACACACGCACCTCGCGCGCGACGCCGAGATGCGCGAGCGCTTCCGGCGTGAAGCCGAGGCGGCGAGTCAGCTCGTGCACCCGCACATCTGCACCATCATCGACTACGCGGAGGCGGCGGAGGCGGTGTTCATCGTCATGCCGTACCTGGCTGGCGGGTCGCTCGCCGACGTGCTGGTCAAGGAGCGCACCGTCGCGCCGGGGCCGGCGTCCACCGTGTGCGCGCAGGTGGCGAGCGCCCTCGACTACGCGCACCGGCGCGGGGTCGTCCACCGCGACGTCAAGCCCGACAACGTGCTCTTCGACGAGGACGGTCACGCGCTCATCACCGACTTCGGCATTGCGACGGCCCGCTTTCACGGCCGCCTAACGGGGACGGGACGCGCCATGGGTACGCCGCATTACATGTCGCCCGAGCAGGCCATGGGGAAGATGGTCGACGGACGGAGCGACATCTATGCCGTGGGCGTGATGCTCTACGAGATGCTGCTCGGCTTCCCGCCGTTCGATGGCGCCGATTCGTATTCGGTGGGCTACAAGCACGTGCACGAGACGGCCGCGGCGCCCGATGTCGTGGACTCGCGCGTGCCTCCCGAGCTTTCGGCGCTCGTCATGCGGTGTCTCGCGAAGCCGGCTGACGCTCGCTACCAGACGGGCGCCGAGCTCGCCGACGCCCTGCTCGCATACGTCCTCACCCTCAACGCTCCCGGCGAGACGCGCTCGGCCTGGTTCGCCCGCCGCGGCGGTGGCGCGCCCGCCACGCCGCTATGAGATTGTTCCACGAGATCGTCACCGTGCGCACGCGGACCCCGTTCGTGATCGCGCGCGGCGGGTCGAGCGAATGGCGTCTGGTCTGGGTACGCGTCGTCGACGACGATGGAGCGGAAGGGTGGGGCCAGGCGGCGCCGAGCCGATTCTATGGCGAGACGACGGAAACCGTCATCGCCGCGCTCGATCGGCTCGCGCCGGTGCTGGCCGAGGCACACGCGTGGTCGCTCGAGGCAATCGAGGCGGAGATGCACCGCACGCTTCGGTACAACGCGTCCGCGAAAGCGGCGGTGAGCGCCGCCCTCCACGACCTCGCCGCCAAACGGCTCGGCGTCGCGCTGCACCGGATGCTGGGGCTCGATCCGGCGAAGGCGCCGCCGTCGAGCTTCACGATCCCGATCACGGCCGACGACGACGCCCTCCGCCGCGCGCTCGACGACGCCGCGCCGTACCCGGTCCTCAAGGTCAAGCTCGGAGGCCCACGAGACGCGGACACGATTGCCGGCGTCCGTGCGTCCGCGCCGGATAAGATTCTCCGTGTGGATGCGAATGCCGCGTGGACGCCCAAACATGCCCTGCACATGATCGACGTGCTCCTCGACTACGACGTCGAGTTCGTCGAGCAGCCTGTTGCGGCGCATGACATCGAGGGACTCCGATTCGTTCGCGACCGATCGCCACTCCCGATCATCGCTGACGAATCCTGCCTCGTGGCTACTGACATTCCGCGACTGGCCGGGGCCGTGGACGGGATCAACCTCAAGCTCGCGAAGTGTGGCGGGATTCGCGAAGCGCTGAGGATCATCGCGGCCGCCCGCGCGCACGACATGTCGGTGATGGCGGGCTGCATGGTCGAGACGAGTCTCGGCATCACGGCGGCGGCGCAATTCGCCGCGCTGCTCGACTACGCGGACCTTGATGGGGCGGCGCTGCTTGCGCACGACCCCTTCGTCGGCGCGACGATCGACGGCGGCACGATCGTCCTTCCCGAGGCGCCCGGCCTCGGCGTCACGCGCAGGGACGCGGCTGCCGCGTACGACGGCTGACGTGCTGGTCGAAGTCGCGCTACCACTCCCGCTCTTCACCACGTTCTCGTACCAGGTCGACCAGGACTTCGCGAACGCGATCGTCCCCGGCACGCGCGTGCTCGTGCCGTTCCGGAATCGAAAGGAGATCGGCGTCTGCGTCGGCTTCTCCCAGCCGACTGACCCAACGCGACACTACAAGCCGGTCGCCGACGTTCCCGACGCCGAGCCCGCCATCGACGGGTCGATGCTCGAGCTCTGCCGGTGGATCGCGTCGTACTACGTTGTGCCGTTAGGCATCGCGCTACGCTGCGCGCTGCCGACGCTGCTCACGGGTGCGGATACGCCGACCCCGTCGCAGAAGACGCGGCGCGTGGCGACCATCGTGGCCGAGCTCCCGTCGCTCATGCGACGGGACCGCATCTTCGCCCGGGCACCGCAACAGCGCGCGCTCTTCGAGCTGCTCGAGTCGCTCGGGGGTAGATCTCCGGTGGAACACCTCGTCGAGCAGCTGAGCTTCTCGCCGTCCGTGCTCAAGGGGCTCGTGGCCCGCGGGTTGGTGACGGTCGACGACGAGATCGTCACGCGTGACCCCTTTGCCCTGCGGGCGCCGCTGACCGGGCGGCGTCATGCCCCCACGCGTGACCAGCAGCGCGCCGTCGATGCCATAACGTCCGGTTCGCCGGGAGAGGTGTTCCTGCTTCACGGAATCACGGGCAGCGGCAAGACGCTCGTGTACATCGAGGTGCTCGAGCGCGTCGTGCGGGAGCGCGGCCAGACGGCGATTGTGTTGGTGCCGGAGATCGCGCTTACGCCGCAGACGGTCGATCGCTTCCGCCAGGTCTTCGGTGACTCGATCGCCGTTCTACACTCGGCGCTCAGTGACGGCGAGCGCTACGATGCGTGGCTCGCACTACGGCGCGGCGAGAAACGCATTGCCGTCGGTGCACGCTCGGCCATCTTCGCGCCGCTCCGGAACGTCGGCGCGATCATCGTGGACGAAGAGCACGAGGGGAGCTACAAGCAGGGCGAGTCGCCGCGGTATCACGCGCGCGAGGTCGCGATCGTGCGCGCACGGCAGGAAGGCGCGGTCGTCGTCCTCGGGAGTGCGACGCCGAGCCTCGAGAGCTGGAGCAACGCGGAAGGGGGGAAGTACCGGCGCCTCTCGTTGCCCGACCGCGTTGGTGGCGGCCAGCTCCCGCGCGTGGACGTCGTGGACATGCGTGGCCCCGCTCGCGCGGCGTCGAGCGCGCCGCCCGATCCGTTCCGTCTCGTCGTGAGCGACGAGCTCGAGAGCGCGCTGCGTGATCGCCTCACGCGCTCGGAGCAGAGCATTCTGCTCCTCAATCGGCGCGGGTATGCGTCGTTTGTGCAATGCAGCTACTGCGGTGAAGTGTCCACGTGCCCGAATTGCACGATCTCGCTCACGTACCATCGCATGCCCGAGCGTCTCGTGTGTCACTACTGTCTTCACAAGGAGGAGCCGTCACCGCGGTGCCGTCGCTGCGACGGCGAGACGCTACGCCGCCGTGGTCTCGGGACCCAGCAGGTGGAACGTCTTCTCGCCGAGCGTTTTCCGTCAGCCCGGGTGGCACGCATGGACGTGGACACGACCACCGGGAAGTGGGCGCACGCCGACATCCTCGACCGCGTCGGCCGCGGGGAAGTGGACGTGCTCCTCGGCACGCAGATGATCGCGAAGGGGCTCGATTTCCCGAACGTGACGCTCGTGGGCGTGATCGACGCCGACGTGGGGATCAACCTTCCCGATTTCCGCTCGTCCGAGCGGTGCTTCCAGCTCCTGAGCCAGGTGGCGGGCCGTGCGGGGCGCGGCCCGAAGGGGGGGCACGTGCTCGTGCAGACCCGCGTCCCGTCGCATCACGCGGTGAAGTGCGCCGTGTCGCACGACTATGCGTCGTTCGTCGAGGAGGAGATGGAGGGCAGGGCGGACCCGTTGTACCCGCCGCTCACGCGTCTCGCGAACGTGGTGTTTTCGGGGCTGCGCGAGAGCGACACGGAGCAGCTCGCGATGACGGCGGCGACTCGGCTGCGCAAGGCGATCACGCGGTATGGGAACGAGATCACGGTCGTCGGGCCGGCGCCCTGTCCCATCGAGCGGGTGAAGACGCGCTGGCGGTGGCACCTCCTGCTCAAGTGCGCGAACCCGGCGTTGCTCACGCGCGCGTGCCGGTTTCTCGTCGAGCGCCTTGCCGTGCCGAAGGATCGGGCTCAGCTCCGCGTTGCGCTGGATCGCGATCCGGTGAGCCTGCTGTAAACGGGGTCAGAGTCGAATATCATCGTTCCGTTGCGGCCGCAACGGAACGATGATATTCGACTCTGACCCCGTTTACATCGCCGGTGGCTTCTTTGCCACGGACACCGTGATCTGCGACGGATACTGCCTCGAGTGGTGAATGCTGTTCTTCGCCACGAGCCCGGTAACCTCGTCGTAGTTCTTGCCGCCCGTGTTGAGGTTGCGGTCGAATCGCGGAAAGTTCGAGCTTGACACTTCGATCCGGATGCGGTGACCGGGCGCGAACCAGTTGCTCGTCGTCATCGGTTGCAACTGGACCTTATACACCTTGCCTGGCTCCATCCACGTCGGCGGCTTGTCGTACCCCTCGCGGTAGCGCACGCGTTGGATCGTCTCGTCGAGGTTGTACGCCCGGCCGTCGGGATAGACGTCGAGCACCTTCACCGTGACGTCCGTGTCCTTTCGGTCGGATGAGAGATAGATCGTCACGTCGATCGGACCGGACACCTCCAGTCCTTCCTTCAGCGGCTCCGTCGTGTATACGAGGACGTCGGGACGCAGCTCGATCTCTCGCTGATCGAACGCGCCGCCCGACACCGCGTTGCCCTGGCAGCAGACGTTGCCTCCGCGCGACGGCACCGGGTTCTTCGGGTCGTACGAGAACGTGTCGGGCCGATCGCGCGCCGGCAGCCGCGTCGTCAGCACGCCGTCGCCGTTCCGCGTGTTCGCGCTGCCGTTGCTCGAGAGGTAGAACGTCATCGGCTGCGCGCCGCGGGGGGGCCACGTGTCCGACGTCTGCCACTTGTTCGAGCCCATGGTGAAGTAGCGGACCTTCGGCATCGTATCGAGCAGCCCGCTGTCCTTCCCTTTGAGGAAGTGGTCGAACCAGCCGTAGGTGAGGGCGTCGTAATCGTAGCGCGCGTCGCCGACGCTGCGTTCCCCGACAACCGTGTTCTCGGTCGCCCGCCGCTGCGCACAGTGCAGCGTCGGTGCGATGACCGCGTACTGCTGATTCGCGACCGCGGAGTCGGCAGTGCGCCGCACGTGGTTGTACGTCGCGAGATTCGGCCCGACCGACACGTCGTACCAGGTCATGATCCAGAGCCCCGGCACGTTGATCTTCATGTCATCGTGGAAGAGCCCCCCGCGATACCACGCCGAGTCGTTAGGCGTGCGCTTGATCATCGCGCCGCCGGTGGCGATGCCCGGCATCGAGTCGGCGAAGATCCCCCGTGGCCCGTCCACTGCCTTGATGAGGTCCTGCGTCGGTAGATGCCAGAACGCTTTCGCCCAGTCCACCGGCGGTAGTCGCTGCGCGAGGTCGTACGACTTCGCCGCACGAATCAATTCCTCCTGCGGCGTGTTCGGCGGGAACATCGGCCGTACCTGGTTCTGCTGGCCGTACAACCAGCTGATGAACAGCTGCTGGACCGCGCCGCCGCGATACCAGTTCCCCTGCTCGTAGTAGGGCTTCACGCGTCCGACCCCTGCGCCGAACCCCTGGGGGATGATCGTGCCCAACCCCCGCGGGCCCTGCGCGGCGACGGCCATCTGCCACTCGGCCGTGGACGAACAGCCGATCAACCCCACCTTGCCGTTCGACCAGGGCCGCGACGCGATCCACTCGATCTCGTCCACGCCATCCGTGACCGGCGGACCCAGGATGTCGTAGTTGCCCTCGGAGAAGAAATGGCCCCGTTCGTTCGCGCCGACGTAGGCGTACCCACGCTTCACCGCCTCGAGCTGAGCGCTCATGTCCGCCGGCGCGCGGAGCTGCACGTCCCAGAAGTTCATGTTGTACGGCGTTCGCACGAAGATCGCCGGCACCGGTCCGGCGGCCTCCTTCGGGCGGTAGACGTCGAACTGCATCCGCGCGCCGTCACGCATGGGCACCATGAGCTTCCGCTCGACGACGGCAATGCGCTGAAGCTCGCGCTCGAGGGAGTCTCGGCGCGCCACGAGCGCACTGTCGCGCTGCACAGTCGGCTGCGCCAGGGCGACCGCGCCAATCCCGGGAGCGAAGCCGGCCGCGACGATCGCGACGACGGCCCGGCGAGCGTAACGGGCGATGGATGGCATTCGGGGCCTCCGCGGATCCGGTGGGGAAGGGGTATCAGGGTGCAGTCTGCGGCCGGGGACTGTCGGATGACAGGGGGTTGATCCCCGACGGGCTGTCGGGAAAGAATCACCCGAGGCCGGGGCTTGGCCCGAGCTACGCCCGTCAGGCATCTTTCGATCGTGCCGATCATACCGCCTCCCGACTTCAGCGCGCCCCGCCTGGTGAGCGCGCCCGACGCGCAATTCGTGCCCGCGCCGGCCGACGGCGTGCTGCCCGAGGACTTCTTCTCGACGACCAACCTTCCCACCTACGTCCGTGTGCGTGGCGAGTGGACGTTGCCGCACGAGCCGCGGATGGACGCCGCGCTCGTGCTCGACGCGAACGGCGAGCTCTGGGTTCGCGAGATGCGTCGCGTGAAGGCCGGCGAGCTCGTCGCTGTGGGGAAGAAGGAAGACGGCACCGAGGGGATTTTCGTCCACACCGAGGTTGCCGCGCGAAACGACGACGGCGAGTTCAAGTTCATGGCCAGCGAGGTGTCGCGCGAGAAGCCCGTGGATTACGTCCACCTCGCGCGAATGCTGATCGACGAGCGGGAGCGAGGTGGCTACATCGTGTGGGTGACGGGGCCGGCGCTCGTGCACTCGCGCGCGCGCGCCGACATGACGTGGTTCATCATGAACGGCTTCGTGAGCGCGTTGCTCGCCGGCAACGCGGTCGCCGTTCACGACATCGAGGCCTCGATCTTCGGCACGACGCTCGGCATGTCGGGCAGCGGTGAGACGACCGTCGGCGGGCACGGCCTGCACATGCGCGCGATCAACAAGGTGAGGGCGGCCGGGTCCATTCAGCGCGCGGTGGAAGCGGGTGTCATTACCGACGGCATCATGCACGCGTGCGTCCGGAAGGGCGTGCCGTTCGTGCTCTGCGGCTCCATTCGCGATGATGGTCCGCTGCCTGACGTGTACACCGACATGTCGGCCGCGCAGGACGCGATGAAGGCGCACACCGCTCGCGCGACGATGGCGATCATGATCGCCACGGCGCTGCACGCCATTGCCACTGGCAACATGCTCCCGGCGTTCGTCGCCGATCCCGATGGAACGCTTCGCGAGCTTCCGACCATCTGCGTGGACTCGGCGGAGTTCGTCGTCGGGAAGCTCAAGGATCGCGGGACGCACCAGGCGTTCGGCGTCGTTACCAACGCTCAGGACTTCATGCACATCTTGCGGCTCTTCGTGGAACGTGAGCTGGACGGTCGCGCGACGGGACTGGCGTCCGGCCGGTCCGCAGCGGTGGCGGGATGACCGAGACACAACAGCGTTTCCTGCGCGCGATCGCCGAGCGAGTGCCGAAGGAGCGGGTGGTCGAAGTGCACCTGTTCCCGGCCATCCGTCAGGGTGGTGTGGAGACCGGGGTAGCGGTCGTCGCGGAGCAGCCGTTAGTGCTCGACGCGAGCCCCGCGGCGGCGAACGGTACGGAGGCGCCATCGGCGAGCGACGCGACGTACATCGATCCTGAATTCGCGCCGGCCCTGGCGGCGGACTCTCCGGAGGCCGAGGCATTCGCGGCGCAGGAGGAGATGCTGTCTGACGTCGCTCCGGATGCCGACACGGTGGTCGAAGCCGATGCCACATCGGGTGATGCCATAGAGGCAGACGCCATCGCGACCGATGTGCCGGTCGAGACTGACGCCGTGGCGGAGGTCGTCGAGACCGTGGACGTCGTTGACGCGAGCGTGCAAGCCGAGCCGGTAGCGCATGTCCGCCTCACGGTACACACGGCGCGCTATCGGCTCACGCTCAAAGGCGTGGACCGCGGCAAGTGGGAGGTTGACGTGGTTGCGGAAGCGGACGCACCGCTCTCGGCTGTGGACGCGGTCGTGCGGGGCGTACAGCGTCGCGCGGGCGAAGGGGCCGAGCCTGACCGCCTGAATGGCGATGCGTTTCGCGACGCACTCGAGGCGCCGCTCGCGACGCTGGAACGCTGACGAGCCATGCTGACACCGCGGTGGGCCGGCGGGTCAGCCTCCCCGAGCAGATTCGACGACGTCGTCGGGCAGGTCCGGCTCGGCCGATTCCGGCGCGGCGGGCGGAACGGGATCTCGGGCGTACGGCCGCATGATCACGCGGTGAATGTCGCGGGCATTGTCGATGCGCTCGCCGCCGACGCCTAACGATGGCGGCGCGATGAGGAACGGCCACACCTGGTCGCCGCCGGCGGACCCGTGCGCGCCCACCTGGTCGTCGAACGAGATGATCTCGTAGCCGTCGTACGCGCCGAAGAGGACGAGGTCCCCCGCATTCGGTTGCCTGACGAGCGCCTCGACGGCCCGTGCGGTCAGCGCGTCGGTGCCATACGGCGCCAGCGGATTTTCGCCCTCGAGCACGGTCACGTCGCCGCCCACGATGCGCGCTCGGCCGGTACGGCTCTGCACGTGCACGCCGTGGGCGTCGAGCGCGGCGAGGAGCCCGATCCCCTGGTGCTCGCGGAGTGCGTCGTACAACACCGCGCGCCGCCCGCTCCGGGCGATGTCCTCCAGCGTGAGCCGCGCCTCGTCGTCAGCGAAGTAGAGCAGCGCGAGGCACGAGCTGTACGTCACGACCACCCCGTGGCGCGCGTCCACACGGTACTTCTCCGGGAGAACGAGCTCACGAAGTCCGTAGCGCGACCTCACCCAGCCCCCAAGCCGACGGAGCGTCCGGCCCAGCGAGCGCGAACGGGTAGCGCCGGCCACGGAGTCCACCACGCGCGCCCCGACGTCGGCGTACTCGCTCGACTCCGCGAAGCTCGCGAGCGACCGAATCGGCATCTCCCCCGTCTTGAAGGCGTCGCCATCGAGAATGCGTTGCACCGTCGTTGCGAGCGACTCCTTGAACCGCACGCGGTAGCTGACCGACGGCGTCATCCCGTGGTCGCTCAACACGACGATGTCGTAGCCGCGCCCGCCCGCCGCCTGCGCCATGCGCACGATCTCACCAATGCGCGCGTCCGTCCGCCGCAGATCGGCGAGCGCGAACCGGCTGGTGGATCCGAAGTGGTGGGCGAGCTCGTCGTACTGCATGAACGTGCTGTAGATGACCGGGACGCCGAGGTACACGTCGAGCAGAATGGCGATCGTCTGGAGCTCGCGTACGACTACGTTCGTGAAGATCCGGAGGAATGGGAAAATCCCTTCAGCGTGGGTCACCCGGCCCGCCCACTCGCCTCGCGCACGCTCCCACTCCTCTCGCAGCCATTCGCCCGCGCCCTGCAGCAGCATGCGGACGACGCGCAGTGGATGCAGGAGAATGAGCAGCGCCATCCGCGTTCCGCCAAGGCGACGATAGACGGACATGCGCTCGCGCGTCGCGACCGTGAACGCGACCGTGGACGCGTCGCCATCGAGGAGGTTGACGTAGCTCGACCCCCCGGCGAGTGCGCCCGGCGACTGGATTCGGTCGCGGATATATTGCACTCCCTCCGGCGCGTTGCACGTCACGACCCGCCGCGCCGCTTTATCGTAGAAGCGGAACGCCGGAATCCCGTCGTTTTCCCCGTGGAAGATCCCGGCCTGGCAGTACGGCGTCGCGGACGGCAGCCCGCAAAACCAGCGACGGAGGGTGAAGTCCTCCTGGTTGACGAGCCGCGACAGGGTCGGTGTATACCCCAACTCCATCGCCCGGCGCAGGTCGGCGTAGGCGAGGGCGTCGATCTGGAGGGCGATGAGTCCGCGCCGGCCGTCGTGCGCTCGCCGCTCCCGGCGAAACGGCCGATACTTTACAGCGTAATACCAGCGCAGGAGCCGCCCGGCACGCGGGCGTTTCCGGCGCTCGCCCACAGGAGAGGACATGGAAGGTGCGTCAGTAGGCATTGCGCTCGCGTTCACGGCCGGGTTGCTGAGCTTCCTCTCTCCTTGCGTGCTTCCCCTCATCCCGAGCTACGTCACGTTCATCACGGGGCTGAGCCTCGAGGACGTCGGCCACGCCCGTCGCACGGCCCTCGTGCACTCGCTCCTCTTCATCCTCGGGTTCACCATCATCTTCGTTGCCCTCGGCGCCACCGCAACGGCGCTGGGGCAACTCCTGGGCTACCAACGCGCCTGGATCAGCCGCATTGGTGGGGTCCTCATCATCGTGTTCGGGCTCTACATGCTCGGGGTGTTCAACGTGTCGTTATTCTCTCGCGAGCGACGCGTGCACATCGCCGATAAGCCCGTCGGCTACCTGGGTACACTGCTCGTGGGCATTGCGTTCGGCGCCGGGTGGACGCCGTGCATTGGCCCCATCCTCGGCTCCATTCTCACGTACGCGGCAAGCGCCGCGGACCTGTCGCGTGGCCTCTGGCTGCTGCTTGCGTACTCCCTTGGCCTTGCGGTGCCGTTCCTCGTGTCGGCCGTGGCGGTCGAGCGGTTCCTCGATTTCTTCACGCGCATGAAGCGGCAGATGGTGTGGGTCACGCGAGCATCCGGCGTGCTGATGATCGCGGTGGGCATCCTCATGGTCACGAACTACTTCACGATTCTCGCAACGTACCTGCAGCAGTTGACGCCGGACGTTATTCGGGATCGGATTTAGGCGAACGGCGAAGTGCGAACGGCGCGGGGACGGTCACCGGGCCGTCCATTCGCGGACCTGCTTCAGAAGGTCCGCAATGGGCACCGGTTTCACGAGCACCGCCTGACACCCCGCCGCGACACAACGCACCGTGACCTCGGCGGCCTCATGCCCCGTCAGCGCCGCAGTCACCCGAGGCTCGACTCCTCGCTCTCGCAGGTCCGTCAGCGCGACGAGCCCGTCACCGTCGGGAAGCGTGAGGTCCAGAAGCATCACATCCACCGCGCGCGCCACGCCTGCATCCACCGCCTCGCGCACCGACCCCGCCACCGACACATCATACCCGCTTTCCTCGAACAGGAGCCGGAGGGCGTCCGTGACGAGTGCGCTGTCGTCGACAATGAGGACGTGCGCGCGCCCCTCCACCACTCAGCGGGTGCTCGAGCCGGCCGGGAGGGAGAAGAAGAATCGGCTGCCGTGTCCGAGCTTGCTCTCCACCCAGATCCGCCCGCCGTTCAACTCCACGAGACGGCGCGCGATCGTCAACCCGAGACCTGTACCGTGATGCCGCCGCGACGGCGACGGGTCCACCTGCGCGAACTCGCGGAACACGAGGTCATGATGCTCGGGCGCGATGCCGATCCCCGTGTCGCCGACCTCGACGCGCACCGAGCGCGAAGTGTCCTCGGACACGCACGCGACCGCAACCCACACGCGACCCCCTGACGGCGTGAACGCGATCGCGTTGCCGAGCAGGTTGCTGATGACGTGCATCACCTGCTCGCGATCGGCGACGAGTGTCGGGACCTCGTCCGGAACCTCGACGCTCAGCGTAAGGCCCTTCTTCGCGATGAGCGGCTCGTTGAGCGCCGACACCTGCGCGATGACCGCCCCGATGTGGAACTCGCTCGGCGAGACCGTGAGCTGATTGGCTGCTCCGCGGGCGTAGGTGAGAATCTCACCTACCGCCTCGAGCAGCTGCCGGCCGCCGCTGATGATGCTCGTGACACTCTCGCGCTGGCGCTCCGACAGGGGGCCAAGAATCCCGTCGCGAAGGATCTCCGCGTGCGTGATGATCGCGGTCAGCGGCGTGCGGAGGTCGTGCGAGATGTTCGCGAGAAACTGCGTCTTGAGCGCGTCGCGCGACTGGAGCTCGGCGTTGACCTGCGCGGCCTCATTGAGCGCCTCCTCGAGGCGCGCAATGCGGAACTCCGCGGTCGTCGTCGAATCGACGGGATTCATGGCCGAATTGTACCGTGCCCGCTCAGCCCGCGGCCAGCCCTGGCGCAGCGACCGGCTCGTCCTCGATGGCGTCCTCGAGCTGCTGGCGGCGCAGCAGCGTCCAGTACCGGCCGCCCGCCGCGATAAGGTCGGCGTGACGCCCCTGCTCCACAATCCGCCCTTCATCCAGCACGATGATCCAGTGCGCGTCGCGGACGGCACTGATACGGTGTGATGCGATGATTGCCGTTCGGCCGCGGAGGGCGTCCCGCAACCCGCGGAGAATGTCCGCCTCCGTATGGGTGTCGACCGCCGACAGCGCGTCGTCGAGCACGACGATGGACGGGCGCCGCGCCAGCGCGCGGGCGAGCGACGCGCGCTGCTTCTGACCGCCCGACAGGTTGATCCCGCGCTCGCCGAGCATCGTGCCGTAGCCGCCGGGGAACGCGTTGATCGTCGCGTCGAGCTGGGCGATGCGTGCTGCCCACTCCGCCGACGCTTCGTCATCGGTGCCGTACGTCAGATTGTCGCGAATGGTCTCGCTGAAGAGCACGCTCTCCTGCGGCACGAACCCGATCTCACGCCGCAGCTCCGCGAGCAGGAGCGCCGAAATCGGCACACCGTCGACCAGGATCTCGCCTTCCTGCGGGTCGTACACGCGCGCCAGGAGCTCCAGCAGGGCGCTCTTACCGCTGCCCGTCGCGCCGACGACGGCGAGCGTCTGCCCGGCGTCGATCCGAAACGAGATGTCGCGGAGCACCCATCGCGGCGTGGTATCCAGTGCCGCGGGGTAATGGAAGCCAACACGACGAAACTCCACCGACCGGCCGGCCGGCGCGTCGGCAAGCACCACGGCAGCTGGGGGGTCGCTCACCACCGGAGCACGGTCGAGGATCTCCACGAGGCGGGCCATCGACGCTGCCCCGCGCTGAAACAGGTTCACCACCCAGCCTAACGCAATGAGCGGCCAGGTCAGCATGCCCAGATACAGTCCGAACGCGACGAACGAGCCCACCGAGATCGTTCCGCGGAGCGCGAGCGTTCCACCAACCCCGAGGACCGTAACCGCACCGAGCCCCGCGAGAAGACCGAATGCCGGATTCATGAGCCCGTAGAGCCGGACGAGTTGCATGTTCCTCTCGAGATACTCCTCGTTCAGTCGGCCGAACCGCTCGAGCTCCGCGTGTTCCTGCCGGTAGGCACGGACGATACGCGCCCCCGCGAGATTCTCCTGCGCGCGCGTCGTCAGCGTGCTGAAGTGCTCCTGCACGGCCTCGAATCGCACGTGGATAGCGCGGCCCAACCAGATAGTCAGCACCGGGAGTAGCACCATTGGCGTAAGGGCCAACAGCGTCAGGCGCTCGTCGATTCGTAACATGAAGTACAGCGCGAAAATCCCACCGGCGATCGTATTGGTGAGGTACATTATGGCCGGGCCCGCAGCCTGGCGCACAGCACTGAGGTCGTTCGTCAGCCGCGCCATGATGTCGCCCGTGCGGGTACGTGCAAAGAAGCCCGCGTCGAGCGTCATCAGATGAGAGAAGAGGTCGTTGCGGAGGTCATATTCGATTCGTCGACTGAGGCCATTGATGAGCTCACGCATCCCATAGCGAAACAACCCGGCTACGAGAGCGACGCCGACCATGGCGCCCGCGAGCGTCCAGATTCGGAGAGCAGGACCGTCCGAACCGATGGCATCGAGCGCCAGGCGAAGAAGCCACGGCGTGACGCTCGTGAGCGCCGACGAAAGCACCACAAGCGCAAGTCCTGCAATGACTTGCCAGCGATACGGCCGGTAGTATGGCAGGAGCCGTCCGAGCGCCCCCATGGTTGGCATATGGATTGCCCGCCCTATCCCTGCTGAAGGCACCTTTCTCAGCCGAAGTGGTACGACTCTCGGCACCAAATCGGAGGCAACGAAATGTCAGAATATATCCGCCGCATCGGGACGCCGTTGGCGCTCTCGCTTGCGCTGCTGACCGCGGCGTGTGGCACTGGTGGAGACGATACCGACACGGCGCTGGCGCAGGATTCCGCGCTGAACCGCGATCTGCAGATGGCGCAGGGGGACACCGCGGCACAGCCGCAGTTGAGTGACGTTCCCGCCGAGTCGCCACCCCCGGCGGCGACGCCGACGCCTGTGCGTCCGCGACCCACGACGCCGTCGCGTCCAAAGGCGCCGGCTCCCAAGGCTCCGGCGCCGAAGACCGACGAGCCGGTGCGCACGCCTTCGGGCAACACGGTAACCACCGGTGAGAAGAGCTCCGGCGGCGATGTCGGCATGATCGCGTCCGGCACGACGCTGACGTTCTCGTCCGGCCAGAAGGTTTGCACGAACACGAACAAGGTCGGCGACCGATTCACCGCGACGCTGAACGAGTCGGTAACGGGCACGAACGGCGCAGTGATCCCGGCCGGCGCGACCGCCGTCATCGAGTTGACGAAGCTCAAGAGAAGTGAGAACGCGAACGACAACATCGAGATGGGCTTTGCCGTTCGCAGCATCCAGTTCGGCGGTAACACCTACAACGTGGATGCCGACGTCACTTCGGCCGCGGTCGATCGCGTGCGTGGCGCAACGCGCGGCGACGACGCGAAGAAGGTGATCGGCGGTGCGGTGATCGGTGCGGTGATCGGCCAGGTGATCGGCAAGGACACGAAGGGCACCGTGATCGGCGCCGCGACGGGTGCTGCGGCAGGTACCGCCGCCGCCGCCGCGACGGCGAACTACGACGGCTGCGTGAACAACGGTGGCCGTATCGTCATCACGCTCACCTCGCCGCTCACGATTCGGGCGGCAGCCTAACGGGAATGACCGCAACCAGCGCAACCAGCGCTGGTCGCTGTTAGCTGGTGCTGGTAGCTGCAGGGTGTGAAAGCGAGAACCCTCGGGAAGCCTCTCTACGATAGCGAGGGCCTCCCGAGGGTTATCCTTTTTCACCCTGCAGCGCAGTTGGACGCTGTTTGCGTCAACCAGTTCCAGCTAACAGCGACCAGCGTAGTTCCTGTAGTCCTGCTTCAGTGTCCAGCCGCCCGACTCGGTCCTCTATCCCGAGGCTCCGTGACTCCGACCCATCCGCCCTGGACGCGCATGATCGCGTTCACGTTGGCCACGCCGCCGACCGGAGCCACGGCCCAGCCCATTCGCGTGAGCGAATCAACGACGGCCGGAGCGAGCCCGTCGCGCTCGTACCGCAACGTGTCCGGTAGCGCCTGATGGTGGATCCGCGGCGCGCGCATCGCGTCCGCGAGCGACATCCGATGCTGAATGACGTTCAGGATCACCTGCGACGTCGCCGTGATGATGCGCGGGCCGCCGGCCGCGCCGACGACGAGCAGGACGTTGTCGACAGAATCGACCACGATCGTCGGCGACATCGCGCTCAGCATTCGCTTCCCCGGTGCGATGGCGTTCTGCTCGCCCTGCACGAGGCCGAACATGTTCGGCTTGCCCGGTTGCGCGGCGAAGTCGTCCATCTCGTCGTTCATGAAGAACCCGGGGCCCGTGAGATACACCCCCGACCCGTAGCCGTTGTTGATCGTCGTCGTGGTCGCGACCGCGTTCCCCGACCCGTCCACCACGGAGTAATGCGTGGTGTGCACGGGCTCGGGCATCTTGCGCTCGAGCATCGGCGTTGGCGTCGCGCTGTCGAGCGCGATCGTCTTGCGCAGCTCGCGCGCGTACTCCTTGCTCGTCAGCCGCGCGAGCGGCACCTGAATGAATGCCGGGTCCCCGAGCTTCGAGTTGCGATCGATGAACGCGCGCTGGTACGCAGAGGCCAGTGCATGTGTGTATCCCACGCTACCGAACCGAGGGAGCGAGTCGAACGTCTCGAGAATGTTGAGCGACTCGGTGATCGTCGTACCACCGGATGACGACGGCGGCATGGTGAACAGGCGGTAGCCGCGATACGTCGAGACGATGGGCTCGCGCATAATCGGCGCGTAGCGCGCGAGATCCTCTTTCGTGATGATTCCACCGCCGCGCTGCATCCCGGCGACGATCGAGTCAGCCACCTCGCCTTTGTAGAAGGCGTCAGGACCCTGCTCAGCGATGAGTCGGAGTGTCCTGGCGAGCGCCGGTTGCCGGAAGCGCGTACCCGGCGGGAGCGGCTGCCCGTTCGGGAAGAACACGTTCTTCCCGTCGAACCGGCTGATGTACGCCTGATCTTCACGGAGCGACTCGAACAGTGCGCTGTCGACGATGAACCCTTCGTCCGCGAGCCGGATGGCCGGCTGCAGCACCTCGCGGAGTGATTTCGCGCCGAAGCGTGCGAGCGCCGCGGCCATTCCCGCGACGGCGCCCGGAACGCCCGAGGCCTTGTACCCGATAACGCTCTCGTCCGTGAGCTTTCCGTCCGGCCCGATATACATGTCTCGCGTCGACGCGAGCGGCGCGATCTCGCGGTAGTCCACCGCCGCGGTACGACCATCCGCCATGCGAATCACCATGTATCCACCGCCGCCCAGGTTGCCGGCATAGGGGAACGTCACCGCGAGTGCGAAGCCGACCGCGACCGCTGCGTCGACGGCGTTGCCGCCCTGGCGCAGGATCTCGTCGCCGGCCTGACTGGCGAGCAGGCTGTTGCTCGCGATCATTGTCGACGCGGCGAACGTCGCCTGCTCGTTGGGGGTGAACCGCCACGCAGACGGGAACGATGCAGGCTCGCGTGTAGGAATTGCCGACGCGGCGCCCGATCCCGAACCGCCGCCCGTCCCCGCCGACTGACACCCGCCGGCCGCGACCACGATGGCCAGGCAGATCGATGCTGTGAACGTGGACATCCTCGAGAACGTCGTCATTCGCCCCGTCATCGCACGGCTCCATTGTGAGATCGCTTGCCACCGCTCGCGCGCGGGGCATAAGTTAGCCCGCGCTCCGCAACGTCGACAGTGAACCATTCTGATCGCGCGGTGAACGCGCGCGGCGCGCGCACGATGTGCCTGCGCCGGTCTCTTCCACCGTTTCTTTCGTGACTCGTCAGGCGCTCGACCCGCGCATTACCGAACGCCGTAATCCGCGCACAGCCGACATCGATCTCGCCTCGGCGCTCGAGATCGTTGACCTGATGAATGCGGAAGATCGCACGGTGGCCGATGCCGTCGCGACGCAACGCGACGGCATCGCACGCGTCGTGACGATGACCGAGGACGCGTTTCGCCGCGGCGGCCGGCTCTTCTACGTCGGTGCCGGCACCTCGGGTCGGCTCGGCGTCCTCGACGCGAGCGAATGTCCGCCGACGTTCGGGAGCGACCCCGAGATGGTGCAGGGGATCATCGCGGGCGGGTTCCCAGCCATTCTGCGCGCGCAGGAAGGCGCCGAAGATTTGCCGTCGGGCGGTGCTGCCGTCATGGACGAGCACGCCGTCGTCGAGCGCGACATCGTCGTCGGCATCGCGGCGTCAGGCACCACGCCGTTCGTGCACGGAGCCCTGGAGCGGGCGCGCGCGCGGGGGGCGCGCACGGCCATCGTCGCCTGCACGCCCATTTCGGACAAGCTCCTCGCCACGGTCGACGAAGCGATCATCGCGATCGTCGGCCCCGAGGTGGTGACTGGCTCGACGCGGCTCAAGGCCGGGACCGCAACGAAGATGATCCTGAACATGATCACGACCGGTGCAATGATCCGCATCGGCAAGACGTACGGCAACCTGATGGTCGATCTCAAGGCGACGAACGAGAAGTTGAAGGACCGCAGCGAGCGCATCGTCGTCGAAGTGTGTGGCGTCTCGCGCGAGGAGGCGCGCGAGCTGCTCGCTCAATCGGGACGGAGCGTGAAGACCGCGATCGTCATGCAGAAGCTCGGCGTTGGACGCGACGAGGCCGAGCGGGCGCTCGTTGCGGCGGGCGGCGTCATTCGCCGCGTGGTGCGCGACGCTCCGCCCCCGGTGGTGGCGTGACGGGACCGGCGTCAGGTGGGCCGCGCATCGTCGTCGGACTCATGTCGGGCACGTCGCTCGACGGTATCTCGTCGGCGGTCGTTCGGTTCGACCGCGCCCCCGCTGGGCGCATCACGTATGACTTGTTAGGCATGAGCGTGCGGCCGTACGACGCGGCGCAGCGCGACCGGCTCACGCAATCGCTCGTGGGCATGACGCCACGCGACTACTGCCGGCTGGCGTTCGACCTCGGCGATTGGCTTGCGGACGCCGCGATGACCGCGATCGCCGAGGCCGGCGTCGACCGCGCGTCGGTCTCGGCCATCGCGAGCCATGGTCAGACCGTGTGGCACGAGCCCGGTCACTCCACCTGGCAGTTCGGGCAGCCGGCCGTGATCGCCGAGCGCACGAGGATCGACGTCGTGAGCGACTTTCGCGTGCGAGATGTCGCGGCCGGAGGGCAGGGCGCTCCGCTCGTGCCCGTGGCCGACGCGCTGCTCTTCGCCCACGACAGTGGGTGGCGCGCCCTGCAGAATCTCGGCGGTATCGGCAACGTCACCGTCGTGCCGCCTGGCGGCGTCGCCGCGTCCACACGCGCCTTCGATACCGGTCCGGGCGTCGTCGTGATCGACGGCGTCACTCGGCTCGTCGCCCCTGGAATGTCGTACGACGTGGATGGCCGGTTGGCGCGAAGCGGTACGCCGATCGAGCCGGTCGTTCAACAGGCACTCGAGGACCCGTACTTCGCGGCGCCGCCGCCGAAGTCGACGGGACGCGAGCTGTTCGATCCGACGTACATCGCCGAATTCATCGCGCGCTGCCGGGCCGAGCGTGGGACCGCGTCGCCGGGCGACATCGTCGCGACCGCCGTGGCGCTGACGGCAGCGAGCATCGCCGACGCCTTTCGTCGATTCGTCCCCGAGCCCGTCCGCGAGCTCGTCGTGTCCGGCGGCGGCGCGGAGAACCCGGCGCTCATGGACGCCATTCGCACCGCCGTGCCATCACTGGAGGTGCGCCGGTTCGATGAGCTGTTCTTCGACGGCGAAGCGAAAGAAGCGGTTGCGTTCGCGCTGCTCGGATACCTGTTCCTCGAGCGAGAGCCCGGCAACCTGCCCAGCGTCACCGGCGCGCGCGGTCCCCGCATCCTCGGCCAGCTCACGCCGGCGTGATCGTCGTTAGGCAGCCCGGATAACGACCCGCGGTATGCGCGATATCGCGCGCCTCCTGCTGCCGTCCATTCGCTGGAACCCGATGCTCGGGATGCCTGCCGTGCGTCCGGCCGTGGAACGGGCGCTCGACGCCGGCGTCGGCGGCTTCGTGCTCGATGCCGTCCCGCCGGAGGCGAGCCTCGAGCTGGCCGCCGCCATCCGCGACCGCGCGGATGAGGCCCCGCTCCTCGTGATGGATCCGGTCGCGCTGGGCGACCGGACGATTCGGCGGCAGACGCTGGCCCTCCCGCCGCCAGCCGCGATCGCCTCCCTTCGCGACACGCATGTCGTGCGCCGCGTGGCGCGTCTCGCCGCTCGGGCCGTACGCCGCACCGGGTGTAACGCGATGCTCGGTCCGGCGTGCGACGTGGCCGCCGCGCCAGCCGTCGAATCGTTCGGCGCGGACGCGTCCTCCGTCGCGCTCGCCGTCGCCGAATCGGTCGATGCCGTGCAGGCCGAGGGCGTGCTCTGTTGCGTCGGCAGCTTTCCGGGCACCGGCCGCGCAACGGATGACGTGAACGCGCTCCCCGTCGTGCGCGCGACGGAGGATTCGCTCTATGCCATCGATCTCGTCCCGTTCCGCGCGGCGATCGATGCCGGAGCGGCAGCGGTCATGATGGCGGCGGTAGCCTATCCGTCGCTCGACGCGCGCACCCAGCCCGCGGCACTCTCGCCAGCCGTGATCGATCGAGTGCTCCGCCAGCAACTCGGCTTCGATGGATTAGTGGCCGCGGACGCGGGGCTACTCGAGACCCGCGTGGGGCGGCCGGTGGCCGCCTGCGACCTCGTCGCGGCCGGCGTGGACCTCGTGCTGCACACCGATCGCCTCGATGCGGACCTCCGCGGACTGCTCGATGCCGTCACCGACGGCCGCGTGGATCGCGAGCGCGTCCATGACGCCGCGCGGCGCCGACGCGAGCGCGCCGAGCTGGCGGGTGCACCAGCGCCGCCAGACGTTGCGCGCGAGGACGAAGCGTGGCTCGATGAGCTGGCCGAGCGTACGATCGCGGTCGTCCGGGGCCGCACGGTTCGGATCGGTGCGCCCGTCGACGTTGCGGTGGCGAGCGACCGGCGTGTGGACCGTGCTCCCATCGTGCAGTCGTTCGCCGACGGCGTGGCCCAGGCAGGGGGAGACCCCGCTGGCGTTAGGCACGTGCATACCGTCGCCTCCTCGCCCCGATCCGCGCTCGTGATCGTCGCCGCGCCCCCTACCCGTGCGGCTCGGCCGGACCACGTGTCGTCAGGGCACGTCCCCCGCGAGCTCGCCGCGGTGTGCGCCGACGCCCGCAAAGCGCACCGCGACATCGCCGTCGTCTGGTGCGGGCATCCCGACACCACGCCGGCATCGCTGGACGCCGATCTCCTCGTCGCCTGCTGGACCGCGAGCGACGCCATGCTGCGTGCGGCTGGCCGGTGGGTGATGCGACGCGTGTGACGCGGGTCAGGCGGGTTCTGCCGCGCCGCGGCCGCTACGTGAGGACCTGCCAGAGAAAGAGCAGCGTCAGGACGATGCCCACGGCAGCGAGTATGCGCACGTAGAGAATGCCGCGGCGTCGGCGCTCGTCGAGGCTCATGTCAGGGCTGGGCGCCGGCGGAGTGAGGCCGATGGACTCCGGGAAGTCGCCCACAGGAACGACGGGTGACGTCGATGCCGGCGTGACGAGGTCTGGAGAGTCGAACACGCGGTGCCCGACCTCGTCGACGGCCTCCGCAGCATTGAGTCCCGTGCCATGAAACCGGGCGATGACGACCGTGATGTTGTCCGGCCCGCCGGACGAGTTCGCGAGCTCGACCAGCCGCTCTGCCGCGAGCTCCGGGCTGTGCTCCTCGGTCACCGCGCGGGCGATCTGTTCGGGCTTCACGAGCCCCGAGAGCCCATCGCTGCACAGCACCAGCACATCGTCCCGCCGGATCCGCTGGTGCGTCAGGTCGATCTTGACGTTCGGCTCCGGCCCGAGCGCTTGCAGAATGATGTTCCGGCGGTCGCTCATCTCCGCCTCCTCGACCGTGATCTCGCCGGCCTCGATGAGCTTCTGCATGAGCGACTGGTCTTTCGTGATCTGAAACGCCACCCCGTCGCGCACGAGGTATGCTCGGCTATCGCCTACCTGCGCGAGGTAGAGTGTGTCGCCGAGCAGTCCGGCGATCGTCGCGGTGGTGCCCATCCCACGCAGCTCGGGGTGATCGCCGGCGTAATGGTGGATGGTCGCGTTGGCTACCTCGGTTGCGGCCTTCAGTGCGCCGACGAACGCCGATGGCTCGACCGTCGACGCGTCCCGCCACCGACGTCGCATCTGCTGCAGCACGACCTCGACGGCCATCTCGCTCGCGATCTCGCCCGCAGCGGCGCCGCCCATGCCGTCGGCGACCATGAACAGCGTACCGCGCGCGCTCGCGCGTTCGGTGCGGAGGTGCTCGAAATGGAGGGGCTCGCCGCGCTCGAGGTCCGCTACCACGAACGCGTCCTCGTTGTGCTCCCGCGTCCGGCCAACATCGGAGTGCGCGAAAACGTGAAAGACGATCGCGCCGGGAGGCGTGATCGGGTCCGTCGGCGTCGGGTGCGAGTTGACCGTCAAACGTGCTCCGGGGGATCGGAACGGACGGGGTGCCGGGGTCAGGAGGGGTCACGAAGTTGACGAATATATACGGGTAGGGAAAACGAGAGGCAATTAACGAGGGCCGTGTTAGCTTCCCCACATGGAACGGACGACGCCGACCACCCGGTGGGTGGTGGAGGCCCTGTGGATTCTTACCGCCGGCCCCCTGATTTTCTCGGCCTGCAGTCGCGCGACGCCTCGTCTCGAACCCCGTCCCACGGCAGCGCCGACGGCACCGACGCTCCCACCGATTCCGCTCGTCGACGGCCCGCTGGTCATTCGCGTCGTGTATCCGCCCGCGGGCGCGTTGATTCAGGCGCGCGACTCGAACTTCATCTTCGGCAGCGTCGGGAGTGGCAACGCGACCCTGACGATCAACGGCTCGAACGTGCGCGTGCTCCCTAACGGGAGCTTCCTCGCGTTCCTGCCCGTGCCGCCGAATGGTGCGCCGAGCTACACGATCGTCGCGAGGCGGGGCGCCGACAGCGCTGCGCTCGCGCATCCAGTCCGCGTGCCGTCGCCTCGGGTGGCGCTCTCGGACACGGGGCGGCTCGTAGTCGATTCGGGGAGCGTGTCACCGCGCGGCGTCCGATTCGCGCGAGCCGACGAACGGATACGCGTCAGCGTGCGAGCGCCGCGGAACGTGACGGCGGTGGTCCGGCTCGCGGACGAATCGTACCGCGTGCTCGTCAACGCGGCGGCTCGGCCGGGCGGGACGAACGGACCGGGGGACAGTTCCAGACGCGATCCATTCCTCTGGGCGACGGACGTCCCGGCGTCGCTCCTGACGATCGGTGCGGAGCTCGTCGTGGCGCGGGGGGCGGACTCGGTGCGGTTCGCGATTCGCGACGTGACCGTGGACGAGCCGGGACGAGTACGATGGGTCCGCCTCACCGGTGGCGCCGCTGTTCCGGACACCGACCGCGTCATCAACCTGCGGCCGGTGCCTAACGGGACGTACAAGTGGCACCTCCTGCCCGGGACAGTCCTGGAGCACACGGGGCGCGTGGGCGACATGGTGCGCGTCCGCCTCGATGCGGCGCTCGAGGCCTGGGTGTCCGCGGCGGAGGTGACGGAGCTCCCCGCGGGGACGGCGGGGCCGCGGCGCATCGCGGGGAATGCCCGCGTGGCGGCGGGGCCGGCCTGGGTGGACGTCGTGATTCCGGTCGGCGAACGTCCGGCGTTCGAGGTCCGAGAGGAAGGAACGCGGCTCGTGCTGCTGCTCTACGGGGTGCAGGCCAACACCGACATCCTCGGGTACACCGGTGATGACTCACTCGTGCGGCGCGTGCGGTGGTATCAGGAGACGAGCGACCGGGCCCGGTACGAGATCGATCTCGCCAGTGCCCCGTTCGGGTACCTCGCGATGTGGGACGCGGGCGCGTTCCGCCTTCGGGTGCGGCGGCCACCGCGCATCGATCGCGCGTCGCCGCTTCGTGGGCTGGTCATCGCGGTGAACGCGGGTCATCCGCCGGCCGGCTCGACGGGGCCCACCGGTTTGTACGAGGCCGTGCCCACGCTCGCCATCAGCGAGCGGTTGAAGACGATCCTCGAGTCGCGAGGAGCGCGGGTCGTCATGACGCGCACGACGGCCGACCCGTTGGCGCTCGCGATCCGCCCGGTCCTCGCCCGGCAGGCGGGTGCGCACGCGTTCGTCTCGATCCATCTGAACGCGCTTCCCGACGGGGTGAATCCGTTCACGGCGCACGGGACGGGCAGCTACTACTTTCATCCGGCGTCGGAACGGCTCGCGCGCCTGGTGCAGCGCGGCATGGTGGCGCGCATGGGGTTGAGAGACCTCGGCATCTTCTACGACAACCTGTCCGACCTCCGCCATCCCTGGATGCCATCGGTGTTGTGTGAGGGTGCGTTCATCATGATTCCGGAGCAGGAGGCCGCCGTACGAACGCCGGAATTTCAGGAGCGTTATGCGTTAGGCGTGGCCGATGGGCTGGAGGCCTACTTCCGGGCGCGGGGTGACGCGCAGTGAACGTCCATCCGACCGCGTTCATCCATCCGGCGGCGTTCGTGTGCGGCGACGTCACGCTCGGCGCGGCGGCCTCGGTGTGGCCGTCGGCTGTCGTGCGTGCGGACAGCGCTCCCATCACGATCGGTGCGTCGAGCAACGTGCAGGATGGTGTGGTCATTCACGTCGACCCGGGTCTTCCGTGCACCATCGGGGCGCGCGTGGCGATCGGCCATCGCGCAATCGTCCACGGCGCGGTCGTCGAGGACGACTGCCTCGTTGCCATGGGGGCGATCGTGCTGAATCACGTCGTCGTCGGAACCGGTTCGATCATCGGCGCCGGTTCAGTGTGTCGAGAAGGGATGGTGGTGCCACCGAACTCGCTCGTGCTCGGCATACCGGGCCGGGTCGTGCGATCGACCAACGAGGCGCTCCGCGGACGGATCACGTCGGCGGTGGCGGCGTATGTCGCGCTCGCGGAGCGACATCGGCGAGGCGAGTTCCCGCCAGTGCGACCGGGAGCGTAAGCAGCGCGCGTGTGACGGGCTCAGCCTAAGTCGTTGTGCCCATTCGTGCTACGGCGCGAGCCGCGGCACGTGTAATGCACGTGTTTCCAGGCAAACCAGGCGATGGTTCGATGGCTGGGCGCTTTGCGCTCGAGTAGTCGGACCCGGGTCGCCGAGGCGCGGTATCTGGCAGGCTGGCGCGGTCGTTGGCTACTAACGTGTTGTCGTACTGCGGTTTGTATGTTGGGTCCGCGTTAGGCGGCGGTGGGAGGCTGCGCGCGGGCGTGGGAATGACAGTGCGTGAGACTGCTGTAATCTCCGGTCGCGTGGAAACACACGACCTCGCCGAGATTCGTGATGTCGATTACGTAAGTAGATATCCCATAGTATTTTACGTAGATACTGGCGCGGTTTCACGAACCTCCCTAAACTGCGCCCCTCTTTCCTCTTCTCGCCGCGCCGGATTCCCCGGTGCCCCCCGCTCGGTGCGTTGGCTCTTGTCGTCGCACGCTACGTTTCACCAGGGAGAGATGTAAACATGCCCCTACCCTCGAAGCCCCCTGCCGGCCCCGCTGACCTCAGCCAGAACGCGCGCACAGTCCTCGAGAAGCGCTATCTGGTGAAGGATTCCAGCGGGAAGCCGACCGAAACCCCCGAGGACATGTTCTGGCGGGTGGCCACGGTCGTTGCGGAAGCTGACCGCCGGTACGGAGCGAACGAGGGAGCCGTCACAGAGGCCGCGCAGCAGTTCTATGCGCTCATGACGGAGCGCCGGTTCGAACCCAACTCGCCCACGCTCATGAACGCGGGGCGCCCGCTCGGCCAGCTGTCCGCGTGCTTCGTGCTGCCCATCGCCGACTCGCTCTCCAACGGACGCGACGGCATTTACGACACGCTGCGCTCGATGGCGCTCATCCATCAGAGCGGGGGCGGGACCGGCTTCTCGTTCTCCCGGCTGCGCCCGAACGGCTCGATGGTCCGGTCCACGACTGGCGTGGCCAGCGGCCCCGTGTCGTTCATGAAGCTCTACGACGCGTCCACCGACGCCGTGAAGCAGGGCGGAACCCGGCGTGGGGCGAACATGGGCATCCTGCGCGTCGATCACCCGGACATTCTCGAGTTCATCACCTGCAAGGAAGACCTCACCCAGGTGACGAACTTCAACATCTCCGTTGCCGTCACCGACGCGTTCATGCAGGCGGTGAAAGCCGGCACGACCTACGACCTGATCGATCCGGTCTCGAAGCAGGTCGTGAAGCAGCTCGATGCGCAGATGGTCTGGGACAAGATGATCGACGGTGCGTGGCGCACCGGTGAGCCAGGCTGCTTCTTCATCGACGAGGCGAATCGCTACAACCCGGTCCCGCATCTCGGCGCCTACGAGGCCACGAACCCCTGCGGCGAGCAGCCGCTCCTCGGCTACGACGTGTGCAACCTCGGCTCCATCAACGTCGGCTACTACGTGCGCGACGGGAAGCTGGACTGGGATGCGTTCGCGGCCGACATCGCCCTGTCGACGCACTTCCTCGACAACATCATCGACGTCAACAAATACCCGCTGCCGGAGATCGACGCGCTCTCGAAGCGGATCCGCCGCATCGGACTCGGCGTCATGGGGTTCGCCGACGCGCTCGTCAGGCTCGGGATCGCCTACGACTCGCGCGAAGGCGTGGAGTTCGGCCGCAAGGTCATGCAGTTCGTCGACGTAGAGTCGAAGAAGGAGAGCGAGCGGCTCGCGAACGAGCGCGGTGCGTTCCCCGAGTGGGCCCGCTCCATCTGGGGCCCGGACGAGACGTGCGCGCGCGACAGCGAGGGGAAGCGCATCCGTCCAATGCAGCTGCTCCGCAACTGCAACGTCACGACGGTGGCGCCGACGGGCACGATCTCCATCATCGCGGGCTGTTCGTCGGGCCTCGAGCCGCTCTTCGCTGTTGCGTTCATGCGCAACCAGGCCGGCGTGATGATGCCGGACGTGAACGAGGACTTCGTCGCCATCGCGACGAAGGAAGGGTGGTACTCCGACGCGCTCATGGAGCGCATCGCCCGCGAGGGACGGGTGGACTTCCCCGAAGTGCCGGAGCGCTGGCAGCGCGTGTTCGTGACCGCCAACTCCATCGCCCCCGAGTGGCACATGCGCATGCAGGCAGCCTTCCAGGAGCACTGCGACTCGGCCATCTCGAAGACGACGAACTTCGCGCACACCGCCACAGTCGCCGACGTTCGCGCGATCTACGAGCTCGCGTACGACCTCAAGTGCAAGGGCGTCACAGTCTACCGCGACGGCTCGCGCGACAACCAGGTGCTCTCCACGGGCGCGACCGACAAGGCGAAGTCGGAGCGTGATGGCGCGCCGACCGACAAACGCGCGCTCGCGGAGCTCAAGGGCACCATCGCCGAGCTCGACGCGGAGGTGGAGCGGCTCAAGAAGGCGCTCTACGATGCCGAGGCGGAAAATCTCCAGCGCCGCCAGAAGCGGTCGCGCCCCGACAAGCTGCGCGGCACGTCCATCCGTAAGGAAACGCCGTTGGGCACGATGTTCGTCCACATCACCGAGGACGATCGCGGGCAGCCGTTCGAGGTATTCATCAACCTCGGCAAGGCCGGTGGGTCCGCGATGGCGGACGCCGAGGCGATGGGACGACTCATCTCGCTGGCGTTGCGCTCGGGGATTCCGCTCATGGAGATCCACAAGCAGCTCCGCGGCATTTCGTCCGACCGCGCGGTTGGCCTCGGGCCTCACAAGGTTCTCTCGGTGCCTGACGCGATCGGTATCGCGCTCTACGACTGGTATCAGGAAAAGCAGCTCGGCGTACAGCAGGACCTGCTGCGTGAGAGCCTCGGTCCGTCCGCCGCGTCGCCGGTTCGCGAGGAGGTCACCGTACTACACAGTACCCCTGCCGGCGAGCAGGCACAGTCGAGCTTCGACTCGGGCGCTGAGTCATTCATTGGAACCTGTCCTGATTGCGGATCGCAGCTGGAGTACGCCGAGGGGTGCGTGAAGTGCCACGTGTGTGGCTTCAGCGAGTGCGGCTGAGCTGCTCGTCGTAAAGCGAGCAATCTCCAGGGGCTGCTTCGGCAGCCCCTTTTCCATCGGCTGGGGCACATTCGGCTTTTCGAATCGGAGCTGTCCGTCGTATTCGCCGTGCCCGCAGCTCGGTGTTCACCGATGCGTCACGTCCGACGAGCTGCTCGCTTGCGTATCGCTCTGTCGTGCGGTACGCGGCCCTCGAGGGCGGCGGCCGCGTCGGCTTTGGAATCGCAGCGGCGCCGCCGCCCCGTCGCCAGGCGGTAACCGCAAGCACCGTCAGTAGCAGCGTCGCGCCGACCAGCAGAAGGGAGGAGTAGAACGTGGGCAGGTTCGACTCCTCATTGAGATTCATGAGCCGTCGGAGCCCCACAGAGTTCCGTGAGCCCGAATCCGAATCCGAGGATCGTGACGGCGAGGTGGGCGAGGGCGAACAGGGCTGTAAGAGC
The DNA here is from genome assembly GCA_036741775.1 of Gemmatimonadaceae bacterium. GTDB lineage: Bacteria > Gemmatimonadota > Gemmatimonadetes > Gemmatimonadales > Gemmatimonadaceae > JAJKIV01. The sequence continues at coordinate 19,474 of DAINRQ010000030.1, read as the reverse complement.
GGCCAACTCACGCCACGTGGCCTGGCTGGCGAGACGGATGCTGACCTGCACGGCGACCCTCGCGGCCGGTGCGTTCTGCGGGCAAGGCGGGCTCGCAACGGCGCGGCACGCGGCTCCTATCGTCCGAACTGACAGTCGTTTCGTCCTACTGCATGGCAGGGACCATTCCCGCCGCCAAGCCCTGGAGCTACCTTCTGCCGACGCTCCCCGCACATTCGGGGGCTTCGTGCAGGCGACGCCAAACCGGGACCCCCCCGCGATGACCGAACCGCAGACCGTCCGGACCGATACACCGTCGCTCGCGCAACCCGCGGTCGATGGCAAGTACGTGTACTGCATCATCCGGCTCGACAAGCCGCGTGACTTCGGCAGCGTAGGGATTGGTGGTGGGCAGCGCGTCTACACGGTCCACTACCGCGATCTCGCGGCGATCGTCAGTGACACGCCGCTCGTCATCTACGACCCCACGCGCGAGCATGTGCTCGCGCACGAGTTCGTCAACGAGACGGTCATGCGCGAGTTCACCGTGATCCCGATGTCGTTCGGGACGGTATTCCGCTCGGAGGAGGATGTCACCGAGCTCCTGCGCTCGACCTACCAGGCATTCAGCGACGTGCTCGACAAGATGCAGGACAAGATCGAGTTCGGTCTCAAGGTCCTGTGGGAGCGAGAGCGAGTCATCGCGAACCTCGAGCGCGAGAACGACGAGATCCGGCGTCTCAAGGATGAGATCAGCAGGAACACGGCGTCGTCCACGTACTTCGCCCGGATGCAGCTCGGCCGGCTCGTGGAATCGGCGCTCGAGGGGGTGCAGAGCCGCTACGTCGCCGACATTCACGAGGCGCTCAAACCCGTCGCCGTGGCTAGTCGGAGTAACAAGGTCATCGGCGACCGCATGATCCTGAACGCCGCGTTCCTCGTCGAGCGGACCCAGGAGCGCGCGTTCGACGACAAGGTGAAGGAAGTGAGTCGCCGGTACGAGGAGCTCTTGCAGTTCAAGTACACGGGGCCGTGGCCGCCGTACAACTTCGTCAACATCAAGTTGAAGTTGGAGAAAGCCAACTGAGGGTTCCCTGTTCCCGTTATGGGCCTCCTGACCAAGCTGCTGTTCTTTCCCATCGCCGGTCCCGTCGCCGGCATCCGCTGGTCGTTAGGCAAGGTCCAGCGCGTGGTCGAGGAGGAGCTCGTGGATGACGCGCCGGTGAAGCAGGAGCTCATGGAGCTGCAGATGCTGCTCGAGCTCGGCGACATCGACGACGCGGAGTACACACGTCGCGAGGCCGCACTCATGCAGCGACTCCGCGAGGTCCGCGAGTGGCGCGCGCGGCTCGGGATGGCTACGGCGGCCGGCCCCGTGCGCGTCGCTCGGGAGACCGACAGCGACGAATGACGGGGATCGACGCGCTCCTCGCGTCGCTTTCCCCGTGGACGCTCGTCGGTGGCAAGGGCGGCGTGGGCAAGACGACCTGCGCTGCAGCCCTCGCGCTCCACAGTGCGCGGCGCGGTTGCTCGACGCTCATCCTCTCGACCGACCCGGCAGGCACGCTCGGCGACGTGCTCGGCACAGCGCTCGCGGGCAAACCGCGCGCGCTCGAAACCGTTACGGGTCTCGCCGCCGCGCAGCTCGACGCCAACGCCGCGCGGACGGCGTTTCTCGGCGAGTGGGGCGACGTGATCGCCACCATCATCGACCGCGGGACGTACCTCGACCGCGATGACATCGACGGCCTCGTTGCCGCGGCGATGCCCGGAGTCGACGAGACCATGGCATTGCTCGCGTTGGCCGATCTGGCGGACACAGGGACGTGGAGCCGCGTGATTCTCGACACGGCACCGACCGGCCACACGCTTCGTCTCCTCGCGCTGCCGGAGACGTTTCACGCTGTCATCGACCTGCTCGAGACGATGCAGGCGAAGCACCGGTTCATGGTCTCCGCGCTGCTCCGGCGCTACCGCACCGACGAGGCCGACGCGTTTCTCGCCGATCTGCGCGGCAAGGTCGAGCGGCTCCGCCGCCTGCTGACCGATGGTGAGCGCACCGGGGTCGTGCTGGTGACGCGCGCCGAGCCGGTCGTCGTCTCCGAAACGGAGCGGTACGCGATCGCGTTAGGCGAGCTGGGCGTGCCTGTTCGTGTCGTGCTCGTCAACGCCGTGGGTCGCGGTCAGAGCGGCGACGCCACCGGCGCCGCGGATCGGGTTCGCGCGGTCGCGCCCGGGGTGCGCTCGTTCGCCGTTCCCGAGCTGGCCGGCCTGGGCGGAGGGGCAGATGACATCACGCGGTGGATCGCTGGCGTTCGGCAGCTGCGTACCCAGGCCGCCGCGAGCGCAGCGCCAGGTGGCTCGCGGCCACGCCAGCCGCGCGTGCGGGCGGGTCGATCTCGCGCCCGCGCTCTCGCATCGCTGTCACCCGCCGGGCCCGTCGTCGAGTCGCTTCCGCCTGTACTCATCGTGGGCGGCAAGGGCGGCGTCGGGAAAACGACGATCTCCTGTGCGCTGGCTCTCGCGGCTGCGCGGTCCGGCGCTCGCACGTTCCTCGTGTCCACGGACCCGGCGCCGTCCGTTGCGGATGCGCTCGAGCGACCGGTCGGCTCCAGCGATCACGTGGTGAAAAAGGGCTTCGGCCTCGTCGCCCGCCAGGTCGATGCGACTGCCGAGTTCGGGCGGTGGCGCGACGCGTACCAGGCGCGGGTGGACGTCGCGTTCGACGCCCTCCTCGGCCCCGGCGTCGACGCGCAGCACGACCGGGCCGTCGCACGCGATCTCCTCGCGCTCGCTCCCCCCGGGATCGACGAGCTCTATGCGCTCGTGTGGCTCGGTGACATGATCACCGAGGGGACATTCGACCGAATCGTGATCGATCCTGCGCCAACGGGACATCTCATCAGGCTGCTCGAGATGCCGGCACTCGCGCTCGACTGGTCTCACCGGTTGTTGCGACTGATGCTCAAGTACCGTGAGCTCGCCGGAGGTGGGGAAACGTCGGCCGAACTCCTGACGTTCGCGCGGCGCACCCGCTCAGTGCGCGAGATGCTTCACGACCCGGCGCGTGCCGGTGTCGTGGTCGTGGCGCTCGACGAGCCGATCGTGCGCAGCGAGTCCGTTCGCGTGGTGGAACGCGTGCGAGCGCTCGGCAACTACGTCCCGGCGCTCGTGTGGAATCGTGCGGTGTGTGCGCCGCTGCCTCTTCCAGTCGCGGGACCGCTCGGGCAGTTTGTTGCGCCGGATGTCGCGCCGCCACTCGTCGGCCCGGCGCGCCTGCTGGACTGGCTCGGTGGCTGGAGAGTGCTCCACCCAGATGTCTGACCTCGTGTACATCTATGCCGTCGTTCCCGGCGACGCCGATTTCGGCGGCGCGCCGGCGGGCGTGGACGAGACGCCGGTTTTGCTCGTCCGGGAAGGCGAGCTCGCCGCAGTCGTTAGCCGTGTGAGCCCCTCCTATGGTGAGGGGCTGGACGACCGGCTCGCGGACGTTGCGTGGCTTGGGCCGCGCGCTGCCGCGCACGACCGGGTTCTCACCTGGGCGAGCGATACCGGACCGCTGGTGCCGTTGCCGCTCCTCTCGCTCTTCCGGTCGGAGGACGCGGTGCGCGGCATGCTGCGCGCTCGCGCCTCCGAGCTTCGCGGGCTGCTGGCGCACGTCGGGCGTGGGCGGGAGTACGGCGTGCGCATGTTTCGCGTGGACGGCGAGCTTCGAAGCGTCCTGGCCGAGTACAGTCCCACGATCGCGGAACTGGCGCGGCAGGTGACCGAGGCTTCGGCACCGGGCCAAGGGTATTTGCTCGGCCGGAAGCTCGAGGCGATGACGAAAGAGGAGCTCGCGACTGTTTCGCGAGACGTGGGCACTCGCGCGTTCGAGCGACTCGCGGCGTGCGCGCTCGAATCGGTGGAAGATCCGCTCCCAGCGCCAACCGGCGCGCAAACCGGCATCGCGGTGCTCGACGCGTCGTTCCTCGTTGCACACGATCGCATCGAGAACTTCCGTGCTGCCGTTACGGACCTCGTGCGGGAGTACGACGCTCGTGGCTTTCGCATCGAGTTTACGGGACCGTGGCCTCCGTACCATTTCGCGAGGCGCGGTGCGACGATCGAGGGGCACGGCGAGGGGGAGGCATCGTGAGGGACTCGACGATCGACAACGCCCCACTGGAGCTCTCGGACCTCATCAACCGCGTTCTCGACAAAGGCGCCGTCATCGCCGGGAGCGTCACGATCTCGGTCGCGGACATCGACCTCATTCAGCTCGACCTGACCGTTGTGCTCACCGCGGTCGAGACGGCGCGCGCGCGGGAGCGGAAAGCGGCTGCGGGCGAACCGGATCACTGAGGCCGAGGTATCGATGGCCACATATCTGTACTGCATTCGAAACGACCCGCGGCCGGCGCCGTCGGATCTCACCGGACTGAATGGCGCTGCGGTCCGGTCGCTTTTCGCTACAGGGCTCACGGCATGGGTGAGCGACGTACCCGATGTGCCCGTCGCCTCGACGCTGGAGCGGGTGAAGGCACACGACGCCGTGTGCGCCGCGGCCATGCAATCCGGCGAAACCCCGTTGCCAATCCGGTTCGGGCAGACGTTCGCGGACGACGGGGCGGCCGCATCCGCGATCGCGTCCCGGCGTGCGACCCTTCACGAGCGCCTCGCCCGCGTCGCCGGGTGCGTCGAGCTGCGGGTGGTCGTCTCGCGCGGCCGCGAGCCACAGGAGCCGGCGACGCCCGTGCCCGAAACGGCCAGGCCCGAACCCGGCGCAGACCCGGCGACGCGTCGCGGGACGGCGTTTCTTCGGCGTCTCGCTCGTGAGGGGCGCGCTGATCTGGCGCGCGAAGTCGGGTGTGAGGAGATCCGACACGCCGTGCGCGAGGCCGCCAAGCCGTTCATCGTGGAGCTGCAGCGATGCGAGGCCGCGCGCCGGCTCGCGTTCTTTCCGCTACTCGTTCGGCGACCAGAGCTCGACGCCGCGCAGGCGACCATTGCGTCGTGTCTTGCGACCGGCGGCATAGAGGCCTCGCTCCTGGGACCCTTTCCACCCTATTCGTTCGCGGGCGATGCCTGACGAAGCAGGGGTGCCCACCAGCGGATCAGCCGGTGACGACCTTCGGCGGGAGCTCGAGACGAAGCTCGCGGAGATCGCGAGCGCGTTGCCCGATCGGATCAACGCGGATCCCGAGCGAGTGGAGCAAGGACTGGCTCGGCTCGTCTTGACCCTGATTGAAGTGGTGCGTAAGGTCTTGGAGCATCAAGCGGTCAGGCGGATGGACGGGGGCGGCTTGAGCGATGAGGAGATCGAGCGGCTGGGGCTTGCGCTGCTCAAGCTCGACGAACGCATGGGGCAGTTGAAGGAGGTCTTCGGGCTCTCTGACGAAGACCTGCAGATCGATTTGGGCCCATTGGGTCGCTTACGCTAACCACGGCCGCGGGGAGTGGCCGTCGGAGTGTTCCTGCTTGGCCGATCTCGTTACACCATCGCGCGGTCACGGGCTGGTCGAGATTCTCGACCGCGTGCTGGACAAGGGCTTGGTGATCGCCGGTGACATCAAGATCAATCTCGCGAACGTCGAACTGCTCACGATCCAGGTGCGTCTGCTCGTGTGCTCGATCGACAAAGCGGAGCAGATCGGGTTGAACTGGTGGCGCCATGATCCGCGCTTGACCTCTGCACCGTCGAGCCCGCTTCTTGCGGGCGAAATCGAGCGGCGGCTCGAGCGCATCGAGCGCGGACTGGAGCAGCTCACCGCCGAGTCCCAGCGATCGACGCGCCGGAAGACGTAAGACCTTCTCACCTGCGGAGTAGGCTCTAATGGCCGTAGAACGCTCCCCGAGCGGGAGTTCCCTCATCGATGTTCTGGATCGGGTTCTCGACAAGGGAATCGTCATCGACGCGTGGGTCCGCGTCTCACTCGTCGGCATTGACCTCGTTACGGTCGAAGCGCGTGTCGTCGTCGCATCGATCGACACGTATTTGAAGTACTCGGAAGCGGTCGGCATCACCGCGCCCGTGTCGCGCCCGCGCGAGCTCGTCGCTGACACCGACTCGGAGCTCGAGCGAGTGATGCGCGAGAATGCCGAGCTACGCCGGCGTCTTGACCAAGTCGGTCCGTGATCTGACGCACGCGGAAGCGGCGCCGCGCGGTGCGACGGACCTCGACGAGCTGCTCGCCACACTCGCCGAGGCACCCGACCTCGCGTCGTCGGCCGCGTTCCTGCTGTCGCGGCTCGGGGAGCTGTCCGGCTCGAGCCGCGGGTTCGTTCGTCTGCTCGACCCGGCGATGGAGTCGCTCGGTGTCGTCGCGCTCGTCGGGTTCGACGGGCGTGGCATTCCGACGCTGTCGGTGAGCGACCTGTCGCACCCCATCGTGGTGTCGGCGTTGTCGCTCCACCCGATCGTCGCGGGGCCGGATTCGACTCGTGACCCGCGGCTGGCATTCCGCCACTGGACCGCGCTCCCGCTGCCGCGCGGTGACGACCGCACCGGCCCGCCCGTCCTTCCGCTCGCGCGCGCGATGGACCTCATGGGTCCGTTGCGGCTCACGTTCGGGGCGCGCCCGGCACGCAACACGGAGTGGTTCGGCCAGGCGCCCGCCGGGGTGGCCGTGATCGAGGGCGACGCGGACCCGGAGGTGGTCGCAGCGCTGGCACGCATCGCGATGTTTGCCGGGCCCATTCTGGCGCGCATGGGAATGGCGACCGCGGTCCGCCAGACCGCGGACCGGGCGACGAAGGAGCGCGATCGCCTAACGAGCATCATCGACTCGCTGCCCGACCCCATCGTCATCACGAACGCCGCGAACGACATCATCGTCCAGAACGCGCGCGCGGAGCGGCTACTCAACACGCGCGAGTCGGACTCCGAAGGGCGCCGCCGCGCCGTGGAGGTCAATAACCTGCTGTTCACGTCGTACCTCGCGCGCGCGGTGATGACCGGCGGGCTCCAGAGCGGGCCGCGCGAGTTGAACCTCGTCGACCCGGGCGAGGGCACCGACCTGCTGTTCGAGGTGCTGGCGCACCCGCTCGGCGGCGAGGCCCAGGGGGCGGGGGCGGTACTCTCGGTGCTGCGAGACGTGACGGACCTCCGCCGTGCCGGCCACGAGCTCGAGCGCCAGATGCAGCGCGTGCGACTCGCCGAATTCGAAGCCACGCGCGAGCGCGATCGCCTCAACCTCATTCTGGAGAACGTCGCCGACCCCATCCTCGTGACTGACGACCAGTCGAACATCATCATGATGAACGAGGAGGCAGAGCGGCTGTTCCAGGTGCGCGAGGGTGGCAAACGAAACTACGGTGCCATCCAGGCCATCCGTGGCAACGACACGAAGTTCACGTCCTTCATCTCGGAGTTCACGTTAGGCACCGCCATCTCGCGTCGGTCGCGGATGACGCTCACCGACCCGTCCAGCGGGCGCGAGCTCCCAGTCGAGGTCGTGTCGGGCAAGATCATCAACGAGCACGGCGAGCCGAGCGTCATCGTGTCGGTCGTGCACGACCTGACGAAACAGGTCGAGAACGAGCGGCTGTACGAGGAGCTCAAGAAGTTCTCGGCGCAGCTCGAGGAGCGCATCCGCGCCGCCACGGCGGACCTCGAGGCGCAGAACCTCAAGCTGCAATGGCAGTCGCAGGAACTCGCGCGCGCGAACCGGCTCAAGTCCGAGTTTCTCGCGAGCATGTCGCACGAGCTGCGCACGCCACTCAACGCCGTGCTCGGGCACACGTCGCTGCTCCTCGACCGCCTGTTCGGCGACGTCACGACCCAGCAGATCGACAGCCTGGAGCGGATCCGCGCTGCCGGGCAGCATCTGCAGGCCCTCATCGACGACATCCTCGACCTCGCGAAGATCGAGGCCGGGAAGATGCCGCTCCACCTCGAGGAGATCCCGCTCGCGGACGTCGTGACCGAGGTGGCGCAGCAGCTCGAGCCGATGGTCCGGAAAAAACGGCTCGAGGCGACATACCAGGTGGATGACGACCGCCTGTTCGTCTACACCGACCGCACGAAGCTGAAGCAGATCCTCCTCAACCTCCTCTCGAATGCCGTCAAATTCACCCATACGGGGTGGGTGCGCCTGAACGCGACCCGCACGGGGGACCAGGTGTGCATTGCGGTGAGCGACAGCGGGATCGGCATCAAGGGCGAGCACCTCGCCGCGATCTGGGAGGACTTCCGGCAAATCGACCAGTCGCGTACGCGCGAGTTCGGCGGGACGGGGCTCGGCCTCAGCATCACGAGGAAGCTCCTCGAGCGGCTCGGCGGGAGCGTGGAGGTAGAGAGCAGCTTCGGCGTCGGCACGACCTTCACCGCGTGGCTGCCAGTCCGCCTTGCGGCTCCGAACGAGTCGGGTTTGACGGAGTCCCCTGGTTCGGTAGTTGGCCGTTAGGCGGGCTCGTTAGGTTCTCCGAGCTTCGCGACCGGTCCGGGAACGGCAGGAGGAGAGGACGGACGGGACGGACGGATGACGAAGATGACTCGGGCGGCGGCACGGTCGCTCTCGCGAGCGGCCTGAAATGCCAGGGGAACGGCTCGCGGGACGGTGGCGTCCCAGAGGCGAGTCCCGATTCCCGATTGTTACGGTTCCAGCGCCGCGCGCAGCTCCATCGCGAGCGTGAGCGGATCGAACGGCTTCACCAGGCACGCCGTCGCGCCGAGGGCGAGGGCGCGGCGCATCTCGTCCTGCTGGGTCTTCGCGGTGAGGAAGATCACGGGAATGCCAGCCGTGCTCGGATCGCCCTTGAGCCGGCGGCAGGTCTCGTAGCCGTCCAGCCCAGGCATCATGCCGTCCAGCACGAACGCGTCGTAGCTGCCGCGCGACGCCCGCTCGAGCAGCTCCGTCCCCGACGACACGATCTCGACCTCGAACCCGGGATCGATCGATAACGCGAGCTCCAGGATCGTTCTGAGATCCGGCTCGTCGTCGGCGCACAGCAGCTTCATCCGCGATCGGTGTGCGGGGTGATTGGCCGGCGGTGTGGCGTGACCGGCCTCAGCTCTGGGACGTCTTTGGAGTGTACGACGTCACGGCGCCCCGGGCCGGCTTCTCGCCGGTATTCCTCATGGCGTCCGCCTATCCGTTTCCATGACCGTTTGATGGCGAGCGCCCAAACCGTCGCCCGGGCGAGCGATGCGCTGCGGACGTTACGCGAGCGCTTTCGCGAAACGAGCGCCGGAACAATCACGATGCTCGAAGATCTGGCGCGTCAGCTCGGAACCGAGCCGACGTCGCCGGACACGGTCGCGGCGTTGCGTCGCGAGCTCCATCGCGTGCACGGAACCGCGGGGAGCTATGGCTTCGTGGAAGCGAGCCGTCTCGCCGCCAAGCTCGAGCGGCGCGTTGGCGACTGGGAGAACGACCCCACGCTCGAGCGGACCCAGCGCGCCACCATCATCGGGCATTTCGTCAGTGCGCTCCGCCTCGCGATGTCGGCCGAGGCAGCGATCGGGCATGTTCCCGCGTCGCGTCGCCGGATGCTTCTCGTGGATGTCGCGCCGAATTACGCGCGCGCGCTCCGGTCGGAGGCCGCGCTGCGAGGCTATCAGCTCACGGCGGCTCGGGCGGGCGATCTCACGGCCGCTGGGCTTCGCGAGCTTGCCCCGCACGTCGTCGTCGTATCGGTCGAACAGGTCGCCGATCTGCGGGAGCTCAGTTCCGGCGCGAACGTCCCGCTGATCGCGCTCGCCCAGGGTGCGACGCTGGACGACGCCGCAGCCGCCGCGGCCGCCGGCATCGCGACCGTCGACATCAGTGACGAGCTTGGAACGCTGTTCGACATCGCGGACCGCCTGTCGCTCGGCAGCTCCACCGCCGGCGCCACGATCCTCGTGCTCGACGACGACCCCTCGATCCTGACGATCGTTCAGTTCCTGCTCGAGAGCGAAGGCGTTCGCATCATGACGTGCGACCATCCGCACGCGCTGCACGAGCAGCTCGCCGCAACGGCCCCCTCGCTGCTCGTCATGGACGTGCGGATGGGGGAGATCTCCGGGATCGACCTCGCGCGCGAGTTGCGCACCCTGCCGGCATACCGGGACCTCCCCATCGTGCTCATCTCCGCCGACACGGAGGAGCGCACGAAGGAGCAGGCCCGTCGCGCTGGCGTGGATGATTTTCTCGCGAAGCCCATCGCGGCGCAGGAGCTGCGCGCGTGCATCGCACGTCACCTGGAGCGCCAGCGTGTCGTGCGGCTCAGCGAGGGCCGTCATCCGGGTACGGGGTTGCCGCTCCCACCGCGGACGGCGAGCGACGTCGCGCGATTCACGGCGGTCGCCGCGGAGGCACAGCGCTCCGTCGCGATGGTGATCGTGCGACCGGACGTCGATGATCTGCTCGGCGACGCGGCGACGGGGTGGCTCCGTGAGACCCAGCGCATCGCGAACGCGGTCGCGAGCTCGGCGAGCGTCGTCGGATATCACGACGGCGTCTCGCTCATGGCCGTGCTCGATGGCGATGCGGAGCTCGCGGAATCGTTGTTCGAAGCGCTCGTGTTCGGTCGCTCGGAGGGCGCGCCGGCGTGGCGCTGCGGTGTGGTGGATTCGACCGATGTCGGCGCCGACCCCATCGCGCTCCGCCGCGGTGCCGACGAGGCGATCGAGATGTCACGCCAGGACCGAGCATCGTTCGTTAGGCGATGGCGCCGTGACGAGGCCGGGCTCGCGCCCGACATCATCCTCATCGAGGACGACCCGGCGCTGTCCGACATGGTGCAGTACGTGCTCCGGTCCGCCGGCCTCACCTTCCGCGCTTTCAACAACGGTGTGCCGGCCCTCGAGGCGCTTCTCTCGTTTCGCGCTGATGGTCGCCGTCCGCTCGTACTGCTCGACGTCGATCTCCCGGGCCTCGACGGCCACGCCGTCCACGAGCGCCTACGTGCAGAGCGGCCCGACGTGTTCGCCGTCGTGTTCATTACCGGCAACGGCACCGAGGGCGACCAGATACGCGCGTTACGCGCCGGGGCGCTCGACTACGTCGCGAAGCCGGTGAGCTTCCGCATCCTGTCGGGCAAAATCCCGATGTGGCGAGAGCGCGCCGCTACGCGCTGACGAATCCGCCGCCGAGTTTAGGCCGGAACCGCCACCGGTCGCCGGGGGCGGCGTACCGCGAGCACGGCTCGGAGGCGAAGCAGCAGGTCCTGCTCACGGTCGCGCGTTTTCACGAATGCGTGCGACGGCGCCAGCGTTACCCCCGACAGCTCGCTGTCCGAGAATTCCCGCGAGGAGAACACGAGTACAGGCACATCGGCGTAGCCGGGGAGCTCGCGAATACGTCGCACGAGCGCGATGCCCGGTGACTCCGGCGCGTTCGGGTCGATGACGATCGCGTCATACGCGGCGCTCGTGAGCGCGCGCCATGCCTCGTCAGTCGAACCGACCGCGGTGACGGCACCCAGCGGCTCGCAGAGCGACCGCAGTACGCTCAACATGTCGCGGTCGTCGTCGAGGACAAGAAGGCGGTGTTCGCCGTGGCCCGTGGCCGTCGATGTCGCGGGAGCAGTGTAGGGGAGCTCGGTAATGAACGTCGTGCCGTGCCCGGGCGCGCTGTCGAACCGGATCGAGCCGCCGTGGCGTTCGACGATCGCGCGGACGATGGCGAGTCCGAGCCCCGCGCCCCCTGCCGCCCCGGCCGGATCGGCCTGCTGGAACTTGCCAAAGATGCGACGGCGGAACTCCAGAGGGATTCCCGGACCGCGGTCGGTTACGAACACCGCCGCGCTGGTCGGCGTGGTGCGAAGGGACACGGTCACCGTCTCGCCCCGAGGCGAGAACCGCACCGCGTTCGAGATGAGGTTCATGAAGACCTGCACGAGGCGATCCGGGTCCCCGGTCACGACTGCGCTTCGCTCGCCGTCGAGTGCGAGCGTGACCTGTGCTTCCATCGCGACGGTGCGAAGTGAGTCGACCGTCGTGCGCAGGATGTCCGCGAGCTCGCACGGCTCGCGTCGCACTACGAGGTGCCCCGACTCGATGCGCTCGACATCCAGGATGTCGTTGATCAGCCGGATGAGGCGCTCCGTGTTTTGCAACGCGATCTGCATGAGATCCCGCGTCTTTTGTGCGACAGGCCCCGCGGTGCCGGCGAGGACGAGACCGAGCGCGCCCCGAATCGCCGTGAGCGGCGTTCGCAGCTCGTGGCTGACTGTCGAGACGAACTCGGTCTTGAGTCGTTCGACTTCCTTGAGCTGGCGAATGTCGTCGCGCAGACCATCTTCGCGCTCGGCCACCGCGACGGCGAGCGTTCCGAACGCCGCGCCGAGCTGCGCCAGCTCGCGGCTCCCGCCCGCGGTGGAGCGCGTCGCTGCCCGGTGGTCGCCGGCCGCGAGCGCGCGCGCATCGAACACGATTGCGTCCAGCGTGCCCGTGACGCGACGGAGGCTCACCACCGTGGCGAGAACGATCAACGCGACCAGCAGGAAGCGGACGAGGAGCGTCTCCCGGGCATCCAGCTCGAGTTGCACCGTCGCTTCAGCGGCCCGGAGCTCGGACTGAACCCGCGTGAGCCGCTCGATGGCGGCGGATGCCGCACGCGAGCTGTCCATGAGCGCCGCGACGCGACGTCCCATCGTGCGCGTACGTGGTGACGCGGCGCCGTTGGACGGTTGCGCTGCCATGTGAATCGTCGCCGCGTGCGTCCAGAGGCGCGTCGTTTCGTCGAGGCGAGACGTGGCGAGCCGGAGCTCCTCGTTCCCGACCGCGAGCTTGGCCAGCGTGTCGAGCGCGATGTCGAGCTGGCCGCGACCGAGCTGGTACGCGTTGAGAAAAGCGGAGTCGCCGGTGACCGCGAAACCGCGCTCTCCGCTCTCGAGATTGATGAGAGCCGGCCCGATCTGTGCAGCCACAAGAACCGCGGAGCCCGCCCGGACGGCAGCCATCTCGGCGTCTTCGCGGCGTCCGTCCTGGAACGCGACAATCTGCTGGGTCATGACGGCCCAGATCACGAAGACACCGACGTTCGTGAGAACGAGCTGAGCGGCGAGCGAAAGGGAGCGCCACCAGCGGAGTGTGGCGCGAACGCCCCTGCGGACCGCCATCATGTCGTTTCGTCGGTACGAGGTGGCTGCACGACCGGTGTCGAGGGCTTCGAGGGCCTCGAGGCGAGCACACGCGTAGCGGCTATGCCCCTCGCCGGCAGGTGATATGTTTCGGCGTAGGTCCCCGGCATTCCGGCGGGCTGACCGTTGTCAGGCACACCACTTCGAGCGCACACCTGGAATGACGACCAATCGGCTCCACGCGCTACACGAGGCTGGCCAGTCGGTCTGGCTGGACTTCATTGACCGGACGATCCTGCGCAACGGCGAGCTCGCTCGCATGATCCGCGACAGCGCGCTTACAGGGATGACGTCCAATCCGACCATCTTCGAGAAGGCCCTGGCCGAGGGTACGGAGTACGACGAGCAGATCGTCGCCGCGCCGCCGGGGCTCACGGCGTGGGACTTATTCGAGCTCGTCGAGACGACGGACGTGCGAACCGCCTGTGACATCTTTGCCGATGTCTACCGGGCAGAGCAGGGCGGCGACGGCTTCGTGTCGATCGAGGTTTCTCCCGGGGTGTCGAACGACGCGGAGGCCTCGATCGCGGAGGCGAAGCGGCTCTGGGCCACCGTCGGGCGGCCTAACGTGATGGTCAAGATCCCGGGCACGATCGAGGGCGCGAAGGCCGTGCGCGCGCTCATCGCGGACGGCGTCAACGTCAACATCACGCTGCTCTTCTCCATCGACGCCCATCGCCGGGTCATCGAGGCGTACATGGGCGGGCTCGAGGACCGTCTCGCGGCAGGGCATGACATCTCGGGGCTGGCGTCGGTCGCGAGCTTCTTCGTGAGTCGCGTGGATACCGAGGTGGACAAGCGGCTGGACGCCATCGCCGCGAAGGGCGATGCCTCGGCAAAGGATCGCGCAATGGCGCTCAAGGGGCGCGCGGCGATCGCGAACGCGAAGCTCGCGTACCGACTCTTTCGCGAGATGTTCGCGAGCGAGCGATGGGCGGCCCTCGCCGCGCGCGGGGCGCGTCTCCAACGGCCGCTGTGGGCGAGCACGAGCACGAAGAATCCCGCCTATCGCGATGTCGTGTACGTGGAGGAGCTCATCGGGCCCGACACGGTGAACACCATGCCGCCCGCGACCATCGACGCCTTCACCGATCACGGCGTGGTCGCGCGCACGGTCGACGAGAACGTCCGCGAGGCGGAGCGCGTCATGGCGCAGTTGGCCGAAGTGGGTATCGACTTTGGCGACGTCACCGACAAGCTGCTCGTGGACGGGCTCGCGAGCTTCCAGAAGTCGTTCGACTCGCTCATCGCGGGCCTCGAGCGCAAGACGAAGTCGCTCGGCCGAACGGTCGGCGCGGGTCGGTAGTCGCCCGCCTCATGAGCCACGCTTCGTGGACCGATTCACCGGCGGACACCGCCGGCGCTCCGACGCACGCGCCTGACGACGTGTCCGCGAGCACCGCTCCATCCCCCGCGCGACTCGCCGTGGCACCAAACCGCCAGCCGCGCACGAAAATCGTGTGCACCCTCGGCCCCGCGAGCAGAACCCCAGAGGCGATCGGTGCGCTGATGGATGCGGGGCTCGACGTCGCGCGCATCAACTTCTCCCACGGGACGCACGAACAGCACGCGAAGACGATCGCGATCGTTCGTGAGCTCGCTGGCAAACGTCACCGGCCCGTGGCGATCCTTGGCGACCTGCAGGGGCCGCGCATCCGGATCGGTGATCTCGACGCACCGCGTCAGGTCGAGCCCGGGGAGGATGTCGTGTTCTGTCCCGAGGGCACGGCGCGCGATGGCGAGATGCCCGTCACGTACGCCGCGCTCGCGGATGACGTGCACGTCGGTGACCGCATCCTCGTCGATGACGGCGTGATCGAGCTCGTCGCGCTCGAGGTGAAGGCGCCGCGCGTGGTGGCGCGCGTCGTCCACGGCGGGGAGGTGAAGAGTCACAAGGGGATCAACCTGCCCGGCGTGAACGTCTCCGCGCCATCGATCACCGAGAAAGATCGTGCGGACGCGGCGTTCGCCGTCGAGCAGAAGCTGGACTATCTCGCCTTGAGCTTCGTGCGCCGGGCGGCCGACCTCGCGGAGCTTCGCGAGCTCGTCCCCAAGTCGCTGCTCATCATCGCGAAGATCGAGAAGGATTCGGCACTCGAGAACATCGACAGCATTCTCCGCGCATCGGACGGCGTGATGGTCGCGCGCGGTGACCTCGGCGTCGAGCTGCCGTTCGAGGAAGTACCCATTGCACAGAAGCGGATCATCAAGCTGGCCAACCTCATCGGGCGGCCGGTGATCACGGCGACGCAGATGCTCGAGTCGATGATCGAGAATCCGCGTCCCACGCGTGCCGAGGCGAGTGACGTCGCCAACGCGATCATCGATGGCACCGACGCCGTGATGCTCTCGGCCGAGACCGCCGCCGGCGCGTACCCGCGCCTTGCCGTACAGGCAATGCAGCGGATCATCTCCGAGATCGAGCAACATCCGTTCAAGCGAGCGCGCGACGGCCAACGCGCCCCCGAGATCATTGCGACCACCGAAGAAACGATCGCGGCGGCCACCGACACCGCGCAGCGGATGCTCGGGGCGCCGATCATCATCGTGTTCACGAAGAGCGGCTCCAGCGCGCGGATCGTGTCGGCACACCGGCCGGCTGTTCCGATTCTCGCGCTCACCGACGAACCACGCACGTACAGTCAGCTCGCGCTCGTGTGGGGGGTCGTTCCCGCGCTCGTGCCGCATTGTGCCACGTACGAGGCGATGGTCGCGAAAGCGCGCGACGTCGTCCTGTCTCGCGGCCTGGCCAAGGAAGGCGACCGTGTCCTCGTGACGGCCGGCGTGCCGTTCGACGTCCCGGGTACCACGAACGTGCTGCGAGTCGAACGGGTGTGAAGCTGACGTTCCTCGGGACGGGTACGAGCTTTGGCGTTCCGCAGATCGGATGTCATTGTGCGGTGTGCCGATCGGCCGACCCTCGAGATCGTCGAAGCCGGGTCGGCGCCGTCGTGGAGACCGAGCGCGGTACGCGGTTGCTGATCGATACGCCGCCCGAGCTCCGCCTGCAGCTCGTCACGAACGGGATCGATCGGGTCGATGCGGTGCTGTTCACCCATGAGCACGCCGATCATACGCACGGGGTGGACGACATTCGAGCCATCACCGTCCGTCGAGACGCGCCGCTCCCGATGTACGGACCACCTGAGACGCTGCGGAGTCTCGCCGCGCGCTTCCCGTACATCTTCGACGAGAACATTCGACCGGCCGCGGGTACGTCGAAGCCCGAGGGGCACGCGCGCCCGCTGGCCGGTCACGAGACCGTGACCGTGGGGGACGTCGATGTCACTGCCGTCCCGGTCCCGCACGGCAAGATCACGGTGTACGGCTATCGCATTGGACCACTCGCGTACGTGACCGACGCGAAGACGATTCCTGCTGACGCCATGGCGCATCTGCGCGGAGCACAGGTGCTCGTGGTCAACGCCCTGTTTCGAACCGAGCATCCGACCCATCTCAGCGTGCCCGAGGCGGTCCGCGTGGCGCGTGAGGTGGGTGCCGATCGTACGTACCTCACGCACCTCACCCACGACAACTTCCACGCCGACCTCGAGGCCGAGCTTCCTCGCGGCGTCTCGCCGGCTTTTGATGGACTGACGATTCGCATCGACGAGCCCTGAGGCACGATGAATCCCGACTCCGAGCGTCATCGCGCCCGGTACGCATCGCGACCGGTCATTGAACGGCAAGAGACAGGATGGACAGGATTCACGGGATGACGAAGATGTCCTGCGCGGCGGCGCCGTCGCGCGCGCCAGCGGCCTGAAAAAACAGAGGGGAACGGCTCTCGGGGACGGTGCTTCCCGAGCGGGCGTTCCCCTATTCATGTCCGGCTCGTTGGGAGATCGACGCCGCTGCCGCGTTGGTCATCTTGGTCATGTTGTTCATCCTGTCCATCCGGTCTCCACTGCCGTTCCCGGACCGGTCGCGATGCGTACAGGGCGCGATGACGCTCGGAGGCGAGGTGCACGCGCGGGCACGAGAAGCTCGGAGCAGGGGTTGCACACCGCGCGGGGCTCGGTCAGCTTCCCCAAATCGAGATAACGACGGGCCTTTCCTACCGAGGCTGCACATGTTGGAGCAAGTGAGCGCGCGGGTGTCGCCCCTCGGCGACGCGATAAAGGTCGAAAACGACCGTGTCACCGTGGTGCGGGAGGCGGATCTCGCGTCGCCGAAAATGGACGCCCTCGTTCGCGAGGCCGTGTTCGGTACCGGCGAAGCGCGCGACCACGCCCGATGGCTCATCTGGGAGATCGGTCAGAGCGTCGGCGTGCGTCCGGCTTCGATCAACGACCTGTATCTGGCACGCGGGCGCGGCGAGGTCCGAGGATTCACGGTACCCGCGATCAACGTGCGTGGCATGGCGTACGACACGGCGCGCTCGATCTTTCGTACCGCGAAGAAGCTCGACGCCGGCGCGTTCCTGCTCGAGATCGCCCGCTCGGAGATCGGGTACACGGACCAGCGGCCCACCGAGTACGTGGCTGTGATGGTGGCTGCGGCGCTGCGTGAGGGTTTTCGCGGGCCTGTTTTCATCCAGGGTGACCATTTCCAGGTCAACTCGAAGAAGTTCGCCGTGGATCCTACGGGTGAAGTCGCGGCGGTGAAGCAGCTCGCGCTCGAAGCGATCACGGCGGGCTTCTACAATATCGACGTCGACACGTCCACGCTGGTGGACCTGTCGCAGCCGGACCTCGCCGCGCAGCAGCGCCTCAACTACGAGACCTGCGTCGATATCACGCGCTACATCCGCGAGTTGCAGCCCAAGGGCGTGACGATCTCGGTGGGGGGTGAGATCGGCGAGGTGGGATCGCACAACAGCACGGTCGAGGAGCTCCGGGCGTTCATGGACGGCTTCAACCGTACCCTCGCCGAGCGTTGCACGCCGGGGACGGCCGGGCTGTCGAAGATCAGCGTGCAATCGGGAACGTCACACGGCGGCGTGGTCCTTCCGGACGGTTCCATCGCCGAGGTCGCGCTCGACCTCGACACGTTGGAGCGATTGTCCAAGGTCGCGCGCGAGGAATACGGGCTCGCCGGAGCGGTGCAGCACGGTGCGTCCACGCTTCCCGACGGCGCGTTCAACAACTTCCCGCGGACCGAGACCGCCGAGATCCACCTCGCGACGAACTTCCAGAACATGCTCTTCGATCACCTGCCCGCGCAGTTCCGGCAGGAGGTCTACGACTGGCTCCGCGAGAATGCGAAGGACGAGCGGAAGGCCACTGACAGTGACGAGCAGTTCTTCTACAAGACGCGGAAGAAGGCGATCGGCCCATTCAAGCGGCGCATCTGGGACCTGCCAGACGACGTAAAGGCGCGCCTGGCACAGGCCTACGACACGAAGTTCGAGTTCCTGTTCACGCAGCTCGGCGTGGCGGGGACGGCCGCCCCCGTGCGGACGTTCGTGAAAGCGACCAAGCTCCACCGCCCGATGCCCGGTACCAGCGGCTACGAGAGTGTGGCTGCTGCTCCCGACGACACCGATCTGAGCGACTGACCCTGGCGCCGGCTGGCGATCCGACCGAGGCCGCCTGGAGCGCCACGCTCCAGGCGCTGGCAGCGTACGTCGCCCACGACCTCAGGAACGCCCTCAACGCCGTCGCGGTGAATCTCGAGGTCGTGAGGGGTCGCTCGGCGCGAGGCGCGGAAGCTGCCGCCATCGCCCCGTTCGCGGCGACGGCGTCGTCCCAGCTCGAGGTGGCCGTCGCGGCCACCGAAGCGCTCCTCGGCTTCGCCAGGGCGGAGCCCGAGCCGCCCGACGTGGCGAATATCGTCGAGCGACTCGGCAAGCTGCTGACGGTCCGAGGCCAGCGCGTGGTTTCGGAACATCTCCCCCGCACGGGCGCAACGGTGACCGCGGCGCCGGCGGATCTGGTGCGAGCCGTCGTGGCGCGTAGTGTGCTCAGCGCAGTGCAGTCCGGAGGTGCCGCGCCGTGCGAAATCCGTGTCGGTGACGGTATCTTTCTACGCGTAACGGGCGGCGAGGCCTCCGTGCCGTCGCTCGACTCCGAGCTCGTCGCACTGGCGTCCAGCTGGGGGGTTCGGATCACAGCGCGCGACGGGTCGCTCGAGCTCGCGTTCCCGCCTGTCAGCGACATTACTCCACACGCTCCTGCATGAAGAAGCCGAAGATCCTCATCGCGGACGACGACCGCTCGATCACCGAAGGGTTGGGCGCAATCCTCTCCGACGAAGGCTACGAGATCGAGGTCGCGCTCGACGGCCAGAAAGCCATCGACCGCCTCGCGTCGGAGGCGTTCGGCGTCGCGCTCGCGGACCTCATGATGCCGAAGCTCGATGGTCTCACGCTGCTGAAGGAAATTCAGACGCGTGACATTACCACCGAGTGCATCATCATCACGGGCCAGGCGACCGTCGATTCCGCGGTGCAGGCCATGCGGCAGGGCGCGTACGACTACATCGAGAAGCCGCTCAACGCCGA
>DAINRQ010000029.1:0-66882 GCA_036741775.1 Gemmatimonadaceae bacterium | reverse complement strand
CCCGTTGCCCACGTCACATCGACCCCCGGCGCGCGATCTCAGTGGCGCCACCAAGCAGGACATCTTCGGGCTCGTGCGCGAGAGTAACGTGCGCTTCCTGCGGCTGCAGTTCACCGACATCCTCGGCGTGAACAAGAACGTCGAGATTCCGGCGACGCAGTTCGAGAAGGCACTCGATGGCGACATCATGTTCGACGGGTCTTCGATCGAAGGGTTCGTTCGTATCGAGGAGTCGGACATGCTGCTCGTTCCCGACCTGGCGACGTTCCAGGTCTTTCCGTGGGGTGACGCCGAGAGTCGTGTCGCACGACTCATCTGCGACATCAATCGGCCGGATGGCGGGCCGTTCGAAGGCGACCCCAGAGGCGCGCTCAAGCGACAGATCGCGCGAGCGGCCGCCCTCGGTTACACGATGAACGCGGGGATGGAAGCCGAGTTCTTCATGTTCAAGCCGGGGCGGGAGGGGGAGGGTACGACCATCACGAACGATGTCGGCGGGTACTTCGACCTCGCGCCGGCGGACCTCGGGGAGGACGCTCGGCGTGCGATGGTCGACATTCTCGAGCGGATGGGATTCGAGGTGGAGGCGGCGCATCACGAGGTCGCGCACGGCCAGCACGAGATCGATTTCCGCTACGCGGACGCGCTCAAGACCGCGGACAACATCGCGACGTTCCGGTTTGTGGTGAAACACGTCGCGCGTCAGTTCGGGCTGGTCGCGTCGTTCATGCCGAAGCCGATTTTCGGGCAGAATGGCAGCGGGATGCACACGCATCAGTCGCTGTTTCGCGGGGACACGAACGCGTTCTGGGATCCGGACGCGGAGTGGCAGTTATCGCCGGTCGCGCTCCATTACATCGGCGGGCTCCTGCGGCACGCGCGCGGAATGTGCGCAGTGACGAACCCACTCGTGAACTCGTACAAGCGGCTGGTGCCGGGATACGAGGCGCCGGTGAACGTCGCGTGGTCGATGCGGAACCGGTCCCCCCTCATTCGCGTCCCCGATCGGCGCGGACTCGGCACGCGGGTCGAGCTGCGCATGCCCGATCCGGCCGCCAACCCGTATCTCGCACTCGCGGTGATGCTGGCGGCGGGCATGGACGGCGTGGAGACGAACGCCGACCATCGCGAGCCGGTGAACACGAACATCTGGGAGATGAGTCATCGCGAGAAGCGGCGGCTCAGGATCGACGACCTGCCGCACGACCTGAACGAGGCGCTCGATGAGCTCGAGAAGGATGACGTGATCACGGCGGCGTTAGGCCCGCACATCGCCACCAACTTCCTCGAAGCGAAACGCCAGGAATGGCGGGAGTACATCACGCAGGTCACGACGTGGGAAGTCGAGAACTACCTGCTCAAGTATTAGTGTCGGGAATCGGGAATCGGGAATCGGGAATCGGGAATCGGGAATCGGGAATCGGGAATCGGGGCTGGGTGCTGGCCCCTGGGTGCTGGTGGCGGGAGCTGATAGCTGTTCACCTACCGCGTCGTGGCCACGAGGGCCATCGGGACGCGTCGCATGCCGCGCCAGACGTGCGTGGTGCCGGCTTCGTCGCGCACCAGCATCTGGCCGGAGATGCCGCCGTCGAGCGCGACGGCCTGCCGGGCGCCGAGGGCGCCCATGAGCGCGGCGAACTCGGGGACGGTCGGGCCGAAGGGAAGCACGCCTAACGACTCGCCGAGGGCGTCGAACCGCGTGAGGACAATGAGGATGCGGCCGTCGGCGAGCCGGCCGATCCCGAGTCGCGCGTCGCGGTGCGCGACGTCGATTCCGCGCCCGGGCGCCTGTAGTGCGGCGGGGACCTCACCGTCGGCGGTGAGCAGGGTAGGGTAGGATTGAAACGCGGCAACCACGCCGCTGCGGTTCGCCGGGTTGGCCAGCGCATCCGCGCCGATCCATCGAACGGCGCCGGACGAGTCGACCGCCACCGCGGTCGAGAGCGGACCACGCCCGGGCGGGAGGAACTCCCTGCCGTCGAGCACGACCCATCCCCACGGTAGCGTGCGGATGAACTGCCCGACGTTCACGGCCACCACGGCGTCCGGGCGCGCGTCGTCGACCGCCCATGCGGCGCGCTCGGCGCCGCGCGTGAACGCGGTGTCCAGGCGCAGGCGGACGCGCCCGGGGTCAATGCGCACGACGATGGCACGCAGCCGTCGTGCCTCCCCGGACCCGGCGAGACGCAGCTCGCCCCACTCCACGCCGTTTCGAGCGCGGCGCCACTCCACCGCGTCGGCAACGGCATCGTTCGGTGCGTGCCACCGATCAGGTGCGGCGTCTGACCGCCACCACTCGTGCCACGCGCGGCCCGTCCACACCGACAGGGCGGAACGCGGCAACGGCGTGGGGGCGATAGCCTCGGACAAAGCCGGGCGAGACGGAGTGGCGGCGGTCGCGACAACTGCGACCGCCGCCACCTGCAACCATCGGAGCGTTGCCCCGACGGGCATCACATCACCTTCTCGAGGTCCGCACGACGGGTGCCGAGCGTCTCCAGCTCACCCGCGCTGAACGCGCCCGGGTTCGTCTTGTACTTCATGGCCGAGAGGTAGGCCTCAATGCGCTCGCGAGCCATGTGGAACTGCCGCTCGTTCATTCCGCTCTGCTTCACCTCGGTCGCGGCGGCCTTCTCTTCGAGCTCCCGGATCTGCTCCGTCAGCGTGTTGGCCTGCGCATCGAGCTTGTCCATCTCCACCAGGACGGCCGGCTTGGCTGGCGTGGGACCGCACGCCTTGTCGGCGGCGATCGAATCGGGTTTGGTATCGATCTCGGCAAGGCCGAGCTGCGCGCCCAGGCGGCGAAGCTCCGCTGTGTCTCCCTTCTGTTGTGCCACGGCCATCTTCTGCGAGATCGCCACCACCTTCTCGCGGTATGCAGGGTCCGACAGTGCCTTCGCCTGATGCTCCTGCATCCGTTGCTGTGCCGCCTCCTGGCGCTTCTCGGCCGACGCGTACATCGCGTTATGGCGGCAGCGCTGGGTCTCATCGCGCTTTTCGGTGTACGCGTTGAGCAGCTTGGCGTTCTTGTCGGAAAGCTCACCGCGTTTCGTCGCCGCTTCGTCTCGGCGAGTAGCGAGGGTCGCGCGGCTCGCGCCGCCGTTCGTGCCGTCGAGGATCGCGCGGCCGGCGGTGAGCCCACGGATCACACCGTCGACGCGCTCGGAGGTGAGCTCGAGCGTCACGTCGTTGAACGTGGGCGGCTCGCTGGCACGCGCGGATGCCACATCGGTCCGTTTCTCGATCTGCTTGTCGACCTGCTTCTCGACGGCCTTGTCGCGGGCCTTCCTGACGAGACCGCCAAGCTGGGCGGAGGCGGTGTTGCCCGGAACCAAAAGCGACGCGGCGATGGCGATCGTGGCGGTAACGACAATCGCGCGCCGAGCACGGCTCGGTTCGCGATGGGAAATGGCATGGCTCATTGGGGAATGCTCCTTGGCGTCCGACTGATGCTGCGGGTGACTCTCCGGCTCGAGCGGGCTCGCTCGGCGCGGCGGCGGTGGTCGTACGGCAGCACGATGCTCGATGCGTCGGACGTTCGAGATCGGCCGCGACGCATGATTGCGCCGACTGCTGTGCGGCGCGTGGGTCGAATGACCCGGGTACGGGCTATCGGCTACCAGCTATCAGCTCGAACGGCCGGGCGGCCGACGGTGTGCTCGTTCATGTGATGCCTGCGAGCGCCAGCTCGTTTGCGTCCGGCGGCCGTCGGTCGTCTACCAACGCAGTGTGCGCCGTGTCACACCCATGAGAGCGTTGTCGCCTCGCACATAACGGCTTACGACTTGTGCGTGCTTGCGTCGACTCCGCAATGTGACGACTGTTGGCAGGCGAGGCGGCCTTTTCTGTTCGCGTCACGGCCAGACCGTTCATTGATGTCAGGCTCACCACACCGTCAGTCCCGAGCGGTCGCCGCCTTCGAGAAGATCCCGATCCTTGCGGGAGCTTTCGCCGCGGTCGTGGGCATGGTCGTAATGGTCGGATGGTGGCGCGACGTCGAAGGCCTCCGCACCATCGTCCCGGGGCTGATTCCGACGATCCCGAACACGGCCGTCGCGTTCATTCTCGGCGGCGTCGGGCTGCTCTGCGCGATCCGTAGCGAGCGCGATGAGCGATTCCGCAAAGCGACCAGCGTGTTTGGCGGTATCCTCGCGACGCTCGGTGTGCTCTTCTTCTTCGAGCGCGTCACCGGTCTCGATCTCGGCATCGATCTGCTGCTGTTCGGTGATGCATTGAGATCGATGGATTGGTTGCCGCCTGGTCGGCCGGCCATCAACACGACGGTCGTAATGACACTCGATGGGCTCGCGCTCGTGTTCATCGATGCTCGGAACTACCGCGGGAGGCGACCGTCGGAGACGCTGAGCGCGGTGGGCGCGATGGTCTCGTTCACGGCGATCGTCGGGTATATGTACGGCGTACGCGGGTTGTACAGCTTCGGCCCGCTCACCGGCATGACGCTCCTCACAGCGGTGACGCTGTGTACGCTGAGCGTCGGCATTCTGTTCACGAGGCCGGACCGCGGTGCTGTGGCCCTCATCGCGGGCGCGGACGCGAGCGGCGTGATGGCACGCCGGCTTCTACCAGCCGCCATCATCGTTCCGATCGGACTCGGCGCAATCTGGTTGCTCATCAACGAAACGAACGCAATCCCGAGCGAGATGGCGGTCAGCGCGTTCGTCGGCGCCGTGGTGATCACCTTCATTCTGCTCGTTATGCGTGCCGCGGCGGTCGTGCGGTCGGCCGATGCGGAACGAGAAGACCTGCTCGTGCACGCGGAGCAGGCGCGCGCCGCCGCCGAGCGGGCCGCGGATCGCACCGGCCGCCTGCGTCGAACGGCCGAAGCACTCTCGGGCGCACTCACACCGATCGAAGTCGCGCGCGTGATCGTCGCCGAAGGACTTCCTGCCCTCGGTGCGAGCGCGAGTGAAGTTGCGCTACTCGCCGGTGACGGCGTCGTACTGGATCTCATGGCCGTGAGCGGCGTCCCCGCTGAAGTCGCCGACGCATGGCGCCGCTTTCCGGTAGCGAGCCGAGTCCCGCTGGCCGAGGCGGTGCGGACGACGCAGCCGGTTCTCCTCGCGTCGCCCGACGAGATCGAGCGGCGCTATCCCGAGCTCGCGCCGGTGCTCGAGCGAGTGAACATCCGCGCGATGATCGTCACGCCAATGGTCGTCGACGGACGCCCACTGGGGTCGCTGAGCTTCAGCTTCAAGACCCCGCGCACGTTCGACGACAACGACGTGACGTTCACGCGGACGCTGGGGCAGCAGTGTGCGCAAGCGCTGGAGCGTGCCCGACTTTTCGCCGCCGAGCAATCGGCGCGCGCCGAGGCGGAAGCCGCGAACCGCGCGAAGACAGAATTCCTGGCGATGATGTCGCACGAGCTTCGGACGCCGCTCAATGCCATCGCCGGTTACGCGGAGCTCATGGAACTGGGGATCAGCGGGCCGGTCAGCGATCTGCAACGCGAGCAACTCGGTCGCATCCGTCGCAGTCAGCGGCATCTGCTCGGCATCATAGAAGACCTCCTCGACCTATCGCGGTTGGAGCACGGCGTGCCGGCCGACATCGAGCTCGGCCAGGTTCCGATCCACGAGACGCTCGGGGGGCTCGAGACGCTCATTGCGCCGCAGCTCCGCGCGCGAAACATCACCTACATCTACAACAAGCCTGACGCCGACCTCGTCGCGTACGCCAACCGCGCGCGCGTGGAGCAGATCGTGTTGAACCTGCTCTCCAACGCGATCAAGTACACGGCGCCGGGCGGGCGTGTCGGTCTGTCGAGCGACCTGCGCAACGGTCGGGTCGAGATCCGCGTGAGTGACACGGGACACGGTATCCCGCGGGAGAAGCTCGACGCCATCTTCGAGCCGTTCACGCGCGTGGAGATGGACCTGACGCGAACGACCGAGGGGACCGGGTTGGGACTCGCGATCAGCCGCCAGCTCGCGCGGGCGATGCTCGGCGATCTCACGGCACGGAGCGAAGTTGGCCACGGTTCGATCTTTACGCTGACGCTGCCGATGGGGCCGCCGGCGACGCCCAAGGCTGCGGCCGCTCCTCCCAACGCCGGGATCGTGGCGGTCCCCACCGACGCGGTCCCCCTGCACCGCGTGCGGATGTAACCACCGGTCGGCCTCGCCGAGGAGCGGATTCCGCACACCGGGAAGGTTTCGGACGGCTGGTAGAGGCCGCGGGCAGGGGCACGTACACTTTTCTGACAGGCGGCCCCGGCGACCGTTAGCGACGCCGGCGCGCGGCGGCGCTACATTGACCGTAGATAGAGCCCTCGGAGGCGGACGCTCGGCCTCCCGGGTGACCGGACCCAAGCCACTCGATCCGTGCTAGCAGGAATCCGCCGGTCCCGGGTGACGATCGCGGTAGTCGTCAGCACGTTCACCGCCGCGTCGATCGCCGGATATCAGGTCTACAACGCCGTGTGTGCCCAGGAGTCGGCGGCGCAACGGGCGTTGCTCTCGCACGCGCGGTTTGCCGCGTGGACGTTCGCGCGCGAGGCGAACGCGGAGCTCGAGCGCGGTGCGCGCCGAATTCTGGCGCCTGTCGCGTCCCTGAGCCCCAAGGCGTCCGCGTGGACGCCATCGATCCTGATCGCGGAGGGCGTGCGCGCGGCGCGCCAGTGCGAGTGCGTGACGGTCCCCGATGTTCGCTTCACGTTCGCGGTGGACGCGAAGCACGGCGACATCGTGATCGGCACCGTCGGCGACGAGATCCCGGAGCTGCCGACCGAGGAGATGGAACAGTCCATCGTCGACCACGTGCGCGACGCGATCGTCGCGGGTGGCGTGATCGGAGATCCGACGGTGATGCGCCTGTCCGACGACGGGACCCTGGCCATCGCATACGTGCTTGCCCGGGGGACGGGACGTCACGCCGGCGCGCCCCGCGTGGCGTACGGGTATGCGTTCGACGCGGCGTCCGCGGGCCGAGCGGTGTTCCCCGCCGTGCTCGCGTCGCGATCGTTGCTCCCACCGAGTGGCGCGGTCCCGATGCCGGTGGACTCGGCGTTGATGCTATCGGTGAGCGGCGTCGACGGACGCGACGTGTACGCGTCGCCTGCGATTCGCGCGCTGCGTCCGAGCGCGCGCATGAACATGGGTGGCGCGTTCGACGGGTTCACCGTGCGCGTCGCCATGCGGCCGGCGTTCGCGTCCAGCGTTGCCGTCGGAAACTGGACGTGGAACCGATCCCAGCTCGTGCTAGGGCTCATCACGCTGAGCGCGGGGCTCGTGATCGTGTCGGTGTTGCAACTTCATCGCGAACGCCAGCTCGCGCGCGTGAAGAGTGAGCTGGTGTCGGGCGTGTCGCACGAGTTGCGCACACCGCTGGCGCAGATCCGCATGTTCGCCGAGATGCTTCGCCTCGGGTGGGTGAGGAGCGACGACGAGCGGCAGCGGTCGGTGGCGATCATCGATCAGGAGGCGCGGCGCCTAACGCATCTGGTCGAGAACATCTTACAATTCTCGCGCGCCGAGCGGTCGTCCCCGCGCGTGTCCGTCGGGCCGCTCGAGGTGGCGACGCTCGTCGACGAGGTGGTGGATGGCTTCGCGCCGCTCGCGCGCACGCGTGGCGCGACCGTGAAGACGGTTCACGGCGCCAGCCCGATCGCGCTCGCCGATCGTGATGCGTTGAAGCAGGTGCTGCTGAATTTGCTGGACAATGCGGTGAAGTACGGGCCGCAGGGGCAGACGATCACGGCGGGTACCGGCGTCGGGAGCGACGGTCGCGCGCAGATCTGGGTCGACGATGAGGGCGCGGGGATCGCGTCGCGCGACAAGGCGCGCATCTGGGAGGCGTTCCGTCGGCTCGATGGCGCGGTCGAGGCGGGGATCTCGGGGAACGGCATCGGGCTGGCGGTGGTGCGCGAGCTGGTCCTCGCGCAGGGCGGCTCAGTGTCGGTCCACGATGCGCCCGGCGGCGGCGCGAGATTTCTGGTGACGTTGCGCTGCGCGAGCACGCGGCCGACGTGTGACGACTCGGCGTCGCTTTCGCTCAGCTCCTCACCGGCCGAGTCCCAGGTGTTGCCGGTGCGATGAAGCGGATACTCATTGTCGAGGACAACGCGGACCTCGCGTTCGGCCTTCGCAACAGCCTGGAGATCGCCTCGTACGAGGTGATCGTCGCGAGTGACGGGCCGTCGGGGCTTCGCGAGGCGCGGACGGTGTCCCCGGACCTCGTCATTCTCGACCTGATGCTGCCCGGGATGGACGGGTACCGCGTGCTGCGCGCCATTCGTGAGAGTGGGTCGCAGGTGCCGGTGCTGATTCTGACGGCGCGCGGCGAGGAAGCGGACAAGGTGACGGGCTTCCGGCTCGGCGCCGACGACTACGTGACGAAGCCGTTCGGGGTGCTGGAGCTGGTTGCGCGGGTGGAGGCGGTGTTGCGGCGTGCGTCGGCGTCGGTGGCGCCGAAAGGCTCTCTGCCGGACACCTCGCGCTTCGGGGACATCGAGATTCAACCCGTCGCGCGCGTGGTGCGGCGTGGCGGGCGTCCGGTCGAGCTGTCGCCGAAGGAGTACGAGCTGCTGCTCGCGTTGGTGCAGCGACCGGGGCAGGTGATCTCGCGCGCGGAGCTGCTCAAGACGGTGTGGGGGTACCACGCGTCGGTGGTGAGCCGAACGATCGATACGCACATCGCGGAGCTGCGCCGCAAGCTCGAGCCGAACCCGGCGTCGCCGAGGCACATCACGACGGTGTGGAAGACGGGGTACAGGTTTCTGCCGTGAGGCCCGGAGGGCCTCACCGCAGAAACAGCCATCAGCCATCGGCTCGGAACGGCGAGCGATCCGCGTTGGGGGATCGGTGCCCGTTGAACCTCATACCACGCATCCCGAAGTCGGGACGCGGTGCGTCCCGCATGTGGGAAGGATTCCGGCGTCGAAGCGCCGCTCTGGAATTGTAACTCGCATCTGGGTAACGGCTTAGCTCTGTGGCATCCCGTGGCACTCGGCTCGCCTAACGGCGACGGAGAATCCGACGGCCGTCCCGCGACGGCGGCGTAAAGACCTCACACCGAGTGCCACATGTTCAGATACGCGTTCCGAACTCTCGCCAAGACTCCGGCGTGGACGCTCGCCGCGGTCGCGTGCCTCGCGATCGGCATCGGGGCCAATACCACTGTCTATACAGCCATGCGCGCGATCGTCATCGCGCCGGTCCCGACGCCCAACAGCGAAGGGCTCGTCATGGTTGCCGAGACGCCGCCGCGAAACCCGACCGATCCTGATTTCGACCGCGTCGCTCCGGCGAACCTCGTCGACTGGAAGAGTCAGACCGAGACGCTCGAAAGCGTGGCGGGCTTCGGGTGGTGGGATGTCAACATCACCGGGATCGACGAGCCGGAGAGTGTGGTCGGGTTCCGAGTCACCGAGGACTTCTTTCGCGTGCTCGGCGAGGCGCCGGCGATCGGACGCGGGTTCACCCCGGAGGAAATGCGGGAGGGGAGCACCGACCGGGTGATTCTCAGCCATCCGCTCTGGCAGCGGCGATTCGGCGGAGATCGCGGCGTCATCGGAACGGCCGTGATGCTGAACGGCGTGAAGCACACGGTGGTCGGCATCATGGGCGAAGATTTCATCTTCCCGCCCGGGGCCGAGCTGTGGAAGCCGCTCGCGCTCGACGGCGCTGTTGGGCGGGATCGGGACGGGCGCTGGCTGGCCGCGCTCGCACGGCTCAAGCCCGGTGTGACGCTCGAGCAGGCGCGCGCCGAAGCGCGGACGATCGCCCGCCGCCTCGAGCTGCAGTACCCCGACTTCAACACGAAATGGGGGATGCGGGTCGAGCCGGCGCAGGTGTTCTACGGGCGGCATCCACGTCCGTACGTGCTGATCATGGTGGCATCGGTCGCGTTCGTGCTGCTCATCGGATGCGCCAACGTGGCGAACCTGTTGCTCGCCCGGGCGACGACTCGTGGGCGCGAGCTGGCGGTACGCGTGGCGTTAGGCGCGACACGTGGCGACCTCGTTCGGCAGTTGCTGGCCGAGAGCGTGGTCATCGCCGCGCTGGGTGGTGCGCTCGGCGCGCTGCTCGCGTTGTGGGGGGTTCGGTTGATGCGCGATGCGCTGCCGGCCGAGCTCGTGCGTTTCAACCCCGGGTGGACGCGTATTGCCGTGAACCCGGACGCGCTCATGTTCACCCTGGGGGTGTCGCTAGCGACGGCGCTGATCGTCGGGCTCATCCCCGCGCTCGTCGCGTCGCGTGCCGACCCACAGCAGGCGCTCAAGGAGAGCGGCCGGACAACGACGGGCGCGGCCGGCCGTCGGCGGCTGCGGAGCGCGCTCGTCGTCGGCGAGGTCGCGCTGGCGCTCATGCTCCTCGTCGGCACCGGGCTCATGGTTCGCAGCTTCATCGGCCTCGTCGAGTCCGACCAGGGTTATCGTCGTGAGCGCGTGCTCACCATGCAGCTGGTGCTCCCGGGCGCGCGGTACGGTACGGAGGACGACCGGGCGCGGTTCTACACTTCACTGCTCGACCGCGTCCAGAGCCTTCCGGGTGTGCGAGGGGCCGGTGTCACCAGTGCGTTGCCGCCTTCGTGGAGCGACCACTCGGCGCGGTTCATCCTGGACGGAGAAGCCAAGCCGCAGCGCGGCGACCCGGCGCACCAGGAGCGCATGCGCGTCGTGTCGGGGGAATACTTCGACGCGCTCGGTCTCCCGCTTCGGCGCGGGCGTACGTTCACGCGACGCGACGACGCGCAGACCCCGAGCGTCGCTATCGTGAGCGAGGCTCTGGCGCGGAAGTACTGGCCTAACGAGGACCCGATCGGCAAGCGGATCTCGTTCGTCGCGGATTCGATGTTCGTGACCACGATCGTGGGCGTGGTGGGCGACGCGCGCCACAACCCGAACGTCGGCCGCCCGCCGCTCGCCCCGGTCGTGTACGTCCCGGTGACCCAGACGCCGTGGAGCACGATGACGCTCGTCGTGCGGACGTCGGGCGACCCGTTGGCCGCGAATGCCGAAGTACAACGCGCGATCGGCGGCATCGATCCTGCGCTGGCGGCCGGAGAGGTAATGACGCTCGAGTACGCACTGTCGTCGGGGCTGTCGCCGCAGCGGGTCACGGCGGGAATGCTGAGCGTGTTCGCCGCCATCGCCATGCTGCTCGCGGTCATCGGGATCTACGGTGTCATCTCCTACAGCGTCACGCAGCGTACGCACGACATCGGGATCCGCATGGCACTCGGGGCACA
Organism: Gemmatimonadaceae bacterium; assembly: GCA_036741775.1. Taxonomy (GTDB): domain Bacteria; phylum Gemmatimonadota; class Gemmatimonadetes; order Gemmatimonadales; family Gemmatimonadaceae; genus JAJKIV01. Next base: position 55,671 of record DAINRQ010000029.1, on the reverse strand, counting down.
GCAGCACGAGGTGATCCGTCGAGTCCTGCGGCACGCTCTGGTGCTGGCCGCCTTCGGTATCGGCATTGGCGGCGCGGCCGCCCTCGTGATGACGCGGGCGATGACGACGTTGCTGCACGAGGTGAGTCCGACCGATCCGCTCACGTTCATCACGGTGGCCGTGGCAATCGTCGGCGTCGCGGTGCTCGGGAGCTGGCTGCCCGCGCGCCGCGCCGCGGCCGTGGACCCCGTGGTCGCGCTACGCTCCGACGGATGAAAACGAAGAGGCCGCGGGCGTCCCGCGGCCTCGTGACGCACAGATCGCGAGAGTCTCCGTATGCTCATCAACGATCTTCGCTACGCAGTGCGCGCGCTCGGGCGCAGTCGCACGTTCACCGTCACCGCCGTGCTGACACTGGCGCTCGGCATCAGCGTGAACACGGCGATCTTCAGCGTGATCGACGCGGTTCTCCTGCGCGACCCGCCGTTCGACGCGCCGGAGCGCATCGTCTCCGTCGAGGGCGAGAACCGCGACCAGGGGCTCATGGCGTCGAGCGTCGCTTACCCGGACGTGCTCGACTGGCGTGAGAGCGCCAAGGCCTTCGAGGAGATCGCCGTCGTCCGCCATGCGACGTTCAACCTGGCGACCGAGACCCAGGCGGAGCGGGCGACCGGCGCGCGCGTCTCGACGAACTTCTTCAAAGTCTTCGGTGCCCGGCCGCAGCTCGGGCGCTCGTTCAGTGCCGACGAGGAGACGTTAGGTAGGGAGCGCGTCGTGGTATTGAGCGACGGGTATTGGCGCCGGCGGTTCGGGGCCGATCCCGCCGTCATCGGCCGAGAGTTGTCGCTCGGCGGGTGGCAGTACACCGTCGTGGGCGTCATGCCGAAGGGCTTCGCCTACCCCCCGGAGGTCGAGCTGTGGGCGCCCTTCGCCCCGGACTCGCAGGCGCTGCACCGCGGCAGCCGGTTCCTCCGGGCCGTCGGACGGCTCGCGCCCGGCGCGACGCTGGAGCGCGGTACGACGGAGCTCAACGCGATCGCGACGCGGCTCGAGCAGACATATCCCGGCTCGAACACCGGGTGGCGAGTGAACGCACGCCCGATTCAGGAGGTGATGGCCGGAGAGAGTCCGACGCTTCTCTACACGTTCCTCGGCGCCGTCGCGTTCGTGCTGCTCATCGCGTGTGCGAACGTCGCGAACCTGCTGCTCGCACGCGCGTCAGGGCGTGCGCGGGAAGTCGCCGTCCGCAAGGCGCTCGGCGCGTCGAGCTGGCGACTGACGGGGCAGTTGCTGACGGAGAGTGTCGTCCTCGCGCTGGCGGGCGGCGTCGTGGCGGCACTCCTCTCGCTGTGGGAGGTGCGGCTGCTTAAGGCGGTGGTACCCATGCCGCTGCCGCCCTGGATGACGATCGAGGTGAGCGGTCGAGCGTTGCTCTTTACGATCGGGCTTGCGGTCGTGACCGGCGTGATCGCGGGGGTCGTTCCGGCGCTTCGACTCGCGCGCGGCAGCGTGCGCGAGTCGTTGGCCACTGGCGTACGCGGAGCCGGGTCGGCTCGGGGGAGCCAGACGCAGCGCGGGCTAGTGGTGGCGGAGGTCGCGCTGGCGGTCATTCTGCTGGCCGGCGCCGGACTTCTGTTGACGAGCCTCGCGCGCCTCCAGGCGGTGTCGCCCGGGTTTTCGGCGGATGGTGTCGTCGTGGCGCGCCTAACGCTGGCTGGCCCGCGGTACCAGTCGCGTGAGGCGATGGCCACGTTCTACGACGCGGTGCTCGCGCGGCTGCGGGAGACGCCGGGCGTCGAAGCCGCGGGCGCGGCGGGCGCGTTGCCGCTCAGCGGGTCCGCGAACACGTCGAATTTCCGCATTCCGGGACGGCCGGAGCCGGCGCCCGGGCAGGATCCCACCTCGCGGTGGGAGCGCGTCACGCCCGGCTACTTCCAGGCGCTCGGCATCCCGCTCGAGCGGGGGCGCGCGTTCGACGCGCGCGATGTCGCCGGCGCGCCGAAGGTGGTCGTCGTCTCGGAGGCCTGGGCGCGCACCTTCTTCCCGGGCGAAGGCGACATCGTCGGCCGGCACATCGGGCTCGGCGGGAGCACCGAACAGACCGAGATCATCGGGGTCGTCGGAGACGTGAGGTACGACGGGCTGGATGAGCCGGTACAGCCGACGATGTTCCTCTCGTATGCTCAGGCCGCCGACGGCGGGATGAGTCTCGTGGTGCGCGGGTCCGGTGACATGGTCGCGCTGACTGCCGCGGTCCGCGAGGCCGTACGTAGCGTGGACTCGTCGATCCCCGTGTACGACATCGCGACGATGCGGGAGCGGGTATCTCGGTCGCTGCTCGCGCAGCGGCTGAGCGGCGGAATGATCGGAGTGTTCGCCCTCATGGCGCTCGTACTGGCGACCGTGGGCGTGTACGGCTTGATCGCGTACACGGTCGCGGAGCGCCGCCACGAGATCGGCATTCGTCTCGCGCTCGGCGCACAGGGGAGCGACGTCAGGCGGCTCGTCATCGGACAAGGGGTGCGATTGACGCTACTCGGGGTCGTCATTGGCGTTGTGGGCGCCATTGCAATCGGTCGCGGAATGCGCGGGATGCTATTCGGAGTGACGGCGACCCATGTGCCGACGCTCATCGGTGTGTCGGCGATTCTGCTCGGCGTGGCGGTGCTGGCGAGCTGGATGCCGGCTCGCCGCGCGGCCAGGACGGATCTCCTGGGAGCACTGCGGGGCGAGTGAAGCGGGCCGAGGGCGAGCGATATTGACTGCACGCCTCCGTCGGCAATACGTACCGGTCACGTCCTCGATCCTGCCCCGCGTGGTTCCGAGCTCTCAGTCATCAGCGCCCAATCCCTCCGTCCTCATCGCGGATGATCAACCCGCGGTGCTCGACGCGCTCCGGCTCCTGCTCAAGGAGGAGGGCTACCGCGTCGTCACCGCGGCCCGGCCCGTCGAGATCGTGAAGGCGGTCGAGGGGCAGTCGCTCGACGCGGTGCTCATGGACCTCAACTACGCGCGCGACACGACGTCAGGGCGCGAGGGGCTGGACGTGCTCGCCCGACTCCGGGCGATGGATGCGACGCTGCCCGTCATCGTCATGACGGCGTACGGCAGCGTGCAGGGGGCGGTCGAGGCGATACGGCGTGGCGCGGCCGACTACATCGAGAAGCCGTGGGACGACGAGCGGCTCGTAGCGATCATCCGGGCGCAGGTGGAGCTCGCGCGTGCCCGGCGCGCGAATGAGCGGCTCGCGACCGAGAACCGTCGTCTCGTGCCTAACGTGGCGCCGCTCATCGCTGGTTCGCGGGCGATGCAGCCGGTGCTCGAGCTCATCGACCGGGTCGCGGCGTCCGACGCGAACGTGCTCATCACCGGCGAGCACGGGACGGGAAAGGAGGTCGTCGCGCAGCGCCTGCACGCCGGCTCCCATCGCGCCTCGCGCCCCCTCATCACGGTAAACGCGGGCGGCCTCTCGGAAGGTGTGGCCGAGAGCGAGCTGTTCGGCCACGTGAAGGGCGCGTTCACGGACGCGAAGGCCGACCGGGTGGGATGCTTCGAGCTCGCCGACGGGGGCACGCTCTTCCTCGACGAGATCGCGAACATGGCGGCGAAGCTGCAGGCGAAGTTGTTGCGCGTGCTGCAGACGGGTGAGTTTCAGCGCGTGGGATCGTCGCGGACGTTGCGCGCGGACGTGCGGGTGCTCGCGGCGACGAACGCGGACATCCACGCGGAGATCGCCGCGGGACGCTTTCGCGAAGACCTCCTCTACCGGCTCAACACGGTGGAGATCCGCCTTCCGCCACTGCGCGACCGCCGCGACGACATTGCCCGACTCGCGACCCACTTTCTCGCCCAGTACGCGGCGCGATACCGCAAGGAGATCCACGGTTTCGACGACGACGCAGCCGCCGCGATGCAGACACACGCATGGACTGGCAACGTCCGCGAGCTACAGCACGCGGTGGAGCGCGGCGTCCTCATGGCGCGCGCGGGCGTGATCACGAGCGAGGACCTCGGCCTCAGGGCGGCTGCGGCCGGCAGCGGTGCGGACCTCTCGGGAATGACGATGGACGAGGCGGAGAAGTACATCATCGAGCAGGCGCTGGCGCGACACGGCGGCAACGTCGTTCAGGCGGCTGAATCGTTAGGTATGAGCCGGAGTGCATTGTACCGGCGGATTCAGCAGCATGGCCTCTAATCGGGAATCGGGAATCGGGAATCGGGAATCGGTCGGCGTCGGGAACCGGGCGCCGGCAACCGGGAACAGGACGGCATCACGCCTGCCGCTCGAGGTCAGGCTCCCACTCATCGTCCTCGGGGGCGGGCTGCCGGGCGTCGTGATCTCGCTCGTCTGGCTCTGGACCGGCGAGCACGGGATCGAGGTCCGGTGGACGTTGAGCGTGCTCGTCGGTGTCGCGTGGCTGGCAGCGGCGGCGCTCGCGCGCGAACGCGTCGTGCGGCCGCTGCAGACCCTCTCGAACCTGCTCTCCGCGCTCCGGGAGGGCGACTTCTCCGTGCGAGGTGCCGGCGCGAACGAGCACGACGCGCTCGGCATTGCGATGACCGAGGTCAATGCGCTCGGCAACACGCTGCAATCGCAGCGGCTCGGCGCGATGGAAGCGACGGCGCTCCTTCGTACCGTGATGACCGAGATCGACTCGGCGATCTTCGCGTTCGACGCAGCCGGGAAGCTCCGTCTCGTCAATCGCGAAGGCGAGCGCGTACTTGGTCAGCCGTACGAGCGCCTGCTCGGGCGCGATGCGGACGCGCTCGGACTCGGCGTCTACCTCCGCGAGGAAGCTCCGCGCACGCTCGAGATGACGCACGACGGGCGGACGAGCCGCTGGGACGTTCGCCGCCGCGCGTTCCGACAGGACGGGCTGCCGCATCAACTGCTCGTGCTGACCGATGTGAGCCACGTACTGCGTGAGGAGGAGCGGCTCGCGTGGCAGCGGATCGTGCGCGTGCTGAGTCACGAGATCAACAACTCGCTCGCGCCCATCAAATCGATCGCGCGCAGCCTGCAGCGTGTCATCAGGCGCGAGCCGCGCATGCCCGATTGGGAGCCCGAGGTCCTGCACGGGCTCGACGTCATCGAAGGGCGGTCGGGCTCTCTGAGTCGATTCCTCCAGGCCTACGCGCGGCTCGCACAACTTCCGAAGCCGGTGCGGCGGCCGGTGGATGTGGAGAGCTGGGTGCGGCACGTCGTCGATCTCGAGGAACGCGTTACCGTGACGGTGTGTCCGGGGCCGCCCACGACTGTCAACGCGGATCGCGACCAGCTCGACCAGCTTCTCATCAACATCGTCCGCAACGCGGTGGACGCGGTCGCGGACACCGGCGGCGGGGTTCGCGTGTCGTGGACGGCGGACGACGCGTCACTCGTCGTGGACGTGGACGACGAAGGGCACGGGCTGAGCGACACCGCCAACCTGTTCGTGCCGTTCTTCACGACCAAGCCTAACGGAACGGGGATCGGCCTGGCCCTCAGCCGCCAGATCGCCGAGGCACACGACGGGGTGCTGACGCTCGTGAACCGCGCGGATCGGACCGGCGTTCGCGCGCGTCTACGGCTTCCGTTGCGGTAGTGGCGTACCGCCGAGCTCTTTCGGGAGGGTCTCGAGCCAGCGCGCGTGGTTCACGACGCCCCACATCCCGATGAGGATGGCTTCGGCGGCATCATGACGGAGTGAGGTCGGCCTCGGGGCGTTCGACCATTCGATCACCCGGCGAGCCACCGAGTCTGCCATGCGCTTGGCCTGTTCGCCAGAACGCTGCTCGCGCGACAGGAGAAAGAGCATCCGCCATTCTTCGGCGCTGACGCGGCGCACGCGTGCTCCGTGCCGCTCGCTCAGCGTCGTCCAGTGGTCGGCGAGCGGCCCGCCACCCTCGAGGACGACGTACGTGGGGTCGAACGCTTCGTGAAGGAGCGCGGGGATGGCCCGCTTGAGTCGGGCGGCGGCGCCGAAGTTCTGTGAGCGATACCAGATGAGGCGACCATCGTCGCGGTAGGCGGCGAGTCCGGTGCGAATGCCAACGTCGACGGCGAGGAGCGACGGCATGATGCGTCACCGTCGCGATTGTCGAGTGCCGAGCGAGCACCGAGGGCACGCCGTATGCCCCATCCGATGCCCTCTCATCGAGTGGAGGCGTTATGGCTGAACGACGTACCGACCGGGACAGTGCGGATCAGAAAGCGCATGGTACGCACGGCCGTGGTGGATCCGAGGAGCAACGAGTGGACGACGCGAACGTAGAGCCCGATGTCTCGCGCGGTACGGAGCGCGAGGGAGGCCGCGGCTCAGCGGGGTTCGGGAGCCAGGGGTCGGGTGGGTCGGTGATCGACAAGCGGAGCAAGGACTGAGGCGATCCGAGGCGGGAGCGCCGGTCAGGCGTCCGCCGAGCCATCGCTGCCTAACGGTGGGTCTCGGAAACCCCAGAGCTTCGGTGACGCGAGCTCCACGCAATTGCCGGCCGGGTCGCGGAAGTAGAGCGATCGACCGCCGCGCGGCCACGTCACCTCCGACTCGATGGTGACACCCGCCTGCTCGAGGCGGGTGCGCCACGCGGGGATCTCGGCGTCGGGAATGGCGAAGGCGACGTGTCCGGGGCCGGTCGCGCCGTGGGTCGGAACGATCGCTCCGCCGACGACCGACGCTTCGCCGCTCGTGCGCTCCGGGTTGAAGACGAGGAACATGCCGTCGCCGCAGTGGAAGAACACGTGCCTCCCCGGAACGCTCGAATAGCGCTCGAGGCCGAGCACCTGGACGTAGAACCGCTCGGCCGCGTCGAGGTCGGCGGCGTAGAGGCACGCTTCCAGAACACGGTCGATCGCTGTCATCGGGCGATGAGTAGGAGATGGCGGCTGACACCAAGGTTGCCACTCTCACATCATTCTCACAACGTCCGGATGAGCCGCCTCGGCGGGCCCGCGCTAGATTGGGCCCCATGCTCGCCACCTTAATTCTCTTGCAAGTCGCCAGCGCACAGACCGTTGCGCCTGGCCAGTCGTATGAGGGTACCGGTCGTCCGGCGGTCGCGATCCCGCGAATTGCCGCCGAGGTGACCGTTGACGGGTCGCTCAGCGAGCCGGTTTGGGGGCAGGCCGTGCGCCTGACCGGCTTTCAGCAATACCAGCCCGTCGACAGCCGCCCGGCCGAGGAGCGCACCGAAGCGCGGGCGTTTTATTCGCAGGATGCGATTTATTTCGGGATCCTTGCCTACACGAAGAACCCCGCGTCTATCCGGGCGACGATCGCCGACCGCGACAACCTCGAGAACGACGACCGCATCACGATCTATCTCGACACGTTCAACGACAAGCGGCGCGCGTTCTTCTTCGTCGTGAACCCGTTAGGTGCCCAGGGCGACGGGATGCGGACCGAAGGGGCCGCGAGCGCGGGGAACATGTTCGGCGGGAACGTCGACTGGAACCCGGACTTCCGTTTCGACTCGAAGGGGCAGGTGACCGACAGTGGATACGTGGTCGAGGTGCGGATTCCGTTCAAGAGTTTGCGCTTCCCGACGAGCGAGCCGCAGACGTGGGGGGTGAACGTCGTGCGGAACGTGCAGGCGAGCGGGTTCGAGGACACGTGGACGGACGCGCGCCGGGCGACGGCGAGCTTTCTCAGTGAGGCCGGGACGCTCACGGGGATCAGGGACATCGAGCGCGGGATCACGACGGAGGTGCAGCCGTTCGTGACGGCGCGGTGGGATGGCGCCCGGAGCGTGACCGGCAGCTTCGACCGTGAGGATGTGAACCCGGACGCGGGCGTGAACCTCAAGCTCGCGCTCCCGGCGGTGACGCTCGATGCGACGGTGAAGCCGGATTTCTCGCAGGTGGAGTCGGATGCGGGGCTCGTGACGGTGAACGAGCGATTTGCGCTCTTTTTCGCCGAGAAGCGTCCGTTCTTTCTCGAGGGGATCGAGCTGTTCAATACGCCGAACCAGCTCGTGTACACTCGGCAGATCGCGTCGCCGGTCGCGGGCGCGAAGGTGACGGGGAAGCTCGGCGCCATCAGCGTCGCCTACCTGTCGGCGCTCGACGACACGCCATGTCCGACGATCATGGGCGACGTGGTCGAATTCAAGCCGGATTGTGACAAGGCGCTGTTCAACATTGCGCGTCTGCGCCGCGACTTCGGCGGGAACTCGACGGCGGCCCTAACGATCACCGACCGACGTGCAGGCGACACGACAAACACCGTCGTCGCCGGTGACGTGCGGTACGTATTCGGGCGCATGTATTACTTCGAGTCGCAGTTGGGCGGCTCGTGGACGAAAGACCCGCGCGTGTTCGGCACGTCGGACATGAAGGTGGCGCCGGTCTGGAAGGCGGAGTTCGATCGTACCGGCCGCTCGTGGGGGTTCAACTATCAGTTCAACGGCATGTCCGACGAGTTCGTGAGCCGGTCGGGGTTCGTGCCGCGGAACGGGACGATTCAGGCGAGGGCATTCAACCGGTTGTCGTACTATGGCAAGCCGGGGGCGCGCGTCGAGAACATCACGATGTTCTTCGGGCCGAACCGCCTCTGGCTCTACGACGACTTCAAGCTGGATGACGCGTACGAGGGCGGCGAGTCCGTGAACCTGATGTTCCGCCTGCGCGGGGGGTGGGGTGGTTCCGTGAACACGGGGCGCGAGTTTTTCACGCTCGACCCGCGGACGTACACCGGCCTCTTCATCGTCGGTCCCGACCAGCTCCAACCGTACGTGCTCCAGGAGGATGCGATCTCGGGGCTCATGCAGCTGTCGGTGACGATCAACACGCCGACGTTTCGGCTGTTCAATGCGTCAGTGACGTTGGCGCGAGACGCGACGGCGATCTTCGCCGAAGGGTCCGAGGGAGCGGAGCTCCGGGCGACGGGGAGCCTAACGCTGCGACCAACGGTCAGCGTGCGGGCAGAGGGGAGCCTGCAATACTCGAAGATCGACCGGGAGTACGACGGGTCGGAGTACGCGCGGACGGTGATTCCGCGAGTGAAGGTGGAGTACCAGCCGACGCGAGCACTTTTCTTTCGGGTGGTTAGCCAGTACCAGGCGCAGCGCACGAGTCAGCTGCTCACTCCGTGGGGACAGGAGATCTTTCGGCAGGACGGAACGCCAGTGGGCGGTGGTGAGGTCGGGGCGTTGCAGACGGACTGGCTGGTGTCATACGAACCGACGCCGGGGACTGTGGCGTTCTTCGGCTACGGGGACACGCGGACGGGGTTCGAGACGTCGAAGTTCTCGGATCTCGAGCGGCAGCGGGACGGGTTCTTCGTGAAGGTGGCGTACCAGTGGCGTCGGTAAGCGCAGCCGGCGGTGCATCGCTCGGTGCCGCCGTCGCCCGGCCAATGGCAGCGCCGCCAAGCGCGCCGAGACTGACGCACGCGAGGTCGATCATGAAGGCGAGCCGAAAGGACACCTGGGTCAGCGCTCGCCGCGCTTGCCGCCGCGTCGTCGGATGCGCTCCACCCCGCGCGGCGCGGCGCGACGCCGGTGTGACGAGCCGACGAACACGAACGGCGAGTTCAAGGAAGCGACGGGACATGGTGTCGTACCTCCAGACAGGGTGTCGCGAGCCCGCGCTGCATGAGGATTCGTGCTCGCTCTGCCTGGAATGACACCGCCGTGTTACGCCGCCGCCGTCTCGTGCGTGCACCATCGCAGCAACACCGTACCGAGCACCAGCGACGGATCGCGCGGGATCACGATGGGCGGGTAGTCCGCGTTGAGCGACGCGAGCTCCACCCGCGACCCCGCAATGCCGCCCACACGCTTCACGACGTAGCCGCCGTCAGGCACGCGTGCGACGACGACCGCGTCAGGCACGAGCTCATCGCCCAGCTTCACGAGGATCGTGTCGCCGTCATGGAGCAGCGGCACCATGCTGTCGCCCGTCACGCGCAGCGCGACGTACTTGCCGTCCGGTGAACCCTCTGGCAGCGGGATCCAGCGATCGCAGGGCTCATCCCACAACTCACGTCCCGCGCCCGCCGCCACCGACAGGTCGAGCGCAGGCGCGTGGCGTACGCGCGCGGCCGCGGCCACGACCTGCGCGAGCGTTCCCTCCTCCCACGCGGGCGCGCTCTCCGGCTCCGACGCGATCTCGCGGACGCGCGACCGTTGGATCGCTCGGCGCGAGCGGACCTCGCGCACGAACCGGTCGGCGCCGCGCTCGAGCTTCTGCCGCTCCGCCACCGACAGCGAGAGGCGCGCCTCCTGCGCATACCAGTCGAGGAAGGGCCATTCCCTGGGGTCGAGCGGGTCGAGCCGCTCCATGGCGCGCTCGCCCGCCAGGCGCACGAGCAGGTCCTTCGCCCGCTCCATGCCGGCACGCTCAGCAGCGTTAGGCGTCAAGTCATGGTGTATCACTGGTCCTCCTCTGCTCTCATGCGACCGGGCGGCGGTTGGGGGTGATGCCCGATGTCGCGGTGACGAGCGGCGTCGAGCGCGCGGCGTGCACGCTCCGACAGCCCGCTGCGCCGGAAGAAGTCGTACAGCGCCTCGCGCTCGCCGGGACTCCACGATCCGTCGGCTCGTAGCGCGATGTCCATGAGGCGGTCTCGCAGCCGCAGCACGCGCACGCGCACCGCGTTATGCGTCACGCCGAGCCACTCGGCGATGAGGCGCTGCGGGATGGACGCGCTCACCCAGCGCAGGAGCTGGCGCTCCTCCGGGGTGATCCGGGCGTCAACGACGCGCGACAGGCGCTCGAGCACGGGCGAGAGCGGCGGCGGCTCGGCGGCGGGCCCGGCGCTCGCGCGGATGGAAGCTTCCGAGCACACCTCACGCACCACGCGCTCGGTGTGCCCGTGCGACACGGCCGCTTCGCCGGCGGCGATGCGTCGCTTCTCCGCGCGCCGATCGTTCGCGAGGCGATGACGGATCGCGGAGACCAGGTATCCCGTCACGTTCGCCGGGATCGGAATGCCCGACTGCATGAGATGGAGCGCCGAGTCGGCGAGGCAATCGTTGACGACGTCATCGCGTAAGGCAGGCTGCACGTGCGCTCGGCGCGCCTCTTTCCATAGGGCGGGCGCAAACCGGCGGTAGAACTCGCGGATCGCGACGTCGTCGTCGCGGCGCATCCGCTGCACCAGCTCCTGATCGGTCCACGACTCGGCACGTTCCTCGTGCTGTCTCTCGATTCGCATTGCCCGCTCATCCGCCGTGGACCATCGGTGTCGTTCCGAGCGGAGGCCCGAAGGGCCGGAGTCGAGGAATCGCCGTCGTCCTGAAAGAGGGGCGAGCCCTCTAGCGGGAACCCTGCGATTCCTCGACTCGCTGCCGCTCGCTCGGAATGACAACCGCTTCGCTCGTTTCTCTCGACCACTCGTTCCCGCTAACTGGATGACACCGGACTGTTACAGCCGGAGGTGCCGCGCGTGGCGCGCCGCGGTCCAGGCGCGGAGCATGCGCTCGACGCGTTCCACGGTCGCCCCGGGAGTCGCCTCGTGGTTGATGAGTGCGCGCAACCGACGCACGCGCCCGGGCGCCAGCCCCGCGCGGGCAGCCTGGGACAGCACCTCCAACGCGTCCATGACGCGGTCAGCTCGCCGCTGGAGTGGCAGCGCGGGTGGCCGCCCTGACTCGCCAGTCGTTAGGCGGCGCGCGCCGGCTGGTGACTGCGTTGGGCGGCGGAGCGCCTCCGCAGCGCGCGCCGCCCGCGCCCGGTTGGCCTTCTCGATCTCCTCGCGGCTCGGACGCTCCCGCGACGCGGTGAGACCGAGGTTCGCCAGCGCGCGGCCAATCGCGGACGTCTCCGTGTTCTCGAGGCAGGCAACCGTGTTGATATCGCCGTTGCCGACCAACTCCGCTGCCAGCCCGGTCGCCGAGGGGCGCGGATCGTCGAGCGAGCGGTAGATGAACGCCTGGACCGTGATCTCGCGCGCCGTGCGCGAGACGAGGCGCGTGATGATCCGGCCGCGAGGGTATCGTTCGTAGAACAGCGTGATCCGCTCGGCGACCGTCGCGTACTCGCCCGCGTTCGACACCAACTCGTACTTCAGCATCGTTCCTCCGGCGCAGATCCCCGGCGCTCGACGCACCGGCGGGAGGAACACAATAAACCGAACAAATACCGAACACAAGACCAGGCGCGCGGCCACGTGACGGGTCACCGTCTCCGCGTTACTCGTGCAACAGCAACGGCTTAGCTACGAACGCGACACGAATGTGAGGTCGCAGACGTGAACTTCGGGATCGGCGCGAAAGCGCATAGGTAGCGAGCCCTGTCCGACACCACGACTCACCAGAAGCACACGCTCTCCCGCGGTTCCGAGCTCGAACACGCCGCCGTACAGGTACCGCTGGCTGAGCGGGCCCTTCGACGAGATGAGCGACTTCCCGCCCGGGAGCACGAACTGCCCGCCGTGGACGTGACCGGTGAAGGCGACGGCGAACGACTCATCACCTACCGACGACAGGCCGTCGGGCGAATGCATGAGGATGAGTCGCGTGCCGTCCGCACCGGCGAGGGCACATGCGCCGTCGGGCGTGCCCTGCTCCGTGTTGTCGAGCCCACAGACCCAGACGTCGTCCCACGGCGCGCCCAGACGCACGTTCTCGTTCACGAGCGTCCGAACGCCAATGCTCGCAAGCCGCCGCACGAGGTAGGCGTCGTCGGCGATCAGGTCGTGATTCCCGAGGACGGCCAGCCGGCCTAACGGGGCGTCGACCTGCGCGATCGCGTCGAGCACGCCGTCCACGTGCCGCGCGTGAAACGACACGAAGTCGCCGCCGAGGAGCAGGAGCTGTGGGCGTGAGTCCGCCAGAACCCGGCACGCCTTCCGGATCGTCGCGGGGTGCGTTCCAGGACCTCCATGCAGGTCCGACACGAATGCCACGCGCAGCGGTGGAGGCGCTGGGCCGCGAACTCGAACCGTGAATTCGTGCCGGGAGACGCGCAGGCGTCCTTGTAGTCCGAGCGGCCGCGCCAGCCACGATGGCCAACCGCCAGCATACGCGAGATCGTAGAGGCGCTCGAGCCGTCGCTTGCGCGCACTCAACCGCAACGCGCGGCCAAAGCGCCGCGGCGGTGGACCGGAATCCGCGTCCGGCGGGACCCTCGTGCTCACGCGACGGACGGTCCGGTCTCGCTGGGGAGGAAGTTCCGACGGATGAACTCGCGCGCGGGGACCTGTCGTTGCTCCAGTGCCTCGAACACCGGCGTCGGGTCGTACGGCTCGGCGTGCAGCGTCAGCGAATAGGCACCGCCCTGCTTCACCTCGACGAGTGCGAACCGCGCGACCGCTTCGGTCGAGCACCCCAGAGCACCCGGGTTCACGTAACGCGTCGTCGAACCGTGCACGTTCCACGCGCGGTGATCGTGACCGAAGAACACGAGCGTCGACGCACGAAGCCCGAACAGGGCGTCGGCGGATTCGGCGGACGCGATGTCCACCGGCGCCCGAAACCCTCCGGTGGGGCCGAGCGGGTAGTGCAGGAAGTCGAGCCGGACGCCCTCCACGCGCAGCGACGATGCGTACGGCCACGTGGCGACGACACCTTTGAGCGATGTGTCGAGTTGCGCGTGAACCCACCACTGGTGTCCGCGTTCGTCCTGCGACATCTGCAGCACCGACTCGTCAGGCAGGCCGAACGCGAACCACGCGTCGTGATTCCCCATGAGCAGATGCGTCGCCGGACGCGAGAGTAGCCGGTCGAGGCATTCCGCGGGAAATGGGCCGATCCCGATGACATCCCCCGTGTGATACACCTCGTCGGCGCCGAGCCGGTCGACCTCGCGGAGCGCGGCGTCGAGCGCCGGCAGGTTCGCGTGCGCGTCCGTGATGACGGCGATCCTGGCGACCGTGGCGGCGGCGACTGGGCGTTGGCGGCGCATGCGGTCAGTGTACGTGCGTGGGGCGCGGGCGCGCGACGACGCGCGTCACGATCCCGCGATGCTACCAGAGGGTCGGCGTCTTCGCCTCGGGCTTCGCGGCCGATGCCGACCCGGAGCCGGGAACCACGTTCTTCGCCGAGTCCGCCTTGATGGAATCGGCGTTCACCTTGGCGACCGAGTCCGCGCGCGCCTTCACGCGCGCCGAGTCGGCGGCGGTGCGTGGCGGCTCCTCGAACTCCTCCTTGGGAATGCGGAATCCCTTGGCAATGGCCGGATCGCCTTGGACTCCCATCATGCGCTTCGCCACGTACTCGCCGACCATCGGCCCGAACTTGAACCCTTCGGCCGAGCCGCCGCCCGCGATCCACACGTTGGGCCACTCGGGGTGCGTGTCGATGTAGAAGTTTCGCGTGACGGTGAGCTCGTAGTGGCAGGCGCGCGTCTCGAGCAGCGGCGCATCAATGAGCAGCGGGAACCGGTCGATGAGAAACTGCCGCGGCCGCGTGAAGCCGCTCGGATCGATCCAGCGCTGGCTCGTGTCGGGGTCCGTCTGTGACTGGCCGCCGACGCGCACGCGGAAGCCGCGTGCGTCGTTAGGCAGCGCCGGCCACCCCGTGATGCCGGGGAAGTTGAAGCTCGGCATGTGTGGCGCGACGAATCGGCTGTCCCCGACGGGCGTGCCGTAATAGAACACGTTCCCCATGGGCGTCCGGAGCCGCGTCCGCAGGAACTCCGGGAAGATCTTCCAGAGCCACGGCCCGCAGGCGAACACGAAGCTGCCCGCCTTGAGTGTGTCACCCGACGAGAGCGCGATGTCCTGCAGGCGCCCGTTGTTGGCGAGCGACGGCAGCGCGCGCGCGATCACGACCTGCCCGCCGTTCCGAGCGAACGCTTCCGCTACCGTCTCGCAGGCGCGCCGCGCGCGGACGACGCCGGCGTCCGGCTCGTAGAGCACGACACCGATCTCCTCGAGGTCGATCACCGGGTACTGCGACCGGACGTCGTTAGGCTTCAGGACCTCGTACCTGATGCCGGTCTTGTCCCAGTTCGCGCGCGTGTCCTTGAGGAACGGCTCCCAGTCCTTGCGAAAGATGAGGTCCCCGGTCGTGTGGAACACCTTCATCTGGAACGTGCGGTGGTGCTCCTCGTCCCACGCCTTCCAGCGCTTGATGGCCTCGCTCGCCCAGCGCGCCCACAGGTCGCCGTGCGGGCGGTCGCCGTAGGAGGTCCGCACGCCGCGCGTCTCGTCGCCCGACGTCGAGCGCGAGTTTCCCGGGCCCCACGTGTCCACCAGCGTCACGCGTGCGCCCATCTTCCGGAGGTTGTACGCCGTCCACCCGCCGAACGCCCCCGCGCCGATCACCGCGACGTCGGGCGCGCGCTGCGTGATGACGGCCGGTGCGCGCCGCGGCGATGGCTGTTGCTGCTGCTCCTGAGCCCCCGCGTCGCGGCCCTGCGCGGCGACAACGAGCAGTCCGGTTTGAGCGCCGGCCACCTTGAGAAAGCGGCGCCGGTCGAGGGTGTTGCGGTCGTCGTCCTTCATCGCAGCGAGATGAGGAGTGGCCTCCGGCTATCGCCTGGACGGAGGCGCTACAGGCAAGTGCGGGTGGTACGTCCGGGCAAGTCGAGTCGCACCGACAAGAGTACGGCGACGCGGGGCAGTCGATCGGCTGCCAAGCTGCGCCGGACTTCCCGCGGGCTTCGATTCGATCTTGATGAGCCGAAGCGCCTCGGGGTCGGCCGGCAGTGCCGCGGTCCCCGCCGGCAACCCGTTGATCTTGAAGATGTACGCAATGATGTCGGTGTACTGCTGCGCCGACAGTCCGCCCGGGTTGTCCTCGGGCATCGTGGTCTTCAGCTGATCGAAGAGGTCGAAAGCGGTTCGGCCGACCCAGTTCTTCGTGAACGCTTCGCCGACGTAGTTCTCCGTTCCGTGACAGGCGCTGCAGTTCACCTGATGCTCACTGTCGCCCTTCGTCGCCTGCTCCTCCGTGAACACACCGGCCAGAACGGACTTCTCCCTGGACGTCGAATCGGTCGTCGCCGCCGAATCCGGCTTTGGGCGAGTGGTATCGCTCTGCGCGTGCGCCGCGGAAACGGTGACGGCGAGGAGGGCAGTTGGGAGGAGAAGGCGAAGGCGCATGCGTGGAAGTAACGGGACTGCGGGGAACGGGGGATGGTAAGTGGTGGCGACGCCCAAGTGAAGTCAAGATCGCGGGTTGGCTAGCCCGTCTCGTCCGGCGGCCCGCCCGCCCGCGCGACCTGATCGACCTTGATCCGCCCCGGGTCGAAGCGCCGAGCCGACGCGAGCATCTTGTCGATCGTCTCGTCGAAATCGGCCGTCGGCTTGCGCTGAAAGCGGAGCGGGTTGATGCGCGCGACGACGAACGCCTTGAGGTAGGGACTCTCGAACCCCTTCTCCTTGAGCGACGCCACCGCCGCGTTCACCGCCTCGTTCAGCTCGAGCAGCTTGCCAGCTCGCTCGCGACGGGTCTCGAGCGCCTTCGGCAGCTTCGAGCCGAGGAACTTGTCGCAGCGCTTGAGGATGGGGTGGAACGCCCCGCCGGCGAAGCGCCCGTTGAGCTGGTAGCACAACCCCAGCGTCACGAGTGCGGCCTCCTCGAACTCCACGGCGAACTCGCGCTCCGGGCGGTCGTCGAGCACCGACAGCGCCTCGGCCAGCCGTGCCACCTCGAGCGCGCGCTCGCGCAGGTTGTGCGCCTTCTCGGTGTTCAGCAGGAGGATGCGATGCGCGACCTCGGGCTCGGGCACGACGATGGCGACGATGGACTTCGCGCCGAGCTGCTTCATGGCGCCGAGCCGGTGGTAGCCGTTAGGCGACCAGTACTTGCCGCCGCCTGCAGGCACCGCGATCACGGGGTCGAGGAAGCGATCGAGCTTGTCGATCGCGACGGCCAGCCGCTCGACGTGCGACTCGGACAGGTCGCGCTGGTAGGGCGTGGGCTCCACACGACCGATCGGGAGCGAGGCGAGAATCTGCCAGTTGCCGCCGAGGGGGTCGCGGTAGGCGGCGAGCGCGGAGCCGCCGTCGTCCTCGATGGTCCGTGCGAGCGTCGCCACGCTCGTCGGGGGGG
Source organism: Gemmatimonadaceae bacterium (assembly GCA_036741775.1). GTDB lineage: Bacteria > Gemmatimonadota > Gemmatimonadetes > Gemmatimonadales > Gemmatimonadaceae > JAJKIV01. The sequence continues at coordinate 38,771 of DAINRQ010000029.1, read as the reverse complement.
TGGCGCTCGCCAGGCGGCGTGCGTCGAGCCCTCGGGTCGCGGCGGGGGCCTCGGCCTTCTTCTTTTTCGCTCGCGGCATGTGGCAGGTCTCCGCTGTGTGCTTGGACCGAAAGCAAGCGCAAGAATCGGGAATAGGGAATCGCCGCCGACAGCGGCGGAGGGAACCGAAATCGGGGGAACCGGGAACGAGTCCTGGCGGCGACGTCGCGGCGCTCTTGACAGCGGCGAGACGGGCGTCTTACCATAGACACACTACATATAGGCTATCTATGGCAAGAGCCTCCGATCGGAGCGAGCTCCTCCCGGGCACGCTCGAGATGTTGATCCTGAAAACGCTCTCTCTTAGCGCGATGCACGGCTACGGCATCGCCCAGCACATCCAGCAGATCACGCAGGATGTGTTGCAGGTGGAGGAGGGCTCTCTCTACCCCGCGCTGCAGCGCATGCAGCTCAAGGGGTGGGTGACGTCGGAGTGGGGGCAGACGCCGACGAAGCGGCGCGCGCGCTACTACAAGCTCACGCCGCTCGGCAAGAAGCAGTTGGCGCAGGAGGTCGCGGAGTTCGACCGCCTGCTGGTGGCGATCCAGCGCGTACTCGGCACCACCTGACCGAGCCGCACTCTATCGTCGTATTCGCGAGGACTGTCCATGCCGGGTTTCTTTCAGCAGCTCGCCACCCTATGGCGACGCGCACGGTTCTACGCGCACCGCGAGCGATTCGAGCGCGAGCTCGCGGAGGAGATGCGCTTTCACGTCGACATGAAAGCCGAGTCGCACCGGGCAAGGGGGATGCCGGCTGACGAGGCACACTGGGCGGCCCGGCGCCAGTTCGGCAACGCGTCCCGACTGCGTGAGGAGACCGGCGACGTGATGGCGGTCGGCTGGGTTGACGCCGCGCTGCAGGACGCGCGCTACGCCGTGCGGTCACTCGCGAAGTCGCCCGCCTTCACGGCGGTAGCGCTCCTGTCACTTGCGTTAGGCATCGGTGCGACGACGGCGGTGTTCACGCTCGCGAACGTCATGCTGCTTCGGCCACTCCCGTTCCCCGACCCCGGGAGGCTGGTGACCACGTTCCAGACGGTAGCGCCGGGCGTGTTCTTCGCCGTGGACTCGATGCCGTGGACGTATCAGAAGTACCTGCGTCTTCGCGAGATGGTCCCGGCGTTCGCCGACGCGGGATTCTCGACCTGGGAGGAGTACAACCTCCGCCGGACCGGGAGTGCGACGCCCTCCGGGTCGGCCGAGCGAGTACGCGCCGAGTTGGTGACAACGAGCCTGTTCCCAACGCTGGGCACGCGGGCGATGCTCGGGCGCACCATCGGCCCAGCGGACTCGGTCCCGTCGGTGACCGGTGCCGTCGCAGTGCTGTCGGAGCCGCTCTGGCGCCGGCAGTTCGGCGCCGATTCGGCCGTGCTCGGGACCACCGCTGTGCTCGACAAGATCCCCGTTACCATCGTCGGTGTCATGCCGGCGAGTTTCACGGGGATCCGTGAAGGGGCGGAGATGTGGGTGCCAATGCGGGCGGTGAACGAGCTGGGCCCGCGCCGGCGCGAGCAGCCCGAAGGTGGAATGGGTGCCGTCGTCGCGCGCCTGCGGCCCGGTGTTTCCGTTGCGGCGGCGAACGCCGAGGTCGTCGTCGCGGCCCGTGACATCAATGCGGCGTTGCCCCCACCCATGTTCGGCCGGCGCCAGGCCACATGGAGTGGCGGCGCGATCGGGTTCGCCGAGTCGCGGCGGCACCCGTTGATCCGTCCGTTGCTCGCGGTGCTGTCGATCGCGGTAGGCGGCGTCATGCTCATCGTCTGCGCGAACATTGCGGGGCTCCTGCTTGCCCGGGCGCGGGTACGGGAGGCGGAGCTGGGTGTGCGCATTGCGTTAGGTGCCGGGCGGGGGCGACTCGTCAGGCAGATGCTCACGGAAAGCATCGTCCTCGCCGTGCTCGGCGCGCTGCCGGGCGTGTTGATCGCGTACGGCGGCGCAACGGCGCTCGCGCGTCTTCGGCCGACGCTGCCGCCGAACTTCGTGCTGCTCCGGAGCGTGGACCTCCTGCAGGGCGTATCGCTCGCGCCGGACTGGCGCGTGCTGGCGTTCGTGACGACGCTGACCGTTGCGGTCGGCCTGCTGTTCGGGGCGGCGCCGGCGCTCGCGGCGTCGCGCACGAGTGTCGCGGAATTGATCAAGGTCGCGGCGAATCGTGGGGGCACGACACGCGCGCGCGGACGCCGCGCGCTCGTCGTCGGCCAGGTGGCGCTCGCCACGACGTTGCTCGTGGGCGCGGGGCTCATGATCCGGAGCTTCCGCGCCCTGCTGGCGAGTGACGTCGGGTTTACGGCCGACCACGTTCTCATGATGCGGCTCTCGGGGGGCGACTCGGTGTCCGCAACGCCCGCCCGGCGGGCGGAGATGCTCGAGCGCATCGCCGCGCTACCGGGCATCGAGGCGGTCGGGTCACACAACTGCATGCCGTTCGCGAGCGACTGCTCGCTCATGCCCCTGACGCAGCTGGATGGCCGCCCGGTAGAACGCGATGAATTCCCACCGATCGAGGTGCACGTCATCTCGCGGGATTACCTGCGGGCCATGCAGATCCCCCTCCGCGCGGGACGGGCGTTCGACGCACGTGACACAGACGGGGAGCGCACCGCGGTGATGGTGAACGAAGCGGCGGCGCGGCTCCTGTGGCGCGACAGGCCGGCGGTCGGGCGGCGCGTGGCGTCCGGCGGGCCTGATTCGGCGCCCATGGAGGTCATCGGCGTCGTCGCGGATGTGAAGTACGACGCCATCGACGCGCCGGCGCGTCCGGCCTTCTACTTGGATACCAACCAGGGATTTTCGCGTGGCGGCACAGTCATCGTCGTGCGGACGCGTGGTGAGCCCGCGCAGTCGGTGCCAGCGATTCGGCGCGTGATCACGGAGGACGACCCGGCAACCGCGATCTATGGGTTGACGACCGGCCGCGAGCTGGTCGGGCGAGCAACCTCGAGCACGCGATTCCTGACGGCGCTGCTCGCCTGTTTCGGGATCGGCGCGGCATTGCTCGCGGCGTTAGGCGTGTACGGCGTGCTCGCGTATCTCGTCGCGCAGCGGAAGCGAGAGTTCGGCGTGCGGATGGCCATTGGCGCCCAGCCGGCGTCGGTGCTAGCGCTGGTGGCGAAACAGGGCGTGGTACTGACCACGCTCGGCCTGGCGCTTGGCGTGGGTGGTGCCGTCGCGGCGACGCGCCTGTTGCAACGTTTCCTTTTTGGCGTTGCGGCTGCCGACCTCCCGACGTACGCGGTGATCGTCGTGGTCGTCGGGGCCTCCGGCGTACTCGCGACTCTCGTTCCAGCGCTCAGGGCTACGCGCGTGGATCCGGTGATTGCGTTGCGGGAGTAGGATGTCGGAAATCGGGAAGCTGATCGCTGATAGCTAGTACCCTGGCCAGCTGGCGCGCGTCCGCTGTCCGAGGTGCGGCTCCACGCGACGCGCGTCGATTGCCGCGGACCGACAGTCCGCGGCAAGGTCCCCGATGAGGTCACGCTCCAGGAGGTCCCGCAGAACGGGGTCGGCGTCGCCGAGCATGCGCTCGAGCGCGTAGAAGAACCGCGACGTCTCGGCTACTCGCCCTCCGGCGAGCAACCCCACGACATGGGCGCGGAGTGACGCGAGAAAGTCCGCGTCCGACGGTCGAGTGGCTGGCGGATAGGCTCGGCGCTGCGCGTCCCACTCGGCGGCAAACGTCGGCAGGGTGTTGAGGAATGTGGACTCGAGAAAGCTGCGCGCCACGGTCAGGGTCGTCGCGTCGTTCCTAACGTGTGCCGTCGACCAGCTGCTTTGCTGACCCGTTGGATGGCGTCGCGGTGACGTCACGCGGCAGGGTCAGGGTGAACGTGGATCCGGCACCGACCTCGCTGACGACCGTGAGCTCGCCGCCCATACCTCGAGCCAGGTCGCGACTGATCGCGAGGCCGAGTCCAGCTCCCTCCCGCGGACTTTGTAGGGTGCGGTCGAGTTGCACGAACGGCTCGAAGATCTCCGCCTGCCGATCGACCGCGATCCCCACTCCCGTATCTTCGACGTGCACGAGGATCCGGTCGGGGTCGGCGGTACAGCGTAGCGTCACCCGGCCGTTCTCCGGTGTGAACTTCACCGCGTTCGACAGCAGGTTGAGCAACACCTGCTCTACCTTCGATGCGTCGCCACGCGCGCGGATATCTGGCGGGCACGGGACGCGCCGAAAGTCGATTGCTTTCGCCGTTGTTTGTGGCGCAATCATGGCGACGACGTTATCGATGACTGCTGCTATCGAGAGCGGTTCGATGTTGTAGGTGACGTGCCCCGCCTCGAGCCGACTGAAGTTCAGGATGTCATTGATGAGACTGAGCAGGTACTGCTGGCTGCGCTGAATCCGCGCGAGGTCCGCGCGCTGCGCTTCTGTCAGCGCCCCGCGGACTCCGAGCATGAGAAGCTCCACGTAGCCCGCGATGGCGTTGAGGGGGGTGCGGAACTCGTGTGACATCGCGGCGAGGAACTCGCCTTTCGTGCGGTTGGCCGCATCAGCCTCGGCTCGCTGGCGCGCGAGCTCTTCGGTCTGTTCTCTCAGGCGTTCGAGAAGCCAGGAGAGCTCGCGGGCGCGGATCTCGGCGGAGGTGCGCAATGCCTCCTCGGAGGCAAGGCGGCGTGCGTCCTCGATCGCCTTGCGCTGCGCATTGATTCGTTCCGTGAGGTCGCGTGTGACCTTGGCGAAGCCGACCAGCTCTCCTTCTGGTGCACGGAGCGCCGTAATCACCACGTTCGCCCAGAACCGCGTGCCGTCCTTTCGGAGTCGCCAGCCTTCATCCTCGAATCGACCGGTGGCGGCGGCGCCCTCGAGCTCGATCGCCGGTTTCGCGAGATCCTCGGGCGGGTAAAAGACCGAGAAGTGACGCCCAATGATCTCCGACGCCTCGTATCCCTTGATACGCTGTGCGCCGGGATTCCAGCTCACGACGTGTCCCGTGGCATCGAGGACAAAGATCGCGTAGTCCTGGATGCTGTCGACGAGCAAACTGTAGAGATCCGAAGTGGAGCTATAGGACGACATTCACGGTACGGGGCTTGGCGAGCTCGGCGGAAATTATCGAAAGAGCCCAGGACGCGCACGAGGAGCGTGGTGTTTGCTACGATGTGTCGCACGCACCCATCACAACGCGAGCCGATACCGGCACTTCTGCTCACTGCCCAATCGATAGACGTCGCTATCGGCAGGCACGTCGACGATCTCGACCAGCTGGGCGCCAAGCCGCTCGCACGTGCGGCGGGACGGCCAGTTGTCGGGATTGCAAGTGATCCAGAGCTCGCTAAACCCGTGCCGTCGCGCGAGGGGGAGCACGAGCCGGCAGGAGCGCTCCGCGAGGCGGTGGCCGCGGTAGGCTGGTACGACTTCGTACCCCACGTGGCCGGCGAAGTGCTCGATGGTGTGCGTGCTTCCGACGCGGAGGCCGAGTCGCCCAACGGCGCGCTCGACGCCGTCGAGACGCATGGCGAAGTGGTACGCCGGAACCCACCCCGGGTGCACGCTCGCGGGATGGCGCGCGCGCAACTCGAGCCAGAGGTCGCGGTCGCGAAGGACGCCGATGTCGTCGAACAGCACCATGGGCCCGAGCCCGGCAGGACCGGGTCCATGGTGTCACGATGTCATTCGCTGCGCAACGCGGTGAGCGGGTCGACGTGGGCCGCGCGGAGGGCTGGCACCCAGTTGGCCACGAGCGTTGCGACCGCGATGAGCGCGGTCACGCCAGCCAGCGTCCACAGATCGTGAGGGCTCACGCCGTACAGCAGGCCGGTCATGAGGCGCCCCGCTGCCACGGCACCTCCAAGTCCCGCAGCCAGCCCGGCAGCGGCGACGACCATTCCCTGGCGGACCACCATGCGGACCACCTGACCCGGCTGTGCGCCGAGGGCGAGGCGCACACCCACCTCGCGCGTGCGTTGGGCGACGAGGTACGACGTGACGCCGTACACTCCCACGACGCCCAGCACGAGCGCGAGCGACGCGAAGGTAGCGAGAAGCGCCATGCTGAAGCGACGCTGCGCCACCATTGACCCCAGCATCTGGTCCATCGATGCGATCTCGTAGACGGGCTGCTCGGGGTCAATGGCCTTGAGCTCCGTGCGAACCGCGGGCATGACTCGGAGTGGATCAGCCGCGGTGCGGACGACGAGCGTGAGGAACCCGACGGCGCGCTGGGTGTGTGGGCGGAACGTTTCGTAGCGCACCGGGGCGTCGAACCCGGTGCGGCGCATGTCTCCGACCACGCCCACGACAGTCATCCAGGGCGCCTGGCTGTCCTGGCCGCCGTACTTGAAGCGCTTGCCGACGGCGCTCTCGTTAGGCCAGAAGCGGCGCGCCATGTTCTCGTTGATGATCACGACCTGGGGCGCCGTCGGGTTATCGGCCGCGGTGAACGTGCGCCCCTCGCGGAGCGGGATGCCCATCACCTTGAAGTAGTCGGACGACACGGCGTCGAGCGGCACCTCCACACTCCGCTCCTCGAGCGTCATCTCGCGCCCCTCGATGGTGAAGCTCGTAGACGTGGGCGTGGCGCTCAGGAAGATGTCCTCGATCAGTCCGGCGTCCTGTACGCCCGGGATCCGGCGAGTGCGCTCGAGCAGTGCGTCGAAGAAGCCGACGCGCGATTCCGGCGTCTGGTACTTGGCGCCGGGGAGGGACAGCCGCATGGTGAGCAGGTTGTCCGGGCGGAACCCGAGGTCCACGCGCTGCAGGTGGACGAAGCTCCGGATGAGCAGTCCCGCGCCGGTCAGGAGCACCACGACGAGCGCGATCTGCACGGCGACGAGTGTGCGACGCAGCCGTTGTGCGCGGCGGCCGCTCGTGCCGCCCCGTATCCCCTCGCGTAACGCGTTGCCGACCGCCGCGCGGGACGATTGCAGCGCCGGCACCAGTCCGAACGCGATCCCGGTCAGCACCGCGAGGCCGAGGGCGACGCCGAGGACGCGGAGGTCGATGCCGACCTGATCGAGCCGCGGGATATCCGCCGGGGCGAGGCTCGTCAGCACCCTCAGTCCACCCCACGTGAGCCCGATGCCTAACGCGGCACCGACCACCGACAGGAGCACGCTTTCGGTGAGGAGCTGGCGGATCAGTCGCGTCCGTCCGGCACCGAGCGCGACGCGCACGCTGATCTCGCGCTCGCGGACGGCGGCGCGCGACAACATGAGGTTGGCGACGTTGGCGCAGGCGATGAGCAGTACGGCGCCGACGGCAGCAAGCATGACCCAGAGCGACGTGCGCAACGTTCGGCCAACAACCTGTTCCGGGAGCGGCACCAGGTGTACCCCGTACTCGCGGTTGACGTCGGGGTACTGCTGCTCGAGTCGCGCCGCGATAGTCGTCAGGTCGGAGACCGCGCGCGAGAATTCGATGCCGGGCTTGAGGCGAGCGACGGACGAAAAACTGAAGCTGCCGCGGACCTGCTTGGCATCCTCGTCGAGCGCGAGCGGCACCCAGACGTCGGTGTCGCGGTTGGGGAACGCGAACCCCGGCGGGAGGACGCCGATGACGGTTCGCTCACGCCCATTCAATCGCACCGTGCGACCGAGAATGTTCCGGTCGGCCCCGAACAGGCCGGTCCAGATGCCGTGACTGATGATGACGACGGCATCACTCCCGGGCACGGTCTCCTGGGTGGTGAACCCGCGCCCCATGGCTGGCGCCACGCGTAAGACATCGAACAGGTCGGACGTGGAAAAGAGCGCGGCGACCCGCCGCGGCTCACATTCGCCTTCGCGGCATCCGCCGGTGATGTTGTAGCCGCCAGTCGCGTACGCGGCCATGTGCGAGAAGACGCGGTTCTGATCACGCAGGTCGGCGTAATTCGGCCACGAGTGGACGTCCTCCTCGAGTCCCATGCGCCGGTTGTCCATCCAGACCTGGATGATGCGGTCGGCCTCGGGGTAGGGGAGCGGCCGCAGGATGACGGCGTTGACGACGCTGAAGATCGCCGTGGTCGCGCCGATCCCGAGGGCGATCGTGAGAAGCGCGACGGCGGTGAATGCCGGCGCGCGGACGAACGCGCGGAGCCCGTAGTGGAGGTCGTTCGAGAGGTCGCTCATGTATTCGATTCTCTGGCGCTCGCGCTCGCGGCGCCGGTCGTGGGCGCGCAGGGCGCCGCCAATGCCGTGCACATCGCCGAACCGCTCGGCGGCCGCGTCGCGGGCGTCGCGCGTGGTGAGTCCGCGCGCTTCGTAGTCCCGCGCGCGCATGTCGAGGTGGAACTGAAGCTCGTCGTCGACGTCCGCGTCGACGTCGGCGCCCCAGAACCTGAGGTAGCGTCGCCACGCGGGCGGCTTCCGGCCGGGCTCCATGCCAACGCGCCTTACGCGACGCTCGGCGCCGAGCGGAGGACCTGAGTGACGGCGCCCGCGTAGCGGAACCACACGCTCGCTTCAGCGCGCAGGTGCGCGCGGCCCGCGCGAGTGATCGTGTAGAAGCGCGCACGCCGGTTGTTCTCGGACAGTCCCCACTCCGAGGTGACCCACCCGTTGTCCTCGAGCCGCCTGAGTGCGGGGTACAGCGAGCCTTCCTCGATGCGGAGCACGTCGTCGGTGGTGGTCTCGACCCAGCGGGCGATGGCGTAGCCGTGGGCCGAGCCGCCGAGGAGCGCCTTCAGGATGAGGATGGCGAGCGTGCCCTGAAGCAGGTCGCCGGTTTCGTTACGCATGCGCGTCCCTTGGCAAGACTATGGGACAGGCTAGAACGCGAGCGGCGAGTGCGCAAGAGGGAGTTTCGCGGCGGGAGCCAGACCACCGCAGCGACGGATCGACGTGCGACGCTGGTTCGGCGACGCGAGCGTGACGCGCGAGCCTGCCGGATTGGCGCCGCGAACTCGTGCTGACGCTCAGCCGGCGGCGCTGTTGAACCGTCCGTGCTCGAGGAACGTGAAGATATGAGCGAGCACGTCCGGCCCCCACATGATGAACGTGTGCGCGCGGTCCACGACCACGAGCTCCCGCATGCCGTCGACGCGCGCGCTCGCCACCCTCACCTTGCCGTCGCTCTCGTCGCCGAGGATGCGTGCGAACAACGGGTTGTTACTTCGCCTCCCCGCGATCACGCCGAGCTCGAACGGCGGCGGTGGCAGGCGGCGGGGCACACTCTCCTCGCCCGTGCCGATCTGCTGCCCGGCAGGCCCTAACGCGAACCGATAGAAGCGAAAGTCACGCAAGCGGTCCGCGACCTCGCTGCCCTGGTTAGGCGGCGCGAGCATGACCACGCGGCGCAGGGCCTCGGAGGAAATGACGCCGCGCGCCACGGCGGCACGAAGGACGATGCCGCCCATGGAATGCGTCACGACATCGACGGGCGTTTGGGCAGCGACCGAGAGGATGCGGTGCCCGACGTCTTCGGCGAGGCGCTCAATGGGCGCACGCCGCGACGGGTAGCCGAGGTTGTGCACCTGGTAACCGCGTCGCATTGCCGCGCGAGCGACGGGCCAGAGCGACAACCGGGTTCGACCGAGCCCGTGGAGCAGGACGATGGGAGACGGGGTCTCAGCGCGCATCGCCGAACGCTACAGTCTGTGGACCGCACCGGCTGCGCGCCACACGAGACGCGCGCAGCCGGCCAGCCCATTGGGCCGAGGTCGCCTAACGATCAGAACGGCTTGGTCCGCTTGCCCCACGTTGGCGGCGGCGGCTCCCGCATGAGACGGTCGCTCGGATTCGCGGCGAGCAGGCGTAACGCCTCCTGGACCGCGCGCTCGAGTTGCGGGTCGCGGCCCGCGATGACGTCCTTCGGCCAGTTCTCGACGTCGATGTCGGGCGCGACACCCTCGTTCTCGACCGCCCATTTGTTGTCGCGCGCGAAGAAGCCGAACCGTGGCGCGATCATCGAGCCGCCGTCGACGAACGGCGGCGTGTCGCTCGTGGCGACGAGGCCGCCCCACGTGCGCTTGCCGACGAGGGGGCCGATGTTGCGGCGCTTGAACATGTACGGCATGAGGTCGCCGCCCGAGCCGGCCATCTCGTTGATGATCATCACCTTCGGCCCCCAGATCCCCGACGCGGGGCTCGTGAACGGCACGCGGTCGCCGGCGGGGTTGTTGAAGTAGCCATCGAAGTCGCGGCCGAGGATGTCCACGATATAGTCGGCCGCGGAGCCGCCGCCATTGAAGCGCTCGTCGATGACGGCGCCTTTCTTGTGCTGCTGCGCGAAGTAGTAGCGGTTGAAGCTCGTGTAACCCGGCTGGCCCGTGTTCGGTATGTAGACATACGCGAGCTGACCGTTCGAGAGCGAGTCCACGATGCGGCGGTTTCGTTCGACCCACGCGCGGGTGCGCAGCCCCTGCTCGTTCGCGACGGGAATGACCGTCACCTGTCGAGCGCCGTCGAGCGTCGGGCGCGAGTTTACGGCGATGACCGTCTGGCGGTTCGCCGTGCCGTCGAGCAGGCGGTAGATGTTGTCGGGTGCTCTGAGCTCGACGCCGTTGATGGCGACGATGTAGTCGCCGCGGCTCACGTTCACGCCTGGCATGGCGAGCGGTGCGCGGAGCTCGGGGTTCCACGCCTCCGTCTCGTAAATGCGCGCGATGCGGTAGCGGCCGTTCTCGATCGCGAAATCGGCGCCTAACAGGCCGCCATTCGCGTCGGGCACGTCGGGCATCTCGCCGCCGCGCACGTACGAGTGCCCCACGGCGATCTCGGCACCCATGTTGTCGAGCAGGTAGTTGAGGTCGGCGCGGTGGTTCACGTGCGGGAGGAGCTGGCCATACATCTGCTTCATCTTCGGCCAGTCGACGCCGTGCAGGTTCCGCACGTAGAGATTGTTGCGCTGGTTGCGCCATCCCTCGTTGAAGATCTGCTGGAACTCGGCCCTGGGGTCGATGTGCGCGCGCAGCTGCGCGTTGAGGCGGCCCTGGCCGGGCTGTGGAGGCTGTGGCCGGTCGGCGTCCACGAGGAAGAGCTGACCGCCCCCGCCGCCGCCCTGTCCGCCGCCACCGCCCTGACCACCGCCGCCACCGGGCGTACGGTAGAGGAGCTTTCGGCCGTCGGTGCTGACGACGAACTGCGCCACGCCCTGCGCGAACGGCGTCGCGCGGCGTGTGCTGAGCTGGTATCGATGCAGCGTGTTGCGGCCGCCGCCGAACCCGCCCCCGCCGCCGGGCGTTCCGCCGGTGCCGGTCTGTGGGATCGGCTCGAGGAAGAAGGCCGTGCCCGGTGGTCCGGCGCGGAGCTGCGAGTAATCGCGGAGTGCGAGATCGGGGACCGCGATGATGCGCTGCTGGATCCCGTCGAAGTCGATGCGAATCGGACGGCCAGCGGCTGCCCGTTGCGCGTTAGGCATCGAGTCCGGTGCCTCGGCACCCTGGCCGCCGCGGCCGGCGCCTGTTCCCGCCGCGCGGGCAGGCCCGGCGCTGTCCGGACGGTTCGGGACCTCACGGCCAGGCTCACGCGGCGGCCGCCCCGCACGCGCCGCCTCCTCGTCGCTCTCGGGGAGCAGCGGCGACGAATCCGCCTTCGACAGCACCATGAGGTACAGCCCGCGCGTCGTCGAGCGCTCGTACGCGGACATGTCGAGCACCGACGAGTTGAGCCCGTAGTTCGTCGAGGCGAAGAACCAGAGGTACTTCCCGCCCGCGTCCCACGCCGGCGAGGTGGCGTCGGCGAGGCCGTCGGTGATCTGCTTCTTCTCGCCCGTCTCGGTGTCGTAGAGGAAGATCGCTCGGAAGAGCGACGGGAGGTGCTTTGGGTACGCAATCCACCGCGAGTCCGGGCTCCACACCGGGACGATCGAGCGGTCGGCGTTGTAGAACGGGTCGGTGTCGGCCACCGTCGCTTTTCCCGACGCGACATCGACGATCCACAATCGGTAGTGCGTGTCCTGGAACGCGATCCGGCGCCCGTTAGGCGACCACGCCGGCGCGAAGTAGCGAGCCGGCTCGGGGATCGTGATCTCGCGCGGCGGCGTCAGGCCGTCCTGCGGGGCGATGTAGAGCTTGTACTCTCCCGACCTGTCGCTGAAGTACGAGACGAACCGCCCGTCCGGAGACCACGCTGGCGCGATCTCCGCCGACCCGCTCGAATTCGTGAGGTTGCGGACGTCGCCCTTCTCGGCCGGGATGGTAAAGATTTCGCCGCGCGCCTCGACGGCCGCGCGCCGGCCGGTGGCCGACAGCGCGAGGTTCGTCATGCGGTTCGAGACGTCCTTCCACTGCGGCATCATCCACGGGAAATCGCCAACGGCCGTGATGGCGAGCACGCGGTCGCGCTCCGAGCCGGGGTCGATCTCGTGGATGTTCCCGCCCTGCTCGAAGACGAGCACCCCGGCGCCGGCGTCGAGCGTCTTCACGTCGAAGTCGGTGTAGTTCGTGACCTGGCCGAGCTGCTTCGTGCGCGTGTCGTAGCCCCAGATGTTCGAGACGCCGTCCCGGTCGGAGAGGAAGTAGACGACGCTGCCTAACCAGACCGGGTCCTTGTCGTTCGAGTCCGTCCACGGCGGCGACTCGAGCTCGTAGGTCGTGAGGTCCACGATCCAGATGGGGCGGTTCTGGCCGCCGCGGTAATTCCGGCGCTCCTCATCCCACGAGTTGTTCATGCGGTACGCGATGCGCTTGCCGTCCGGCGAGATCTTGCCCTGGTAGGCGCGTGGCAGGGCCATGGGCTCCTCGACACCGCCTTCCATCGCTATCGTGTAGAACCTCGGCGCCGCGTTCGGCGCATGCGTCGCGCGGCCGGAGGCGAACAGGATGCGTTTGCCGTCCGGGGTCCAACCCTGGACCATGTCCGCGCCCGGGTGCCACGTCAGCCGCTTGGGTTGCCCGCCCGACTCGGCCGCGGCGGCCGGGTCTACGGGCGCGACGTACACGTCCGTGTTGCCCCCGTACTCGGCGCTGAAGGCCACCCACTTCCCGTCGGGCGAGAGCTTGGGGTTCTGGGTCTGGCCCTGGAAACTCGTCAGGCGGCGGGCGGCGCCGCCGGCGCGCTCGACGACCCAGATGTTGTTGGCGTACGCGAACGCGACGTGCCGCTCGCTGACGGACGGGCTGCGGAGCATGCGCGTCTGCGCGAGGAGGGGCGTGGCGGTCGCGAGGACTGCGATCGCGACCTGACGAGCGACGTGGTGCAGGCGAGGCATAGGGCGGCGCGATTTAAGGGTGCGCGGGATGGTGCCCGGAAGCAGGCATTAAGCATTGTGCGCCGACAAGCGGACTGCCAGATGGATCGGCGTCGGTGCGATGCCCAGTTCGCCTCGAGGCTCGGCAGCCGGCCGTAAAGATGCGTCTATGTCTCTCGCACTCGCCCATTCCGGCTGATAGACTTGGACACTCGCAGTCTCCAGAGGGGCAGTTGTTGTGGTGGTAGGACATTCAGGGAACGGGACTTATCTCGCGGACGCGCTCGAGCGCACCGACCTGCAGACCGAGTCGTGGCGCCTTCTGCGCGAGGAGTGGGTCGCGAGCGGAGCGGCGCAGAGCGAGTACGAGGGGTGGGAGCGGCGCCGCGCGCAGGTCCGACCGCAGATGCTGAGCTGGCTCGAGCGCTTCCTCGGCGGCAGCGTCGGTCTCGAGCAGTTCCGCGCGACGTTCGATCGGCGGACCCGAACGGACTGGGATGCCTTCGCGCTCAAGGGTGCGTCAGGTGCCATGTTCCTCAACGCGCTCGTCAAACGCGCCGAGCGCCCCGTGACACTCGCGCGCCGACTGCGCGTCGCGCTGCGCGTTCCCGATGCAGTCGACGTTGCCACGGAGCGGCTCGCGGAGTTCGTTGCCACAGCCGCGCCGCCTGCCCTCCCGCTAGCCGATGACCGGGTCGTGAACACGGTGTCGAGCGTGGCTCAGCCACTCCACGCGGCGTTCTTCGCAACGATGTGCTGGCACTTGCAGGCCCCGGATCGCTGGCCCGCGTTCCAGCCCTCGGCCCGGCGAGTGCTCCACGAAGAAGAGGGGTTGTTCACGCCAACGGGCGAGCCCGTCCGCGACTACCTGCGCTTCCGCGAGGCGTTCCTGTCACTCGCCGCGACGCTCTCGCTCACGGCCTGGCAGCTCGAGCATCTCTGCTGGTGGCACGCCGGCCGGACCCCTGAGCGAGCGACCGATCTGCTGCTCTCCGACGAGAGCGTGCCGCGCCGATTGCCACCTCGACGCGACCGCGCAAGTGTCCCACGTACGCTACGCCCGAGCCTAACGTCGTCGGCACGGCCGGTCCGCTCGCTCGTCCGCGAGACGCCGCCGCCCTACGTGCCGTTCACCGATCCGCCTGCTCTCGACCACACGCACGTCCAGTGGTTGCTCGCGAAGGTCGGTCATCAGCTGGGCTGCAAGGTGTGGATCGCGAAGAACGACTGGCGCCGCACGTGGGGTGACGAGCCACTCGGCGCGTTGAGCGTACCGAGCCTCCCCCCGCTCGGAATGTCGCCGGACTCACAGCGCGTCGTGGCGCTCATCGACGTCGTCTGGCTGACCGGGGTGAATCAGGTGGCGGCCGCGTTCGAGGTGGAGCATACGACGTCGGTGTACTCGGGGCTGTTGCGGATGGCCGACCTGGCCGCGCTCTCGCCGAACCTGAGCTTCCCACTCTACGTGGTCGCGCCCGACTCGCGGCTCGCGAAGGTCCGGCGCGAGCTCGCGCGACCCACGTTCCGCGCGCTGGGGCTCGACCGGCGGTGCCGGTTCTTCTCGGGCGCGGCCTTGCTTCGGGCGCTGCCGAGCCTAACGCGGTGGGCGACGGGGCCGGAGGCGATCGAGAAGTTGGCCCACGGAGTCGGCGACGAGGACTAGCGCCGACTGTGGTCCGACGGGCTCTGGCCCCTCTGCCGGGAAGCTGTGAAAAGACCTGACGCCGATCGAGCCGATTTCGCCGATGTCGCAGAAGCCCTCTGTCAGGAGGGTTGGGGGGAGCCCGAGGTAACGCTCCGTCCGGGTCACGCTCCGTTAGGTCGGCTCCCCAGACGTCGGGCCGGTGCTCAAGGCGTGGAGTCGGCAGTCCGAGTCGTCGGGCATCAGTAGCGCACGCAGCAGTCGACTGATGCCTGAGCACTGCTACTCCCGACTCCAAGCCTGAGGACCGGCCCGGTCGACCGATGAAGCCGACCGGCCCGACCGGGCGCCGCCAACCCATTCCCACCGGGGGATGATGCCGCTCATCCCCTCAATCCCCTCATCCGTTCTTGGCCGCTGGCGAGAGTAGGCGTCCCGGTCGAGCGCTTCTGCGCAATCGACGGAATCAGCGCAATCCGCGTCAGGTCTTCTCGAGCATCCCGGTAGAGTGGCCAGCCCTCTACCGGGATGCCTGCGATTCCTCGACTTCGGGCCGTCGGCCCTTCGCTCGGAATGACAAAGGAGCGCTCGGAACGACGATCAGCTGTCGAAGATCCTGGTCAGAGCGTTCGCCTTCGGCAGGTCATCGAGGACGTCGGTGGAATCGGCGAACTGATCGACCCCACCGACGTAGGGCGGAAGCGCGCGCACCGTGGGCGAGTCGATCGCGGCGTAGATCGCCTCCGCGAACCGCATGGCGTGCGGGACCTGATATGGTCGCTCGAAGAACGGCGCGAGCCGCGGCTCGATGTGCGCCGTGACCCCGAGCGCGTTATGCAACTCGCCCACGGACACGTACGCGCGGCCAAGCGCGAGCTCGCGCGACCTCCACTCGGGTGCGTCCAACACCACCTGCAGGATCGGCGACAAGCTCGGGCCGCAGGGCAGCCTGGAGAACGCCGTGCCGAACCACTTGAAGTACGGCCAGTACTCGCCCTCCATCAGGAAACAGACGCGCATGAGCTCGACGACGAGCCGCGTCGCGACAACGCGGGATCCGAGCTCGTCACCCACGTCGCCGCATCGGCCGACCCATGGCTCCTCCTGGTCGATGCGCCGCCACTGATTCGCCAGACGATAGAGCCAGACGTCGCGCGGGTACCAGCGAAGGCGCTCGCGCACCGCTCGGAGACCCACGTCATCGCGAAAAACGCGACCCGCACGCACGGTCCGGAGACGCTGCGAAGGGATCGCCAGCCACGCGCGCTCGTCGATGTCGCGCGTGGCGTCGACGCCGAGGTATTCGAGGGTGAACCGCGCGGGGGTCGTGACGTCGACGCCGTGCGTGATCGGCCGGCGCTCGGTGTACGCGAGGAAGCCGCCGTCCACGGACGGCTGGTCGAAGTGCGTCGGATAGCCGTCCACGGTGAAGGGAAGCTCGTTCGCGAGCGTCGCGACGATCGCGTCCCCGTACTGCGCGAGTGCCGCGTCGTCGGCGACGAAGATCGTGGTCTTCGGGCCCCAGTGGTGATCGCGCGACTGGGCGGTGTCGAAGCCCATGACGTCGGACCCGCGTCCGAGGCGCGCGGCGGCGTAATGCAACCCCGGAAAGTGGGTGGCGAGCAGCGGCTCGACGGCCGCGTGAAAAAAGCGCTCCGAGAGGTCGAGCCCTGGTACGAACGGCGGCAGGGCATCGTCGCCCATCGTTAGGTGCGTTCAGTGACCGGGCGCGTCCCCGAGCAGCCGCAGAAAGGCCTCGAGCACCAGGACGATCGGTGGAGCCGCCGCGAGCGCGCCGGCGACGACGCGACCGACGCGAACCCACCGCGCGCGTTTCGGATCGTCCGCGGCGGACTGCGCGAGCCACTGGTCGGCGAGCCCCCACGCGCCGAACGACGCGATCGCGAGCGACCATCCCGCCGTTCGCCACCACCCGCGAAGCGCGACGTCGATGGCCACGGGTAGCGCGAGGTGCAACACCTGGTACAGGCGGCGGGGAACCGTCGCCCGAACGAAGCGCGTCGCGAGCTCGCCGAGCGTCGGCTCGGGCGCAGTGTCGACCGCGACGTCATGTTTCTCGAGCACACCTGCCATGCGATACCACCCGGGTTCTCCTCGTACGGTACCCCGGGCGTGATGTGCCGTCCAGTGCAGAGCTCAGCTCAGCGCAGTGCGGCAGCCAGGACGCGAGCGCAGTCTCCGCGACGGGCAATGGACACATCATCCAGCCCCAGCCACGCGGCCATCGTCCGCAACTCGGCAGCGAGCGGGGCTGCTATCTCATCCCTTTCCACGTACGACTCAGCGTAGGCACCGTGCACGAGGAGTCGACTCGACGCACGATCAGCTTTGAGATCGACCCGCGCCACGAGCCGGTCGCTCAGCAGGAACGGCAGGACGTAGTAGCCGTACTTCCGCTTCTCCTTCGGGACGTACATCTCGATGCGATAGTCGAATCCGAACAGTCGTTCGGCGCGCGGCCTGTACCAGATCACCGGGTCGAACGGCGAAAGCAGCGCGTGCGCGTCGATCCCACGCGGCAGGCGTGCATCGGGGTGCAGATACGCCGGGTCGCGCCACCCCTCGACACGGACCTCGCGCAGCTCGCCCGCCGCCGCAAGCTCGAGCACACGCTGTCGGGCGTCACGTGGTGCCATGCGATAGTAGTCGGCGATGTCGCCCGCCGTTGCGACGCCCATCGCGCGCGCAGCAAGTCGAACGAGCTCGCGTTGCGCCTCCTCGCGCGAGAGGACACGCTCGCAATACTCGGCGGGGACGACGCGGTGGGCCAGGTCGTACGCCCGCGCGAATCCTGCGGCACGTCGTTCGGCGATGGCGATCTCCCCACGAGCGAAGAGCCCTTCGAGTGTCGCCTTCGCCGTCGTCCATCCCCACCACCCGCCACCGCGCCCTCGTGTGCCGTCCGGCTCGGCGATATCGCCCGCGACCACCGGTCCGCGCGACCGCACCTCCTTGAGCACCCTGGCCGCGTACTCCGCGTTCGTTGCCATGAGCTCGGCGAGCGCGCGCCACCGGCGCTCGTGCGGGCCAAGGTGATGGCGGATGAGCGGCCAATGCTCCACGGGAAGAATCGACGCCTCATGCGCCCACTGCTCGGTGAATTCGCGCCTTCGGTAGACGAGCTCATCGAGGCGCGCTCGGTCGTAGGGCCCGAGCCGAGAGAACGGCACCTGGTAGTGCGCGGGAACGAGCACGCTCACCGAATCGATCTGTACCAGTCCGATCTGGCGGATGACGCGCCGCAGATGATTGGTGGTGATGACTCCTCGCGGCCGCGGGCGGTCGAAGCCCTGCGCCGCGAGCGCGATGCGGCGAGCTTCGGCGAGCGAGAGTGCCGGGGTCCGCGCCGCGCTCACGCCAAAGGGGCTCCACACCGTACCGGAGCGTCCAGCATCGCGAGCTCAGCTCACGGCAGTCGGCGTCCGATGGCGGTCGACCCACCAGCCGAGCAGCGGGAGCAGCCATCCAGCGAGCGAGCCCCACGCGACGGCGTTCACGTTCGGCGGCGGCGGACTGTACGCGTTCGCGAAGGTGATCAGGACGAGGAACGCGACGAGTCCCCAGAACCCGTAGTGGCCCGACCGGTCGACCGGCTTCGTACGAGCGGCGTAGCTGGCAACGCCCAGCGCGAAGATCACCGCCTCGACGGCAATGGTAGCAGCGAACGAGCGCCACAAGCCGAGGCCTGTGACGGGGCCGCCCGGGTAGATCGGCAGGTCGGGGACGTGCGTGATCCAGTCGAGTACCCAGTGACTCAGAACGAGGGCGCCGACCACGAGCGCTGTATGCCGGTCGCCGCGCTGGAGCAGATAGAGCGCGCCGAACAACCCGGCCCACACGAGTCCAGTGACGAGGCTATGGGTCCAGGGGTACCACTCGAATACGAGCCGGAGGAATGGATTGTCGCTAGGCGCGATCCGTACGCGCTCCACCCCCGTCAACAGCAGGATGGGCCACACGAGGTCCACCAGTTGGGCCGCGAGAAACAGGGTCCCGAGTGACGCGCGGGGTGCGACCCGCTTCGCGGCGAAGGCCAGTCCGTAGTGACCGACGAACATTCGATCGCCTAACGCAACGGGTGCTGCTTCCCAGCCGAGCCATTATGCCGCACAATACTCGACTCGGACGAGGGGCGTTGGGAGTCTTCCTCGATGCAGGGTCGCATGCCGCGGGAACGTACGGCGCGGGGCCGAAGCGCGACAGACCGCATCGCCGGATCAAAGCCCGTCCCGTTGGGTAGCACTGGCGCTCGACCGCGCTGCACCAGCGCTCATCCTCGCGCCCTTCGCATGCGTCTGCCTGTCGCCGCGTTCGCCAGCAGCCTCTTTGTCGCGGCCGTCGCGTCGGGCGCGAGCGCACAACAACCGGCGGCGGGATCGCTCTCGGGCACCGTTGTCAACGCGGCCACCGGCGCGCCGGTGCGAGCGGAGCTGGCGACCGATCGCCCACGCCGAGCGGTGCGCACCGACTCCGCCGGCCGGTTCGCGCTGGGGCAACTCGCACCGGGGCAGGTTCGACTCCGCGTGTCCGCGTTCGGCTACGCTCCGATCGACACGTCGGTCGCGATCCGCTCGGGCGAACCCACGGTTCTGACGCTCGCGCTCCGGGCGGCGCCGCACGCCCTCGCACCCGTCGTCACGACGGCGAAGCACCCGGAGCGGATACGGTTCGAGGAGCAGGCGACGCCGAGTGTCGTGACGATCTCGGGCTCCGAGGTGCGTCGGGTGCCGGCGCTCGGCGAGACCGACGTGCTTCGGTCGGTGGCGCTGCTGCCGGGTGTCGTCGCCCGCAACGATTTCTCCGCCGGGTTCAACGTTCGTGGAGGCGAGGCGGACCAGAACCTCGTGCTGCTCGATGGCATCCCGATCTACAACCCGTTTCACCTGGGCGGTCTGTTCGGCACGTTCATCGACAAGGCCGTGAGTGGCGTGGACGTACTCACTGGGGCGTTTCCGGCTCGTTATGGCGGCCGGCTTTCGAGCGTGCTCGACGTGAAGAGCCTCGAGGAGGTGCGGGGCGGCGCGCACGGGACGGCGGAGGTGTCGCTGCTCTCGTCGTCCCTGTTCGCGGGGGGCGCGGTCGCCCGCGGGCGGCTGTCGTGGAATGTCGCCGCGCGCCGCACGTACGCGGACAAGGTCGTGGAGTGGCTTCGCGGGAGCAAGGATTTCCCGTACCACTTCCAGGACGCGCAGTTCCGCGGCCGCCTTGCGCTGCCTAACGGTGGGACCGTCGGCCTCACGGCGTACGCGGGCAAGGACTTGCTCTACTACGAAGACGACCCGGACCCGGTGGTCGAGATCCCCGGCTCGCCCGTCCCTGGCGCATTCGAGGACGAGGACGAATCGGTCACGTTCGACTGGGGAAACCAGGTGACCGGGCTGACACTGGACCAACCCCTGGGACCTCGGACACGGGTCTCGCAGCGCCTCGCGTTCTCGCGGTTCGCCACGCACTTCCGCCTCCCGCGCGATTCCGCGCAGCTCGTGCAGAGCGTCAGCGAAGTCCAGATCGGCGGATCGCTCGTGCAGGAACGCAACGCACACACGGTGAGCGCCGGTTACGAGGCAGCGTGGTACCGGACGTCCTACCGGGAGCGGCTCCGGATGTTCCGCGACGACGGGGACGATCTCGAGTTCCCGGACCCCTTGGCAACCGACGGCGATACGACGATGCGTCAGCGGCCGGCGCTCGCGGCGGTTTTCGCGGAGGACGTCTGGCGGCCGAGCGCGCGGTGGGTGGTTCGGGCGGGGCTGCGCGGGGAGTTCATCTCCGGTGCGAACTGGTCAGGCATCTCGCCACGCGTGTCGGCGAAGTACTTCGTGACGCCGACGCTCGCGCTCACGGCCGCTGGCGGCCGTTATGCACAGTGGATGCGAGCGGTGCGGAACGAGGACCTGCCACTCCGTGTGTTCGACCTGTGGCTCGCCAGCGACGCGGACGTACCCGTGTCCACGGCGACGCACCTGGTGCTCGGCGTGGAGCGATGGTTGTCCGACGTGCGGTTCGTTCGCGTCGAGGGGTATGCGAAGACGTACGATCGGCTCGCCGAGCCGGCGAGCACGGTGGATCCACGTGTCCGTCCGTCCCTCCTGCGGTTCTATGATGGGCGGTCGTACGGCCTGGATGTGTACTTGCGCCAGCTGGAGCGGAACGGCGTCAGTGGCTGGGTCGCCTACAGCTACGGCGTGACCACGCGGGAGCGCAACGGGGCGTCCTACTGGCCCGGGCACGACCGCCGGCATAACGCGAATGTCGTGCTCGGGTACGCGCGGCCACAGAAACCGTGGTCGTTAGGCGCCCACCTCGGGGTCGCGTCAGGCACACCGTACACGGGCTGGTCGGGCGTGATGAACCGATACCGGTACGACCCGGTCCGGAACGTGTGGGGTGAGTTACGCACCGGCGAGGAGATCGTTCGCGGCGAACGCAATGCCGAGCGTTTCCCATTCTACTGGCGGCTGGACCTGACTGGTGAAGGCCGGTTCACCGTCGGCGGCGCGACACTCCGGCCGTATCTCAACATCGTCAACGTGTTCAACCGCAAGAACGTGTTCCTCTATACGTTCGATGGCGACCAGGATCCACCTGTCATCGACGGCGTCTCGCAATTCCCGTTGCTGCCGTCCGTCGGGCTGAGGGTCGAGTGGTAATGCCGGCACGCCGGGTCCTGGTGCGAGCATGGCTCGCTGGCACCGTCGCATTCAGTGTCGGGTGCGAGGTGGATGGCACGGTCGCGCCGCAGCTGGAACCGCGCGCGGTCGTGCACGCGGTCCTGAACCTGTCGAGTAGCGAGCATGCTGTGCTCGTCGAACGGACGTTGAGGTCGGCGCTGCCGTTGGGGGGATCGGTACGTGAGCCGATCGCCGACGCGCGAATCATCATCTACGGCCCGCGCGAGGATTCCGTAATCGCACTGCCGCACGGCGCGAGTCCGGGGGTCTACCGAGTCGAGTCGGTGACGATCGCCGACGGCTCGCCGGGCATCGCCGGGCCTAACGTGTTGCGGCTGCGCCCGGGCGAGCGCTATCGCCTGCGTGTCGAAACCCCGCTCGGTGTAGTGACCGGCCAGACGACTGTGCCGACGGCTGGGCCGGTCGATGGCGCCCGCCGCACGTTCAACGTCGACCGCGACACGTTGCGCCTCTCCGGAGCACCGCGGCATGGGGCTGGTTACCTGTTGCGCCACGAGACGATCGTCACTGCCCGCGAGCGATACGTCACGAGACTCGACGATCCGCTCGTGCTTCCGCTCGCCCAGGCCGGCGCCGGCGATGAGACGTGGGCCTTCGCATGGGCGCGCGAGTCCATGCGCCCGGGACACGCGCAGAACTTCACCATCATCGCGGTGGACTCGAACTACTTTCGGTACTACGTCGCCGGGTTCGATCCGTTCGGTGATGACACGCGTGGGAATACGCTCACGGGTGGCGTTGGGTTGTTCGGCGCCGTTGGCACCCTGATGTCGAGGACGCTCGACCTCGTCGCCGACATCGACACGCCCATTGAAGGCACATGGGTGGCGGATCGCCCCTCGCTCACGCTGCCGCGGACCCTCACGCTCTACTCGTCACCGTTCTTCCCCGTGACGTCTTCCGGAGGGACCGTCTTCATCTCCGGTCTCGGACGATCCTCTGCTGGCCGGGCGCTCGAGGCGGTCGGCTCAATGACCGGCACCGCGGTGGAGCTCGACTTCTTCGACGTCAGCCTTGCGAGTCTGGCCTGGAGCGCCACCGGACTGTTCGCCAACGGAGCACTGGACCTCACCGACACGAGGTCAGGGGAGCGCGTGACGTATCGCAAGCGATAGATTGACGGAGTTCGGGACGGCGCGTGGCGTGCCCTCCGAGCTCGTCAACACTGAGCGCTCCATGACATCAGTCCCACAACCGTTCCGTCGCGTACGATCCGTGATCGGTCGTGAACCGCTCATTGGGTGGGTGCTATTGATCGCGGCCGCGTGCTCGACCGGCGGCCGCGGTGCTCCGCCACCGTCGCCCGCAGCGACGACGCTCGCCGCGACCGGGTTGCGTCCTCTACCGTATCCAGTGTTCGAAACGGCAGCGTTCCGGCGAGCCGTCGAGCGTGGCACCCGCACGCGCACCGGCGAGCCCGGACCGCGCCACTGGACGCAGTTCACGCGCTACGCGCTTCGCGCCGAGCTCGACCCCGAGACGAAGCGCCTAACGGGCGACGCCCGCATCCGCTACCAGAATCGGTCGCCCGACACGCTGCGATTCATTGCCGTCCATCTGCATCAGAACCTGTTCGCTCCGGGATCGGCGCGTAACGAACCGGTGCCCGAGACGGACGGAATGGAGCTGTCGCGCGTTGTCGCGCAGGGGCGCGCGCTCCCCCAACTGCGTGATGTCGAGGGCAGTGTCCAGGCCGGGTTTCAGATCGAAGGCACCATCGCGTGGATCCGGCTCGGCACGCCGCTCGCTCCCGGCGCGGCGGCGGAGCTCGAGTTCTCCTGGGCGTTCACCATTCCGCCGGATGGCGCACCACGCTCGGGGACCGACGACGAGGTGTTCATGCTCGCGTACTGGTACCCGCAGGTGGCCGTCTACGACGACGTCACCGGGTGGCAGACGGACTGGTACATGGGGAACGCCGAGTTCTACATGGGGTGGGCCGACTACGACGTCGCCCTGACGGTGCCGGCCGGCTGGCTCATTGGCGCTACGGGTGAGCTCAGGAATGCGGCGGACGTACTGACAGCCGCGACCCGCGAACGGCTCGCGGAGGCGCGTCGCTCACCGAGCGTCGTGCAGGTGGTCGGCGAAGCCGATCGAGGCGCCGGACGCGCAACGACCACGGGGTCCGGCGGCAAGGTGACGTGGCTGTTCGAGGCGCGCAACGTTCGCGATTTCGCGTGGGGCGCGTCCGACCAGTACCTGTGGGACGCAACACACGCCGTCGTGGGTGACGTCGGCTGCCTGCCACGTCCCGCCGCGCCGCCCGAAGGGGCTGCGCCGTCACCGGGCTGTGACCAGCGCACCGACACGGCGACCATTCACGCGCTCTACCGGCCGTCGCGAATCCCGTGGGCGTGGGACCAGTCCGCACGTTACGGCCGGCACTCGATCGAGTTTCTCTCGAGTTTCCTGTGGCCGTACCCGTACCCGCAGATGACCGCGCTCGACGGCGTCACGTCGTGCAGCGGGATGGAGTACCCGATGCTCACCTGCATCGGCGGGCCGCGCGACACGCTCTCGCTCTACTCGGTCACGGTGCACGAGTTCGCGCACATGTGGTTCCCGATGCAGGTGGGCTCCGACGAAAAACGCCGCGCGTGGCAGGACGAGGGGCTCACGCGGTTCAACCAGGCGCAGTCGATGCGCGCGTTCTTCGGCGGTTACGACCTCGAGCGCATCGTTCGCGACGCGTACCTGGGCTTCGCGCGGACGGGCGACGAGGTGGAGCTCATGCGTCACGGCGACCTGTATCCGGTCGGCTCGCCCGCATACGCGATGGCGAGCTACCAGAAGATGGCCACGAACCTCGTCGCGCTCCGCGCCCTGCTCGGGCAGGACACGTTCATGCGCGCGTACCGCGAGTACGGGCGCCGGTGGATAAACAAGCATCCCACCGAGTACGACCTGTTCAACACGTTCAACGAGGTGAGCGGACGCGATCTGTCGTGGTTCTGGCGGACCTGGTTCTACGAGACGTGGACGCTCGACCACGCCATCGTCGGCGTGCAGGCGGCTGGTGACAGCACGACCATCACCGTGGACGACCGCGGGCTCGCACCGATGCCCGTGCGGCTCGCGATCACGCGGCAGGGGACGAGTCGTGGGGTCGAGCGGGTGGAGATTCCGGTGGACGTCTGGCTCCGAGGCGAACGGCGTGCGACGATCCGCGTGGCATCATCGCCGCGGATCACACGGGTGGAAATCGACCCTGAGAACGCGTTTCCTGACATCGACCGCACGAACAATCGCTGGGGGCGATAGCGCTATTTCGGCGAGCCGCGGGTTGACGTGCACCATCAGCGGAGGTAGGAATCGCTGTGCCGTTAGGGCTGCGGCTGCTCGAACGATTGAACTTCACGCTATACCCTGCAAGCCGAATGGTCGGTGATACCCTGGGCGACTGGATCAGGCGCCTTCGCGAACAGCGCAACCTGACGCTCCGCGCGCTCGCGGAGCAGACGGGATTTTCGCCGAGCTTTCTGTCTCAGGTCGAGACCGGTCAAGCATCGCCGTCCCTCTCCTCGATGGAGCGCATCGCGACTGCGTTAGGCGTGACGCTCGGCCAGTTCTTCCACGCGGCCGAAGGGTCGGTCCGTCCCGTCGTTCGGAAGGACGCGCGGCCGAAAATTACCAGCCAGTGGTCCAAGGCCGAGATCGAAGGGCTCGGGTCGGGGGACCCGGGTGTTCGGCTGGAACCGATTCTCGTGACGCTCGAGCCCGGCGCGACGAGCGGCAATAGCGCTCACGCTTCCCCGCGAGACCAGTTCGCGTTCGTGCTCGAGGGGGAAGTGACGTTGACCCACGCCCAACTCGATCACGTCATGACCGCGGGCGACTCGGCGACCATCCGGTCTGGCATCCCCAGGCGATGGCGCAACGACTCTACGCAGCCGGCGCGCATCGTGATCGTGGAAGGGTGAGGCGCGTGTTGCGTGAGCGTGTGGACCGTCTGGTACGTCCCTTGATCCTTGTCTCCGCCGTGACCGCTTCATTCCGTACTGTGGCCCTGACCACCCTGGTGTTGCTCGCCGCGTGCGACTCCATCGCCGAGCGTGCGTTCACGCGACCGGTCATCGCGGTACGCGGAGTCAAGCTGCGCAGTGTGGGGCTCACCGGCGGCTCGATCGAGACGACCCTCGCGATCGCGAATCCGAACCCGTATCCGCTGCCGGTCCAGCGCGCTACCTACGCGTTCGCCCTTGCCGACTCCACCGAAGTCGGTCGCGGTATCACGGCGGCGCCGTTCACGATCCCCGCGAGGGACTCGGTCATCGTAGCGCTGCCAGTCGATGTGTCGTGGCAGGGGCTGCGTGCTGCAGCGCGTGACGCCGCGCGCGATGGCACGGTGGACTATCGGCTCTCCGGCGTCGTCACGCTCGACACGCCGCTCGGTGACCCGAACGTGTCGTTCCAGTCGGTGGGCAGCTTCACACCGCCGCCTTCGCTCGTGCGGTCACTCCCGTGAGCGCCCACCGGTGGTGAGGAATCGGATCACCGGCGCCCAGTAGCCCTCCGTGGGGTCCCGGTGTCCGGCTTCGTGAGGGTAGCCCCGGAGGACGACGAGTTGTTTCGGGACGGTGGCCGCATCATGGACGGCGCGCGCCATGCTCACCGGGAAGAGCTCGTCACTGTCGCTCTGGAGCACGAGGAGCGGCTGCCTGAGCTTCCGCACGTCGCGCACGTTGTTCCAGAGGTCGGGCAGGATGAACGTCAGCCAGCTCGGGATGAGGCCGAAGGCGACGGCGCCTTCGCGCGCCGACGAGTACGACGCCGCGAACACCACGCCGGCCGGCGCCGGCGTCCATCGATCGATCACGTCGAACACGACACCGGTGCCTAACGAATAGCCGAGCACGAACGGACGCGCCCGGGGGCTGATGCGTCGCGTGAACTCCGTGTACGCGGAGTCGGCATCCTCGCGGAGATGCGCCACCGACGGACGCCCGGTGCTGCGTCCGAAGCCCGAGTAGTCGAACACCATCGACGTGATGCCCTGCCGGTAGAGCAGTGCTTGGGTGTCGGCCCAGTGCGAGATCGATTCCGCCGTTCCGTGAAAGATGAGCAGCGCTGGCGCGCTATCCGACGGTGCGCGCACGAGTGTCGCGTCGAGACGCCGGTCACCGCTCGCGATCGTGATCGCCTCGAACGGGGCGCCGTACGTGGCCGGCGTATCGGCGCCCTTCCTCGTCGTGATGAGCCCCTGGCGTTCCACGACCACGAACGCGATGCGCCGAATCCCCACGAACACCACCGCGAGGACGACCACGAACAGCGCGAGTTGCCGGAGGCGGTGACGCACGGTCACGCGCTCCGCTGGCCGAGGCGGATCGTCGGGATCACGGGACGGTATTGCTTCGCCAGCAGGCGCCGGAACAGCTCGGTTTTCCGATGGCGCGTGCTGGCGACGAACTCGATCACGGTCGAGTCTCTCGCGGCCGGCCCGATGCGCAGCCGCATCTGCCCGCCAGGCACGCTGACCACGCACGTGCCGGCGGACGATGTTGCTGGCGCGCAGAGGCGCGCCGCGCATTCTTCGATCGTCGCGAGCACGGTCGCGGGTGCCGCACGGACCACCCACCACCGCGACTGCACGAGCCAGCCCGCGATGAGCACGGCGACGGCGCCCGCGAGCGCGCCTGACGAAAACCGCTCGCCGCGCGCCGCGGTGACGGTTGCCGCAACGAGGACGTACAGCGCCGTCACCAGAAACAGCCAGTCACCCCGCACGACCGTCGGCTCGCGGCGCGCGAGCACGATCGCGGTCGCGACGAGCCCGAGCACCACATACGCGATCACCCAGCCGAGCACGCGCGTTAAGCCGAGAGTGAAATCCTACTGGTCGAGGATCGCCTTGAGGTTCTCCACGGCCCGCGAGCCCTCCGCGTCGTTCAGTTTCTCGACGACGCCGGCCTGCATCCGCGACAAGAGCGACTGCGGCACCTCATACGTCACGTCCACCGTGACCTTCACCCCGTTGCCTTGCGGCTCCGCGCTGTACGTGAACGTGCTCAGCACGCCGGTGGTCGTCCTGTAGCTGAATGTCTTACCATTCTCATAGCTGACGGTCTCGGCGCGGCCGGTGAACTCCACCCCGGCCATCACGAACGTCCAGTCCCACGCCGTGCCGGGATTCTTCGGGTCGCCGCTGAGGTTCGCCACGGACTTGAGCGGCCCGATGAACGCCGGATGGTTCTTCACATCGGCGATGTAGTTCATGATCTGGTCGGCGCCGTTGTTGATTACCGCAGACTTGGCTACCCGAGACATCGATGCCTCCGCAGAGTTTCACAACAGTATGGTCGCCGGTCGCTTACGCACGATCGGCGGGGTCGTCATGCCGGCCTGCCCGGCCTACGTCATCCGACGTATGGGCCCGCCGTCCGGCGAGCGTGTATTCTGGTCACATTCGGCTCAAGCGGCTACTACCTTACTCGAACCCAATGCCATCAGCGAGACGCTTCGTGCCCGGGCGGTTCCCGCGGTTCCACCTCGTGATTCCGGCGGCCGTCGAGCGCGCGATCGCATCTGTATGAGCAGCGTGGGAATCGCCGCGGTGACGTACTGGCTTCCCGAGGCAGCTCCGACGCTGGACGAGCTCGAGCGACGCGGCGCGCTCCGGGGCGCCGCGTCGACGTTGGCGGGGTTCGGGTTTCGTCAGGCGCGCGTGGCGGAAACGGAGAGCCACGTCGACATGGCCGTGCACGCCGTGCGTGACCTGCTAGGGGAGACGGGCACGTCGCCCGACGAGATCGACCTCATCCTGTACGCTGGGGCGCTGACGTCGAGCACGACGATGGAGTGCGCGCCGGCACCCGCAGGCTCGGTGTTGCACCTCCGCGATCTCATGGACTTCTTCAAGTACCCGGTGTCGCGGCTACAAAGTGAGCTCGATCTGACGAACGCGTCCGTCGCGGGCATCGATCAGCAAGGGTGCGCGGCGATCTTCTCGGCGGTGCGGCTGGCGCGCGCGACGCTCCTCGCCGAGCCTGACGTGCGGACGGTGCTCTGCGTGAGCGCGGACCGTCTTCCGCACGATGCGTCGCGCGAGGTCGTGTACAACCTGGTCTCCGACGGGGCGTGCGCCCTGCTCATGCGGCGCGACGCGCCACGCAACCGCGTGATCGCCACGCATCAGGTGACGAAAGGCGCGTTCTGGGATGCGGGCTCGCTCGAGAACGAGATCATTGCCGCGTACTTCCCGACGGCGCGCACGGTCATCGACGACACGCTTCGCAAAGCCGGCGTCACGCTCGAAGACATCGACTGGATCATCCCGCACAACGTGTCGCTCCGGAGCTGGGAGATCCTCCTCGGCCTCGTCGGAGCGCCGCGGGAGAAGTTGTTCAGCGAGAACATCGGTCGGGTGGGCCACACGATCGCCGCCGACAATTTCATCAACCTCCGGGACGCGACCGATTCCGGACTCATCGAGAAAGGCGATCTGCTGCTCCTGTTCACGTTCGGTTATGGCCTGAACTGGAGCTGCATGGTGCTCGAGCACTGAGCGACGCGATGACCGGCCAGCTTGCGTCTCAGGCACCTCAGCGCCGTTCGATCCTCGTCACGGGTGGAACGGGGACGTTGGGCCGCGAGCTCGTGTCGCGGTTCGCGGCCGGGAGCGGCGCGACCGTGATCGCGCTGAGCCGAGGAAAGACGAATTCCGGCGCGACGCCAACGGCCAGGCACCTCCGCGGCGACCTCGGACAGGGCCCGTCGCTCGGCCTGGCGAGCCAGGACGTCGCTCGATTGCGGGAGACGGTCACCGACATCGTGCACTGTGCTGCGGACACGACGTTCAATCGTCCCCTGGCCGAGGCGCGCATTGCGAACGTCGACGGGACCCGCTCGGTGCTCGACTTCGCGCGCGGATGCCCGCGCCTCGAGCGGGTGGCGTGTTACAGCACCGTGTACGTTGCCGGACGGGCAACCGGGTGTTTCGGGGAGACCGACGTCGGTGGCGCCGGTGGCTTCGTCAATTCGTACGAGCAGTCGAAGGCGGAAATGGAAGCGGTGGTACGCGAGGCGATGCAGGACCTGCCGATCGGCCTCTACCGGTTGAGCACCATCATCGGCGACTCGCGAACCGGCGCCGTGTCGGGGTTCAACGCCGTGCACCACGCGCTTCGGCTGCTGTATCAGGGGCTGGCTCCCATGGTCCCCGGGCACGCGAGCGCACTGGTCGATCTGATTCCGGTGGACTTTGCCGCGGACGCGGCGCACGCCCTGTTCGAGGACGCATTCACGCCGGGTAGAACCTACCACATCTGCGCGGGGGCTCGGGGGTCGGCGCCGTTAGGCGCGCTGCTCGACGCCACCATGGCGGGGTTCGAGCGCCATCGGCCGGCGTGGCGCAAGCGGAGCATCGCCCGGCCGGCACTCGTCGAGCTGGACACGTACGAGCTCTTCGTCCGATCGGTGGAGGAAGCCGGGAACGAGGTGCTCCTCCAGGCCACGCGTGCCGTGCAAGCGTTCGCGTACCAGCTCGCTTACCCGAAGGTGTTCGACGCGCGTCAGGCCGAAGGCGTGCTGTCGCCACGTGGAATCCAGGCGCCCGCGGTACTCGATTACTACGACCGCGTAATCCGCTGGTGTATCGAGACCAACTGGGGTGCGCCCTCGTGAGCGGCGTGGCGGACAGGCAGCTCCCCACGCCGGAGCAATTCGAGCGGCAGCTCACCGCCTTCATCAACACGACGCTGCTCGGTGGCGGCGACGCGGTTGGGCCGGACACGCGATTGTTCGAGGAAGGGTACATCAACTCGCTTCGCATCCTCGACCTCATCGCGATCGTGGAGAAGATTCTCGGCCGCCGCATCCCCGACCGGGCGGTGCGGCTCGCGAACTTCCGCACCGTCGGCACGATCGTGCGCGCGTTTCACCCAGGCGTCAGGGAGCTCCCTCCCGCCGCGCCCGCGGATTCACTGTTCGAGCACCGGACCTCGCGCATCGCGTTCGCGTCGCCCGTGGATGCCCTCGCGCGGCGCGGGGATCTCGCGGTGATCGGGGCAGGGCGGGTGGCGCTGTCCGGGCTGGCGCTCGACGTCGCCCGCGCCGTGGATCACACGGTAGCGAAATGGGCAACGACACTCGGTGCTGTCGAACGGAGTTACCCGAGCCTCATCGACTTCGACGTGCTCGCGCGCGCCGGCCAGGCAGAGTCCTTTCCGCAGCATCTCACGCAGGTGTGTCATCCCGAGGAGCCGAAGGCGACGAGGGATCTCGACGCCATTGAGCATCGACACGCACTCGCTCCCGCGGTCTGCTACCACGTCTACCCCGAGTGGCAAGCGAAGGCGCTCGGCGAGAGGCCGGTGTTGCTGACTGCGGTGGGGCGATGCTATCGCCACGAGGGTGGAAGCCACGTGCCGCTCGAGCGACTCTGGGAGTTCTCGATGCGCGAGATCGTGGTCCTCGGCACGCGGGATCAGGTCGAGGACGTCCGCCAGGCACTCGTCAGGCAGGTATCGGAGCTCGCCACCACGCTCGGCGTGGACGGTGCCATCGTGCTCGCGACGGACCCGTTCTTCACGACGGGCGACGAAGGCCGGCGCCTCATGCAGCAGGCCGGCGCGCTCAAGTACGAGCTGCAACTGACCATCGACGCCGGCGGGCGCGGCGTCGCCACGGCATCGTTCAACCACCACCACGACTTTTTCGGCGGCCGGTTCGACATCACGCTGTCGACCGGGGCGCCGGCACACAGTGGATGCGTCGCGTTCGGCTTGGAACGCTGGGTGTTGGCCCTGCTGGCGCAGCACGGGGTCGAGGAGCGCCGCTGGCCGGACGCCGTGCGGCAATGGCTGGATGACGCCCGCACGGCCCTCTCCGGCGGAGTCGGGGCGTGAACAGGCTGTACAACCGTACGCGGACGTCGCCGTCGATCCCGCGGAAGCTGCTTCGCTCCGGGAAGATCCATCTCCTCCCGGTGTACGCGCTGATGCGCACGAGCGATCTCGCGCGCGAAGGCATCGAGAACTCGGGCAGCTACCAGTTCGCCGATCACATCTATCGCAACGAGCCCAGTGGGCGTTTCGGCATCGGTCGCGCCCTCGACGCGATGCTGCTGCGCATGCGCGGCGCGAGGTCGATGCGCAACCGGTTTCAGCACGTCCAGGACGAGATTGCTGCGGCGGCGCGTGCGCTCCAGGCGCGCTCGGCTTCGGACCCGGTCGTTGCCGCGCAGCCGTTTCGTGTTCTCTCGGTGCCGTGCGGAATCGCGCGCGATCTCGTACACGTGGCGCGGCGCATCGAAGCCGAGCTCCCGGACATCTACGCTCGCACGACGTTCTTCGGCCTCGACCTGGACCCGGTTCCCCTCGAACTCTCGCGCGCGCTCGCCGAAGCGGCCGAGGATCATTTCTTCTTCGCCCAGGGCGACGCACTAGACGTCACGACCTTCCCGACCGAGCTGGACGTGATCGCGTCCACCGGGCTCGGCGAGTTTCTCGATGACGAGCTGCTCGTTCGCTTCTACACCAACTGCCATGATCGCCTTCGTCGAGGCGGCGTCTTCGTGACGTCCGCCATGCAGTCCGATCGAATCGCCGACTACCTGATGCGCCAGCTCGCCGAGCTGAACACTCATTACCGTCGCGGGGATCAGCTGATCCGGTGGCTGCACACCGCCGGGTTCTTCGAGGTGTCCGCACGCCAGGACGAGGTGGGTCTGCAGACGCTCGTCGTCGCGCGAAAGGGTGACCGCCGTCAATCACCGCGACCTGCGGGAGTTTCATGATCTACGAGGCACATCTGCGCGCGACCGAGGAGAACGCGTGGCCGCTCGACACGGCGATCGCGTGGGACGCGATCGACCTCGACGCCGCGCGCTCGGAAGCTGAGCTCCATCGCGCGTTGCACGACGCCGCGCTCATCGAAGGTTATCTCCCCGTCTACGCCGCGCGCCTCATGCAGCTCGTCTGGGACGACGTGGACGCCACCGCCGTGCTGAGCATGGAGCTCTTCGAGGGGCTCAAGCACTTCACGGCGCTCACCCGCTACCTGGACAGGGTTGGCTTTCAGCGCGAGGA
This sequence comes from Gemmatimonadaceae bacterium, assembly GCA_036741775.1. Classification (GTDB taxonomy): domain Bacteria; phylum Gemmatimonadota; class Gemmatimonadetes; order Gemmatimonadales; family Gemmatimonadaceae; genus JAJKIV01. The sequence goes on along the minus strand of DAINRQ010000029.1, from coordinate 6,294 downwards.
GGACTCGGCCGCGACGCTCGTCGCCGCGCGCGAGCGTGCGCTCGCGCTGCGGTACGAGGAGCGGGACCTCATCGCGCATCTCACGAACTTCATGGCCTCGGAACTGTTCGCAGCGTACTTCTTTCTGCGGATCTCGCGACGGACGCGCGAGCCGGTGCTCCGCGAGCTCCTGGGCTACATGGCGCGCGATGAGTTCCGACACAGCGCGAGCGCCGGCGACGTGCTGAAGAAACGCGTCGACCGCGACCCCGCGCTCGTGCACCAGGTGCTCGCGGCCGCCGAGCGGTTTCGTCACTATGGAAGCGACGTCGTCGACGTCCCGGTCGCCGAGGAGAATGACTTCGAGGCGATCATGGCCGTGAACCGGAAGATCCGGTTGCTCTCCGGCCTCGCCCCGACCGATCACCTCAAGGAGTCGATTCCCGGTGGAGATTAGCGAGAACGACCTCTGGATCCTGAGCTACTACCGCGAGTCGGAGCTCGCCGGATCGCTGGTCATGGGCCGGCTCGCCCGCGAGACCGATGACGACGACTTGCGCGTCCACCTCACCGAGCACTGCGCCGAGGAAGCGTATCACGCGTGGCTCTGGACGAAGACGATCCTCGATGTCGGTGGCACGCCGAAGCGTGTGGCCGAGACGTACCAGACGCGCTATTACGCCGAGATCGGGACGCCGGCGAGCCTCCTCGAGGTTCTCGCCCTCACCCAGGTGTTCGAGAAGCGGGTCATCCGACACTTCCGCGCGCACATGAAGTGGCCGAATACGCATCCGGCGGTGCTCGCGACGCTCCAGCGGATGATCGACGACGAGGTCGGCCACATCAGCTGGGTGAAGGATCGCCTCGATCGTTATGCGGCCGAAAAGGACAGCGCGGTCGTGGCTGAGACGATGCGCCGGTACACGGAGGTCGATCAGCGCGTGTACGACGCCGCCATGCGCTACCGCGACAACGCGCGCGAGTTGCTGGACCCCGAGCTTCGCCGCAGCGGAAATGGCGCGCGGCCGGCCGGATTCACCGCGAACACGGACCGGTCGAGCGTCGTCGACGGCAACGCGACGGAAGTGCGCCATCTCGTCGCGAAATCACTCGGCGTGAGTGAGGACGCGATCCTCGAGACGACGTCGTTACGAGACCTCGGCGTGAACTCGCTGGACCTCGTGGTGCTCGTGATGTCGATCGAGGAGCGGTTCCGCATCGAGTTCGACCCGGCGGACCTCGATCGCCTGCGCACGTTCGGTGACCTGACGCGGCGTGTCGCGGCGCTCCGACCCTAGTCATTCCGAGCGGAGCCGCGAAGCGACTTCGGGCCTTCGGCCCTTCGCTCGGAATGACAAGCGCTCTACCGGGATGACGGTGATTCCTCGACTGCGGCTGCGCTTCGCGCTGCCTCCGCTCGGAATGACCGCTACTTCTTCACGATGCCCTTCGGGTCGTCCGCGTGCTCGATGACGATCGTGAAGTCGGCGGCGAGCGCGGCGATTCCTCCGACGGCCGCCCAGAACGGAAGGAGTGCCGCGCCCACGACGCCGGCCGCGAGCGGGATGTCGAGCACCGTGCGCCCCTTCGCGTTCTTGATGACCACCCGGCGGACCGTCCCCTTCCGCAAAACCTCTTTCAGCTTCGCCTTCAGTCCGGCGCCGCTGACCTTGAACTCCTCGGTGCGACGACTCTCAGTGGTCATATGAGCAGAGCCCCGTTCGGGATCGACGTTATGCCTCTCGGCAACGTACGAATCGTCGAACGGGGCTGCAACCTGCATGCTGCTCGGCGTACGCCGACGTGTTTACGCCGACGCGCTCGTGGCCACCGGCTGCGCGAACATCACGACGTGACCGCCCGGCTCACGGACGCCGATCTCGTCCATCCCGTAGAACGTCTTCCGGCGAGGTACCACGGCCTCGATCCCGCCGAGCGCTCGTTCCACGGCCTCGACGTCACCGACCTCGATGAAGAGCGCTGCGGCGTGCCCACGGTCGCGGACGACGAGACCGGGCGCGTCGTTCTCCACGCTCTCGAACGTCTGGTACATCACCTCGACACCGTCCTTCGCGAGGATCACGAACCCGAGCTTGTCGCCCTCGGGTACCTCTGCCGTCTTCTCGAAGCCGAGGCGTTCCCAGAAGGAGAGACAGGGCTCGATCGACTGTACCATGATCACCGGGCTGAGCTTCTTCATTGTGCTGTGCGTCATCGTCATGCCACCGGTCGATTGGGTTTCCGCGGCGCCCGCATGGCGCTACGCTCATCCTTGCGCGGGAAGAATATTCGAGAGCGGCGCGCCCGTCTTGGAAAAATGGAATCAGGACGTCAACCCGCCGGCTGCGTGCGCCACCACGCGGTCGGAGCGAGCCCCGTGAGCTCGCGGAACTCGTCCACGAGGTGCGCCTGATCGTAGTAGCCCGCGTCGAGGGCGAGTGCGCTCCAGTTCGGCCCGTCCCCGTCGGGCGTCGCTCGTGCGGCCGCGATCACGCGGCGGACCCGGACCACCCGGGCGAACGTCTTCGGCGACACGCCGACGAGATCGGCGAATCGCCGCGCCAGATGCTGGCGCGTGACGCCTAACGCCGGCGCGAGCCGGGTGATCCCGAGGCTTCCGCCGCCCGCGACAATGCGGCGCACGGCCTCGTCGACGTCGCGGTGCTCCGCCTGCGCCACGTGCGACAACCGTGCGACCAGCACGCTCTCGAGCGCGGCAACGCGCGCCTCGCGCCCGGCCGCCGTCTCGAACGCGTCGCGCACCGCGATCGTGTCACCCCAGAGGTCGTCCAGCGGGACGCGCAGGTCCGTGAGCTGGTTGGCTGGCAGGCGTAGAAACGCGGTCGCTCGTGCCGGCCGGAACCTGACCCCCACGAAGCTGTCGTCGGAGACGGCGTTGACGACGAGCGCGCGCGTCATCGTTCCCACCGCCTGGATCGAAGACGGGATCTCTCTGCCCGGACCGAATTCCAGCACGATGTCGATGCTCCCGTCGGGCAATACCCGATGCGCGAGCGGTGTCCGCCCCTCCGGTCCCCTCAGGCCAGGCTCGCGCGTCCAGAAGCATGCGACGAACGGCCGCAGCGCGGCGGATGGCAGGTGCTCGACGTACCCGCCTGTCGAGACGCGAGACGAGGGCTTCTCGTGGGCCGGATGAGACGACATATGCGGAGCCTAGCCCGGTCGTTCCCGCGCCTCAAGAGGGACGATGACGGCGTAGTGCGTCAGCGGGTCCGAGGGTATAGCCTCGCGTTCCCTTTTCCTGCACCTGGGTTGCCATGCGATCGAATCGGGCTGTTCACCCCCCGCTCCCGGCACGACTTGCCCTGCTGGCAGCGCTCGTCATCCATGTCGCGATCGCAACCTCCGCTCCGGCCCAGCAACCGCAGCCGTCCCGTCCGGTCGCGGTCCGCGTGGCGACCGACTCCACGGAGGTCCAGGTGATCCGGTTGAGGGATGGGTCCTCGATCGTTGGACGCGTTACCGCAGCCACCGATGACTCGGTTCGGTTCGTCACTGCCGTCGGCACGCTGTCGATCCCGCGCGAGTACGTCGTTGGCCTGCGCGAGGTCGAACGCGCGTCGGTCCGTCGAGGCGAGGTATGGCCGGCGAACCCTAACGCCACGCGACTGCTGTTCGCCCCCACGGGGCGGATGCTGACGCGGGGCGAGGGCTACTTCAACGACACGTACCTCCTCTTCCTCAGCGTCCAGGGTGGAATCACGTCGCGCTTCACGCTCGGCGGCGGCCTGTCCGTGGTTCCGTTCGACGACTTCAGCGACAACGTGCTGTTCGTGACGCCAAAGCTCGGCCTCGTCGCGTCACCGAGGTTCAACGTCGCGGTCGGTGGGCTCGCGGGCTTCGCCGGCGGGCTGGCCGACGACGGTGAGAACGCGACCTTCGGCGTCCTGTATGCGGTAGGGACGGTCGGCTCACCCGACGCGAGCCTGACGTTCGGCACCGGGCTCGCGTACGCCGGCGGTGAGTTCGCCGACACCCCTGTGGCCATGCTCGGCGCCGACGTGCGCCTCGGCCGCCGCATGTCGTTCATCACCGAGAACTATCTGCTGCCGAGCGACGACGTGAACTCCATCATCTCGTACGGCCTGCGCTTCTTCGGCGAGAAGCTTTCGGTCGACCTGGCATTCTGGAACATGCCGGGTGAGGATGCACTGTTTCCGGGCATCCCGTACGTGGCCTTCTCGGTAAACTTCTAGAACTACGCTGGTAGCTGTTGGCTGGAACTGCTTGCTGCAGGGTGACACCCTCGGGACGCCTCCCGGCTCGGCCTGGGCCAAGTACGGGGCTCCCGAGGGTTCCCGCCGTTAATACCCTGCAGCAACCAGTTCCAGCTAACGGCAACTAGCGCTGTTTCTAACGATCTGCGGTCTACCGTCAGTCTGCCCGCCGAGCGTGCACGGCGAACGCGGCGCCTTGCGGATCGAGGCACTGGGCGATGCGGTCGCCCCCGGGGACCTCCATCGGGCCGTTCAGGACCTGTCCGCCGAGCTCCTTGACGCGCTCCACCGCCGCGTCGGCGTCGGGGACATGGATGTAATAGAGCCAGTTCGGTGGCATGGGCATGTCCGCGGGCTTGGTCCACATGCCGCCGTACATCGTCTCGCCGTGGCCGTACATCTGGTACGTGCCCGCTTCGCCCATATCGTAATCGCCCGTCTTCTCCCAGCCGAAGAGCTTCTGGTAGAAGTCGTATGCGCTCTGGTGGTCGGTGGTCGTGAGCTCGTGCCACGAGAACTCGCCGACGTTAGGTGGGCCGTCGTGGCCCGGCGCATCGTCCTTCGCCGAGAAGATCGCGATCGCGGCGCCTTGCGGGTCCGAGATCACCGCGAACCGGCCGATCTCGGGGATGTCCATGGGCGGCGTCAACACCTTGCCGCCGAGGGACTCGGCTTGTGCCGCCGTGTCGTCGACGTTCGGCACCCCGACGTACCCGACCCAGTGCGGTGGCATCTTGCCGGCCATCTCGGGCATCATTTGCATTACGCCACCGAGCGGCGCATTCTGATTCGTCCACATGGTATACGGAGCCGCGCTGCCTTCCCATTGCTGCGTACCCCACCCGGCGATCTTGGAGTAGAACTCGGCGGCTCCGCCCGGGTCCGTCGTCATCAGGTCGTACCAGACGAAGCGGCCACGCTGGCTCTCACTCATACTACAGTCTCCGTTGTTGGGATGGTTGGCATTCCGCTGCTGCAGCGCGCCGTCGCGCACGGTCATTTCGTAGCCGAGCGATACTAATCTCGACCCTTTCGCCCCGCCAGTTGGCGGGGGAGGTAACCTGCCGTGTCATCGGGTCGTCGTCGAGGCAATGAGTGACGAAGTGGCCACCTCCGGGACGAGACGACTGCGACGGCTGACGTTCGCGGCAATCGGCCTGGCCGTGCTCGCGGGTGTCGGCGTAACCGTGCTCGGAACCATGCGTGCGCGGTCCGATCGAGCTTGGGTACCGCCGCACGCGGTCATGACCGAGGCGCACGTGAATGGTGATTCGGTCCGTCTGCAGCGCGTTCGGAACTTCACGCACACGGGCGAGGACCAGTTCACCCCTGCGTACGCGGATCGCGCCTACGATCTCTCGAAGCTCGAGAGCGTGTGGTTCATCGTCACGCCGTTCTCGAAGCACTGGCGCGGGCCCGCCCACACGTTCGTGAGCTTCGGCTTCTCGGACTCGCAATACGTCGCCATCTCGGTGGAGGCGCGCCGGGAGCCGGGCGAGACCTACGGGCCGGTCGTCGGCCTGTTCAACCAGTTCGAGCTCATCTACGTCATCGGCGACGAGCGCGACCTGATCGGTTCGCGCGCCGCCTTCGGCGGCTACGACGTGTACGTCTACCCGATCCGCACGACGCCGGAACGAATCCGCGCGCTGTTCCTCGAGATGCTCGCGCGGTCGAACGCGCTCTCGGCGCGCCCGGAGTTCTACAACACGCTGACGAACAACTGCACGAGCAACGTCGTCGCGCACGTGAACCACATCGCGCCACGCCGCGTGCCGCGAGGGATCAAGACGATCCTGCCTGGCTACGCCGACGAGGTGGCCTACAGTCTCGGGTTGATCGACAACTCGATCGCGTTGGATGAAGCGCGGCGTCGTTACCGCGTGAACGACCGGGCGCAGCAGTTCGTGAACGATCCACATTTCTCTCACCGAATTCGAGAGACTGCGGGTCGCGACTAACGGTTCGAGCCTCTCATCGCGTCGGGGATGACGGGCGGAGTGCGAACGGCGGAGTGCGAACGGCGGAGTGCGAACGGCGGAGTGCGAACGGCGGGCCGGTCGGAACGGCAATGATG
>DAINRQ010000028.1:43854-67613 GCA_036741775.1 Gemmatimonadaceae bacterium | reverse complement strand
GCGACGTCACGCGCGCCGATCTGGAGCGGGATCAGGAAGTTGAAGAACGCTGCCGACAGCGGCATGACGGCCAGGAAGATCATCGTCGTGCCGTGCATCGTGAACAGCTGGTTGTACATCTCGGCTGACACGAGGTCCTTGTTCGGCCCCATGAGCTGGGCGCGAATGACGACTGCCTCCAGGCCGCCGAAGAGGAAGAAGAACAGCGACGTATAGAGGTAGAGCACGCCGATCCGCTTGTGGTCGACGGTGGTCAGCCAGCTCCAGAGTCCCGTTTGTTCTCCGGAGGTGGTGCCCGCGTACGTCGGTGATGCGGCGACTGTGGCCATGGCGTCTAGGAAAGTTGCTGCGAGGGTGAATGTCGTTCGTCGTTAGGTGCGATTCGTCGAGTCCACGTGCTGCGCTCGGCGGGCGCCTGACGCCCGCCGAGCTCGAGCTGCTACCGAAGCGCCTGCAGGTACGCAACGAGGTCCGCGATCTGCTGGTCGTTGAGTCCGCCCAGCGCCTGCGAGACCGTGGCGCCCGTGATGGGATCGCGCTGCCCGAGGCCGAGCGTGGGCATTGCGGATCCGGGCTTCATGAGACGCGCGTTCTTGATCCACAACGCGAGGTGCCGCGCGTCATTCGGGTAGAGCCCCGCGGCGAGCGTGGCGCGCGACCCAACGTGAGTGAGGTTGGGCCCGATGGGTGACGCGGCAACGGTGCCGCGAATCGCATGACATCCCAGGCACGCGCTCCGTGCGAACAGGTCACGACCTCGTTGTGCATCGCCCGTGAGGTTCTCGGGGAATGTCACGCCTGCCGGAACGGGCGTCGCCGGCCGCGCGTAGGCGGGAACAGAATCGAGCGGAAACGCGTACGCGGCGGCCTGCTGCACCGCGACGGGGGCTGCGGCCGCGGCCTGCGCGGGCGTACCGGCAGCGCGCTGAGTGGTGTCCGCGGCCGGGCTTGCGGCGGGCGCCGCCGCGAGCGCCGCGGGCGTCATCTGATGCGTGGTCCACTGGTCGAATTCCGCGGGGGGCACCACGAACGTGCGGAACCGCATGTTCGCGTGCGACGCACCGCAGTACTCCGCGCAGAACCCGTTGAAGACGTTCGTGGAGAGCGACGAGTCTGGCGTGAACCACAGGTAGTTGGTGTGGTTCGCGATGAGATCCCGCTTCCCGCCGAGCTGCGGGATCCAGAACGAATGCAACACGTCCTTCGTCTTGAGGGCGAAGTTCACCGTGCGCCCGATGGGGAGGTACAGCTCGTTCGCGGTGACGAGCGTGTCCACCCGTCCCGTCGCCGTCTGCTGCGTGTACTGCGGGTAGCGGAATTCCCACCACCACTGGTGCCCGATGACCTCGACCTCGAGTGCGTTTGGCACCGCACGCGCCTGTGTCACGAAGATCGTGCGCACCGTCGGGATGGCGATGAAAACGAGAATGATCGCTGGCGCGACCGTCCACGTGATCTCGAGAAACGTGTTGCCGTGGACGTGCTTCGGCTCGTCGGCGTCGCTGCGACGGCGGAATCGAATAATCGTATACAGCAGGATTCCCTCGACGAGCACGAACACGAGCGTTCCCCAGAAGAGGAGCTTGTCCCACAGCGAGTCGATCGCCGTGTTGAACTCCGTCGTGTGGTTGAACGTCGAGTTAGGGTAATCCGAACCGTACGAGCCGCACCCTGCGAGTGCCAGCGCGAGTCCGGTGAGGAGGGCGACCGAAGCGAGCTGACGCAGGTGAGTCTTCCGGTGCATTCGTGTCCCGTGAACCGGCGTTGTGAAGAGACGCGACGAGCGCCCTATGGCGCCGCGACGTTGTTCATGCATCGGCCAACGTTCGACAACAACATTTGTCCATCAGCCAACCAAAGGTATTGGTCACTCAGAGTCGAATCAAGCTTCGCGCATGACGTGCGCAGAGCCATTTCCCAGAGAGAGAATCGCGGTCGCGTATCGAGTGCGATTCAGCCGGGATCTTCGGGGACGGTGTGCTTTTCCTTCGTCTTCGCGACCGCGATCTCGAGCTGAACGCGGACCTGCGCGACCGTCTCGCGCAGTGCGCGCACCTTGTTCTGCTCGCCGCCACCACCGCGGGTGGCCACGAGCAACATGGCAGTGACCTGGTCCGCGATCATTCCAAACTGACCCTTGAGGAGCCCAGCCAGCGGCGCGCCTGCACGCCGAATCTGGGCGCCGAACTGCGCGGTATCCTGCTGTGAGCGCACAGCCACCGCCATGCGCTCCACGATGCCGTGCAGTCGCTGGAGCTGTGTCGTAGCCTCGTCCAGCGTTTCCATCTTGACCTGCCCAGCACCGTCCAGCTTTGGTCCGGTCGCCATTCTATCGCACCCGCTCCATGCGCGCGTTGGGTTTGAGCGTGCGGCCCGCGCGCGAATGCGGCTGCCCGTCCAGCATCACCACGTCGGCCACGAAGCCGAACCGCCCGCTCGTGAGCGCCGTGCCGACGCCGTACGCGTCCACCGGCACGCCTTCCTCCTCGAATCCACGAATGCGCGCGACGTCGATCGAGCCCGACACGAGGATCTTGATGTCACCGAACCCTTCCGCGTCCAGCGCATTGCGAACGTTCCAGACGAGCCGCGGATTGACGCCCGTCGGGACGAACCCGCCCATCTCCGGAATGATCGATCGATCGACCAGCCGGTCCGACGTCGCGAGCTGCACGCCCCACACGCGAGCTTCCTGCGAGCGCGCCACGGCGAGCGCCGTCGTGACGCAATCATTGTCGTAATCCACCGGCACGACCAGGAGCACGCGCTCCGGCGTGTGCGCGAGCGCCGCGCGAACGGCCGCGACCGTGTCCCCACCGTACGACGCTACGAGCGCGTGAGGGACGAGCAGGAGGGCCGGCTGCGTCCGCGAGGCCTGCGCCGTGCCCGTCAAATGCATGGTGCCCCCGATCTGCGCCGCAAGCGCGTCGCCTCGGTGCAGCAGCCAGTGATCGTTGCGCGCCGGAAGCGTCATCACGGGCTTCGGCCGGGCGGCCTCGACGAGCGCGCGCGCGTTCGTCGACACGCGCGTTCGGCGTGAGAGCACTCCAATGCACAACGGCGCCAGATGCGCGAACTGCTCGTACCGCCCGTCGACGGTCATCACCGTTTCGTCCGCGTCGATGCGGTCGCCGTCGTACAGCGCGTGCACAGTGAGTTGCGACCAGTCTTCGGCGGCCACCTTGAGTGCGGCGATCGCCTCATCGATGCCGCCGAGCAATCCCGACTGCTCGCTCGAGAACTGCACCGTAACGACGGGCGACCGCCCGTCCGCTACGAGAACGTCGCGGGCCCACAGCGCCGTAGCGTGTGCGTAGGTGCCACGTCGCAGCTCATCCGCCGGCAGGTCGAACGACGTGGCATCGAGACGCTTACGTCGTCGTGGCATCCGCCGCAGAGCGAGCGTCGAGGCCGACCATACCGCGCGGGTCGAGCGCCTCGTTCAACGCCTCACGCGTCATGAGGCCCTTGTCCATGACGAGGTCGTACACACCGCGCCCGGTCGCCAGCGCCTCCTTCGCGATCTCGGTGGCGGCCTCGTACCCCAGGACGGGAACGAGCGCCGTCACGATCCCGATCGAGTGCTCGACGAACCAGCGCATGCGGTCGGGGTTCGCCGTGATACCTTCCACGCACCGCGTGCGGAGCACGACGAACGCGCGTTTCATGGAGTCGAGCGCATGCAGCAGCCGGTACGCGATGATCGGCTCGAAGACGTTGAGCTGTAGCTGGCCGGCCTCCGCCGCGAGCGTCACGGTCACGTCGCCGCCGATGACGTCGAAGCAGACCTGATTCACGACCTCCGGGATGACCGGATTCACCTTGCCCGGCATGATCGAGGATCCCGGCTGCATGGCCGGGAGATTGATTTCTCCTAACCCGGCACGCGGACCCGAGCTCAGGAGGCGAAGGTCGTTGCAGATCTTCGATACCTTCACCGCACATCGCTTGAGCACGCCGGATAGCTGAACGAACGCGCCCGTATCCGCAGTCGCTTCGACGAGGTCGGGGGCAGTGATCAGCTCGAGCCCCGTCACGTTCGACAGATGACCGCGAATCGCCTCGGCGTAGCCGAGTGGAGCGTTGATTCGCGTCCCAATGGCCGTCGCGCCCATGTTGATCTCGCGGATGAGCGCTTGCGCCTCGCCGAGCCGATCGACGTCCTCGACGATCGTGTGCGCGAACGCCGCGAACTCCTGGCCGAGCGTCATCGGCACGGCGTCCTGCAACTGCGTGCGGCCCATTTTCAGAAAGGGCGCGAACTCCTCGCCTTTCATGAGAAACGCGTCCGCGAGCTCGCGCATGGCGACGCGCAGCGCCTCGATCCCGTTATGCAGCGCGAGCTTCACCGCCGTCGGGTAGACGTCGTTCGTGGACTGGCTCAGGTTGACGTGCGTGTTCGGGCTGATGGCGCCGTAGTCGCCACGCGGCCGCCCGAGCAGCTCGAGCGCGCGGTTCGCGATGACTTCGTTCGCGTTCATGTTCGTGGACGTGCCGGCGCCGCCCTGAATCATGTCCACCACGAACTGCTCGTGGTGACGCCCCATCCGAATCTCCCGCGCGGCGCGCACGATCGCATCGGCTACGTCGGGCGCGAGCAGACCGAGCTCCGCGTTCGCGAGCGCCGCGGCTTCCTTTACCGCCGCGAGTCCTTCGATCAGTGACGGGAACTCACGCAGCGCGATCCCGGTGATCGGGAAATTCTCCAGCGCGCGCAGTGTCTGCACGCCATAGAGCGCCTCGTCAGGCACCTCGCGCTCACCCAGAAGGTCGCGTTCCAGGCGAACCTGACGCCCTCCGAAGCCCAGTGTGCGTCCACGCCCGACGATGGTGGCATCGGTGGCCGCGAGGCGCTGCGAGATCGCTCGCGCCGCTCGTCCGACGAGTGCAGCGTAGAGCTGCGGATACTCGCGCAACATGTCGCGAACTTTTTCGGCGCGGAGAACGAACGCATCGGTCGGTTGCAGGGCGCGCGCGCTCGTTCCGTGCTTCGAGTCGTCGAGGAGCAGCCCCTCGCCGACCGCCTCGCCGGCACCGAACGTCGCGAGGCGAATCGGACGACCGTTGTGCTGCTTTTCGATCGCCACGGCTCCACCGGTGAGCATGGCGAGAAACGAGCGCGGGGCTCCCTCCTCGAAGAGCACCTGGTCCGCCTCGTAATGGACGGAGGTGACCAGCTTGGCAAGCTGATGGTACGCCGAATCGGTGAGCCCATCCAGGAACGACATGGCGCGAAGTTGATCGCGAATGGCTGACGTAGTCATGACCGGGAACCTAGCGATGACGGACGAGGGCTGACAGTCGTGTGGCCGGCCGCTACGAGCGGGCGGCCTCGGACTCATGACTGTCGGCGAACAGGTCGCGTTGCTGGTCCGGGACAGGAATCATCGGCGATTCATCATCGTCGTCCGGGTAGCCGAAGTGGATGCGCTCGCGATCACACAATGCCTGGAAGAATCGTCGCAACCCGTGGCGGTAATGCTGGCCAAGCTGATGACCGTTCGCGTAGGACGCCGTATACCTGCCAGCGAGATGCGGGAAATGCTCGGTGATGAACGGGAGGTATCGCGCCCGCGCCGTGCTGCGGAGGCGGAGCGCACAGGCGTTGACGTGCGTCGCGCCGGCGGATGCGACCGCACGCACGAGTGCCGTCAGGTCATCGGGGGTGTCGGTAATTCCTGGAAGAACGGGCATGACGTTGATGCCAACATCGATCCCACCTTGCCGCAGACGCGCGACGGCGCGGAGCCGCGCTTCGGGCGTCGGTGCGCGCGGCTCGACGAGTCGCGCAAGCTCCCGACGAAGGGTGATGAGTGAGACGTGGATCGTGAGGTCCGAGCGGGCAGCGATCCGCTGCAGGACGTCCACATCCCGCGTAACGAGCGGGCTCTTCGTGATGACGACGATCGACAACCCAGCGTGCTCGGCGAGTGCCTCGAGTATTCCACGGGTCACGCGAAATCGACGCTCGGCGGGTTGGTACGGGTCGGTGGCGGTACCAACCACGACGGCCTCGCCGCCGGCGAGCGCGGCGAGGCGCGCACTACCCGGACGCAATTCACCTCGGAGGAGGGCAGGGGCGTTTTCCTTCACGAGCACGTGGCGCTCGAACGCCAGCCACGGGGGCATTTCCGACAGGTCTCGCCGGAGCGTGTCCTCCGACCGCGCGCCAGCCAGTGCCCGATCCACCGCATACCGGTGGGCGTACCGGGCGTAGCAGTACGTGCATCCGAACGAGCAACCCACGTACGGGTTGATCGACCAGTAGCCCATCCCGGTCGCCGCCGGGCCGTTGAGCAGCCCGCGCGAGCGCGACGCGTGGTAGCGGATGTCCTTCTGTTCGCCTATAGTCGGGAGCACAACCGATTGTCGCGTCGGATCTTCGAGCAACAACGGCTGCTGACTCGCAACTTGCCGGGATCGCTGGCGCGATGTCACGCCGAAATAAACCGAACATCTCCCGAAAGAGCAAGCCGCGTTGCGTTTCGACCGGCTCGCGACTCTACCTCGAAGCGCGCGTTCCGTGCAGTGCGGGTGACCGCTCTCCGAAGACGCCGTGCGTTCCCAGCTTCTCGTGTCTACCGCCCGTTCCGACTCGCGCGTGCCCCACACAATCATCGTGGTCCCGTGCTACAACGAAGCGCGGCGGCTCGACGTCCGAGCTTTCGCGACGTTTCGGGCGACCGGACACTGGGTAGAGTTCCTGTTCGTCAACGACGGCAGCACGGACGAGACGCTGAAGGTCCTCGAACGGTTGCGGTGTGCATCGCCTGATACGGTCCGCGTGCTCGACCTGCCGCGCAATCAGGGGAAGGCAGAGGCGGTTCGCGTCGGCATGCTGTCGGCCCTCGACACCGATGCGGACTTCATCGGGTTCTGGGATGCCGACCTCGCCACGCCACTCGGTGCGCTACCGCGATTTCTCGACGTGCTCGACGACCGGCCCGCGGTCGATGCCGTGCTGGGGTCCCGCGTGAAGCTGCTCGGGCGGTCGATCGAGCGGTACGCGTGGCGCCATTACCTCGGCCGCGTGTTCGCCACGCTCGTCTCGCAACTGCTCCGGCTGGCCGTCTACGACACGCAGTGTGGGGCAAAGGTGTTTCGCGTCAACAGCGGGCTGCACGCCGTCCTCGCTGACCCGTTCGCAACGTCGTGGTTGTTCGACGTGGAGATCCTCGCGCGCATGATCGCGGCGAGCCCGACCGGAACGGCCGGCGTCGCGGCGCGGCTGTACGAGCTACCGCTCGATGAGTGGCGCGATGTGGCGGGGTCCAAGCTGACGCGCGCCGCGTACATGCGTGCGGCAACGAGCGTTGCTGCCGTGTACCGCGCGTACGGCGGCATGTTGAGCCGGCAGAGTCGTGTCGGCTTGCCCCGCGGCTGACGAGCGGCGCGGACCGAGCAAGGGTGTGGCGTCGCGGCAGGGGCCGTCGCTCCGAGCCCGGTGCCGATCGATCGGCACGGGCTCGGAGTGACGAAACGTCAACTCCCCGCCTGACGCTTCGCTTCGGCGCGTAGCGCTTCGCCCGCGTAGATCGCGACCTCCACGCGGCGGTTCTTGCTTCGCCCCGCTTCGGTGTCGTTAGGCTGCACCGGTTCGGTTTCGCCGAGCCCGCGCGCCGCGACGCGCGAGCGGCTCACGCCCTGCGCTGCCAGGTACGTCGCGGCCGCTTCGGCGCGTCGCTCCGAGAGGCCGAGGTTGTACCCGTCGGTACCCACGCTGTCCGTGTGGCCGACGATGAGCAGCTCCGAGCCGGGGTATTTGTCGAGGCTGGCGGCGAGATTGCGCAGGTTCTCACGTGCCTCGGGGCGCACGACGTCGGAGTCGAAGTCGAACAGCAGTCCGGACGCGAACGTGACCTGAATGCCTTCGCCGACGCGCTCGACGACCGCGCCCGGGATGTTCTGCTTTAGCTCCTCGGCCTGCTTGTCCATCCGATGGCCGATGATCATCCCCGCGGCGCCGCCGATCGTCGCGCCAAGGATGGCACCTTTCGCGGTGGATCCGTTGGCTTTGCCGATAGCGCCGCCGATGACGGCACCGCCAGTGGCCCCGATGATTCCGCCTTTCTCCTTGTTGTTGAGCGATGCGCAGGCCGTTGTCGCCAGCGACGCCGCGGCGACCACGAGCGCAAGGTTTCTCGATCGAACGTATAAGGTCATTGTAGTGCTCCGCTGTTCACGTGAGTGAGCTGGCCGCGGTGGCGGCTCGGGACGGCCCCCTGATCGGACTACCCCGTGGCGCCGGCCTGGGTGCCTGTGCCGGACTCGACACCTTGGTAACTAGCAACGACCGGACCGCTCAACGGCGGAGCCCGCCTATCCGTTGTCGCAAGCGGCCATTTGAATTATGCTGGTCGCCGCTTGCACGAATTCGCGGTCGAGCTGTCGCGACTTCAAATCGTAACCTCCCTGTGCCTGCCCGGAGCGAGTGTGCGATGGGCGGGCGGCCTCGCCTCGCGTCAACTGTGGCCGAACGACTCTCGGACATTGGAATCCAGCGCGAGCTCGGTGGGCTCCCGGGCTGGGCGCGTCGCGGAAACGCGCTGACGAAGACGTTTCGCGCGGTCACGTTCCCGGCAGGGATCACGTTCGTCACGAGAGTCGCCGATGTCGCGGAATCGATGGACCATCACCCCGACATCGACATTCGGCACACGCGGCTGACGTTCACGCTCAGCACGCACGACGCCGGCGGGATTACGGCGAACGACCTCAAGCTCGCGCGCGAGATCGAGCGGCTGGCGGTCGAGTCGGGGTTGGAGCGGGACAGCAGGTAGAACGCAACGCGCCTCGACAAGGCGTTAGCTGGCCACAGGGCCCTCAGCTGGGGGCTGGGGGCTGCTAGCTGCTGCTGAGGGCTGCGGGCTGGCGACAGCCGATGGTCGCTTGGGGCTGGCAGCCCGCCTTGCCTTGCGCCCGCGTCAAGCTCCGCTTCGCGGGGAGGGCGGTACCGTGGCGGCGGGCCGCTCTCCCCGCGGGTATGCCTCGACACCGCGTGGAGAAGCGTGGCTGCCAGCCATCAGCCCCAGCCGCTTCCAGGAGCCCGCAGCCCTACGCCCCAGCTAGCAGCCCCCAGCGGCCAGCCGCTGTCCCGCCCGGCCCACCGCGCAACCCTCTCTTATGGTCCCCGCACCCGGCCGGGAGCTATCAGATCGCTACGGAGCCTTTCGGATCTCCACGCTGCCGTTGACGGTCTCGAGTCGGAGGCGGCGCCCGCCCTTGCCGATAGTCGCGCGCATGCGGCGCGGGTTCACGCGCCCTTGCAGCGTGATCGGGAAGTCAGCGGACAGGCTCCCATTCACCGTCCGCATGTCGAGCTCGGCATCCAGATTCGCCGGAACCTCGATCTCGATCGAGCCGTTCACCGTCGAGTACTCCAGATCACCCGTGCCGAGCTCGCGCATGCGGACGTCGATGTCGCCGTTCACCGTCGACGCGTTCACCGGCCCACCCGATGACATTGCCGAGACGCGGCCGTTCACGGTGCTCGCTTGGACTTCGGTCGTCGCCCCATCGACCCGGACGCTGCCGTTCACCGTGCTCACGCCGAGGCGAACGCCGGCCGGGAGCCTAACGGTGAACTCGACGGACGTGTCGTTATTGTTGTTGCGGTCACGCCAGTTGTTGTTCCCGCGCGAGCGGTACCCGTCCTCGTCGCACGACGCGTTCTCGCTCCAGAACGCACAGATGATGGCGTCGCCGTCATCACCGCCGATGCGGCGGGCCTCGATGCGGACGTCCTCGGGGTCGCCGCGGCGCCACCGCTTGACGGCGGTCACCTCGGCGCGGTCGCCTGTTGCGCGTTCGACCCGGATCGAGCCGTTCAGGTTACGGACGTAGAGCCATCGTCCGCTCGGGACGCGGCCGTCCCACGAGAAGTCACGCTCGCTCTCGCGCTGTTGTGCGGGCGCCGCGGATGCGGCAACGGTCAGGGCCAGAGCGGCGATCCCAAAGCGTCGCATGGCGTAGGTCTCCGAATGTACAGTTGGTGAAGTGGTCTATCGGTTAGTGCGCGTACGGCGCGTGAGGACGATGTCGCCGCTGAACGATTCGGCGGTCACGCGTGCGTCCCCGCTGCCTAACGTGAACTCGAAGCGCCGTGGCCGGCCGGTGGTGCGCTGTCCGGGCATCAGCGTGAGCGGAAACGCGGTATCGAGTGCTCCGCTATACGTCTGCACGCTGAACTGCGCGCTCGAGTTCTCGGGGATCTCCAGGCGAACATCCCCTGAGTGAGCGCGGAACTCGTACCGCCCGCTCGCATCGATATTGCCTTCGTACTCGATCTCGCCGGCAACGGTCTCGACGTACACCGAGCTCGACGTCACGCCGGTCAGTGACACGTCACCGCTCGTCGTCTCGGCGTGGATGTTTCCGGTTACTTCGCGCGCCTCGATCGTCCCGCTCACGGACTCGGCGCGTACCTCGCCGACGAGTTGCGACGCGCGCACGTCGCCGGACACCGACTCGAGCACGACGCGCTCCGTCGCGTCGGTGACGATGACGTCGCCGCTATGCGATCGTGCATCCACGGCGCCGCGCGTGCCACGCACGCTGACATCGCCCGACCGACTCCGGGCGACGACGCGAACCCCGACCGGCACCGAGACTTCGATGCGCGCGTCCCCGACGCGACCACGAACCGGTTCCACATCGACCGAAATGCGCGACGACGAGACATCCCAACGAACGCGGCCGCGCTCTGCGTACGCGCGCACCCGGGCTTCACCACGGTCCGACGCGGTAACAATGATGTCGCCGGACGTCTGGGTCAGGTCGACCACCCCGTTCCGGTTGAACGCGAACGTCGTGTCGACGCGCGACGGTGCCTGCTGTCGCTCCTGCGCCCGCTCGCGGATGCTCCCGTTATGCGCCAGCGTCACGTGGGGATCGACCAGGCCAAGCGCGACGACGGCTCCGAGAATCACGAGTCCGCGCATGCGCGTCATCAGGTCCGTTGCGGCAGCCGCGCCGCGGTGCGGAGAAGCTCGAGCTTCTTATCGAGCGCGCTATTCAACTGTTCGGTCAGGAACCGGCTGGCCGGATCCTGGTCCAGCGCCGCCTTGCTCTGCGCGATAGCCTCGTCGATGACCTTGAGGTTCGCTTCGATGATCGCTGCCGTGCGCGGATCGAGCTGATGGCGGGTCTGCGTGAATACCGCGCGCAGGCGATCGATCTCACGCGACTGGGTGACGGTTGCCGGGACGTTACGAACCAGACGCGTCGGAGCCTGCGACGGCTCGGTCCGATGCGCCGCGGCGTCCGAGCTGGAATCAGCAGTTGCGACCTGTACCGACGTGGCTGGAGCGACGTCCCGAGCCGCCTCGACGCTGTCCGGGGTCCGCTGCGAATCGGCATTCGTGGCGATCGCGGTCAGCTGCGATGGATCTCCGGACTGTGAGCCCGCCACGGTGAGGGTGTACGTGACGCCTGCGGTGACAGCGACAAGAGCCGCGGCGACCGCAGCGAGTCGCAGGCGATCGAGCGAGCGACGACGCATTGATGGAAGCACGACGGCCGGTGCCCGCTGAACGAGCGGCATCACAGGCGCTTCGATCCGCTCGGCGATCCCATCCCAGAGGTCACGGGAGGGCCTCAGTTCCGGCAGCACGTTCGCCGCAGCGCGGATACCCTCGAGGTCGCGTGCCAGCGCCGCGCAACGCAGGCACGAGGCGAGATGCGCCTCGAGCGCTCGCCGATCGTTCGGCGAAAGCTCGCCCTCCAGGTAATCCGACAGCCGTTCGTCGAAAGTGTCGCAGTTCATCGCGCCCATAGTCATCGGTTCAGTGCCTGCCGCAACAACAACCGCGCCCGGTGCAGTTGCGCCTTGCTCCCACCGGCGGTGATGCCGAGCATCTCCGCGATTTCCTCGTGCTTGTACCCTTCGACATCGTGCAGCACGAATACCTGTCGCGCACCGGGCGGAAGCCCGGCAATTGCCGCCTCGAGGTCCAGCGACATCCCCGGCGTCCAGCTACTCGATCGCGCGTGCGGGAGTGTGTCCACCTCGTCGGGCTCGGAACCGAACCGGCTCCGATTCCGGCCGTCGCTCTTTCGAGCGTTGAGCACCACGTTCACCGCCAGCCGGTGGAGCCAGGTCGTGAACGCGCTCTCGCCGCGGTACAGCTCCAACTTCGACCACGCACGCACGAAGACGTCCTGCGTCAGTTCCTCGGCCAGCGCGCGGTCGGCGACCATGCGCGCGCACACCGCAAACACGCGGTTGACGTGCGCGCGGTAAACGCGCTCGAACGCTACGCGATCGCCCTTTGCGGCGAGCGCTACGTCCTCAGCGTCGGATCGGCCGGTGGTCAGACTCGTGTTGTCGACTGTCGCCACCATCATCCGCCGGTCGGTCCTCGGTCGCGTCGCCGAGTGAGATACCGAGACGGGCAAAATGGTTTGAAAGACTCGCCTTAGCGCGCCTGGGGCGTGACCCCGGTCACTGTCCCGTGCGCCCGGTCCAGGACGCCGGGCAAGTCGGACATGCACTCAATCAGATGATTCGGCTGGGCCGCGGCGAGAGTTTCACGGTCAAAGGCGCCCCAGAGCGCGCCAATGGTGACGACGCCCGCCGCCCGCCCCGCGTGCATATCGTGAGGGGAGTCTCCGATGAACACCGCCTCCCCGGCACGCGCGTCGAGCCGTCGGAGGGCTTCGTGGACAGGCTCCGGATTCGGTTTGTGCCGTACGGTATCCTCGTACCCGACCACAACGCGGAAATACCGGTCGAGGCCGACAAAGGCGAGGCTCTGGTGGGCGATCGGCGTCGCCTTGCTCGTCACGATGCCGAGCCGGTATCCGTCCGCGAAGAGCTTCCCGACTACGGAGGGTACGTCCTCGTAGCAACGCGTCAGGCGGTTGTGGTGCTCGCGCTGGTGCGTGCGGTACCGCTCGAGCAACGCCGCCAATTCTTGCTCGCTATCCGCATACGCCCGCAACTGATCGACGAGCGGGGTTCCGATTCCCCGGACCCAGTCGGCGTCGGTTGGGCGGGCACGATGCCACCCCTCGAAGGCGTAGCGGGCCGAGCTGAGGATGAGCTCGATCGTGTCGATGAGCGTGCCGTCGAGGTCGAACAGCACGACGGTAGGGCGGGGCGGGCGAGGAAAGTCCATCGCGAATGGTAAAGGCTTGGCGGATACCGGCCCAAACCCCCGGTCTCACCGTTCGTGTTCCGAATGCGAGACCAGGAGCAGGAGCGCCGGAACGAGCGGATCATCCCCGGCCTCGGTTGCGAGATCGCGTTCGCGACCGGGTGGTTGAGCCACCTCCGTCACACGCCGGAGCCATTCCTCAACCGCGATCGCCTGGTCGCCGGTCGGCGTCATTGCCGCGAGTTCCCGGAGCATGCGTTCCATGCCCGCTCCCTGCGCGCTGCCAATCGCGGCTCTCGCATCCGCGGCGAGCCTCGAGATAACGCTCCGGCGATGCGGCGCCACGACGGCCACCAGCTGCCCGATGAGTGCCGAGATCCGAGCGTGGGCGTGAGATGGGCCCGCTTCGACGCCCGCGTCTCGCGCGGCTTTCATGCAGGCGGCGTAATGGCGCAGGTCGCGAGTTGCCTCCTCGACGCGGTGGCACGACACGGGGCATGTGGCTCCGCCCGCCGCCGCAACGACGGCGAGAAGTTCGCTCGGCACGGTCGTCGGCGCGCGGTCGCGCGCCTTCGCGACCAGCGTGACCGCGCCGCTGGCAACGACGACCGCGAGCCACCCGTCTATCGTGGCACGGGCGGCCGCAATTGCCGTGTGCGGTCCGGGTGGAGCTGCGGGCTGCAGCGTTCCAGACGCCGACTGCCGAACGTCGCACGGTTCGCGCGCCCAGGCGGACACCGTTTGTCGGATCGCTTCAATGACACCCGGCACGTCGTCGTTTTCGGTGAAGTGTCCGTCGGCGGATCGATCGATCGTTTCGTGCGGCCGGAGCGCGAGAAGTGACGTGAGCTCAGCGCCCAGAACGAGTCGAGACGCGGACGCTTTCCGCTCGAGTTGCTCGAGGACGGCCGCCACTCGCTCGGCGGCCGCTGGCGGCGCGATCGCGTACTCGAACACGTCCGCGTGCCGCGAGCCGATGCGCCACACCCGGCCCATCCGCTGAGCGAGGCGAGCAGGTGTCCATGGCAGGTCGAGATGAACCACGACGCCAGCATCCTGCAGGTTGAGTCCTTCGCTCAAGAGATCGGTCGCGATCAAGAGGGAGATCGCTTCGACGTCGCGAGGCGGCCGGGCGCCGACGGCTGTCGGCGCGAACCGGGCGAGGGCTTCGTATCGAGTGAGCGAACCTCCCGCGACGACGGCGCCGCCCGCGGTCACGGCGCCGACGCCTCCGTCCCCGGCCATGCGCTTGAAGGCCGCGTGCACGGAGGCCGCATAGTGGGAGAACACGACGACTGGGCGTCGGGGATGGCGCGAGCGGACCGATCGGAGGAGATCACATCGCGCATCGTCCGAGCGCCCCCCCGCGGCGTCGAGAAGCCGAAGCGCAGACCGCACTCCCGCGGCGTGTGTGTTCACGGTCGCGAGGAGCTCGTCGCCGGCTACGCCGGCCTCATCCGGCACGATGAGCTCGGGGAAGGCCAGCTGCGTCGCGTCGTCGCCGACCACCCACGCCCGGAGCTCCGCGCGGCTGGGGTGTCGGCCTGCCGCGAGCGCGGCACCAAGGCTCTCGGCGCGGGCGAGGCGGCGGCGGAGCACGGCTCGCAGGGCGGCGTCCGTGGAGCTCCATGCGCGCACGAGGCCGATCGTGACGAGCGCGTTCGCGTCGCTTCCGTCGCGCGGCGGGCATGCGGGAGGGATGGCGAGCAGCGTGTCCAGCAACGCACTGGTATCGCCACTGCTCGGGATCTCCAGCCAGGTCGGCGGTGCGCGTGCCGGCGTCGTTGCCACCGGAACGTCGCGGCGGGTACGTCGCACGACGCACTCTCCGATTTCCCGTGCGGTCATGCGCGAGGCGCGGCTCCCGAGAAACAGGGCGAGCAGTGCGTAGAGATCGTCGGTCGCGTTATGCACCGGTGTCGCGGACAGCAGCAACACGCGCGCTCCGGCACATATCGACGCCAACCGCTCATAGCGACGGGTGGCGGGGTTCCTCGCGTGGTGCGCTTCATCGACTACCACGACGTCGTACGGCGCCGCGGGGTGGCGCGTCTTCCGGCGCGCCGCTGATGGTGCCGCGGTGCGGCTCAGCGACTCGAACGAGATGAAATCCGCGGTGCGGTGAGCGGCGTCCAGTGCCCGGCGCCACATGTCGCGCAACGCCGCCGGCGCCACCACCAGCAAGCGGCCTAACGGTTCGGTGGCCGCAAGCGCAGTGTACGTCTTTCCGAGCCCCACGTCGTCCGCGAGCAGCGCGCCGCCGAATCGTTCCAGCGCCCGTCGGAGCCGCGCGGCGGCATCTCGCTGGTGGTCACGGAGGGCGATGGCCCCGAGGCGCGATGATGACTGCGCCTCGCCTAACCATAGTGCGGCGATGCACGCGCGGACCGCGGCAGCGTCTCCGAGCTCCTGGGCGCTCACCGGATGGCCCAGTCGAGTAGCGGACGGACGGTTCTCGGTCGAAGCCCGAATGCTCGCGTGACCACGTCGAGAAGTTCCGCATCACCTGGCGGCTCGCCAGCGGCCGCCCGTTCGCCAATCGGAGCGAGAACGGAACGCGCGGCAGGCCAGTCCGACGGGATGGGAAGCAGCGACATCGTCCAACCGAGGTAGCGACGGAAGCGTCCACGCGCAGGCTCGGCGATGGCGGCAAGCCATGCGGCGGCAAGTGGTGAGTTCAGCACCGTGGCGAGCGCGTAAGCATCGCTCATCGCAGGGCAGCGAGCGACGTAGCATGTGTTGAGCGGGACGGCTGCATCGCCAGCCCCCAGCACCGCGGCGCGTGGCGCACGGCCGAAGTCCGCCCAGACGACGCGCGGCACGTCGCACGCGGCCGATTCGATTCGGAAGAGCGCCCACCACCGACCGACGCCGCGCGCGTCCGCGCGCGCGATGAGGCGGCGTCGCCACGGACGAAACCAACGCTCGGCCCGAGGCGGTAACCGATGCAACGGTCGCCCGTCGGGACCGTGCGTCCAGATCACGCGCTCGTCCCTCGCGTCGATCCGCCACCTGCCCACCCCTTCGCCGCGAACCAGTGGGCGAAGAAAGTCCTCCTCGACGTCTGCGATCGTGCCGCTGTCGGATACGGCCCCGCGGTCGGTCAGCCTCACAATGAACGCGCGGTTGCAGCCGGTCTTCACCCCGAGCAAGGGGGCGCCGAATGTGGTGGCGGTGAGGGGCGTCCCCGCGGCGCGCACGGCGTCGAAGGCGCGTCGCGCCAACGGTGGCAGCAGGAGCCACGGCGCGCCGGGACTTTGATCGAGCCCCAACTCGGTCGACTGCATTTGCCACGTGGCCGCGACGCGAGTCGTGTGGATGGTCACGTGAAGCTCGGATGCTCGCGCCGGGGCGGGCGGTGACCCGCGCATGGCGACGACGAGCGATGGGTACACGGCGGCATCGAAGAGCGACGGTGCGTCGGACCAGTCCTCGAGCCGCAGCAGCGCATGGTCGTTCGCCAGCAGCCGCCGCACGCCGCCGCCGGCGAGCGAACGCCAGAGCTTGGAGGGGACGAGCAGTGCCACGACGCCGCCGGGGCGCACCAGGCCTAACGACCGCTCGATGAATAGCGCGGCCAGGTCGACCTGCCCGGCGAAGCCGACGCTCGCTCGTGCGCCGGACGCGCCGTCGCGCCACGCGGCACCGCGATACGAGACGTAGTCACGTCGCAGCGTCCCGCGGGCAGCGGGCGGAATTCGGTGGACGCGCACCCACGGCGGGTTGCCGATCACCACGTCGAACCCGGGGTTCATCACATCGGCGAAGTGGGTCGCGAAGGCGAACGGGAGCGCCGCGCCGGAGGCGAGCGCACGCCTGCGTCCGCGAACCATACGGAGCTCGGCGCGAAGCTCATCGAGAGCGTCGCGAGTGGACGCGGACAGCACACCGCGCTCGCCAAACAGGTTCTTTCCACGTGCGGCCACCAAAATGTCACGGCGGCGCTCGTTGATGTACTCGATGCGTCTGTCGAGACAGGTGATCGCCTGCAGGCGTTCCGCTCGGTCGAGCGCGCGCGCGAGCGTCCGTTTCCGCACGCCGACCGACCGTGCGTATCGCTGGCGCAGGCGCGCAATTCCACGTGGTACGGGAAGCGCGACGCCCCCGACGTCGTGGCCGACGAGTGCATCGCCCACCCGAATGTGCCGGTCGAGATTCGGGAGCGCCGCTACGCGGTCGGGGTCGCGCGTCGGACTGTCGATGACCACCGAGAGCCACAGGCGAAGTTGGCAAAGCCACACCGCCGTCGGGTTGACATCGACGCCGAAAATGGAGGTCGTGAGCACGGCGCGGCGGAGTACCGTGACCGGCCGCGGGTCGCCGAGGGCGCGCATGAGGTCGGAGACCCGCTCGAGAGCGTGAACCAGGAACGCGCCGGACCCGCAGGCCGGATCGAGGAACCGGAGCGTGCCGAGGCACTCGCGCGCCGCCTCCGCGGACGGGGCGGGGAACGGATTCCCCGCCCCGAGGTCCATAGCCGGGTCCCGTCCGTGGTTAGGCAGCAGCTCCTCGAGGGGGATTCCGAGCACGCCGCTCAGCGCGTTGTCGGTGACCCGGGCGACGAGCTCGTGCGGCGTGAAGAACGCGCCGGTCTCGCGCCGCTCGTGCCCCGCCATCAGCGACTCGAACGCGCGCCCGAGCATCTCCGGGTCCACCGCTGCTTCCGTCCAGTCCGAGCTTTCCTCGCGGGCGGTGAACCGGTATCGTATGAGCAGCTCGGAGAAGAACCAGCCCAGCTCCTCGTCACCGAAGGTCACGCGGCCGTGGAGGCGCTCCACCGGCGATCGCGCGAATAACCCCCCGTTGAGGAACGGAATTCGTCCGAGTGCCCGCGCCGCGGCGGCGCGCGCGCGAACGGGGGTGTTGAGCGTCCCGAAGAAGAGCGGCAGGAGCACCCGGCGCTGAAAGCCGCCGCGTCCAGCCATGCACTCGTCGAAACGCCGGGAGAGGAAGGCCCGGTCACCATCCAGCCATTCTTTCGCCTCGAGGAACGAGAGGAACAGCAGCCGCGACGCGTACAGCAGCGCGATTTCACGGCGGCTCGCCTCCGGGGCACGTCCGCCCGCTCGATCGGCAAGCTGGCCGACCAGTCGTTCGAGGGTGCGGTAGAACCGACGTGTCACGGCCTCGCGCCCGAGAATCGCCACCCACTTCGCGTGCGTGAGCACATCCACCGACTCCATGGCTGCGGCGAGCGCGCACAGCGTTTCCGCATCACTGTCCACGATCGAGTTGCGCTCGACGATGAGCGCTGCGACCCGAGCGCCGGCGCGTCGGGGCGTCCAGGCCGCGAGCGCCACGTGACGGCCATCCCGGTCGCACGCACACACGATCCACAAGAGATGTGGTGCTCGAGCGGCCATGCGCGCCGCCATCACCATCAGGACGTCGCGCACGGGACGGGGCCCGCTGGTCTCGAGGAGCAGTGCGCGGAGCGTCCCCGGGCCACGCGTGACGAGCGCCGTCGGGCAGTCCTCAGGAATTCCGAGCGCCGCGCGGCCGTCGCCGTCGAGCGGGGCAGGGGAGCCGCCGCACCCCAACATGGCGGCGATAGGCGCGAGCGATTCGACATCGCGGGCGGCGGCGAGGAGGGCGGCAGCGGACCGGAGCGTCGGCACGCCGCCACGATTGCCAGACTCGCTCGAAAGACTGGCATCACGGCGACGCAGCGCGAGTCAAATGTCGCCGAACTCGCCGCTTGGCATTATGATCGTACGCGCGGACGCTTGATGAGTCATCCTGCCGGGTCGCGGCGTCCACCGGCGCCGTAGCCGCAGATCCGCCGAGCCGCCGAGAGCGCATCGATGTCCGATAATGGACGTGCCAGCAGTCTGAGCGATTTCGCGAACAATCTGATCGCCCGCGTGGTCGTCTACTACGTCGGCCTCGCGGCGGCCATCACGGTCGTCTGGATGGCCATGCCGGCCAGCGCCCGGACGCGAGCGGTGAGCACCCTCTCATCGCTCATGTCGTTCCAGCTGACGCCAACGATCGGTGCGCAGATCGACGCCATCACCGGCGTGCCCGTGCCGCAGGTTGGGGCGCCGCCCCCGCAGCCAGTCCTCCTCGTCGTCATCGCGATCACGAGCGCGTTTCTGCTCGCGCTGCCCGTCGCGTGGGTCTACATGTTCACGCGCCAACGCAAAGGGTACCGGGCTGCTGACGTGCAGGCGCTCGTTCTCCTGCCCGTGGTGGTCTCCGGTGTCGTGGTGCTGGTGAAGAACAGTCTGGCGCTGGCGTTCGGCCTCGCGGGGATCGTCGCCGCCGTTCGGTTCCGCACCAACCTCGAGGACAGTAAGGACGCGACGTTCGTGTTTCTCGCGACGGCACTCGGACTCGCGTGCGGCGTGCAGCTCGAGGTCGCCGCGGTGCTGTCCATTCTCTTCAATGCAGCCGTGTTGATTCTGTGGACCAGCGACTTCGCGCGACTGCCCCCGGCACTCGAAGGCGTTCGCGCGAAGCGACAGCTCGAGCGCGCGCTGGCGATCGCGAACCGCACATCGCAGTTCGTGGCGCGTCTCGACCACGAGGTGCTGGAGGCCCTCGCCCCGGAGCAGCTCGACGCGCTCGAGCATCGCCTCCGCCGCCGCCGGGCGGAGCTGACAGGGGAGAGTGCCGGCGCCGGCAACCGGTTCGACGCGATGATGCGCGTCCTGACGAGCGATCCGACGGAGCTCCGCACGGCGATCGATCCTGTGCTCGAGGCGGAGACGAAGCGCTGGCGATACCGCGGGTCCAGCACGAACGAGATCGGAACGTCGGTGGAGTACGATATTCGATTGCGAAAGGGGTACAGCCGTCAGAGCCTCGCCGAGGTCGTACGGGAGAAGGGAGCGCCGTACGTCGTCGGCGTCGAGATAGTGGAAGTCGAGGAGCCCGAGAAGTCCGAGAAGTCCGAGTAGTCGACGCTACGCCCGGAGGGTGTCATGCATCGCGCGGCCTCATTGCTGCTCATCTGCCTGCTCGTCCTGCTCACGCCGACGGTCCCCGCGGCCGTCGCCACCGCTCAGCAGCCGGCGGCAAAGGAGAAGAAGGACCCGAACCGTCCCGTCGAACCGCAGCAGATTGCGGCGGCGGTGCGGCGCACTGAACGATTGTTCGGCTCCGACGAGCCGCTCGAGTTCACGCTCACGTCGGATTACAAGAAGGCATTCAAGGATCGCGACACGCTCGACGTCAAGCGCACGCCGGCGACGATGGTCGTGAATGACACCGCGGGGAATCCGGTGACGATCGCCATGGAGATCTCGCCCCGCGGGCATTTTCGGCTTCGGAACGACGTGTGCAACTTCCCCCCGATCAAGCTCCATTTTCCGGATTCGGGACTCAAGCACACGCCGTTCGCCGGGCAGGGTGGGCTCAAGCTCGGAACCCACTGCCGGCGCAACGACAAGGAGTACGCCGAGTATCCCGTACGCGAACACGCCGCGTACGAGATCATGAACATGCTCACCGACGTCAGCTTCCAGTCACGGCTGGTGAAGGTGAACTACGTCCAGGTGGGCGAGCGGGACACCGTTACGACGCTCGGGATCATCATCGAGGATGAGGACGACGTCGCGAAGCGCAACGGCGGCCGGATTCAAACCATCCGCGGCGGCGGGTTCGCCGACATGGATCCGCCGCAGATGCTCCTGGCGAGCGTGTTCGCCTACTTCATCGGCAACACGGATTGGTCCGTCTGGTCGCTGCACAATTACCGGCTCATCATGACGAACGACGGCCGGTACGTTCCCGTGCCATACGATTTCGACTGGTCCGGCGTCGTGTGGGCCCGCTATGCGAAGCCGGCCCCGCAACTCGGGATCAAAACGGTGCAGGACCGCCTCTATCGCGGTCCGTGCGCAACGCCCGAAGAGTTCAAGGCGGTATTCGACAAGTTCGTGGACAAGCGCGACGCGATCCGCCAGCTCTATGCGCGGCTGCCGCTCGACGACGGCTACCGGAGACGCGCCCTGGACTACATCGACGACTTCTACGAGGTCATTGGCAACCAGCGC
Source organism: Gemmatimonadaceae bacterium (assembly GCA_036741775.1). GTDB lineage: Bacteria > Gemmatimonadota > Gemmatimonadetes > Gemmatimonadales > Gemmatimonadaceae > JAJKIV01. The sequence goes on along the minus strand of DAINRQ010000028.1, from coordinate 46,516 downwards.
CAGGTTCGGCGCGAGTTCATGGACGCGTGCGTGCGCGGTTCGTAGCCACGTACGCCCGGTCCTTCCACTCGACGCGGGACCCACGCGCGATCGCCTGCAGGGCGATGATCGCGAACACCCCGGCGCCTAACGGGAAAAGCAGCGCATAGACGACCGGAGCCGCCATCCAGCGGTACACCAGCGCCCACGTCACGAGCTGGGCGACCAGGGCAATGGCGGCTCCGGTTGCGACCCACGACGGCACGCTCGAGAGCGACGCGGCGACGAGGACGGCGGGCGGCAGGAGCGTCATGACGGGGGCGAGCAAGAGCAGGGCGGGGAAGATCAGCTGTCCGGCCCGGCCCCAGGGCATGGCCTCCCGCCCACCCGCGAAGACGTTCTTGCGCCAGCCGTCCATGATCTCGCGGAGCGACTCGTACATGCGGGTGGTGAGCTCGCGGCGGCCCAGGATGAGCTCCGTCCGCATCCCCGCCGCGAACATGCGTTGGGCCAATGCGACGTCCTCCGCGACTCGGTCGTGCACCGCGCCGTGTCCGCCGAGCGCGTCGTACGCCGACCGTCGCACGAAGATGCATTGCCCGTTCGCGATCTTGTCCTCGACTCGTCGCGAGCGGTTCACCGACTCGGTGCCGCCGTAGCGCGTCGCAAGCATCCAGAACACGTGCGGCTGGACAACGCGCTCCCAGAAGGTGCCGAGCTCCTGATAGCCGGCCACCGTGAGCATGTCGAGCGCAGGCGAGCTCATGACGGTCACGGCGCGCGCGACGAGCTCTCTGCCGTGCCGCGCGTCGGCGTCGGTGAAGCAGAGAATGTCGCCGCGGGCGTGCGCCGCCCCGGTTGCGCACGCCCACGGCTTCCCAAACCAGCCCGCGGGGAGCTCCGGCGTCTCGACGACGCGAACGCGCGGATCGCTCGCGGCGATCGCGCGGGCAATCTCACCAGTGCCATCGCTCGATCGATCGTCGACGACGACCACTTCGAGGTTCGCCCAACTGCCCTCGAGCGCGGCCCGCACCGACCGCTCGATGTTGCGCCGCTCGTTACGCGCGGGAATGATCACCGAAACGAGCGGCCGGCCGTCGGACGGGCCTGGCGTCGCATTGGCCAGGTCCCGCGAGCGCCGAACTCGCCAGATCGTTAGGGCAGGCCCCAGTGTCCATGGCAGCGAGATGAGAATCGCGAGCGCGAGACTCCTCACGATGTCACCACGGGGAACGCGGCGGTGTCAGGGAGCGGCCTCTCCGACGACACCGACGGGCAGCGTCGCGGGGACCCGCTGTTTTCGCCCGAGCACCACTGCGCCAGCCATGTCGCCCGTCACGTTCGACGCCGTCCGGAACATGTCGGTAATCGCGTCGATCCCGAGCAGGATCCCGATCCCTTCGGCGGGCAGCCCCGCGCCAATGAGGATCGGGACCATCACGATGATCGATCCGGCCGGAATCCCCGGCACGCTGAACGTCGTCGGAACGACCGTGAGAACGACGGCGAAGAGCTGGGTGGGCGTGAGCTCGACGCCATAGAGACGGGCGATGAACAGCACTGCGGTGGGCTGCGCGAGCGCCCCGGCAACGCGATACGTCGAGGCCGCGAGCGGCAGAAAGAAACCGGAAATCTCGGCGGACTGACCGAGCTTCGTCCGCGCCGCTTCGATCATCGCCGGGAGGGATGCGAGCGACGATCGCGTGGTGAACGCGACGAGCTGTGCGGGGAGTATCGCGCGCGCGAACTCGCCTGGACGGACACGTCCGCCGATGATCCCGATCGGATACAGCACGAGAACCGTGAACGACACTGTCACGACGATCACGACGACGACGAATCCCGCGAGTGCCCCCGCCGCCGACGCTCCCATACGAGTCGCGAGCGGAACCGCCAGGGCGAACACGCCAATGGGCGCCAGTTCCAGGACCCAACGCACGACCGTGAGGGCGGCGTCTCCCAGCCCTTGAAAGAACGCCACGACCGGTGCCTTGCGCTCCGGCGGCAGCGCGAGCAGCGCGAGTCCGAAGAGCAACGTGAAGATGATGAGTGGGAGGAGCGCGCCATCCGATGCGGCTTGCACCGGGTTTGCCGGCACCAGATCCACGAGCCACCGTGAGAACGTCGGGATGTTTGCCGCGCTCTCGACCGCCGTGGTTCCCGCGGCCGACGCGCTCGCACGCATGCTGGCGATCGCGGCCGGGTCGAGCGGGATGGCGTTGATGAGTGGCGGGGAGACGATCGCTGCGTACGCCGCGGCGGCGAACAGCGTGACGACGAAGAATGCGATGGCGGATCGTCCGACTCGCCCGATAGCACGCGCGTCGGGCGCACTCGTTATGCCGACGATGAGGCTCCCGACCACGAGCGGGATGACCGTCATGCGGATCGCGTTGATCCAGAGCGTTCCCACCGGCTCCAGCATGACCGCGGCGCGCGCAAGGCCGGGTGACCCACTGCTCGCGGCGGCGACACCGGCCGCGATGCCAGCGACGAGTGCGATGAGAACGCGCGTGGTGAGCGACATGGCGCGTATATAACGTCGCACGCGGCGGTGCGAAAAGAGCGGCCCGGAGGGCCGCTCTCTCAGAAGGTGCGCGAACGTGCGTCAGCGTGCAGTTGGTCAGCGATTGCTGCCCGACGAGCCACCGCGGGAGCCGCCCTGCGAACCGCCCTGCGA
>DAINRQ010000028.1:24856-43754 GCA_036741775.1 Gemmatimonadaceae bacterium | reverse complement strand
CCGCCCTGCGAACCGCCCTGCGAGCCGCCTGACGACCCACCCTGCGATCCGCCGCTGCCGCTCATGCCGCCCGTGTTCGTTCCACCGGCGTTTCCGCCCGTGCCGCCCGTGTTCTGTGTGCCGCCGCTACCGGTGCCCGACCGGGATCCGGTGTTCGTTCCCGACGTCGAGCCGCCCGTGTTGCCCGTGCCCGAGGAGCCGGAGCGGCCCGAGGTTTTGCCCGACTTATCGAGCTGTTCCTCGTCTCCCATGCCCTCGATGTCGTCGCTCGAGTCCGAGCGGGAGCCGCGCTGACTTCCACCGCCGGAGGCAGGACTGGTGCCGCCGTAGCCACCCTGGCCACCCGTGCTACCGCCCTGACCGCTCATACCGCCGCCCTGGGACCCGCCCTGCGAGCCACGCTGCGACCCGCTTTGCGACTCACCCGACCCACCCTGCGAGCCGCGCTGCGACTCCGACCCCTGCATGCCGCTGTCGCCGCGATCCTGGCTGTCGCCACCCGAGCCGCGATTCTTGTTCTGATCCGCCATGGCAGTACCCTCCAGCGTATTTTGACTGCGTTCTCCAGGCCTGCCGGGACCTCCAGCGAGCCGTGGGGCACGTAGACGTGGCAACGCATGTGCCAGGGAAACGTTTGATACACGAGCAGCCCAGGGCCGGGAGCGGTTGGCCGCTTCGGCAACCGCCATTGTTGAGTGAGGGCGCACGCGTCGCGCTCGTCGCGCCGGCGGGCCCGCTGCGCGACGAGCGGGACTTACAGCGCGCCGTGGACAACGTGCAGTCGCTCGGGTGGACCCCTGTCGTCGCGTCGAACGCGCTGGCGCGGGCCGGATACTTCGCGGGCGACGATGCGCAGCGCGCACTCGAGCTGAATCGCGCGCTGACGGATGACGCGATCGATGGCGTGTGGTGCCTTCGTGGCGGCTATGGCACGATGCGGATTCTCGATACCCTCGACTACGACGCGTTCACACGCCGCCCCAAGCCGGTGATCGGGTACTCGGATATCACCGCGCTCCACGCCGCGCTCATCGCGCGCGCGGGCGTCGTCACCTATCACGGCCCAACGGCACGCGCGGCGCTGAGTGAATTCTCCCGCGAGTCGCTGTATCGCGCAGTCGTCACCGGGTGCGATCCGTGCGGCGGCGCGCCCGGCGCGCGCACGCTTCGGTCCGGACGCGCGGACGGCGTGCTGGCCGGTGGCAATCTCGCCTTGATCGCCGCACTGGCCGGAACGCCGTACGCTCCGCGGTTCGATGGCGCGATCGTGGTACTCGAGGACATCGACGAGGCGGTGTACCGCGTCGACCGGATGTTACGGCAGCTCGTCATGTCCGGAATGCTCGACGGCGCCCGGGCAATCGTGTTCGGCGCGTGCACGAACTGCCCCGAAGCGTCCGACGCCGGCGCGCGCCGACTCGACGACGTCATCGCCGAGACCGGCGAACTGCTCGGCATCCCGACCGTGTCCGGAGTGCCGGTCGGCCACATCGACGAACAGTGGACGCTCCCGCTGGGTGCACGCGCCGTGCTCGACGCCGACGCCCGCACGTTGACGGTGATCCGGGCCCTAACGACTGACTGATCGATCCTCACCCATATGACCTACAAGACCGGCACCGATCTCGTCAACGAAGCCAAGGAGCGCATTCGCGAGGTGACGCCACGCGAGGTCCTCGCCATGCAGGAACGGAACGAGGACGCGGTGTACCTCGATGTGCGCGAGCCGAACGAGTGGAACCTCGGGCACCTGCCGAACGCGCTGCACATTCCGCGCGGCCAGCTCGAGTCGAACATCGAGATGCACGTCGACCGCGACCAGCCCGTCGTCATCTACTGCGCACGCGGCAACCGATCCGCGCTCGCCGCCGATACGCTCCAGCAGATGGGCTACACCAACGTCGCCTCCATGGCCGAGGGGTTTGGAGGGTGGGTCGCGATCGGAGGGCCAGTGGAGGACTGACCATGCCGCCCGGCGACGAGCGCGCTGATTCGCCAGGCAACCCGTCCGGCCTCGTCGAGCATCCCACGCTGCGCCGCCTCGCGCGCGCGCTCGAGGAACGTCCCGGCGCGCTCGCGCCGGACGATGGCGCGCCACGGCGCGCCGCCGTCGCGGTCGTCTTCCGCCACACCGATCAGGACGTGCTCGAATTGCTCCTCATCAAGCGCTCCGAGCGTCAGGGCGACCCCTGGAGCGGGCACGTCGCGTTACCCGGCGGCCGCCACGAACCTGGCGATGCGACCCTCCAGGATACGGCGGTACGCGAAACGCTCGAGGAAACCGGCATCGACATCGCGCGCGACGGTGTCGTGATAGGCACGCTCGACGAGTTGCGTCCGCGCACGCCGGTGTTGCCGCCGATCATCGTGACGCCGTTCGTGGCCGTCGTTCCCGCCACCGTCTCGATCCTGCCAAGCGATGAGGTAGCGGACTCGTTCTGGGTGCCGCTCGCGTCGCTCGCCGACCCCAGCATCGCCGTGGAATCGGACGTCATCTCGAGGGGCGCGACGTGGCGGGTACCGACGTACCGGCTCGGCGCGCACGTCGTGTGGGGGATGACCGAGCGCATCCTGCGCAACCTGATCGCGCTCATCGATTGGCCGTCGGAGCTGTGATGTGCGCCGCTTGCCAGGTTCCGCACGTGATCCTATGTTAGTTTAGCCTAAAACAGAACTTCTTCGCGTCCAAACTTGGCCACCCTCGGCCAACTCGATCGTATATGACCGTTTCTCCGCGCACACCTCCTGACGTCGACGGCTCGACGACGGCGTCCCCGGCCGCCGCCCCCGAGCCGGGCTGGCGCCTGTCGCGGGTCACCCCAAGCCTCGCCGAGGTCTATCGGTCCGTACCGGTCACCGGCGCAACGTGGTGGCGCAAGATCATGGCGTTTGCCGGCCCCGGGTACCTCGTAGCGGTTGGCTACATGGACCCCGGCAACTGGGCAACGGACCTGGCCGGCGGCTCGCGGTTCGGATACACGCTCCTCAGCGTGATCCTGATCTCGAACCTCATGGCCGTTCTCCTCCAGGGTCTCGCGTCGAAGCTCGGCATCGTCACAGGACGTGATCTCGCGCAGGCCTGTCGGGATCACTACGGGCCGAAGACCAACTTCATTCTCTGGGTGCTGTGCGAGATCGCGATCGCGGCGTGCGATCTCGCCGAAGTCATCGGAACCGCGATCGCGCTGAACCTGCTGTTCGGTATCCCGCTCGCGTGGGGCGTCGCCATCACCGCGCTCGACGTGCTGCTGGTGCTCTACCTCCAGAACAAGGGATTCCGGCTCCTCGAGGCGCTGGTGATCGCGCTCGTCGGGACCGTTGGCGTGTGTTTCCTGTTCGAGCTCATCGTCTCACGCCCGGATCTCGCGGGCGTGTTCGCGGGCTTCGTGCCGGACCCCCAGATCCTGCAAGACCGCGAGATGCTGTACATCGCGATCGGAATCCTCGGCGCGACGGTAATGCCACACAACCTGTATCTCCACTCGTCGATCGTGCAGACGCGGAAGTACGAGCTGACCACGGAAGGAAAGCGAGAGGCCGTGCGGTTCGCGTTCGTCGATTCGACCATCGCGCTCTCGTTTGCCCTGTTCATCAACGCGTCGATCCTCATCGTCGCAGCCGCGACGTTCTATCGCACGGGCAATACCCAGGTCGCGGAGATTCAGGATGCCTACCTGCTGCTCTCGCCGCTGCTCGGCGTCGGCGCCGCGAGCACCGTCTTCGCGCTCGCCCTCCTCGCCTCGGGTCAGAACTCGACGATCACGGGGACGCTCGCCGGCCAGATCGTCATGGAGGGATTCCTCAACATCAGGCTGCGGCCGTGGCTCAGGCGCCTCATCACGCGCGCGATCGCCATTGTGCCGGCGGCGATCGTGGCCATCTTGTACGGCGAGAGCGGGACGGCCAAGCTGCTGGTGCTGAGTCAGGTGATCCTGAGCTTCCAGCTCTCGTTCGCGGTTTTCCCGCTGGTGATGTTCACGTCGGACCGCCTGAAGATGGGCGAGTTCGTCAACCCGACGTGGGTCAAGGTTCTCGCCTACCTGGTGGCGATGATCATCGCGTCGCTCAACGTGTGGCTCCTGTTCCAGACGCTCCGCGAGTGGCTGGCCTGACATGTACCACCGCATTCTGGTTCCGGTCGAGAACTCGAGCTACGACGAGCGGATTCTCGATCACGTCCGCCAGCTGGCCCGCTTCTGCGGCGCGTCCATCGTCTTGATTCACGTGGCTGATGGCTGGGCGGCGCGAAACATCCAACATCTGAACCTGCGCGAGTCGGAGGAGATGCGCTCCGACCGCGAGTACATCGAGCGGCTGGCTGCGACGCTGTCGTCGGAGGGCCTGCAGGCGGAGGCGGTTCTCGCGACCGGTGACCCGTCGGCCGAGATCGCCGCGGCGGCCGAGCGCGAGCATTGCGACCTCATCGCGATGTCGACTCACGGGCACCGTTTCATTGCCGACCTGATCTACGGCAGCGTGGCGAGTGCCGTGCGCCACATGACGAGTATTCCGGTGCTGCTGCTGCGGGCGCCGGCACCCGCGAAACAGAAGGCCGCCGTTCCGTGACCGCGCAGCGACCATCGCGGCGCGTGCGGGTGGCGGCGCGACAGACGGCGGACGCCCCCTCGGCCGACCTTACCGCGCCGGTCGAGGACTACCTGAAGGCGATCTACGAGATCGAGCTCAGCCACGAGGCTGCGGCGACGAACGACATCGCGCATCGCCTGCAGATCGCGCCCGCGTCAGTCAGCGGGATGGTGCGTCGCCTCGCGGACCAGGGACTTCTGGCGTACGAGCGGTACCGCGGGGTTCGGTTGACGGACCGCGGACGTCGGGCGGCACTCCGTACGATTCGTCGCCATCGGGTGATAGAGGCGTATCTCGTGAAGGCGTTAGGGTATGCGTGGGACCAGGTGCATGCCGAAGCCGAACGACTGGAGCATTCAGCCTCGGACGAGCTGGTGGATCGGATGGCCGCGGCGATCGGGGAGCCGGACACGGATCCGCACGGCGCCCCGATTCCAACGCGCGAGGGTGTGATAGACGAGACGAAGCACAGCTCGTTAGCAGACCTCGCCACGGGGCGACGCGCTCGCGTCGTTCGCGTCGGCGACGAGAACGACGAATTGCTCCGTTACCTGGCCTCGCTCGGCATCCGGCCAGGGGTCAGCGTCACGTTGCTCGAGCGAGCGCCATTCGAGGGGCCGCTGACGGTGCGCGTCGGGCAGGTGCAGCATCAGATCGGCCACGCACTCGCCGGGAGGATCCTCGTGGAAGGCGGCGCGTAATCATTTGACGCGCGGGAATGCTCCTTGCCCCCAAGTCAGCGGACACAGGGGAAACGCATTCGAAGGTGGAGGATACAGTGGCTGCATACCCGTCCACGCAAGTCGACGTCGACGCCGGCATTCCCGATCTCATTCGCCGATTGACGGATGATTCCAAGCGGCTGGCGACCGACGAGGTCCGGCTCGCGAAGATGGAGCTCCGCGAGAACGTGCGAACGGGCGTCCGCGGGTCGCTGTGGCTGGCGGTCGCGCTCGCGGTCGGCGTCGTCGCGCTCGTTGCCCTCACGGTCTTCCTCATCGCGGTGGTGTCCAGGATCGCTGGCGGAAACGTCTGGGCCGGCACGCTGATCGTCGGTGCCATCGAGCTCCTTGCGGGGTGGCTCCTCGTGCGCCGCGGCCTGGCGAATCTGAAGGAACCGTCGTACTCGCTCGAGGCATCGAGGGAATCCCTCAAGGACACGGCGGCGTGGGTCCGCCACTCGGCTACGCGCTGACGGCTCTCCTCGTCGCCCTGATAGTCGCGACGCCGCTCGCATCGGCGACGGCGCAGCGGATCGACTCCGTTGCGCCGGCTGCATCAGCGGAGCGCACCATTGCCATCGACGAGCGCCTCGCCGCTGATGCGGGACTTCGCGTGGGCGACCGCGTCGTGATCGCACCCGAGCCGGGCGCCGCGCGAGGCGATACGGTGCGCATCGCGGCCATCGTGAGGCGTCGGGCCGACCCGTCCGAGGTGGCACGCAGCGACTACCGCATCCGCATGCACCTCGATCATCTGCAGCGCGTCATCGGATATGGCGATCGCGTGGATCGCTTTGCCATTCAGACGGCGGGTGGTGCCGCGACCGACTCCGTGCTGCAGCGCGTCAACGCGACCGCGTTCGGCTTTCGCGCGTACCGGTCGGAAGCGATCGCGGTCGAAACGTCGAAGACGTTCCAGGTCGTGAGCCGATTTCATCGGGCGATCGGCGTCATCACCATCGTCGCGAGCGCGACGTTTCTCCTCTGCATCATGCTGCTCAAGGTCGACGAGCGGCGGCGCGACGTCGCCGCGATGCGCCTCATGGGGATCTCGCGGTCGACGGTCGTCCGGTCGGTGATGCTCGAGTCGTCATTCGTCGCGCTCGCCGGGAGCCTCGTTGGTGTGGCACTGGGTCTCGTGGTCGCGTGGCTCGTGAATGACCACTACCAGGCGGTCTACCGCACGCCGCTCCGGTTCGCGATCGTCACTCCCGGAACGGTTGCGCTCTCGGTCGCGCTTTCGTTGGTGCTCGGAATCGGGGCGGGGGCGCTCGCCGCGCGACGTCTCGCGCGTACGCCACCGCTCACGCTGTTCGGGCGCTGATGCGGGTTCGCCTCGCGGCGCTGTCGCTGCGCCGTCACTCGAGTCGCACCCTGCTCGCGGGACTCGGAGTCGCCGTGTCGGCGGCCATGCTCCTCGACATGGTGATGCTCGCAACCGGGATGCGCGAATCGTTTGCGAGCCTCCTTGGCCGCAACGGGTTCACCATTCGCGTATCGCCACGCGGCACACTCCCGTTCGACAGCGAAGCGACGATCGGCGGAGCCGCGAGCGCGGCGGCCGAGATCGCACGAGTGCCGGGCGTAACCGCCGTCGCCCCCGTGCTCGGTGCGACCTTCCACGTCCTCGCGGCGAACGGGACGGTCACTGCGTTCGCACTCGGTCTCGATCCTCGGGTGCAGGGCGACTACGAGCTGCTCGAGGGGGAGCACCCTTCATCGTCGAATGAGCTCGTAGCGAGCGACGCGTTGCTGGCTCGCGCCGGTGGGCGCATCGGCGATACGCTCGACGTCGCGGTCGGCTTCGACCCGCAGTTGCAAACGTACGCCGGGCGCCGACGCCTCGTCGTTACCGGACGCGCGCGCTTTGTCTTCCTGAGCGCGACGGACCGGGCGGCCGCGCTGCCTCTCGGAACCGTTCAGGCGATGGGGGGCATCGACCGGGCCGATCGCGTCTCGTTGTTCATGGTTCGCACCGCGCCGAGCGCCGACGTCGAGGAGGCGCGCGCGACGATCGAGCAAACGGTGCCGCGCGTCACGGCGCTCTCGACTGCCGCCGCCGTCGCCGAAGCGGAGAACCGGTTGAGCTACTTCAGGCAGCTCGCCTTCATCCTCGGCGCGGTCAGCCTCATTGTGGGATTCCTGCTCGTCACCACGATCGTCACGGTGAGCGTGAACGAGCGCATTGGCGAGATTGCCGTCATGCGTGCGATCGGTGTTTCGCGCCTGCACGTCGTCCAGCAGATCGTGCTCGAGGGGATCGGATTGAGTCTCGCCGGTGCGGCGGCGGGGTTGGTGCTCGGCTTCGGTACCGCGCGATACCTCAACTCGATTCTTCGCGGCTTCCCAGGGCTTCCTGACGCGATCGACTTCTTCCTTTTCCAGCCCGGCTCCGCATTCCGCGCGATCGGGTTGCTGGTGGTCTCGGGTATCGCGGCTGGCGTCTATCCCGCGTGGCGCGCGGCGTCGCTGCCCGTCGCCGCGACGCTTCGCGAAGAGGCGGTCGGATGAGCGCGTCGCCACTCGTTGCTGCGCGCGACGTGCATCGGGATTACGCGCTAGCCGGCACTGCGGTGCACGCCGTGCGCGGCGTGACGCTCGACGTCACGGCGGGCGAGCACCTCGCGATCGTTGGGCCATCCGGGTGTGGCAAGTCCACGCTTCTCAATCTCCTCGGCGCAATCGACCGGCCGACGCGAGGTACGGTGACGATCGGCGGGACCGAGGTGAGCGCGCTGGCCGACCGTGACGCGACGCGATTTCGCCTCACGAAGGTTGGCTTCGTGTTTCAGCGGTTTTACCTGTTGCCGGTGCTCAGTGCCCGCGAGAACATCGAGCTGCCAATGGCGGAGGCGCGGATACGCCCCGCGGAGCGGCGGGACCGCGCGATGGAGTTGTTAGGCTATGTCGGTTTGGAGGCGCGGGCGAACCATCGCCCGTCCGAACTGTCTGGCGGCGAACAACAGCGTGTGGCGATCGCGCGCGCGCTGGCGAACCGCCCGGCATTGTTGCTCGCCGACGAGCCGACTGGCGAATTGGACGCGCGTACGGGCGCGGACGTCATTGCCCTGTTCGAGCAGCTCAACCGGGACGGCACGACGATCATCGTCGTGACGCACGATGAGCAGCTCGCGGCCGCGGCGCGGCGTGTGGTTCACATGCTCGACGGGCGCGTCGTTCGCGACGAGCGGCTGCTCCGCCGCGCATGATCGGGATCCTCGCGCGTCGCAACCTCACGCTCAGGCCGTGGCGATCGGCGCTGCTGCTTGCGGGCTTCGGGCTCGGCGTAGGCGTGATGATCGTGCTCCTCGCGATCGGCGAGGCCCTGCTCACGCAGGCTCGCGACGAGCGATTGATCGGCGGCGGCGACGTCACGGTGCTGCCCGAGGGGATCGACGTCGAGGTGATGAAGACCGGCGGCGTCGGTGGGCTCTTCTTCTCCATCGGCAATGCGCGCTTTCTCGACCTGCAGGTGCTTTCGAGTCCGCGGCAGGTTGGGGATGTCCGCGCCGTCGCGCCTCAGATCGCCGACAAGGTCGTGTACTTGCGGACGGCTGATGGTCGCGAGCGACCGGTTCGTGCGACCGGCGAGATCCCGTCGAGATCGACCGAAGTGGGTGCGGTACCGCCGCTCGCCGCCGGCGCCTGGAGCGACGACAGTCTGGATCGCCGGTGGCATTCCCCTACGCCGCGAGAGCTTCGCCACGACATCGATCATTTCCATCTGCCGCCAGCTGACCTCGGGGATCGTGAGAGCTGGGGGGAGTGGCACTACTTCAACGTGCTGTCGCACGATCACGAGCGCTGGGCGTTCCTTTCGTTCATCGTCGGTGGTGCGATTCCGGATGGGCGCTGGGGCGGCCAGGTGTTGCTCACCTTGCACGAGCAGGGCAAGGCCGATCGTCGCTTCTCCGCGACATTCCCGTCCGACTCGGTCAGTTTCTCGACCTGGCATGCCGACGTCCGCGTTGGCACGGGGTCGGTGACGGTCGAGGAGGATGGGCGCTATCGCGTTCGCGGTCGCGCGCGTGAGGAAGGTGGGCGTGACGAGGCAGTGGTAGACCTGACCGTGACGCCCGCGCGTGGCGCGTTCTTCCCGGGCGCGTCACTCGGGAGTGGCGGTTTCGTGTCGGGGTATGCGGTCCCCGCATTGCGCGCTGCGGTGACGGGGACGATCTGCGTGCGCGCCGCCTGCGAGCGGTACGACGGGGCACAGGCCTATCACGATCACAACTGGGGCGTCTGGCGCGGGGTCACGTGGGAGTGGGGCGCGTCGCGCGCCGGATCATACACCTTCCTGTACGGGCGCGTCCAGCCGCCGGACAGCGCGTCGGGCGACAGCCCGCTCTTCTTCTATCTGGTCGACTCGTTAGGGTTCCGAGCCCTGTTCCGGCCGTCGCGGGTGGACTACACCGATGACCGTGTGATTCACGTCGATGGCCGCGCCCTGCGCGTGCCATCGCGCGCGTCGTTCTCGGATGTGAAGGGAGAGGACACGCTGCATGTGGAGTTGCTGATCGAGGACGCAACGGCGACGGACACGCGGAATCCCGTCGCGGAGCGCGGAGAGACCATGGCCGCCCGTGCGCTGTCTCGCCCGTATTTCATACAGATGAAGGGCAGGGCGACGCTCTCCGGTCGCGTTCGGGGGCAGCCGATCGGCGGGGAAGGGTACGGCTTCTTCGAGACGTACCGATAACGTGGCGGGGCCGACCGACGTCGGTCCGCCCCGCCACGTTCTGCTGCTAGAGCCGGCGGTCCGTGGGATCGGGGCCCGGCTTGGACGCCGGGTTTCCGTCGATCCGGTCCTTCACGTTGTCTGCCGCGTCGACGACGCGGTTCGCACCTCGGCGTGCGGCGTCACCGATCCCCGTCCCCGCGTCCGGTAAGCGGTCGTCGGGATCGCGGATCGTGTCCGTGGTTCGCTCGGCGAAGTTGCGCCCGCCGGAGCGGGCATCAGTCGCGTCGAGTCCAGGACGCGAGGCGGGATTGCCGTCGATTCGATCCTTGAGGTTGTCGACGCCCGCTTCGAGCCCCGTGGCAACCCGATCCGCGGCGCTCGACGCGCGGTTGCCAGCCTCGTTGAGCTGATCGTTCGTGCGCACGGACGTATCGACCGCTCCGGCCGACGTCGCACCGAGCGTCGAGCCGCGCGAATACCCTTCGCGTGCATATCCTCGTACGGCCGACCAGTCGCCGTGGCGGGTGCCAATGTCATCGGACCATCCGCGACGCAGGTCGGTCTCGACATCGTCGAAGCTCCGTCCGCGGTAGTCCGGGTTCCGGCTCGCCAGGTGGCCGAGCTGGTAGGCGGGACGAACGTCGTCGTACGACCGATCGGCGAGGCGCGAGTCGGCCGTCTCGTAATGCGTGCGGTAGTAGCGATCGTCCTCGTCGCCGTAGTCCTTCGCGGCTTCGGCGATCGAACGGCCAGCCCACCACCCGCCCACCACGCCGGCGAGCCCGCCGATGAGCGTGCCGATGGGACCACCGATCGACCCGATCGCCGCACCGGCGAGACCGCCGGAAATGCCGCCCGCAGCCTCGCCGACGTAGTTGGCCGTCGTCGGTTCGTCATCGCGGACCGGGCTCGCGGTCACGTCGCGGTCGTCCGTCGTTTCGTCGCGCGGTACATCGTTGCCCATGATCGTGGGATCATCGCCCACGTTCCTGCGATCCATCTCGTCCATTGTTCGTTCCTCCGCCAAGCGTGGTTCCCCTGAGTGGCGTGCGGAGGTGCAAATTCGGGACCGACCTCAACTTGACATGCGTCGATGGCGGCTTCGATTCTGTCGCCATGAGCGACGACGTCCGCATCGGCACGCAGGGTTGGAATTATGACGCCTGGGTGGGACCGTTCTATCCGGCTGGGACTCGCGCGGCGGATTTCCTCACCGTCTATGCGCGCGCCTTCGCCACGGTCGAGGTCGATTCCACCTTCTACGCGATTCCCGCGGCGCGCACGGTTCGCGGATGGGCCGAGCGAACGCCGCCCGAGTTCACGTTCGCGCTGAAGCTCCCGCAGGAGATCACGCACGAGAATCGATTGCGCGATTCGGCGGACATCGCGTCGCTCTTCTTCGATCGCGCGCGTGAGCTCGGCCCCAAACTCGGGCCGATCCTCATGCAGCTCGGGCCCGACTTCGCCCCGTCGGAGCTGCCGGCACTCGCGAACTTCCTGCCGCTGATACCGCGCGATGTGCGCGTAGCCGTCGAGTTCCGGCAACGCGGCTGGATTCACGACGGTATCATCGCACTCCTCGCCGAGCATAACGTGGCGGTCGCGTTCGTCGATGCGCGATGGATCCCGCGTCGCACGATGATGGGGCTCGCCGAGCGGCCGACGTCCGACTTCGCGTACATCCGATGGATGGGGCCGAACCGCGACCTCGTGGACTACTCGCGTGTTCAGATGGATCGAACACGCGAGCTCGAATCGTGGGCAGCCGTGATCAAGGCGCTGGCTCGGCGGGTTCGGACGGTCTACGGGTACGTGAACAACCATTTCGCGGGCCACAGTCCAGCGTCCGCTCGCGAGCTGCAGCGACTGCTCCATCAACGCCCGGTCGAACCTGACCAGTTGGGCGAGCAGATGTCGCTGTTCTAAGCGACAGCCAACAGCCATCAGCTACCAGCTATCAGCAAAGCGAAACCCTCGGGACGCATCTCTTGGTGAGAGAGGCATCCCGAGGGTTCATGCTTTGCTGATAGCTGGTAGCTGCTGGCTGTTAGCTTTCCTTCGTGCCCCCTGCGCATGATCGCAAATGACCCGTCGCACGATCGGGTTCGTCATCTTCGCCGGAATCGTTTCGGCCGTGTGCGTGCGGCTCGGGTTCTGGCAACTCGACCGGCGCGAGGAGCGGCGCGCGCTCAATGCGATGCTCACCACGCGCCTCGGCGCCGACCCGGGGCCGGCGTTCGACGTCATGCGCGATTCCGCGACCGCACAGTTTCGCCGCGCGACCGCGCGCGGGGCCTACGACTTCGCGAACGAGGTTGCCGTGGGTTCGCGAACGCATCAGGGCTCGCCCGGGGTCCACGTGCTCACGCCGCTACGCATCCCGGGGCGTGATACGGCGCTGCTCGTGAATCGTGGGTGGGTCTATTCGCCGGACGCCATGAGCATTGACTTGGGTCGCTGGGTTGAAGCCGATACGGCAACCGTCACGGGTTACCTGCTCGCACTATCACGAGGTGGAACCGGCGTCGTTTCGATCCCCGCGAACCCTCGCACGGTACGGCGCCTCGACGCCGATTCACTCGCGGCGCGTCTGCCGTATCCCATCGCGCCGTTCCTCCTCGTGCAGACGGCACCGGCGCGTGCCGTCGCGGATTCAGCGACCGTACGAGTCGCCACGCCCGTTCTCGACGAAGGGCCGCATCTGGGGTATGCCTTCCAGTGGTTTGCGTTCGCCCTGATCGGGCTGATCGGCGCCGCGGTGATCGTGCGCCTGGACCGGCGTGGCAGCCAACATGCACGGGAGGGCAGGGGTATGGTGCGTCAACCGGTTCCGCGAGACGAGACATGACGGACTCCTCGCACATTGCCTCCGAGAAGGAAGCCCGAGACGTCGCCGAAGCGGCGCGCGAGACGGAATGGGAGCATCCGAGCTTCGCGCGCGAGCTGTTCCTCGGACGCTTTCGCTTCGATCTCGTGCACCCACACCCAGTGATCGATGACCCCGAGGAGGCTGCACGCGCGAAGCCATTCTTCGATCGGTTGCGCGATTTCCTCGAACGGTTCCCGTCGGAGGAAGTCGACCGTACGGGAGAGATCCCGGAGTCGTACGTCCAGGAACTCCGCGACATGGGCGCCTTCGGCATCAAGATCCCGAAGGAATACGGCGGGCTCGGACTCTCGCAGCTGTCGTACGTACGAGCGATGGAAATGGTGACGTCGAAGGACGGCTCCCTCGTCGCGCTCCTATCGGCAAGCCAGTCCATCGGCGTCCCGCAGCCGCTCAAGCTGTTCGGCACTGAAGAACAGAAGCGAGAGTACTTCCCGAGACTCGCGCGCGGCGCGATCTCGGCGTTCGCGCTCACTGAAGTGCACGCCGGCTCCGACCCCGCGAACATGTCCACGTCGGCAACGCCAACCGAGGACGGCCAGGCGTTCATTCTCAACGGCGAGAAGCTCTGGTGCACGAACGGAACACGGGCGGACCTCTATGTCGTCATGGCGCGCACGCCCGACGTGGTGGATGCGAATGGACGGAAGCGGAAGCAGATCACCGCCTTCATCGTCGAAGCATCGTTCCCGGGCGTGGAGATCGTGCACCGCTGTCGCTTCATGGGACTCAAGGCGATCGAGAACGGCGTCATTCGCTTCAACAACGTCCGCGTGCCTCGGGAGAACATCCTCTGGGGTGAAGGGAAGGGGCTCAAGCTCGCGTTGGTGACGCTCAATACCGGACGCCTGACGATCCCCGCGGGGTGCGCGGGCGTGGGCAAGGCGCTCCTGCGCGTGGTACGCGATTGGGCGAACGAGCGCGTGCAGTGGGGACAGCCCATTGGCAAGCACGAGGCGATCGCGCAGAAGATCGCCCGCATGGCCGCGAACACGTTCGCCATGGAGGCCGTGGCCGAGCTCTCGACGGCGCTGTACGAGAAAGGCGGGTACGACATCCGCCTCGAGGCCGCCATCGCGAAGATGTACAACACCGAGGCCGGCTGGCGCATCGTCGACGACGCGCTGCAGATCCGCGGCGGGCGTGGCTATGAGACCGCGGAGTCGCTGGAGCGGCGAGGCGAGAAGCCGATTCCCGTCGAACGCGCGATGCGCGATTTCCGTATCAACCTGATCTTCGAGGGATCGTCGGAGATCATGCGCCTCTTCATCGCGCGCGAGGCAGTGGACCATCACTTCAAGCTTGCCTTCCCAATCGTCGCGCCCGACTCCTCGATGCAGCAGCGGCTCGGTGCGCTCTCGAAGTCCACTCCGTTCTACCTGACCTGGTACCCGGCGCGGTGGCTCGCAGGCGTTCGGCCGCGGCCGTACACCGAGTTCGGCCGCCTGGCCCGGCACCTCCGTTTCGCGGATCGCGCGACGAACAAGCTCGGTCGCGCGATCTTCCACGCGATGGTGCGCTTCGGGCCGAAGCTCGAGCGCCGCCAGATGGTACTCTTCCGCGCCGTGGACATTGGAGCTGAGCTGTACGCCATGGCGGCGACCTGCTCGCGGGCACACATGCTGGCGAAGCAAGGCCGGTCCGAAGCCATCGCGCTGGCGGACGTCTTCTGCATCGAAGCGCGGCAACGCATCCGCCAGCACTTCCGGATGCTGTTCGGGAAGTCCGACCCGACACTCTACAAGGTCGCGATGCAGGTGCTCGCCGGGCACCACGCCTGGCTCGAGCAGGGCATTGTCGGGCTCGTCCCGGTCGACCCCACGGAAGCCGAGACGCTCGAGATGCCTGCCGCGCGCCAGGTAGCGTCGGTGTAGGCCCGATTACTGGAGCCCGAGCATCTCGATCGCGATCGTCAGGTAGATGACGATCCCGGCGACGTCCACCAGCGATGAGACGAATGGCGACGACGCGATCGCCGGATCGAAGCCGAGACGCGTGAACACCAGCGGGAGCATGCCGCCCACGATCGTGCCGGTGATCACGACGCCGAGCAGGGTTAGCGAGACCACCCACGCGATGTCCGAGCCGTTCCCCCACATGATCACGCGGGCGAACCCGATCGCGCCGAGGAAGGTGCCGAGCACGAGCCCCTGGCCGATCTCGCGCATGAGGACGCGGACCGCGTCGCGCATCTTCACGTCCCCCACTGCCAGGGCGCGCGTGATCAGCGTCGCCGACTGCGACCCCGAGTTGCCACCCGAGCTGATGATGAGCGGGATGAAGAACGTGAGCGCGATCGCGCCGGCGAGTGCCTCTTCATAGTGCCGCAGCGCCGTTGCCGTGAACATCTCACCGACGAAGAGGATGACGAGCCAGCCGCCTCGCTTGCGCGCAAGCGACCAGAAGCCGGCCTGGAAGTACGGGCTCTCGAGGGGCTGCACGGCGCCGAGCTTCTGCACGTCCTCGGTCTGCTCTTCGACGATGGCGTCGATGACGTCGTCGACTGTCACGACGCCCACGAGTCGCCCGGCCGCATCGATCACCGGCACCGCGACCAGGTCGTAGTCGGACGTCAGCTGCGCCACATCGGCGCGATCGGCGGTCGCCGGTACGCTCACCACTTCCTCCCACGCGATGTCGGCGACACGCGCGCCCTCCGGGGCAGCGAGGAGCTCGCCCAGCGACATCACGCCGCGTAAGGCGCGGCGTTCGTCGGTCACGTAGATCGCGTGCATGGCCTCGCGGCGCCCGGCACGCGCAATGCGCCGCACGTTCGCGAGGGCTTCGTCCACCGTGAGCGTTTCCGCCACCTGCACGAACTCGGTGGTCATGAGCCCGCCCGCCGTGTCGGGCTCGTAGGCGAGAAGCGCTTCCGTCTCCCGGCGCGCCTCCGGTGAGATCTCGGCGAGGATCTCCTCGGCGCGATGCTCCTCGAGCTCCTCCAGGACGTCCACGCGGTCGTCCGGCGTCATCTCCGAGACGAGCTTCGCGGCCTGTGCTGCCGGCATCGCCTCGAGGAGCTCCGCTCGAAGCTCCTCGTCGAGGTACTCGAGCACATCCGCCCCCCGGTCCGACGGCAGGACGCGCAGGAGCGTTCTCACCTGCTCGATCGGAAGTGCCTCCGCGACGTCCGCGAGATCCGCGGCGTGCATCTCTTCGGTCTCAGCGGCGACGCTCTCGGGCGATTCCTCCAGCAGCGCCAGGATGTCGGGCGCGATCAGCGCCGCGATGGGGCGCTCCTCTTTGCGTTGAGGTGGAGTCATCGGCAGTTCTCGAAGGGCAGGGTGAAACGGGGCGTCAAGTTACGAGCGACGGCGGACGCCAACAAGCGTGGAGGGATGCGCATATGCACCGCTGACGCGAGCTAGTCGCGTATTGGCAAGCGGCGCTCCGCGGTGAGCTCGACGAGCTCGCACCCCACGACGCGCAGCGCATCCGCGAAGACTTCCCGGGTGGCTCGTGCGTCGTGTTCGACGACGGCGCGCCCGAGCTCGACGTCGGCGCGGACGACGCCCGGTACGCCGGAGAGCGCGGTGAACACGGCGCGCTTCGCATGTACCGCGAGCATTCCGGAAATGGTCAGCACCGAGATCATTGGCGCGAAACGTAGCGATGCTGCGCCCGTTGACGGAGCGGTTCGGTGTCACGACTTTCCGTGCGCGGCACAGGGACCAGCCACATGCTTCCGGCGGCCGACCGTACGCCCGCCCCGTCCATTCCCAACCCTCGACACGTGAACGTTTCTTTCCTCGGCCTCGGCGCGATCGGGGCGCCCATGGCCCGGCATCTCGCGACGCCACCGTTCGCCCTCACCGTATGGAACCGAACCGGCGACCGCGCGCGGTCGTTCGCGGCTGAAACGCGGGCACGGGTCGCTGGTTCACCCGCCCATGCCGCTCGCGGCGCTGACGTCATTGTCACGTGCCTCCCGACCTCGCGTGAAGTCGAGCAGATGCTCGACGGCGAGGAGGGACTGCTGTCGGGTCTCTCGAGCGGCGCGCTGTTCATCGACTGCACATCGGGTGACCCTGCCACGTCGCGCCGGATCGCGGGGCGGCTCGCGGAGCGCGGCGTCGCGTTCGTCGACGCTCCCGTGAGCGGCGGCGTCTCCGGGGCGACGCAGGGGACGCTGACGGTCATGTGCGGCGCCGACGACGCGACGCTCGACCGCGCCCGCCCGGTCCTCGAAGCGTTCGGCAAGAAGATCGTTCAATGCGGGCCGGTGGGGTCGGGTGACGCCGTGAAAGCGGTGAACCAGGCGCTCCTCGGCATTCACATCTGGGCGTTGAGCGAAGGGCTCGTCGCGCTCTCGAAGGCGGGTGTCTCGGCCGACGTCGCGCTCGACGTGATCAACGCGTCGAGCGGCCGCTCGAACGTCTCGCAGAACCTGTTCACGGAGCGCGTCGTCACGCGCGCGTTCCCGCGAACCTTCAAGCTCGCGCTTCTCGAGAAGGACGTCACGATCGCGGCCGAGTTTGCCCGGGAGAACCGCGTTCCGTCTCCGCTCACGCAGGCGGCCGCCGATCTCCTGCGTGTAGCGCGCGCGGAGCTCGGTGAGGAGGCCGATCACGTCGAGGCGGTGAAGCTGATCGAGCGATGGGCCGGCCACGAGGTGTCCGGATGACCGCCGACGTTAGGCGCGACTTCCCGGCGCTAGCGCGCACGCACGACGGGTTGCCGGTCGCGTACTTCGATGGGCCCGGCGGCACCCAGGTGCCGCGTCAGGTGGTCGAGGCGATGAACGACTACCTCTTCCACCACAACGCCAACACTCATTGGAATTACCCGACGAGCGCCGAAACGGACGCGGCGCTCGAGGCGGCGCGCGTCGCGCTCGCGGACTTCGTGAACGGTGATCCGACCGAGATCGCGTTCGGCCTGAACATGACGACGCTCGCCTTTCACCTGGCGCGCGGCCTCGCGGTCCAATGGGGCCGAGGTGACGAAGTGGTCGTGACGGAGCTCGACCATCACGGGAACGTTGCGCCGTGGACCCGGCTCGCTGCCGAACGTGGCGTCGAGGTGAAAACCGTGCGCATGAACCCGGCGGCTGGCATTCTCGAGTGGGATGACCTCGAGCAAGCCATCACGCCACGCACGAAGCTGCTCGCGATCGGCGCGGCGTCGAACGCGCTTGGCACGATCACGAACGTCGCGGCGGCGGCGAGTCTGGCGAAGGCGCATGGGGCACTGGTGTTCGTGGACGCCGTGCACTACACGCCGCACGTGCTCACGGACGTGCACTCGCTCGGCTGCGACTTTCTGGCCTGCTCCGCCTACAAGTTCTACGGTCCGCACGTCGGCATTCTCTGGGGAAAGCGAGAGCTCGTAGCCAGTGTGGATGTCCCGAAGCTCATCCCCGCGCCGGAAACGGCGCCGGAGCGTCTCGAGACGGGGACGCAGAACCACGAGGGCATCGTAGGTGCAGCAGCGGCGGTCGACTATCTCGCATCGCTCGGCAAGGGGAACACGCGCCGCGAGCGCCTCGTGACCGCCTATGCGAAGCTGCACGCCCAAGGGACCGAACTGGTCTCCCGCATGTGGAACGGCCTCGCGGCGATCCCTCGCGTGCGGCTCTACGGATTGCCCCCGGGGAATCCCCGCACGCCGACGGTTGCGTTCGTCGTAGATGGGATGGTGTCCGATGACGTCGCACGCCTGCTCGCGCGACGCGGCGTCTTCGTGTCGAACGGGGACTTCTACGCGACGACGGTGATCGAGCGCCTGGGGCACGCGGCGGACGGCGTCGTGCGCGCCGGCGCCGCGTGCTATACCACAGTCGAAGAGGTGGACCGACTCATCGAGGGGGTCGAGGTGATAGCCCGAGCCTAGCTCCGAGCATCATCGCGCCCCCGACGCATCGCGACCGGTCCAGGTGGGCAAAAGGCAGGAGGGGATGGACAGGATTAACAGGATGACGAAGATGACTCGGGCGGCGGTCAGCGTTAGTCTCTCGAGCGGTCTGAAAGACAAGGGGAACGGCCGCTCGGGACGCTGCCGTCCCCGCAGGCCGTTCCCGGT
>DAINRQ010000028.1:0-24756 GCA_036741775.1 Gemmatimonadaceae bacterium | reverse complement strand
GTTCCCGGTCTTCTAGTCCCGGTTCCCCGTTCCCGGTTCCGCGTTCCCGACGGTCTTGGCTCTCGGCTCCAGCGTCTTCTCGAGTGCAGGCAGGAACGGCTCGTAGCGTGAGCCGGGGTGCCACCACACCCAACCGTTGTAGCCGGCGTCGTAGATTCCGCGCGCCTGATCTTTCACGTGCGATGGGCCGTACGGCGGCTGACCGAGTGAGAACGCCTGGATCCACGGCCGGACGCGCTCACCGCTCAGGCCGAGCTTCGCGTCTCGTTGGCGCGCGCGCGAGATGGCGCGCAGCTGCACAGTGTATGGATCCGCGTTAGGCCGCGCGAGCCCGAACGCGCCGCGCGGGTAGTGGGACGGGTACGTCATCGGCAGCATCACGTCGACCACCGGCGATAACGCCTCCCAGTCCTGTCCGATCTCCAGCGGCCCGCCGACGGTCGTCACGAGTCCGAACACATCCGCCGTGGTGTGGACGTTCAGCTTGTCGAACCGCGCGTTCGCGACGCGGAGAAACTCGGCGAGGACGGCCGGCTTCGACCGTCCCTTCTGGTTCGGGAACACCTGCGTGGGGAGGCTCTTGTACGGCTCCGGGAACCGGATGTAGTCGAACTGGATCTCGTCGAAGCCGAGCTTCACCGCTTCCTCGCCGACGCGGAAGTTGTACTCCCAGATCTCCTCGTCATACGGGTTCACCCAGGTCAGCCCCTGCTTGTCGCGCCAGGGCGTCCCGTCCGGCTTCCGCATCACGTGATCGGGATTCACGCGCGCCGCCACCGAATCCTTGAACACGACGATCCGGGCAATGGCGAGGATGTCATGCGCCTCGAGTGTGTCGAGCAATTGCCGGACGTTCGGGATGACGCCCGCGGTCCCGGCGTTCTTCCGAAGGAGCGGGTCCTGTGATGGAATGTTGAGCCCGAACTCGTCTTTCACGTCGATCACGAACGCATTGATCTCGGTCGAGTCGGCGATGTCGATCAACCGGCGCATGCGCCGGATGCTCTGCGCGGCGAACCGATTGACGTACAATCCCCGAACGATCGGGAGCTCCGCGGCTGAGGCCGGGCGCGCCGCAATGGATGGGCTCACCCCGGCATCCCTCGACGGCGACGTGGCCACCGCGCCTGACGTGTCCGCGCGCGCGGTCCCTATGGTGTCTGGTCCGCTCGTCGCGCCCGCCACGATTGGCGGAGCAGTGTCGATAGCCCCCGCGGCGGCAGAGTCTGGACGATCGGCTGCGCTCGCCGCACAGGCGAGCGTGAAGACGGTCAGCGGAGCGAGCGCGAGCAGTGAAGAACGAGACATCGGACGCGTGGGCGGAAGTTGAGCCGAGGGTGCGAGCAATCTAACGGCGGACCATCGCATGCATGCGACGCATTGATACCCTCCGGCGTGACACACGGCTCGGCTATATTCCCACGACGATGCCCCGACCCGAAACTCGCAGGGCCGCACGCGCGGCGTTGGTCGCCATCCTCGGCACGTTCGGATGTCGCGCCGAGCCCCCGCGAGTGATCCCACCGCCGGCCGCCGAGTTTCTCGTCGCAGCGGGTGACTCCACGTTCTGGGTACGCTCGGATGGTCAGTCACTTCGCGTGCGTCGCGCGCCGCTGACGCTCGCCAACGTCGACGGCCGGTTCTACGAGCTCTACGTTGCCGACGACGACCGATCCTATTTCGATGCCCTCCTCGTCGGCCAACGCATCTATCGACGCGATCTCCTGTCCGGCGACTCCATCGAGGTCTTCGCCGATCACCGCGTCGCGGAGATCGCGCGTGCCTTCGCGAAGGGACATCCGGAGGAGCGCCCGCTTGCACCGCACGAGGAGGGAAGCGACGATCCGCACACCGTCGCCACGAGTGAGACCACGCTACTGAACGTCGTCGGCCCGCTCCTGTCGTTCGAGCACCATCGCGACATCGACATCGTGAGCGGCGAGCAGTCGCACGAAACGCGGCACGGCGTGATCGACCTTCGTCGTGGCGCACAGGCATCCCTGCCGCAGGTGTTCGGCGACACGATCGCACGGCGGCTCATCGCGCAGGGCCGCGCGGCGTATCGCGTCGTGCTCGACTCTGTTCGACGCTCGGGTGATCGCCTGGGTCCGCGCGCGGCGCGCGTGATCGACGCGTTCCGCTTCGACTCCACGAGCTTCGCCATCGATGACATCGACGGGGCGCCGATGGTCGCGTTTTTCGTCCCGGGGGCGGGTGTACCCGACGGCGCCTTCTCCTTGCCGCTGCCGCATCTCAGGGCGCCGTTCCCAACATGGTGGCGGGATGTGGAGCCGACCATCCCGCGGCTCGCGCCGGACTCGCTGAGCGAAGTCTGGGGTGGATCGCGCTACGACGTCGTCGCCCGATACGACTCGACAGGAGAATTCGCGACGATCGTGGTGCGAGACACGGCGCGCAACGAGTGGCTCGCGGGACGCCTCCCCACGCCGGCTCGTCGGGTCTATCGTCTCGACGGCTCTGCGGTCGATAGCAGCGCGCGCCACGCGCTCGCTCGCGCGTTCGACGAGTCGACGCTGTACTCGGCCAGCGCGAGGACAGTCGCGGGACCGATGCAGCGGCGGCCGCGCCTGGTACCCGCGAGCAATGCGTCGCAAACCAACTTCATCTCCGGAGCTCATGCGGACTTTCACGGCACCCGACGGAACGACGTGGACGGTCGACGTGCACACGCCCGGCTCGAGCAACGCGACAGTCGTCTTTCGTCACCCCGACCATCGGACGACGCGACTCGATCGGTACGCGTGGTACATCAAGCGCGGCGCGGAGGCCCATGACGTTACGGCTCGGCTGGATGAAGACTCCGTGCTGGATTCTTTAGGAGACGTGGATCTTCAACGGCTCTTCCGGCGGTCGATGCCCGTGACCTCGACCCGCGCGCGTTCGGTTGGGTGAACGGCTGAGCAACCGAGTCGGTGAATGGCGAGGTCGGCCGTTGATGGGGGAAGCGTGCTCAGGCGCGTGCCACGACGTCGCTGCTCGATGAGTCGACTGCGTCGGGAAACGGGATGTCGATCTCAGTGCCGTCGCGCGCGACCTGCGTAGCCGGAAAGACTTCACGCGCTTCGCGCTCGAGATCGGAGACGTCTCGCGAATAGCGCGCGGACACGTGCGTGAGGACGAGGCGGCGTACACCCGCGCGAGAGGCGACCTCCGCCGCTTCGCGCGCGGTCGAATGGCCCGTCTCCGCAGCGCGGGCGCGGTCCTCGTCCGAGAACGTCGACTCGTGGACCAGGAGATCGGCGGCCTGCGCGGCCTCGACGGTCGCGTCACAGGGGCGCGTGTCTCCGGTGATCACGAGCTTCCGCCCAGGCCGCGTGGGGCCCACCAGATCGGATGGGTCGACCACCCGACCGTCGTCGAGCGAGATCCGGATGCCGCGATGGAGTTGTCCCCAGAGCGGGCCTTCGGGAATGCCAAGCTCGCGTGCCCGATCGGGGTTGAAGCGCCCGAGTCGTTGCTCCTCCACGAGGGCGAAGCCGAGAGCGGGCGTTCGCATGTGGTCTGCGGCGAATGCGACGATCGCGTAGCCCTTCCGCGGAACCCTGTCGCCGGCAGCGAGCTCGCGATACTCGACGGGGAACCCGACCCGGTCGGCGCCGAACGTCTCCGCTCGCTTGAGCATCTTCGTGGACCCGGCGGGTCCCCACAGGCGAAGCGGCTCTTCGCGGCCCTGGAGCGCCATGGTGCGCATCAGGCCCACCACGCCGAGCATGTGGTCGACGTGCATGTGCGAGAAGAAAATGTCGCGGAGGGAGAACGCGACTCCGTACCGCATCATCTGCCGCTGTGTGCCCTCGCCGCAGTCGAACAGGAACGTCTCGCCCTCGCGCACCACCGCGAGCGAGGTCACGCCGCGTTCGACGGTCGGTCGAGAGGCGGAGGTCCCGAGGAATCGGATGGCGAGCGACACGAGGGGCAAATATAGCGATAGCCGGATGAGGGGCGCGCGACGCACGTCGAAGCACAGGGAATGCGTGGCCGAGCGGCCCACGGTTTGCGCGGGAACGCCCTTCCACGGTTCACGGGATGATTGGGATGCCAGCCAAGTCGAAGCGGAAAACGGCGCGCCCGCGCGCCGGGACTCGCACGAAGCAGCGTGAGGTCGCGCGCGAACGTTCGCATCCGCGGCCGCCATTGCCAAAACAGTCGCAGCGGGCGCCCGGCGTCGAGGCGAAGATGACGCCTCGCCCGAAGTTCGAGGCCCCGGTCTATCGACCGGCGGGAAAGCTCTCGGGCAAGGTGGCGCTGATTACTGGCGGTGATTCGGGAATCGGGCGTGCGGTAGCGGTGCTGTACGCGCGCGAAGGCGCTGATGTCGCCATCGTGTACTTACCTGAGGAAGAAGGCGACGCACGGGAGACGCGCGACCACATCGAGCGGGAGGGGCGAAAGGCGCTCCTTCTTCCGGGCGATGTCACGAACGCCGGGTTCTGCCAGGAGGCCGTCGACCGGGTGGTTCGAGAGCTCGGCGCGATCGACGTCCTCGTGAACAACGCGGCGTACCAGCAGGACCTCGAGTCCATCGAGGAGCTGACCGAAGAACAATGGGACCGCACCTTCCGCACGAACATCTACGGGTATTTCTATATGGCGAAGGCGGCGATCCCGCGCATGCGGCGGGGTGCAGCCATCATCAACACCGGGTCGATCACGGGGCTGGAGGGGAGCGGCCATCTGCTCGATTATGCGGCAACGAAGGGCGCTATCCACGCGTTCACGAAATCGCTGGCGCAGAACCTCGTCGATCGGGGCATCCGCGTGAACTGCGTGGCTCCCGGTCCCGTATGGACCCCGCTGAACACGACGGCCAAGTCGGCCGAGGAGGTGGTGAAGTTCGGAGCAGATACGCCCATGAAGCGACCGGCCCAGCCCGAGGAGATCGCCCCGGCGTACGTGTTCTTCGCGTCTGGAGCCGACTCGAGCTACATCACGGGCGAGGTACTGACGCTCCTGGGGGGCGAGACCACGGCCGGCTGAGGCCGTGGAGGGCGTGGCGGCGCCTGACCGGCAAGTCATTTCGTGAGGCAAAGTTCCGCTGCGGGCTCAGCGCCACGGCCCGCGACTTGCGCCGGGCTGGAGTGTTGGTTCGTGCACGTGGTCTGAAGTATGTTGCTCGCGGTAGTGGCTGTTGGGGGATCCGCGAGTCCGCACGTGAATAAGGTCCCCAACTTGATGGAGGCGCGATGTCGGGAACGGGGAAGAGCAAACGTGGGTTCGCGTCCATGGACGCGAACCGGCAGCGAGAAATCGCCAGTAAGGGTGGGCGTGCCGCGCACGCGAAGGGCACGGCGCACGAGTGGACGTCGGACGAAGCACGAGTGGCCGGGCGGAAGGGTGGTGAGGTGGTGAGCCGCGATCGCGCGCACATGGCCGCGATCGGGCGCGAAGGCGGAGAGTCGCGCGGGGCGAAGAATCGTCGTCGCCAGAGTGCGTCGCGCGGACTCGAAGGCACGGCGACGGGTGTGGGCGCGTCGGGCGCCGCGTACTCGGATCGTGAGTCGCCGGTCGAAGTGTCACGCGAGGGGATGAGCCCTCAGGACATCGGGGGCAACCGGAACCTACGGGACGATCAGGACGTGGAGTCGGTGCGCGACGAAGACGTGCCGAATCCCACCTGAGCTGCGGCAAGTCGGAACGACAGGAGAGACGAGAGACCGGCTTCGACGCGTCGAAGCCGGTCTCTCGTCTCTCCTGTCGTTCCGGTGGTCCTGTCCGTCGGTGCGGTGCGTCGTGCCGTTAGGCTCGGCGGTGGTCCGGGCCGCGCGATCCTAGAACTGTACGTAGACGGGCGTGCTGTTCTCCTCGGAGACGCGGAGCGCCTCGGCGAGCGCCTGCTCGGCCGATTGCCCGGGCTGCACATTGATCACCGGTGCCGCGGACGCCGTCCCACGGGCGGCGCAGGTCACATCGATCTGCATGGGCGTGTAGAGCCCGAACGTCACGAACTGCGCGAGCATGTTGAGGAAGCTGTGCTGCGTTTCGACCTTCGCGACGCCGTTCGTGCACCGCGACGCCGTCTCCACCACGGGCGGTGGCACGAGCCCGTAGACGAACCCGTTCGCCCACTTGATAGAGATCACGTCGCTCGATTCCGGACGGCCGGTCTGGATCACCGCGTGATAGCAGCCAGTGAGAGCGAATGCCGCGACGACGGCGGCGGCGCGCAGGAAGCGCATCGGGGTCACTCCTGGTGAAAGAGTCGTGAGAGAGTCGTTAGGACATTTCAACCGAGCGGCGCGAAGATATCCGCTCTGGTCCGGAACGCAATGGGTCGGGCGACCCACGCCATCAGGCGTATGAACGTCCCATCGACGAAATCCTCTCGCTTGGGAACCAAGCCGTCTCGCGGGGGGTTAGTTACGCGGACGTGGGGAATTCGTCCACGTACCAGCAGGCGGTGTGCGGTCGGCGCCGCTTGACAACTGCCCGATGGGTCGTAGCTTACGATATCGGCGCGGCCCCGCCCACAGCGGGGCTGCTTCGTTAGCGGCCCGGTGCGACGGGTGGAAACGATCGGCGCACTCCCGCGTACGAGGGGCTGTAGCTCAGTTGGGAGAGCGCTGCAATCGCACTGCAGAGGTCAGGGGTTCGACTCCCCTCAGCTCCATAGAGAAAATCCGCCGTGCGTCGCACGGCACAGTTTTCGCCACGGGAAAGTTGCCCGCCGCCGCTCGGTAGGACGGAGAGTTCCAATGACGGCGTGCGTGGCAAGTCCCGGCGGCAATCAGCCGACGCGACGCAAGCGCTGCGATCATTCGATCGCGGCGCTTTTTCTTTGCAGCCACGACCGGTCGCGCTGCCTCGCGCTCACTCGCCGGCACCAAGCGCAGCGACGACATCGGACCTGAGCGCCGTCAATACCTCGTAGACGTAGCGGTTCTCCTCGGCTTCCGCGCGCCCCGCGAAGTCGCTCATCGCCGAGGTTCCCAGTCCGCCGAGCCACCGGACGATCGCGCTCTCCTGGACCGCGACGTTCGCCTGGCGCGACAGGAGTGATTGCCCGGCGGGCGCGTCCCGTACGGTCACGCGAAACCCGATGCCGCTACCCGAGAACGGATGTCGCAGCGACGTCCGAATGAGGTGATTGACGGCGAGCGGGAAATGCCACTGCGGCTCCTTGCGGAATCGCATGGACCATCCGCGCTCATTCTCGGACCGCACCGACACGAAGTCGCCGACGAGGTGCTCCACCCCGACGCGGAAGATCATGAACTTCGCGGAGAAGTCGATCGCGATCTGCGCCGAATCGGGAAGCGGGCGCGCGGGCCCGGTGAGGGCGAGCAGCCGGCCGTCGCGAGACCGATACGACAGAGAGAAGTTGTTGTCCGCGCCGGTCGCATCGAACCAGGTGCTGCCCTGGCCGTCGCGAATGGTGGCGTGGAATCGCGCGGGCGTCACGTATTTCTCGAGGTACTTCGCGAAGTTCGGCCGCGTCTTGTCGAGCCGGTCGGGGTGCATTCGAAACCGCACCACGACCGAGCTGCTCCCGTCCTGCATGGGCGTGACCTGAACGGAGTCGAGCGAGAAGAGCTCGCCGAGCACGCGGGTGGCGCGTGGGAAGAGGACCTCGTGCCGGGCGCGAGCGGCGCAGCAATGCCGTCGATCGGGGGCGGCGATCCATGCGGTTGTTACGGCGGCTGCGTCCTGCGCGCGAATGGAGCCGATCGCGTGATCCACGAACGTCTGCCATTCGTACGTCGACTCGCCGCGTCGTCGCAGCCGAATGACGTGGCGCGAGTCCCCCGTCGCCGCGGGCAGCGGCACGGTGGGCTGGGGGGCGAAGAGGTAGCCTGTCGGTGTGTGCGTCCCGCGCAGCGAGAGGGTGCGCGTGCTGTCGGCCGGCGAGCTCGTGGTCCAGACCGACGTGTCGCCGATCAGGCGCGATGGCGAGAGGGCGTACCGGCCCAACTTGCCGCGTCCCTCGTGGAATTTTGGGGTGCGCTGGACGTTATCGAACCGTTTGGCGAGCCCGTCGAAGAGCGCGTCGGCGTTCGCGCGTGCGGTCTGGCGGTCGGGCCCGAACGCTGGCGGGACGCCCTGGCAGGCGACGCTTGTGAGCGAGAGTGCGAGGAAGGCGGCGGATCGTCGCGTCCAGCCGAGTTCTGACCGGTGCTCGCGGGAACGCGCGGCCGGCGTTCGGCAAGCGGGCGGAACGGGGGGTGTGGAGTGAGGCAAGACGCGATGGGACCGGCGGTTCCGGGGGTTGATGGGGTACTGGTGAAAAGCTACCTTACGTACTCCGCGCGCGCGGAAAAAGGTTCTCGTTTTGTCATTGCCCCTTGGTGTAACTGGCAACACGTCTGACTCTGGATCAGAAGAGTCCTGGTTCGAGCCCAGGAGGGGCAACTCGAAGCCCGGCAACCACCGTATAGTGGTGCCGGGCTTTCGTTTACCCGCATTTTCCGCTCGACGCCGGTCGGTGCGTTGCAAATGATCGGCTCAATCAGCAACCGCCCGCCAGAGTACATCTGGCGTTGAACCGCGCCGACACGTGGGTGAGCGGGCCGCCGCCGCTAACGTTGCCGGTATCAGTCCGGAGATCGACGTCAAAGCCCCCGGAAAGCGTGGCCGAGGTCGACTCCCGATGTGGAGTCGACCCGCCCCTGCGCTCGTTTCCCAGCAGGCACCCCAAGCCGTGCAGCAAGCCGCCCTGGGCACGACGCGCGCCGGCGCTAGCCGTAAGGCGACTCGGGCGACCGACGTTCGCCCTCGAATCATTTATGCCTCGAACCTCAGAATGGGTAGTGTTTCGAGTTCGACTCGTCGATGGCGATCCACCCCGAGCCGGCGAGGTCGTGCGGGTTCGGGGAATCCTTTTCAAGTGCGAAGGCTCGCCAGGCGAAGATCGAGATCGGGCTGACGCCGTCGTTGCCCATCGCGTTTGGTTGCGAGGCGTCGCATGGCCGTCACTTCGATTGTCGCGCCGACATGCGGTGGACAATGCACGCAGCCGCCGCGCACCGCTACCGGCCTAAAACAACGGTAACCGGCAGCCTCCTCGGCCTCGGAGGAGCAACTCGAAGGCCGGACGGCGCTCTTTGCGCGTCCGGCCTTCCCATGTCGAGGGATCCGTCGCGTCCCCTAACGTCGACGAACTCCCCGGGCTTCGACCAGATACCGAAGCGTCAGCTCGACGGGACCACCGGCGTAAGTCTCCATCAGTTGCCAGCCACGACGTGCGCTGCTGCGCCGCTCGCAACGGCGCTTTCCGTGGTAAATGCCCCGGCGCGGGCGCAACCGGAGGCGATCGGAACGACTACTATCAGACTTGCGGCCAGAATGTGGCGACGCATGGGAGCACCTGACGGAGACAGTAGAGCGTCGCGAACGCCGAGCGCGAAGCAACGCATCGTCGGCGCGGCCTACCAGCGTCGCCACCATGGCCGCCGAGGAGGGGGCTGCGCCGCGGGGACCGTCGGTGCGGCGGTCGCGATGGCGGCGCCTAACGCCTGCGCGAACGCGGTCGTACTCTGAAACCG
Source organism: Gemmatimonadaceae bacterium (assembly GCA_036741775.1). Lineage (GTDB taxonomy): Bacteria > Gemmatimonadota > Gemmatimonadetes > Gemmatimonadales > Gemmatimonadaceae > JAJKIV01. Next base: position 15,256 of record DAINRQ010000028.1, on the reverse strand, counting down.
CTCGTTGGCCATGGGCGCGAGGGCGCGAGCGACCACGGCGTCGACCGGCGCGGGTAGATCGGCGCAGATGGCCGTCGGTACCGGAACCGCGGCGGCAGCGCGGCGCATCACCGAGGCGAGGCGCACGTCGGCGAACGGACGCTGCCCGGTCAGCATCTCGAAGGTCATGCACCCCAGGCTGTACACGTCACTGCGCGCATCTATGTCCTCGCCCCGTGCCTGCTCGGGGCTCATGTACGCCGGCGTGCCGAGCACGAGCCCCGCAACCGTGAGATGGACCGGGAATTCCTGCGCGCTCCCGAACTCGTCGGTCTCCTGGTGGCCTGCGGCCGTCGCGAGCGCCTTGGCCACGCCGAAGTCGGCGACGACGACGTGATCGCCATCGATCAGGACGTTGGCCGGCTTCACGTCGCGGTGCACCACGCCGTTCGCGTGGGCGTACGCCAGTGCGTCGGCCACCTCGCGCACGATCGCAACGACGTCGTCGAGGGGTAGTCGGCCTTCACGCTCGAGTCGCTGCTGGAGGGACTCGCCTTCGATGTACGGCATCGTGAAGTACACGAGCCCGTCGGCGGACTCGCCGTCGGTGAGCAACGGGACAATGTGTGGGTGGCGGAGTGCAGCCGCGAGCCGCGTCTCTCGCTGGAAGCGCTTGATGCTCAGCCCTGCGCCGAGCTCGGGTGGGAGTACCTTCACCACCACGCGTCGGCCGAGCCGAATCTCTTCGGCGAGGAACAGGCGGCTCATGCCGCCACCCGTGAGCTCGCGCTCGACGCGGAACGCGGTGCCGAGCGCGGCCTGCAGGCGCCCCGCGAGGTCCGTGGTCCGCACGGCGGCCCGCGCGGCCGGCGCCTCGAGGAACTCGGTGCCCCCCTCGTGAGCTGCGAGCAACGACTCGACTTCCGCCCGGAGCTCGGTGTCGCTCGAGCATGCCTGGGCAAGGAACGCTGTGCGTTGCTCGCGCGGGAGCTCGGCCGCGTCGGCGAAGACGGACATGATCGCGTCCCATCGTTCCGGACTGACTGGCTGGGCGTCACGGCGCATGCGCCATCCTATCACCCACCCGGCTCGGAATCACGTTCCTCTCAGGACGACGGACATCCTTCGACGGATGGCTCGGGGTGAGCGCTGCATTCGGAACGATGGTCACGCTCGGAATGACGACATCAGGCCGTCATGAGCTCCCGACGCAACCAGGCGCGCGCGGCGGTCCACTCGCGTTTGATGGTTGCCGGCGACGACTCGAGCGCCTGCGCGGTTTCCTCGATGCTCAGACCCACGAAATAGCGAAGCTCGACCACGCGGGCCTTCCGGGAATCCTGCACCGCGAGCCGGTCGAGCGCCTCGTCGAGCGCGACCACATCCACGGCGGCGTCGGGGGCAGCCACCCCGTCCGCCGCGCCCAGGGTCAACGCTCGCGCGTCGCCGCCACGCTTCGCGCGCTGTCGAGCGCGCGCATGATCGACGAGGACGGAGCGCATGACCATTGCCGCGACCGCGAAGAAATGCGAGCGGCTGTTCGCACCGGCGCCGGGCTGACTCGCCAGGCGAACGTACGCTTCGTGGACGAGCGCCGTCGGCTGGAGCGTGTGCCCGTCGGGCTGCCGGCGCAGCGCGCGCTCAGCCTGTTGGTGCAACATCGCGTAGACCGTCGGGACCAGCGCATCGAGCGCGGCACGGTCGCCTCGCCCCCACGCATCGAGCATCTCGGTGACGGATCGCGACGAATCGGGCCGCATCGTCGGGAGCACCTCGGGAACTCGCCAACGGCACCTTCACGGCGAGGTGTACGCGTCGCGTGCGCGGGGAATCGCGGTGGGGCTGGCAGACGTGAGCCAATCGCCCGCCGGATGTGTGTTGCCTCCAAGATAGGACGCGGCCGGGGGCCCACAACCCCCGGAGAATGCGCTAGTCTACCGCTCGAAAAATGTGCGAGGTCTGCTGCCGGCCGGCGATCGGAACCCGGATCGTCACCAGTTGGATGCGAACCTCGGTGTCGTCGCCCCGGCACGCGGTCACTTCGGTCGGCGCTCGATCACTAGTGTCTCCACTCTCGGCTTTACTTGCTCCGGACCCGCTCGTGGTGGTAGACGGCAGGAACCGCTTGCGAGGCTGGCCCACGACCTCATGCTCCGGCACCCGCAGGAGCGCAGTCGCAGCCGGGTTGATCGCGCTGATCCGATTGTCGTCATCCACCGAGATGATCGCGTCCATCGCCGCATCCACGATCGCGCGCCATCGAGTCACGTCGTCCCGGAGCACGGACTGCTCGAGCTCGTGTCGCTCTACCGCCGCCTGCAGCTGGATCACGCGCGCGCGTAGCGCTTCGAGGTCGTGTTGCTGCTCGGTGACGTCGCGGTTCGTTTCGAGGACGGACACGATCCTGCCGTTGCGATCGTGTACCGCCGACCATCGGCTCCACGTGACGATCTCGCCATGGTCGCGCGTCTGGTGGCGCAGCAAGCCATCCCATGAGCCGAGGCGCCGTAGCGTCGCCACGACCTCGGCTCGATCTCCGGGGAACTGCGTGCGCAGGAGGTCATGAACGACCACGCCGAGGGCCTCGCGGCGAGACCAGCCGTAGAGGGTCTGCGCGGCGCGGTTCCAGTAGACGACTCGGTCGTGGGGGTCCCGGACGATGACCGCGTCCTGGGTCAGCTCGAGAAGTGCGTCGCTCGCGGCTCCCGGGTCCGGGGCGCTGTGCGGCGATGTGTGTTCGGTCAGGGCTCCAATCCGGCGAAGAAGGATCTTTATGCGGACGCGACAAGGTGTCAGCACTGGCCGAGCTTGCGCTAGGGCTCGCGTCATATTTCTCGCCAGCCGGTTAGGAGCCGGTTAGTCGTGCATTCTACAGTGTTGCCAACGAATCACTTCGGATCGACCCGCGTCGGGATCTCGAACCACACCTCGATCAGGTAGCCGTCCCGGTCACGCGCGAACACGTAAGGCTCGCCAGGACAGAACTCTCCCTGCTCGACTATCGTCCCGCCCGCCTTTTCGATCGCATCGGCAACACCCGCAATGCTGTGCGCGTCGGTCAGTCGGAACCCGAAATGGGCGATCGACCCGGTTCTCCCGGCCTTTCGCCGCGTGCGCTCGAACACCAGGACATCGCGTGCTCCGGGTGTCTGCGCCTGGAGGAACTCCGGGCTGCGATAAACGGCGACCATCCCGAACACCTGCTCGTAGAACTCGAATGCACGATCGACGTCGCCGACGCCGAGGGCGAGGTGGGTCAAACCGAAGGTGGGGATCAATGGGCCGGCGTGCGAATGGGTGGGGTCGATCGAGGATGGGGTTGTCAGCCGCAGCGCTCCACCCACTCGACTTCAGGAACGCGACCGGCTCGGTACCGCGTGACACGGCCATTCTCGACTTCGAAGACGATACGATTCGAGTCGCTGGGCGCGGCCCCGCGCACCGAGACGTACTGCGCACCGGAGACGTACTTGTGAGGGGTCGTGGTCGTTCGGCCGGTGTAGAGCTCTTCCAGCCGAGATGCCGGATCGCCGACGGATGCACCTTCGGCTGTGGGCACTCCGGCGCTATCCACGTCGACGCGCGCGATCTCGCCGCGAACCAGCATTAGGGAGACGCCGGCCGGAAGGCTGTCGGGGCGAACGTACGCGCAGTCATCGGAGGGCACAGCTCCGACGTTACCGGCCACGGTGCTCAAGTCGTTCGCATGCATCCCGACGCGTACAGGTCCGATTCCTGAAGGCGTGACGACCCACGTCGCTGGCGACGCACCGGCGGTCGAAGCCGGCGTGTCCACACGAGTCGACTGGCTCTGGGCTGCAGAGTCGTTCGCGGAGCCGGCGCGCTCGGCGCAAGCAACCACCGACCACGTCGCGGCCACGAGGACCGTCCTGCAGAATTTGGGAGTTCGCATGACGAATGATAAAATCCCCACGGGCTTCACGAATGCCCTTCGCACGGATCGGAGGAATATCTGAGTCGCATACGAATCACCGGCGTGCCGATGGACCTCGGTGCGAGCCGGCGTGGGGTCGATATGGGTCCGTCAGCGCTACGGGTGGCGGACCTCGCGAGGCGCCTCGAGGCGCTCGGACACACCGTCGAAACCGACGACGACGTAGCGGCGCCGCTGCCGGAGGTGTTGTGGCATCAGGCGAGCGATCAGCCCGGTCCCGTGAGCGTCTTCCTCCCCGCGATCACGGTGACGTGCACCGAGCTCGCGCGCGTGACCGCTGACGCGATCGTCGCCGGGGCAGTGCCGATCACGATCGGTGGCGATCATTCCATCGCTGCGGGATCGGTCGCGGGGGCCGCGGCCGCGCTCGGACAGCGCGGGCAGCGCGTTGGCCTCATCTGGTTGGATGCGCACGGCGATGCGAACACGCCGAAGTCGTCCGGCAGCGGCAACGTGCACGGGATGCCGCTCGCGCATCTGTTGGGTCACGGCGACACGATGTTCGCCGGCATCGCCGCCGCCCTTGGCGGCCCGGCGCCAGCGGTCCTGCCCCAGCACGTCGCGCTCGTCGGCGTGCGGGATCTCGATGAGCCTGAGCGCCGTCACCTTCGCGAGTGGGGTGTGACGACCTTTACAATGCGAGCGATCGACGAGCGCGGCTTGAGAGCAGTGATGCAGGACGCACTCGCCATCGCCGGCCGCGACACCGGCGGTGTGCACGTATCGATGGATCTGGATTGGGTCGACCCGGTGCACGCACCCGGAGTGGGCACGCCGGTGGCCGGTGGCGCGACGTATCGAGAAGCGCACCTCGCAATGGAGATCGTCGCGGACAGCGGGCGCCTGCTGTCGCTCGACGTCGTGGAGGTGAACCCGGTGCTCGACACGCAGAACCGCACGGCGGAGCTGGCCGTGGGGTTGGTGCTGAGCGCGTTCGAGCAGCGAATCATCTGATAGCGCGGCGCCTCGACGTGGACGCGCACGCTTCACTGAGGCGCGGAGAGCGCGCGCGTATGGGGCTTGGGCTCGCGGCGTTAGGGCGGCCCGGCTACATCAACGTCGGCCACGGTGACGACCTCGGTGGCGACAGCGATCCGGCGGCAATGGAGACTCGGGCGCATCACGTGCTCGATGCCGCGTACGCGGGAGGTATTCGGTACTTCGATGCCGCGCGGTCGTACGGATTGGCCGAGCATTTCCTGGGCTCGTGGCTCGCGACGCGTGCGATCGATCCGGATCAGGTCATCATCGCGTCGAAGTGGGGATACACGTACACGGCCGCGTGGCGCGTGGACGCAGCGACGCACGAGGTGAAGGACCATTCGATCGACGTGCTCACGCGCCAGCTCGCGGAGAGCCGGTCTGCGCTCGGTCCACATCTCGACCTGTATCAGATCCACTCGGCGACGCCGGAGAGCGGCGTCCTCGACGACACCGACGTCGTCGATGCGCTGGCGGCTGCGAAAGCGGACGGACTGCGCATCGGGATGTCGGTGAGCGGGCCGCGCCAGTCGGACACGATCTGGCGCGCGCTCGAGCTTCGCCGCGACGGGGCACGCGTAATCGACGCCGTCCAGGCCACCTGGAACCTGCTCGAGCGAGCGGCCGAGCCGGCGTTGCGCGCGGCGCATGCGGAAGGCGTCGGTGTCATCGTGAAGGAGGCCTTGGCGAACGGTCGGCTCACGGGCCGCGGGATCGGCACCGTGTCATCCGCTTTCGCCGCCGCTATCACCTCGGAGGCGGAACGTGCCGGCACGTCGATCGACGCGCTCGCGATCGCGTTCGTGCTCGCGCAGCAGTGGGCCGACGTTGTGTTGAGCGGTGCGACGACGGTGGCGCAACTCGAATCGAATCTCGGAGCGCGCGACGTCACGATGCCGCCGGAATCCATCGGGCGGCTCGCCGAGGTCGTCATGGACAGCGCGACGTACTGGAAAGCGCGCAGCGCGCTTCCCTGGAACTGAACCCTGTCCTTCCGAACGAAGGGAGGAATCGCAGTCGTCACGGTAGAGGGCCTGCCTTCGCTACCGGGACGTTCTGCAAGAACATGAACGCAGAGTGGTGCAGATTCCGCCGATTTCGCAGAAGCCCTCGACAAGAAAGTGTTTGGAGCGCGAGCACGAGAGTGAATGTGGGACTCGGGGGCATCGGGGGTCGACAGGCCAACCCGTCTATCGGGAGGTTGGCGATTCCTCGCTGACGCTCGGAATGACCGGGTGACCTGCGACGCGTTCGATTTGCGGCCGGGTCGCGCGGGTCTATATTCGCGCCCGGGATTATCAGGGAGTGCGATGGACCAGGGTACCTCGAGAGACCGCGGTGACGATGCCGTCGCGGGCAGGGCGCCTGCCGACAGCGGCTCGGACGGACCGGCGCCGCGAATGACGCGGCGCGGCTTGCTCGCCGCGGCGGCTGCATCGGCGGGTGGGGCGGTACTCGCGGCTGTGCCCGTGGCGGGGCAGGGAGCCGCGCGGCAAGTACCGGTACCCGCCACCGCACCCGACTCGAGTAGCGTACCCGCCGACCCCACGGCGAGTCCGGGGCCGCCGACGTCCGCGTTAGGTGAGCGGTCGCCGTTCGAGCGGCCGGCGCGAGCGCCGACGGGAGCGATCAGCGGATCGTCGATGACGCCGCTGCACCTGCTCGCCGGTACCATCACGCCGAGCGATCTCGTGTTCGAGCGGCACCATGCGGGTGTCGCGATGATCGATCCGGCGCGCTACCAACTCCTCATTCATGGGTTGGTGGACCGTCCCACGATCTTCACGCTCGATGATCTCCGCCGGCTTCCGAGTATCTCGCGAACGGTGTTCCTCGAGTGCTCGGGCAACGGGCGTGCGGCGTTCCGGAATCCGAGGCGGGAGATGACGCCGCAGGCCGTCGACGGCCTCACGAGCAACGGCGAATGGACCGGGGTCGCGCTGACGACGCTCTTTCGCGAGGTCGGTGTTCGCCGCGCCGCGTCGTGGTTGCGTGCCGAAGGCGGCGATGCGGCGCGGCTCTCGCGCAGCATCCCCATGGAGAAAGGGATGGACGATGCCATGGTGGCGTACGCGTTCAACGGCGAGCCGCTTCGAGCGGCGAACGGCTACCCGGCTCGCTTGCTGTTGCCGGGCTTCGAAGGCAATACCTGCGTGAAGTGGCTTCGTCGGATCGAGGTCGCGGACGCCCCGGGCATGTTTCGCGACGAGACGTCGAAGTACACCGACCCCCTGGCGAATGGGACCGCTCGGCAATTCAGCTTCGTGATGGACGCGAAGTCACTCATCACGGCGCCGGCGTACCCGACCCGGCTCGCCGGCCCCGGGTGGATTCAGATCACCGGGCTCGCGTGGAGTGGGCGGGGCAGGATCGAGCGCGTGGATGTGAGCGTCGACGGTGGCCGGGCTTGGATGCAAGCCGAATTGCAGGAGCCGGTGATGCCCGTCGCGCACACGCGGTTCCGCATGATGTGGCGGTGGGACGGTTCTCGCGTAACGATCGCGAGCCGAGCAACCGACGAGACGGGGTACGTGCAGCCGACACTCACGGAGTTTCGCGAGACGCGTGGCAGCGGCACGGACTATCACTTCAACTACATCCGCGGGTGGGTCATTGAACCGGACGGCCAGGTGTCGTTCGCGGCGGGGAGCTGATGCGTCGGCTCCCGCGCATCTGCGTGGCCGTGGCTGTCGGGCTCACGGCGTGTGACCGCGGCCCGCTGGCGGACCGAGCCCGACGCCAGCAAACGTTAGGCAACCTGCCTTCCGACGTCCGCCTCGCTCCCGAGCCGCCGGTTCGGTTCGAAGTCGGACGCCCCGCGACCCCGGCGGAGGTCGCGGCGTGGGACGTGGATGTGGCGCCCGACGGTACCGGGCTTCCAACGGGGCGCGGGACGCCGGCGGAGGGCGCCGCGGTGTACGCCGCCAAGTGCGCGTCGTGCCATGGCGCGGCGGGCGAAGGAACGCCCGCGGGCCCAAAACTCGTCGGGCGCGAGCCGGCGGACAGCTTCCGGTTCGGTCGCGACCCGACGCTGGTGAAGACCGTCGGCAACTACTGGCCGTACGCGTCCACGCTGTTCGACTACGTCCGCCGCAGTATGCCCATCACGGCCCCCGGTTCCCTCGCGAACGACGAGGTTTACGCGGTAGTCGCCTACCTGCTGGCCGAGAACGGCGTCGTCGATCGCGAGGCGGCGATGGACAGCACGACGCTCGCGGTGGTGAAGATGCCCGCGCGCGACCGGTTCGTGGTGGACGACCGGAAAGGGGGGGCAGGGTTCAAAGAATAGCTGATAGCTGATAGCTGCTTGCTATGGGTCGAGTGACCCAAGTGCGACGGATCGGGCCGCCGTATTCTGCCCGCGTCGGTCAAATCCGTCATTTATCGCTGCGCCGAGTCACTGCTCGCATCGCTCGCGCGGCGTGCCCACTTGGAGAGCATCGAGCCCATGTCACGCATCTTCACCGCCGCGCGTGCGGCAAGCTTTGCGGCGTTCCTGGCCGCTTGTGGTGGCGACAGCGACGCACCTTCGGAACCTGGTACTGGTGGTGGTGGCACGAAACCCGTCGCCTCGGTGTCGATCACGCCGGGGACCGCCAGTCTGGCGATCGGGAAAACGACGCAACTCGCCGCCACCGTGAAGGACGCGGCGGGTCAGGTTCTCAGCGGTCGCACCATCGCCTGGACGACGTCTGCGGGCGCCGTCGCGACGGTGGACGGCAACGGCACCGTCACGGGCGTCTCGGCCGGGACGGCGAACATCACGGCGACGAGCGAAGGGAAGACGGCGCAGGCCGCCATTACGGTCACCGAGATCCCTGTCGCGACCGTCACGGTCGCGCCTAACGCGCCGGCCATCAAGGTCGGTGCGACCGTCACCCTCGCGGCCACGCTCGAGGACGCGCAGGGGAACGAGCTCACCGGCCGCGTGGTTGCGTGGTCCACGAGCGCCCCGGCCATCGCGACGATCGACGCGACCAGCGGCGTCGTCACCGGGGTTGCGCCAGGCACGGCGACGCTGACGGCAACCAGCGAGGGCAAGACCGGCTCGACCACCGTCACCGTCTCGGCGAACGTGAAGCCCGTTGCGCAGGTCCTACTCACCCCTGTGCTCGACACGCTCGAGGCGCACAGCTCCGAGCTCATCGGCCGGCAGCTGCGCGATGCGGATGGCAACGTGTTGGCCGACCGTGAGATTCGGTGGAGCGTGTCCGATGCCAACATTGCGGCGATCGATGCCGTGACCGGTATGCTCACGGGGAAGGACCGTGGTACCGTCACCGTGACGGCGACGAGCGAAGGGAAGACGGCGACGGTGACGCGCGTGATCGTGATCAAGTATCGCTCGATTTCCGCCGGCACCATGCACGCGTGCGACATCGCGAGTGGCGGCATCGTGTGGTGCTGGGGGTTGAACGGCAACGAAGGGCGGATCGGCAGCAGCCAGTTCGGTGCCGACGTGATGAGCCCGACGCCGGTCAAGGTTCCCGGCGATGCCCGGTTCGCGCAGATCTCCACGTATGGCCGCCACACGTGCGGTGTCACGTTCGACGGCAAGGGGTACTGCTGGGGGTACAACGGGTGGGGGATGCTCGGCAATGGCGCGAGCGGGAATCCGAGCGCCGTTCCCGTTCCCGTGGGCGGTGGCCTCACGTTCCGCTCCATCTCTGCTGGCGCCGACCACAGCTGCGGCGTGGGCACCGACAACCGTGCGTACTGCTGGGGCAACAATGATTGGCGTCAGCTCGGGAAGGGGACGGCCATGAGCTCGATGCCCACGCGGGTGAGTGAGACGCTGTCGTTCGCGAAGATCGTCGCGGGGACCGGGTTCACCTGCGGCCTAACGACTGACGGCAATGCGTACTGCTGGGGCGCCAACAGCATCGGGCAGCTCGGCGACGGGCAGAAGATCGCCTACGGCAACGTGTACAGCGCGACGCCGAGCGTGGTGGTGGGCGGCCACAAGTTCCAGAGCGTGTCGCTCGGCAATCAGTACACCTGCGCGATCACGACGTTGGGCCAGGGCTATTGCTGGGGCAGCAACAACAACAAGCTCGGTGCGGGGAACACCGGTGACTCGTCGTCACCCGTGGCGATGGTCGGCGGTCTGACGTTCCAGCAGATCTCGGCGGGCTTCGGGCATGCGTGCGGGGTGACGAGCACGCAATCGGTCTACTGCTGGGGCTCGAACAGCTCGGGGCAACTCGGCCCGGGTGGTGGCGCCGGTACGGGCACGCCGGCACTCGTGGGCGGCGTCCAGGCGGTGGAGGTGGCCGCGAGCGGGATCGGGACCGGGAGCGGGTCGCACACGTGCGCGATCAGCAAGGACCGACTGAAGGTGTGGTGCTGGGGGCGGAACGACACGGGCCAGCTCGGAAACGGCACCGTGACGCTCGGGTCGACGGCCAACCCGACGCCGACGATTGTCGTCGGACAGAAACCATTGTAACCAACCGCATGAAGAGCGCTGGTTGACGTGGCAGTTGGACGCTTCTCGCGTCGGACCGCGTCAACCAGCGCCTTCTTTGCCCTCGCGTTCGGCGCGTTCGGGGTCAGAGTCCTAACGCATCGTTTCGCTTCATCGCGCCATCGGGCGGACGCGGAGGGCGCGGCAGCGGCGGACGCGGCGACGGCCGCCGAGAACAGCATCCGCGCCTATGGTCCGGCGCGCGCGGGCCGGTCGGAACTACGACGACGCGGAAAGGGCCGAAACGGCCGGATGACTCGTTGGGAGTCGGGAATCGGGGACGGCTCACGAGGACGGTGGAGTTCCGGGCGGCAGTTCCCTTGTTTCATTCCCGCTCCTGGAGCGAGGAGCTTTCACGCCCGGAGCGCCATCCAGTCCATCCTGTCCATCCTGTCCATCCTGTCTTTTGCCTTTGTCTTTGTCTCTTGCCGTAGCTCCGTCCGAGCCTCAGCGCGCGAGCCGCCATCGCGACCGGTCGGGAACAGCAGGGGAGACAGGATGGACAGGATTAACAGGATTACGAAGATGACTCGGGCGGCAGCATGGTTGGTCTCGCCAGCGGCCTCAAAGAGAGAGAGGGGAACGGCTGCTCGGGGACGGTGGCGTCCCGGGCGGCGGTCCCCCGTTCGGTTCCGGCCTGTTGCGCGGCTCGACGTCGATGCAAAGTCGTCATCCGGCCGTTTCGGCCCTTTCCGCGTCTTCGTAGTCCGACCGGCTCGCGCGCGCCTGGCTCTACACGTACGGGCGTTCACGCTCGAGCTACCAGTTCCCGCTACCAGCGCGTGGGACCCGTCACTCAGCGCCTTTCTTTGCTCCTGGCTAGCGTCCTGTGTGACTTGTGCGTACCTACAGTGTCCGCCCTGCCGGGAAAGGCCGGCGTGATCGACACAATCTCCAGGAGGAACGACATGTCGCGTCGGAAGCGACCCGTGCGACGGCTCGCGTGGCCCATCGTGGCCGCCGCGGTATTCATGGCAGCGCCCGCAGCCGTTGCGCTGGCGCAGAACGCCGCCCCGGCGCAGTCCGCCGCGCAGCCGATCGACGAGGAGTACACCAGGAAGATCAAGGAATACCTCCAGGATCCGCGGATCACGACGGAGCTCGTCGATCACCTTCCCGCGTCCCCGACCGTCCCGACGCCGCTCAAGTTCCTCGGGCGCATCGTCGGCACGCCCGGTGAGCTGACGTACGCGAAAGACATCCATCGATACTTCGACGCGCTCGACGCGGCGTCCGACCGCGTCACGGTGTGGCGGATCGGCAAGTCGGAGGAAGGGCGTGACATGGTGCTGCTCGCCGTCGCCGACGAGGCAACGATCCGCGACCTCGAGCGCCACAAGGGGATGCTTCGGGAGCTCACCGACCCGCGCACCACGACGGACGAGCGCGCCCGACAACTCATCAACACCGCGAAGCCGATCTACTGGCTCACGAGCGGAATGCACTCTCCGGAGAACGGTGGGCCAGAGATGCTCATGGAGCTCGCCTACCGCCTCGCGGTGCAGGAGACGCCGTTCATCCAGAACATCCGCAACAACATCATCACGTTCATCACCCCGGTGATCGAGGTCGATGGGCGTGAGAAGCAGGTCGACACGTACTACTTCAACAAGAAGCTCCCGCAGGGGTCGCAGCGGCTGCCCCTCATGTACTGGGGCAAGTACGTCGCGCACGACAACAACCGCGACGGCATGGGGCAGTTCCTCCAGCTCACGCGCGCGGTCACTCGCGTGCAGAACGAGTGGAAGCCGACCGTGATGCACGACCTGCACGAGGCGTCCACCTACCTGTATTCGTCCACCGGCACCGGCCCGTACAACGAAGCGATCGATGCCATCACGGTGGACGAGTGGTGGATGCTCGCGAAGAACGACGTGATGGAGATGACGAAGCGCGGCGTGCCCGGCGTGTGGACATACGGGTTCTACGACGGGTGGACGCCGAACTACATGTTCTTCATCGCGCACTCGCATAACGCGATCGGGCGCTTCTACGAGGTGCAGAGCTACGGGCCCGACAACTACGAAGTGCGACCCGGGGCGAACACGACGAGCCGCGAGTGGTTCCGGCCGAATCCGCCGTTGCCGTACATCAAGTGGGGCCCACGGAACAACACCAACATCCAGCAGTCCGGGGTGCTCTTCTCGCTCTCCCACTTCGCGAAGAACAAGGAGACGTACCTCGAGAACTACTGGCTGAAGAACAAGCGCTCCGTGCAGAAGGGGAAGGACGGGCCGACGTTCGGGTGGGTGATTCCCGCGACGCAGCGTCGCAAGGCGGACGCCGCGGATGCGGTGAACGAGCTGCGTCGCCAGGGGCTCGAGATCCACACCGCGAGCTCGGCGTTCAAGGTCGGCTCGCTCGACGTGAAGGCGGGCGACTACATCGTCCGTGCGGATCAGCCGTACCGCACGCTCGCCGACATGTACTTCTCCCTGCAGAACTTCGCGCCGCAGAACCCGCGGCCGTACGACGATACCGGATGGACCTTCCCGCTCATGCGGAACGTCCGGATCGTGCCCGTCACCGACAAGAGCATTCAGACCCACCCGATGACGATGCTGGCAGCGGATGCGAAGGCGCCGGGCGGCATCGAGGGGTCGGGCAGCGTGCTCGTGGTCGACCACACGACCGACAATAATTTGATGAAGTTCCGGTTCGCGAACGCGAAGGTTCGCATGCTCGCCGCGGAAGACGACTTCGAGCTCGCGGGCCGTAAGTTTCGTGCTGGTGCGTTCATCATCCCCAACGCCGATCGGGCGACGCTCGAGCCGCAGCTGCGGGACCTCGGACTCTCCGGATGGGCCGTGGCGTCCGCGCCGACGGTGAAGACGCACGAGCTCGACGTCCCGCGCATTGGGTACGTACACAGCTGGCAGCGCACGCAGGATGAAGGGTGGGTGCGCGCCGCGCTCGACACGTACGGCGTGCCGTACACGTATTTCGCGGACCAGAAGCTTCGCGATGGCAACCTCAAAGCGAAGTACGACGTGATCATCTTCCCGCACGTCGGCGGCAACGCGACCTCGCAGGTGAATGGGATTCCGAAAACCAACCCGAGGCCGCTGCCGTACAAGAAAACCGCGGCCACGCCGAACCTCGCCGCGCTCGATCAGAGCGATGACATCCGCGGCGGGATGGGGATGGAGGGGCTCCTCGAGCTGGCCAAGTTCGTGCAGGCCGGCGGCACGCTCATCACCGAAGGGTCCACCGCGATCATCTTCCCGGAGTTCGGCATCACCACGGGCGTCTCGGTCGAACAGCCGGACGATCTGTTCGTGCGCGGCTCGATTCTGCGCGGCATCATCAGTGACCCGAAGAGTCCGCTCGCGTACGGGTACGATGGGACGCAGCTCCCGGTGTACTTCAATCAGGCGCCGGTGCTCAACGTGGGCGGTGGCGGCGGGTTCGGCGGGTTCGGCGGCGGTGGTGGCGGAAACGTGAACGCGGGGCTCGGCCAGAACGTCACGCCCATGGCGAACCGGCTTCGGCTCTCGCCGTGGGAGCAGGATTCGTCAGCGTCAGGCGACCGTGGTCGCGGCGCCCGGGCGGATTCGGCCGGGTTCCGCCAGTTCGCCGGCGGTGGAGGGTTCGGTGGCGGGAGCGACGCGGTGCGACCGCGTGTGGTGATGTCGTTCCCAGGGAACGCGAACGACATGCTTCTTTCGGGGACGCTCGTTGGCGGTCAGGCACTCGCCAATCGCGCACAAGTCGTGGATGCCAAGGTCGGGAATGGCCACGTGGTGATGTTCGGGATCCGGCCGTTCTGGCGGTGGCAGACGCAGGGGACGTACTTCCTCGGCTTCAACGCGATCCTGAACTGGAACGATCTCGACGCCGGGAAAGCGGAACCTGCGCAGCAGCCCGCAACCCAGGACCGATGATGAAGCAGACCGGCCCGCGCCGAACGGCGCGGGCCGTTTCATTGGTAGGTGCGGGCTCGGCCTCATCGCAGACTCGTTAGGTGCGCATGGGTCGAAAGCGTCAGCCCCCTGACGGTGGCGTTAGGTCTGCCCGCGGTATAGGATACTGTTCGAGCCAGGGGCCGCCGACTGCGTGCCCCTCCCGTTCCGATACCTCACCCCGAGATATGTCGCGGATGCAACCGACGAACGTCTCTCGCGCAGGCCATGTGATTGCCGCGCTCGTCCTCCTCGCTTCCCCCGCCGCCGCCCAAGGGGGACGCTCGACCGTCTCCGTCACGGTAGCCGACGCACAGTCGGGTTCGCCGCTTGCCGGTGCCGAAGTGGTGTTGCCCGAGCTCAAGCTCGTTCACCTGACTGATGCCGCCGGGCAGGCTCGCATTACCGACGTCGCGAGTGGAGACCGGCGCGTCCGCGTGCGGATGCTCGGTTACGTCGCGACCGACACCACGCTCCGGTTCGGCGGCGACTCGATGACCGTCGCGTTTCGGCTCGAGAAATCGGGAGCGACGCTACCCAGCGTGGACGTGACCGCCACGGAGGTGCCACGCGGCCTCAAGGACTTCGAGACGCGCCGCAAGCAGGGACTCGGCCGTTTCCTGACCGAGGCTGATCTCACGCGCGACGCCGACCGCGACTTCAACGTCGTCGCGACCATGCGGTTCCCGGGCCTCTCACTCCAGACCGATACCGACGGCCGACCGCACGTCGCGAGCATGCGGTCCAACTGCGGAAGCGAGAAGCAGCGCGTGAGCACCGACAACCGTGGCGTCGAGAGCATCGGTGGGAAGCCTGGTATGAAATCCGGGATCGGCAGCCGCGGGATCGACGGCGAGCCGCAGATGCAGGGCTCCTGCTCGAACATGCGTCCATGCCTCGTCCCCATCGTCCTCGACGACATCGAGCTCGGCGAGGCGGACGCGAACATCATTCGCACGTGGGACCTGAGCG
>DAINRQ010000027.1:0-67787 GCA_036741775.1 Gemmatimonadaceae bacterium | reverse complement strand
TCCCACCATCCATGGAGGTACCACCCATCCGCCCGCGCATCGCGATACAGCCACACCATTCCTCCATCGTCAATGACACACCGGTAGTACTCACGCGCGAACCCATCCCCCCACCGCTCGCCCGACACGCGATCAGGCCCCGCCGCCGAGAGCACCGCGTACCACGCGCCGCCGTCGCGATATGCGGTGGGCACGACGTGATCGCGTCGCGCCTCGGTGCGCGCTTCGATCGCGCGAGGGGTGGGAAGCAGATACAGGGTGAGTCGGGAGTCTGGAACATCGGGAACCGGGAACAATTGTCGGGAACCGGGAATCGGGAATCGGGAATCGGGAACAGCGGACGCCGAAGGTTGGCTGCGTCGCGGTCGACGCGTCCCGGGGCCGGTCGATTCCCGATTCCCCCCGCCCGCCTTCGGCGGGCACCCGCCCGATTCGCGATGATGTCCGACCCACACCGTCCTTCGCTCGAGCAGCGGGTGCGCCGTGTTCTCCGGTACGACCACCACATCCCCTTGATCCTCGGCGAGCGACGCGAGCGCCGCTTCGGTCGCGGCCGCCGTCGCGAACCCACGGTCGAACAGGTCGCCTTGCTGACCGTCATCCGTGACGACCGCCGCCGCCCGCAGCGTGAGGCCGACGACGCCCGCCGGCAGCACCAGGCGCTCCAGCGTTAGGCGCGCGAGCCGGAGCCAGGTCTTGCGGCTCGCCGTCGGGCGGCCCGCACGAATGGTATTTGCCAACGTGCTCCGGTTCGCCAGCTGCAGGTCGAGTATCATCTCCCGTGCGAGCGATCCCCGTTCCACGAGCCGCTCGCACACCGTGCCGAGCAGCGCGTTCACCGAGAAGAGGAGCCGCTCCGTGTCGCTGAGCGCGTAGTCGCTCCACTCGAGCGACGCGTGCGGCATCTCGCGCGGGAGGGGCGAGAAGATGAGCCGATCGTCCTCGCCGCGCGCGAGCTTCCAGAGCCGCACGCCCTCGGCGCCGAGGCGCACTTCGACCGACTCGGCCTCGAGCGCCGCGAGGTCGCCGCACGTCTCGACGCCGATGCCGTCGAGGAGCGTGGCGAGGGCGGGATCGGGCTCGAGAATGGAGACGGGGTGTGCGCCTAACGAAATGGGAACCGGGAACGGGGAACCGGTTCCCGCTGCTGCGGTGATTTCCGCGACGATGGCTGTCTTCCCAATACCCACCTTCACGTTCGACAGACCGAGCCGCAGCAGCACGCCTAACGCCTCGCGCGCCACGCGCTCGGCGTCGAGGCCTCGAGCGTCCACCCACACCAGCCCGCCCCGCCGCTCCTCCGTGACTACGCGTGGTGCGACCGTGAGGAGGGCGGGGGACAGGTCAGCGAGGGAGTCCGCGGCGGTCCGCCAGGCCGGGCTCCAGAGACAGACGAACATCGTGAGGTGTGACCGGAACCGTGATGTCGGCGCTCGCGTTCCATCCCGCCGCGCGCGCGCGCACCCGAATCGTTGCGTGTTGAACCTCCACCGGATCGTTGAACGGGTCGCGCCGCCACTGATAACTGTGCGGGATGATCTTCGACTCGATCCGGAGCGCGGCCAGAGACGGATGCGGCGTGATCGCGACGAATGCGCCGCCGCCTTCTCGAACGGCACGCGTCAGCCGAACGGTCTCCGTGCCCTCGGGCTCCGTCCCGTCGAGCACCACGAGCGCAAACCCACCGCACCTGAGCAGCTCCTCGGCGCCGCGAAGCGCGTCTTTCCGGCTCTTGGGTTGCACGAGATACGGACCCTCCTCCCAGAATGCGCCGACCGTCGTGCCCGCGGTGTCGATCCAGACGGATCGCTCCCCGTTCATCACGGCGGACCGGCATGCGGCACGCAGCATGGCGCACGCGCCGCCCTGCGGTGTCCACACCGTCAGCTTCCCGCGCGGCAGTCCGCCCCCCGGAAGGATCCGGTCCAACGGTCCAACCCCCGTTGCCACCGGCTCCGCCAACCGATGGAGCGGCGTCGCATCGGGAAATCGCTGCTCTATGAGCTCTCGAAGAGCGGCAATGGAAACGGCGGGCATTGGGCGAGGACGGCGACGACCATCGAGACGGGAACGACGGGCACTGCCTGCTCCGGATGCCGAGCAGCTTGAGCAGACTTTATACCGAACAAAGCCCGAAAACAAGAAGGGCCGATCAATCGCTTACTTCTGCCCACCAATTCGGTCTTAACTCTGGGCGCTCGATGGCGATGGTATCTTCCCTCGCCGTATTACGCATGACCTCTCATGCGCCCTGAGCTGACCGTCATCCCCGTCAATGGCCAAGATCCTCGTTACAGGCGCCGCCGGTTTCATCGGATACCACACCGCCACGCGGCTGCTCGCGCGCGGCGACACCGTCATCGGGCTCGACTCGGTGAACGACTACTACGACGTCTCGCTCAAGGAGGCGCGCCTCGCTCGGCTCCGGCCTCACGAGCGCTTCCAGTTCGTCCAGATGGACGTCGCCGATCGCCGCATCTCCGATCTCTTCGTCCAGGAGCGATTCGATCGGGTCGTGCATCTCGCGGCGCAGGCCGGCGTGCGCTACTCACTCATCAATCCGCACGCCTATGTCGAGAGCAACGTCGTCGGGTTCCTGAACATCCTCGAGGGATGTCGCCATAACCCGGTGGAGCACCTGGTCTACGCGTCGTCGTCATCGGTCTACGGCGCGAACACGCACATGCCGTTCGCCGTGCACGACAACGTGGACCATCCGGTGAGTCTCTACGCCGCGACGAAGAAGGCGAACGAGCTCATGGCGCACTGCTACAGCCATCTCTATCGCATCCCGACCACCGGCCTTCGCTTCTTCACGGTGTACGGTCCGTGGGGACGCCCGGACATGGCGCTCTTCCTGTTCACGAAGGCGATCCTCGAGGGGCGCGAGATCCAAGTGTTCAATCACGGCAAGATGCAGCGTGACTTCACGTACATCGATGACATCGTCGAGGGCGTGGTGCGCGTGACCGACAACACCGCCGCACCTAACGAGCGCTGGTCGAGTGACGCCCCCGATCCCGCGACGAGCAAGGCCCCGTACCGGATCTACAACATCGGCAACAACGCGCCGGTCCAGCTCGGACGATTGATCGAGGTGCTCGAGGACGCGCTCGGCCAGACGGCACGCAAGCAGTTCCTCGACATGCAGCCGGGCGATGTCGCCGCCACGTACGCCGATGTGGACGATCTCGAGCGCGACGTCGGGTTCCGGCCCGCGACGAGCATCGAGGAAGGGGTACGCCGCTTCGTCGCTTGGTACCGGGAGTACTATGGCATCGAGCCGCTCGCCGGCTCCTTCACGCGAAGCACGGCCAGTGAATGAGTGCGGGTGTTGGGCTGGGTGGCTCGCGCATGGCCGGCCCTCTATCGGGAAGAGGAATCCAAGTAATGAGTAACCAGTCATGAGTAGCCAGTAATCCAGTCGTTTACTGGTTTACTGGCCGACTCAATACTGGCTACTCACTACTTGGATTCGGGCACCCGAAAGAGGGCTCCCCCACCCTCGACCAAGCCCGCCAAGCACCCACACTCATTCACTGGGCCCGCCCTCCCCTCACGGGCCCGTCCCCCTCCCCTGAACCTTGCCGTCCGTTAACGTTGCGACCTCGGCATTTGGGACGTCGATCACCGGAGTGATGTAATCGATTTCTCAACCCCGGAGCAGCAGCGTGCGTGATCTCTTTGGCGACCGTATCCAGCCGGTCGTCGTGTACGGCGCAGGTGGATACGGACGCGAGACCGTCCAGCTCATCGAAGACATCAACGCCCACCGCGCGCGGTGGGATGTGCTCGGATTCATCGACGACGATCCCGCCACACACGGCCGCGAAGTCAATGGCCTGCCGGTACTTGGCGGCATCGACTGGCTCAGCGACGAGGGCGCGAGCGTCCGCATCGCCCTCGGCGTCGGCAGTCCCACCGCGAAGCGACGCATCGTCGCGCGCGTGGGTAGCGATGCGCAACGGTTCATCACGGCCGTGCACCCGTCGGTCCGGCTCTGCCGCTGGCTCGAGATCGGCCCCGGCACCTCCATTGCCGCCGGGACGATGCTCACCGTGAACATTCACATCGGCGCGTTCGTGAGTGTGAACCGCGTGTGCAACATCAGCCACGACTGTCGCGTGGAGGATTTCGCGACGATCGCCCCAGCCACGAATCTGTCAGGCGGTGTCGTGGTGGGCACCGGGGCCGAGATCGGCAGCGGTGTCACGACGATCGAGGGCGTGCAGATCGGTGAGTGGACGATCGTGGGGGCAGGTGCCGTGATCGCAAACGACCTCCCCGCGAACTGCACGGCCGTCGGCGTCCCCGCGCGCGCCATCAAGCAGCGCGAGAGCGGCTGGCAGCTCGAGGCGTAAGAAAACAGCCATCAGCTGACAGCTATCGGCTATCAGCTCCGACTAACCGACGTTGTTGGCGCCTGGCGGCGGCCACCCCAGCCCCAAGCTCTCGGCGTACCGAGTGGGCTCGACTGCTGAGTGTGACCGCTCGCCGGCGCGAACGGCGGCTTGCGCGGCGAGTAGGATGGCAACCGATGTGCCGACGTCGCATTGATCGCCAAACAGCAGTGTTCCCCGCGTATCTCCTGCGACAACGGCTATTCGCCTCGTGAAGGAGGCCGCACGACGTGTGATCCGCATGCCGCGAACAGTCCACAGGTGTGGCTTGAATACAACGCGGAATCACGCTGCTTCACAGTCGCGAACGCGAAGGCTAGGTTCCGGACCCATGGCTGTTTCCCCGCTGTCGACGCGGACCTACCCGACGAGATGCCGTCGGCAACCGTGGACCGGCCTCATGCTCGTGAGCGCTGAACTGGTGGAGGCCACCCCATGACTCGGCGGGCAGCCCGCTGATGTGGTGCCATCCGTGACCCCGCCCGGCGCCGCGGCGATTCCTGACGTCAGGCTCTTCGATCGCCGCGTTGCCCGCGACGCGCGCGGCTTCTTTTCGGAGCTGTGGCGTGACAACGACGCCCAGGCGGCCGGCCTCCCGCCGTTCGTCCAGGACAACGTCGCGAAGTCCAGTCGCGGTGTCGTTCGCGGGCTGCACTTCCAGCATCCGAGCGCCCAGGCGAAGCTGGTCTCGGTGCCGTCCGGCGAAGTCTTCGACGTCGTCGTCGATGTTCGCGTCGGCTCGCCCACGTTCGGGCGCTGGTGCGGCTACACCCTCTCCGAAGAAAACGGGCGTCAGCTTTTCGTCCCACCTGGCTTCGCGCACGGCTATCAGACAACGTCGGAAGTCTCGGTCGTGGTCTACAAATGCTCGGCCTATTACGCACCGGAGCATGAGCGGACGCTCCGGTGGAACGATCCCGAGCTCGCGATCTCATGGCCGATCGTCGATGCCGTCGTATCGGCTCGCGATGCCGCTGCCCGCCCGCTTCGCCAGCTGCCGGCTGACTGGTTACCGCGTCTGGACCGGTGACATCGCCGAGGGCCAAACGCGTCGCTCGGCCGCTCCTCGTGTTTGGCGGAACGGGGCAGGTTGGGCGTGAGCTCATCACGTCGCTCGACGAGCTCGGAACGGTCATCGCGCCGCCGCGGTCCGCTGTGGATCTCACGAACGCCAGTGCGCTGCGCGAAATCATCCGCACGATGAAGCCGGCGCTCATCGTAAACAGTGCGGCACTCACCAACGTAGATCAGGCCGAGCGTGAGCCGGAGCTCGCGCGCGCCCTGAACGAGACTGCGCCCGCCGTTATGGCGGAAGAAGCCAGCCGGGCGGGGGCGCTGCTCGTGCACTATTCCACGGACTACGTCTTCGACGGCCGAACGACGACTCCGTACGAGGAACGCGACGCACCGAACCCCATCAACGCGTATGGAGTCTCGAAGCTGGGAGGTGAGCGGCAGGTGGCGACGGCCGGCGCTCCACACCTGATCATCCGAACGAGCTGGGTGTATTCTCGCACCAGCGCCGGGTTCGTTGCGACGTTTCTGCGCAACGCTCGCGAACAGCAGACGATTCGTGTGGTATCCGACCAGGTCGGCTCACCGACGTGGAGTCGTTCGCTCGCGCGCGCGACGACGGCTATCGTGCGGTCGCTACGGACCGGGGAAGGTTTCCAATTGGCGGAGCACGACTGGGGAGTCTACCACCTGGGTGGAAGCGGGCCAGCCAGTCGGCTCGAGATTGCGCGCGAGATCCTCAGGATTCTGGAGACGCAGCTCGCGGACGGCGCCCCGACGATCGTCCCCGTATCGGCCGCGGAGTTCGCCGCGGTGGCGCCCCGACCAGCCTACTCGGCGCTCGCCAATCCCCGCACCGAGCGCCGTTTCGGAGTGACCCTTCCGCCCTGGCGTGGCGAGCTCGCGCGGATGCTGGGCGACGGCGAGTGAGCGTGGAGACGCCTGCGTCCGTGACATCGAGCGCAACGTCGTCGACTGCCCCCGAGTACTCGATCATCGTCCCGACGTACCGGCGTCGTGAGCCGCTTGCGCGATGTCTCGCGGCGATCAACGCGCTCGACTTTCCGCGGGACAGGTTCGAGCTCGTGGTCGTGGACGACGGCAGCCCATCACCGCCGCAGGATCTGATCGCGACGCTCGAGAGCGACGTGGTCGCCCGGTTGGTGTGCGCCGAGCACGGTGGGCCGGCAGCGGCGCGAAACCTTGGCGCCTCGCTCGCGCGCGGCGCGTATCTCGCGTTCACGGACGATGACTGTACGCCGCGGCCTGACTGGCTGCGCGAGGTTCATCGCGCTCGACAGTCGGCGGGCGACGGCGCGGCGATCGGTGGACGAACGATCAACGTCCTGGCTGACGACGTCTTCGCGACCGCGAGTCAGGGGATGGTGGATTACCTGTACGAGTACTTTGGCAGCGAGCGCCGGCCGGGTCATTTCTTCACGAGCAACAACCTGGTGGTGCCCCGCGCCGAATTTCTCGCGCTTGGCGGGTTCGATGTGCGTTTCGAGCGCGCCGCCGCCGAGGATCGTGATCTGTGCGAGCGATGGTCGCGGTCAGGCCGGCCGCTCGTGTACGTGCCTAACGCGGTCGTGGGTCACGCGCATGCGATGGGGTTCGCGCGGTTCAACCGGATGCACTTCAACTACGGCCGCGGCGCGTTCGACCTTCACCGGTCACGCGCTCGGCGCGGCGAGCGGTCGTTGAAGGTAGAGCCGGCGCGCTTCTATAGTGGGCTCGTCATGTATCCGCTCCGGACATCGCGCAACGGACGCGGCGTGGTGTTGGCGCTGCTCAACTTCTGGTCGCAGGTCGCGTACGCGGCGGGGTACTTTTTCGAGCGGGTGAAGCGGGGGTGGACGGTCGACGTACCGCTGTAGGAGAACAAAGCTGCGAGCTGGGAGGCCGGCTCCCAGCTGGCCTTCCGGCTGGCAGCCCCGGTTCGCCGTTCCCTGTTCCCGGTTACTTGACTCCGACGCAAAGCGCGGCCGATGCGCCCGTCGCCGTGCATCCGCCCACGCGCTCGGCGCGGGTGGGGTCGCTGGTGCCGCTCCATGCATAACGCGGAGCGGCGGGACGCTTCGCCGGGCCGCGATTCGTCCACCGCGCTCGCGAGCCGCGGACGTCGATGTGCGCGAACGGGCCGCTCGGTCCCATCCCCGCGTAGAGTCCCAGCCCGCCGACGAGCTCCGGGTACATCCGCTCGACGCGCTCGACCGCGCGCAGGATGACCTCGGTGTCCTGGAAGTCCACGCGGCCGTCGCCGTTGAGGTCGTCCATGCGGCCGTTCCGGTCGTTGTCGATGATGATGTCCGACGCGTCGCCGAACTGATGGCGGCTCGCGCGCGCGGCCCCTTCACCCACGAGACCGGCGTTGTAGTACGGAGCTCGGAAGCCGCTCAGCACGCGCACGCTGCCCGTCGGCACGCCCTGCGCCTGCATGCTCGCGAGCACGAGCTCGAGCTTGTCGAGCAGCGCCTCGCGCAGCACCACGTACTTCGGCCACACGTGATCCTGGTCGTGCGTGAGGAAGTCGCGGAGGGTGAAGTG
Organism: Gemmatimonadaceae bacterium; assembly: GCA_036741775.1. Taxonomy (GTDB): domain Bacteria; phylum Gemmatimonadota; class Gemmatimonadetes; order Gemmatimonadales; family Gemmatimonadaceae; genus JAJKIV01. Next base: position 59,826 of record DAINRQ010000027.1, on the reverse strand, counting down.
GGCCGACACCCGGGTCGACGCATTCTCCGGCGTCACCTCGATGAAGCCGGTCGGGTTCTCGTAGCTTGCGGTCACGACCGCACGCTCGCCGGGCCACCAGCCCATGCGATACGGGCCGACGTACGCCCCGCGCTTCTCGCGCCACGGCTTGAGCGTGATGAAGGCAAACGCGTTCGGGTCATCCACGGTCGCCATGCCCAGTACCGCTGGGCGTGTCACGGCGTCGGCGCCGAAGAGCGTCGTGAGCCCCGTCACCTGCTGTGCCTCGGTGTGGCTGAGGAGGCGGACCCGCAACCGGCCGCTGCGTCCGAACAGCGAGTCATCGAGCACGATCATGTGGTCGCGCGGTACCGACACCGGCACATTCACGAGCTCGGCCGGGGGCGGGGGCTCTTTCTTGAAGAAGGACTTGGGAAAGCCGCGGCCTACCTCGCTTCCGGCCACAACTTTCGTGACCGCAATCACGAGGATCGGGACCCCGATAAACAAGAGCGCGCGCCGGAGAACCGGCACGCGCATCGCTGATGAAATCATTACCCGTAAGACGGTAGGCGCGAGCCAATGGTAACCGTAGCCAGATCACGAAACCCCGTATCATCATCGGGTCGCATCCTCGGCTCTCGTGTCCCGGCGCTGTTTCCGGCGACGGGGCCTGTCTCGGTGATGATCTTCGGGGAGGCGCCGGGTCCGAACGGTGCCGACAAGTCCCGCATCCCCTTCTTCGGCGATCGCGCCGGTAAGCCGATGTACGACGCGCTCATCGAGGAGGAGCGGTGTCGCTACACGAAGCCGGTCGACGACGTCCGCTGGGATGGTGCCGTGCTCAAGGCGGCGGGTGTACGCCCCATCCTGACCGATACGGCGCTGTCGAATGCGTACCCGGTGTGCCCGACCGACGACGGGGAGCACTTTCGCGCGCCGTCCAAACCCGAGCTGAGCAGCCCGGCGAACGTCAGGCGCGTTCGCGCCGAGCTGGCGAAGGCGCGGAAGCGTGGGCTCCGCACGGTCATCGTGCTCGGACGAACCGCGGACTGGTTGTTAGGCACGCACCTCGGCCTTCGCAAGGATCCCGAGGTCGCGTATCACCAGATCACCCATCCGTCACCGCTCGGGCTCATGTGGTTGGCGCGACGCGCGGGAAAGAACGTGTCGTCAGTCAAGGCGCAGTGGATGCGCGAATTCCGCAGCATGCTGGGCGACCCGCCGTGATCGCAGCGCGTTTCGGCCCACGGCGCCAACAGCTGACGGTGTGCCGTTCGTGGCCTCTCGCGCGTCATGGGTCATGGGGTTGGAGAACGACCAGCGCGACTCGTGAGGCCACCGTGGATACACCGCTCGAGCTTCGAGTACAGGGGAACAGCGTCCCAACGCGTGCCACGGACCCGAGCGTGAGCATGGCCGATCGTCTGTGGGATGCGCTCGCCGGACTGCTCCTTCTGTCCGGGACCACGCTTTTCATGCTCGCGAGGAATGGCCTGGCGTCCATCGCGGCCGGCACGCACGTGTTGCCGCCGGGCGTCCCGTCGTTCGTGCAGCGGGCAGACTATTTCAGCGCGCAGTCGTCGCTCGGACTCGTGATGATCGGCATCGGCGTCGCGGTCGGCATCATGGCGGCCATTCGTCACGCCCTGCGCCGCCGCGGGGTGGCGCCGCGCGTCCCCACACAGGCGAGAGCGGCGACCCCGGTAGCCTAACGAGTCGTTCGGGGGCCACGCCGTTTCGTCCGGCGACTAGCGACTAGCGACTAGCGACTAGCGACTGGCGACTCACGACTGCGCCGGTGACGGGCCTGCAGGCCCGTCACCGGCGCAGATACGCATCCGTCCTGTCCAACCAGTCCTGGCGCGGCGGACTGAAGACGTCCACGTCGAGGGTATCCTCGAGCGCTTCCGCCATGTGCGGCACGTTGGACGGAATGTACAGCACCTCGCCGGCGCGAACCACAACCTCCTCCGCGCCATCCTCTCCGATCTCGAACCGCAGCGCGCCTTCGAGGATGTAGGTGAGCTGCTCGTTGTCGTGCGAGTGCTTGGGGACGATGCACCCCTTCTTGAGGTACACGTGCGCGAGCATCATGCGGCTGCCCGTGATGAGCTTGCGGCTCAGCATCGGTGAGAGCTGCTCTTCGGGGAGATCGGCCCAGCGATAGAAGGTGACGGAAGACATTCGGAGCTGGTCGTGGAGGCAAGGAGAGGCGCATTGGCGCGCCCGGGCCGCGAAGTATGTACACATCCGGTCTCCATCGCTATCGCCCGTCGTCAGGCGTGTGTGCCGTCGTAGGGTGAGCCGGCTGCCGAAATTCTCGCTTGCGTTGAGCCCGATTCGAGTCAGATTGGTCGCGCAGATGAGCGCGCTAGCCTCACGAGCCGCGATTGGAGCGGTGAGGCGGCCGCAGTCGAGTCATTGGACCGACTCCACACGTGACGGGAGAGCACCTATGCGAAGTGGGCGCATTGCGGCGACGACTGCGCTGGTCCTGGCTGGCGCGGCCGCGCCGGCCTCCGCCCAACGATGGGGCACCATCGAGGTGGGCGGGTTCGGACAGTACACGATGTTCGGCGACGTGCTGCAGCTGGATAACGCGTTCGGTGTTGGCGGGATGCTCGGCCTCTTCATCCTCCCCAACGTGGTCGCCGAAGTCGACATTGCCATCGCGAGCACCGATGGCCCGCTGAGCGGGAAGATCAGGTACCAACCGTTTCACGCTCGCCTTGGGTATCACGTGCCGCTCACGCAGCAATTGAAGCTCGCCCTTGGCGTCGGCTATACGCTCGGCATGTACGATGACGACCCTACACCCAACCAATACGAAGACGCCGTCGGTGGACTGGTCGGTCTCAAGTACTACTTCAAGCCATCGTGGGCGCTCAACGTCGAGGCGCTGTTCGACAAGTTCCCGTCGCCAGGCAACCAGCAGCCTCGCGACACGGATGGGTACTGGAACAACTCGATTCGAGCGGGCGTGAACTGGATCTACCCGCCGCTCGAGCAGTGCGTCGTCACCATCGAGCCGCAAACCGTGGCGCTCGATCAGGGGGCGAGCCGCACGTTCACGGCGTCCGCCCGTGGCGAGCGGACCGGGCGTGAGTGCCCAGGTTCCGTCACGTTCACGTCCACGGACAACTCGATCACGCCGACGGGGATGTACACGGCCCGCACGCCGGGCCAGGCGACGGTGAATGCGGAATATCGGGGGCGCGGGCAGCGCCGCATGGCCAGTGCGAGTGTCACCGTCAATCAGCCGGCGCCGCCACCACCGGCGGCACCAACAGGCCCGTGCATCAACTCAGTCGATATCCGTCCCGACACGGCGACGGTGCTGCGTGGTGAGACCGTGCAGTTCAACGTCAGCGCGCGCACCTGCGCCGGCAGCGACACGACGATCTCGGTGACGTACTCCGGCGGGAACGTCGATCCGACCGGCCGGTTTACCGCCGGCAACGATACCGGCGTCGTGCAGATCACGGCGTCGGCAACGATGGGTGGCCGAACGCTGACCGACGTCGCGAACATCCGCGTGGTGAGTCTGCGCTCGACGATCGTGAACTTCGATCTGAACGCGTCGGCCCTGGACGGGGCGTCGCGGAACCGGCTCGATCAGCTCGTCACTGCCCTCCGTGCGAACCCGCGCGTCACGATTCGCGTCGAGGGGCACGCGGACACGATTCCGCCGGCGGGCAGCCGAAGCCCGGCTGCGTCGCGGCGGTACAACGAGCAGCTCTCGCTCGCACGAGCCGATAGCGTGACGGCGTACCTGCTCGCGCAGGGCGTCGATCGGTCGCGATTCGAGCCGCGCGTCCGCGGATTCAGCTTCTGCGCGCCCGCTGTGCCGCATCGCGCGCCGAGCGAATACGAGCGAGATGCGCAGGGACGCCCGCTGGGTGAGCGTGCGAACCGTCGCGTCGAGATCTTCGAGCTCGCGATCATCGAGGACGAACAGGTGCGGTGGGTCTGCGGCGGTCGCGCCGAGCCGGTGACGAGGCCGACGAGACCGTAGCCGGACCTCTGCATCCCGCGGAACGAGACGCCCCGCCCGGTCGCGACCGGGCGGGGCGTCTCGTTCCGCGGGTGCTGCGATCTCCGGGCAATGCCTAACGGGCGTCCGATCACAGGCCGTCGCGATCACTCTCTGATCGGCGACCGGTGCGCGTCCGCAACCGCCCTCAGCAGGCCTGCGTCAACGCGGGCGATACGGATTGGGCGAATTGGGAGAAACAACCTAGTAGTCAGTCACTGACGATCTGATAGGTGTGCGGCGATCACCTGTCGGCTATCAGCTTCTCGACGGGCCGACCTCGCGGCGGCCGCGTACCGCTCCGCTGTCCGGCGGGCGTCGGTGCCACGGGATACGGATCGGGCGGACGGGGCGGATCGGGGCGGATCGCTCCGCGCGGGGGAGCGTTGGTCTCGCCACGCCCAAAGAGATGAGGGGAACAGCCTGCGGGGACGTGGCGTCCCGGGCGGCTGTTCCCCTCTCTCCTTCTGGTTGCGCGAGGGCGCATCCGGGTCTCGGAGCGATCCGACGATCCGCCCATCTGTCAGATCCGGATCACCCCGTCACGGGCGGTAGCCCGGCCGAGCGGGTCGCCGCGCGCCTCGAACATCCGCGGTGATCCCATGCCTATCGAAACCACTGTGATTGACTACTAGCGGATCGTACCGTGCGAGGGAGAGGCGCGTCTCCCAACGACCCAAGGAGATGGGGAACGGCCGCGCGGTATCCGATGCCCCGGAAATCAGCCCCCCGATCCGGCCGGCCTAACGATTCGCCGATAGCTCGCCGGATTCCATTGCGGTCGCTCGGCGGCGTTCCCCACCTCGTGTGTCAGCAGATAGATGAGGCGAACGATTCGCGCCTCCTTCTCGGCATCGATGCGATCGACCTCGTCGTCGGGGCCGTGGTAGTCCGGGTGAGTCCCGTTGAAGAAGAACAGGACCGGCACACCCTTGCGCGCGAAATTGTAGTGGTCCGACCGGAAGTAGAAGTTCTCCTCGGGCCACAGGTCATCGATCGGCTGCATCCGCAACTGGGGATTGGCTCGGCTCACCCGCTCGAGCGTCGCGCCGAGGTCCGAGTGCTCCTTGCCGATCACCACGATCGTGTCCTTCCAGTTGCGCCCGACCATGTCGATGTTGAGGTTCGCGACGACGTTGGTCAGCCGCACCGGTGAGTGCTCACTGAACCATGCGCTGCCCCAGAGGCCGTGCTCCTCGCCGCTCACGGTCAGGAACACGACCGACCGCTTCGGCCGCGCGCCGGGCTGGCTCAGCGCCTCCGCCAGCTCGAGCACGGCGGCGGTGCCCGACGCGTCGTCGTCGGCGCCATTGTAGATCGAGTCGCCGTTCACCGGTGCACCGATACCGACGTGATCCATGTGCGCGGAGATCACGATGTACTCGTCCCTGAGCGCCGGGTCCGACCCCTCGAGGACCCCGACCACGTTAGGCGCGGTAGGTCTCGAGGCGCTCGCGGGCGCACCCGGCCGGCCGACCGGAAGCGGGTACCGCTGGATGAACGTCCCGCTGTCGCCGGCTGGCTGGAGTCCGACGCGCGCAAATTCACTCGCGATGTATCTGGCCGTGAGGTCGAGCCCCCGACTCGGTGTGTCGCGCCCGCCCATCGAATCATGCGCGATGATGCCGATGCGACGCCGCACGTCATCGGCCGTGATCGTCTCGAGGCCGCGGGCCACGGCGGCCGGAGACGATGGCGCCGTCCCGTTCTTCTGATCCTGACCGCAGAGAGCGGCGCCGGGAATGAGCAAGAGCGCGTAGAGCGCAGCAAAGCGCATGAGCGGAAGGGGTAAGAGAATTCCGGAAGCTAGCTCGAGGCGTCACCATCGGCGATCACCAGCCGCAACTGCGCACCAGCCGGCACGCACGTTTCGTAACGGGATGTCGCGCCCGCTGCCGCTGTACCGACCGCGGCGCCGGCTGCGGCGCCGATCACCGCCCCACGCGTATCGCCGCCCGCGACGCGTCCGATCACCGCGCCAAGGATCGCGCCCCCGATGACCTTCTTCTTGTCCGAGCCACCGCTCTCCACGCGCCGCCGTTCGAGTATCCCGGTGGGAACCACCTCGCCGGCGATCGGGTGCGTCTCGCCATTCGTCGTGATGGACTTCACCCGAAACCGGATGGTCGCCGTATCGGCGTTCGCGCCACGCTCGACCGACGCGACCTCGAGCACCACCGTGCTCCCGGACGGAAACACCTCGCCGTTGGCCGCGGTCACCGGTTGCGCGGTGTACGCGACCATCTTGTCGCCCGGACGATTCGCATCCGAGCACGCGCGCTCGCCGATCGAGAGACCAATGGACGTTCCGGCCGCGAACAGACCGGCGGCCGGTGCGGGTGCAGCAGGCTCCGGGACAGGCTCTGGCGTCGGTGCGGGCGCCTCCACAACTGGCGGCGGCGACGGCTCGGGCTCCGGCTCGCGTTCCAGCGCCGGTTCCTGGCGAACCGGGCGCGTCGGGCGACGCACTGGTGTGCGTGGCACAGAGGCCGCCGGCCTCTCCTCTCGCTCGGCGGCAACGGGCTGGCGCGGGGCCTCAGGCCCGTCCTTCAACTCCGGCACGGGCGCGGCGATGGCACTGGCGAGCGTGAGATCTCGGGCAAGTGCCGAGTCGCTCGTCTCGCCATCGTTGGCGCTGTCGCGACATGCCGCCATCGCGACGCACGACGCGGCAGCGACCGCGGCCATCCTGTGAATGAAAGCTCGAAACACGGCGACGATCTCGTCTCTCCAGGGAACCGGGCGCGATGGAGCATCGTGCCCGCACCGAATGCTACACCCGGATCGTCGCGGGGATTCGTCCCGCGGCGGGCATCAGCGTTTTGATCGGTCGTTCGAGGGATCGCAGGCGTGGCGCCCGGGGAGTCGAGGATTCGCTCGGCTGAACAGGCGCAGGGACGTGGCGACATACGCAGGAAGCGGACGCTCTGGCCAGTCCACGGGCCATCGTTATCGCGTTCCGTCTGTGTCGTCATTACTCACACCCGCCACGCTTCCTCTCACATGCCCCGAATGGCTCACGAACGCGCCGAGGTGCCCAGTCCGACCCCCGCGCGCGTCTGGGGGGACCAGTGGCTGCGGGTAAACGAGAAGGTGCTGAAGGGGCTGAACCATCAACTCGTGAACAGGCTGGCCGCGCTCGAAGCCGTGACACACCTCTTCGAGCCCGGCGAGGTCACCGACACGCAGCTCGTGCAGACCATGGCTCGAGAGGTCGAGCGCCTCGCCACCCTGCTTCGCCTCTACCGCCTCCTGCCCGCGGAGCCGACGGCGCTCGCGGAGCCGGTGCGCATCCAGGACATCGTCCCATCGGTGCTCGAGCTTCACACGTATCACGCGGATCTCAAGGGCGTCGCCTGCCTCCTCGGCGACACGAACGACGCCGACCCCGTGTGCGTGCGTCCGTCCGCCTTGCTCCGATCGCTCCTCGTGCTGCTGGAGAGTGCGGCGGGACATTCCTCGCGCACGGGCAGCGGACTACCGATCGTGCTCGCATATCACGGAACCTCTACGGAAGTGACGCTGACCATCGAGGCGCCGTCGCCGAACACCGACGGCCTCTTCGCGGGGAGTGGCAGCCTCATCGACGCGGTGCGGAGCGCGCTGGCGCACGCGGGTGGGACCGTACACGCAACCCGTGATTCACGCGAGGGGCTCCCGCTCATCACTTACCGGCTTACGTTGCCTACGCTGAGCGAAGCGCGCCGGCAGTCCGCGGGCGCGAACACCGATCAGCGTTAGGCGACGGGAGCGCGCAGCCGCGCGAGCGCACGGCGCAGACGCTGAATGGCCTTCGAGCGGATCTGGGAGATGCGCGATTCGCTCACGCCGAGGATCCGCGCGATGTCGGTCAGCTTGAGATCCTCGAAGTAGTAGAGCGAGAGGACGGTTCGCTCCTGCTCCGGCAGCGCGAGAATCGCCTCGCGCAGTCGGGTTGCCTCCGCGTCGAGCGTGAGCATGTCGTCGAGCTCGTCGCCCGTGGATCCCGCGAGCCACTCACCGGCGTTGCGGCCGCTCGCGGTGTCGCTCGACGCACGCTCGAGGGAGATGAGCTGGGTCGACTCGCGCTCTGCCTGCCAGCGCCAGAGCGTTTCCATGTCGATTCCGAGGCCGTCGGCGAGCTCCTCGTGGTTAGGCTCCCGGCCGAGCAGCGTAGCGAGAGACGTCGCCACGCCATCGATGCGGCGGGTCTTCCGGCGCACCGAGCGCGGCACGCGATCGATCCGGCGCATCTCATCGAGCATCGCGCCTCGGACGCGCGGCATCGCGAACGTGCTGAACGCGAGCCCGCGTGACGTGTCGAAGTGCTCGAACGCGTCGATCAGCCCCAGGGTCCCCGCGCTCACCAGGTCATCGATCTCCACATCGCCGGCACGGGCGCGAGAGAGCTGCTGCGCCACGTGGTAAACGAGTCCGAGATGCTGCCGCAGCACGGCGTCCCGAGTCGCCGGGTCGATGTGTCCGGTTCGCGACGAGCGATCGCTGGTGATGGACATCGGGACCTATTGCTCCGCGACAGGGACCTGGGTTGCTGGGTGCCTCACCAACGTCGGTAGCCGCCCTCGATACGACTCGCATCAGAAGGCAACCGACGTTCCAGGCTCCTGTCCCATGCATCAGTCGCGACTCGCAACGGAACGTTGCTGCGCGCACCACGCGTAACCCCTTGGCACGCAAGGTGAACGGCGATGCGGCGCCGGGCGGTGCCGCGGCTCGGACATTCTCGTCGGTGCGGTACTGCCAGGACGAGCCACGCGGTATAACGTTCCAGGGGGAAGAATTTGCCGCCTCGTTCCGGCCACCTTGTGGCCGACACTCTCTCTGGAGGGCGCTTCAGTTTCTCGTGTGCGCGCCGATACCAGAGGTTGGAAAACATTGAGGGAGAACGATCCGATGGCCAACGAACAGGCGACGCCCAACGAGGGCGCGAATGCTGCCCGCGTTCCGACGACGGACACGACCGGGACCGCGGAGCACGCGACGCCGGAGCGCGAGCCTGGGCCGGACGCCCCGGCGCAGCTGGCATCGGAACCCGTGCTCGCGGACGTCGAGGAGGCTGGCTTGACCGACGAGGAGATCGCGATGTACCGGCGCCGCGTCGCCGAGGGCTTCTACAACTCGCCCGAGGTTGCCGCCGAGGTCGCGCGGCGGATGCTTCGCAGCCGAGACATCTGAGGCATGGCCGGGTGCCCGGCATGTCGCTTGCCCGCCGCTCCCCCACTGACGTCACGGAGGCGAGCATGAGCGATCGACGCGGAAACCAGCCCGGCGCGCAGACGCACCCCGAAGGGGGACACGGCGAGCGAACGCGAGAGCGGCTCCGCGAGCAGCTCGAGAGCGGCGTGAGCGAGCCGGACGGATTGGACCCCGGCGCGCGTACACAGCGAGAGGGCAAGCATCGCATTCACGAGGATCGGCAACAGCACGACGAAGCCGAGAAGAACAGCGAGAAGAACCAGCTCGCGCGCGATCGTGACCACGACGCAGACGACTACTCGCGATGATCGCGATGATAAGGATGACCCACGCCTCGGCGCCCCACTGGTGATGCGGTGAGCGTGGTGAGATCGTTAAGCGGCGTGCATGGTGCTCATGTCATGCACGCCGCCTTCCTTTCTGCCACCCATTCCCATTACTCCGCCACTTCCTCGCGTCCCGCGTAAGGCGGTCGCCCATCTCGCTGCCGCGGACCCGACGCTCGCCCGAGTAATCGAGCGCGTGGGCCCGTGTCGCTTGCAGCGAAAGAACAACGGCACGCATTTCGATGCCGTCTGCCGATCCATCGTCTACCAGCAGCTCTCCGGCAAGGCCGCGGCAACGATTCACGGGCGCATGCTCGACCTGTTCGGAGGACGCGCTCCAACGCCCTCGGAGCTGGCCGCCGTGAGTGACGAGTCATTGCGCGGGGTCGGACTCTCGCGCCAGAAGCTCGCCTACCTCAAGGATCTCGCTGTTCGTGTGGCATCGGGCGACGTGCCCATCGAGACGCTGCACCAGCTCCCCGACGACGGTGTGATCGATGCGCTCATTCGGGTGAAGGGTGTGGGGCGATGGACGGCGCAGATGTTCCTGATGTTCAGGCTCGGTCGCCCCGATGTGCTCCCCGAGCTCGACCTCGGCATTCAGAATGCAATCCAGCGTGCGTACCGCTTACGGAAGCGGCCGACCCCAGACCGTGTCGCGAAGATCGGCGCGCCGTGGGCGCCGTACCGCACCGTTGCGTCGTGGTACCTCTGGCGGAGCCTCGACCTTTCCACCTGACAGCACGTGAGCACGGTCGCGATTGCAGGGGCATCTGGTTTCCTCGGCGGGGCACTCGCGCGTCACCTGACGAGCGAGGGGCACCAGGTGCGTCGCATTGGCCGGTCGTCGAGCCGGGGCGCCGACTTTCACTGGGATCTCGACGCGGGACGCCTCGACCCAGCCGCGCTCGATGGCGCCGACGTGGTCGTGAACTTCACGGGCGAGAACATCGCGCAGCGGTGGACCTCGAGCCACAAGCGCGCGATCCTCGCGAGCCGCATTCGGAGCACCGAAGTGCTCGCGAAGACCATGACCGCCGTACGCTCACCGCCGCGCGTGTTTCTCGCGATTTCCGCGATCGGCATCTACGGCCCGCGGAACGATGCGCCACTCGACGAATCGAGTAGGCCAGGTAGCGGGTTCCTCGCCGACGTCGTCAGGCAGTGGGAGGAGACCGCGAGTCCGGCTTCCGACGCCGGTATCCGCGTCGTGCATCCTCGACTCGCTCCCGTCCTGCACCCGGATGGTGGCATGCTCGCGAAGCTGCTCCCGATCTTCAACATCGGTGGCGGGGGCAAGATCGGGAAGGGCACGCAGTGGCTGAGCTGGATCGGGCGTCACGACATGGTGCGCGCGCTCGATTTCCTGATGACGAACGAGACGCTCGCCGGGGCGGTGAACGTCACAGCACCGAATCCCGTGACGAACGCGGCGTTCTCCGAGACGCTCGGCCACGTGCTACACCGACCGGCGCTCGCGACGGTGCCGGAGTTCGCGGTGAAGCTCATGTTCGGCGAGATGGGGGAGGAGACGCTGCTTTCCGGCCAGCGGGTCATTCCCCGCCGCCTGCTCGATGCGGGGTTCCGGTTCGACTACCCGGAGCTGGCGGCGGCCCTCCGTCACGAGCTCGGGAAATAGGATCGCCTGGGAATCGTGACACGCGGGCATTGTGCGGCGGGGGGGTGGTGTTTAGGTTGAACGCACGTTCATTCAACCGTCATGAGCCCTCGCACTCCCGAGCAGAACGAGCAGATCCGGGCGGCGACCCGACAGCGCATTGTCGACGCCGCGCTGGCGCTCTTCGCCGAGCACGGCTACGAGCGCACGTCGGTCCGCATGATCGCCGAGGCGGCGAACGTCGCGCAGGGATTGCTCTACAGCTACTTCGAGGGAAAGCACGCGGTGCTTCACGCGATCTTCGAGGAGAGCGTGGCGGACGTGCGTGAGTCCTTCGCGCTCGCCGACGCGGCACCACCCGATGAGCGCCTCGAGCGACTCATCCGCGGAAGCTTCGAGGTCCTCGAGCAGAACCTCCCGTTCTGGAAGCTCTCGTACGGCGTGCGAATGCAACCGGCCGTCGTCCGCGGGCTCGGGCCCGCGCTGCACGAGTGGACGACGACGATTCGGCGCACGCTGCAAGGCTACCTTCGGGACGCCGGTGTCCCGCAGCCCGAGGTCGAGGCGGCCGTGCTGTTCGCGCTCATTGACGGCATCTCTCAACACTATGTACTCGACCCGCGACGATACCCGCTCGACGCGGTGACCGAGCTCGTCGTCGCTCGCTTCTGCGGCGACACGCCGGTCGCCGCGCGGCGGCGCGGGCGGAGGAACGCATGACATCGATTACTCAAGGCGAGCGCGCGGCAGCGCTCATTGCGGCCACGCACGCGCTCGATGCCCGCACCCTGACGGTTCACGACGCGACCACCCCTGTGGTGCTCACATGGCAGCCGCCTGACGGCGGTTGGAGTATCGGGCAGGTCTTCGAGCACCTCTGCGTCGCGACCGATGACTACCTCGTTACGCTGCGCCCACTGCTCGCGAACCCGCCGGCGGGCTCGCAGGCGGGCAGGCGGTGGAAGCCGTCGCTCGCCGGACGGCTCCTCGTTCGGTCGTTCGAGTCGAGCCGAAAGCTGCCCGCCCCCAAGCGGTGGCGTCCCGCGCCCGTCCCTCGGCCTAACGTGGTGCGAGAGTTTCGCGACCGGCAGCGCGACCTCGTAGAGCTCATCGAGCGATCGATGGCGTTCGAGTGGAACCGCGTCCGACTCGCATCACCCGTGTCGTCGCTCATCCGGATGAACGTGGGTGATGCCTTCACCATCCTCGTCACGCACGCCGAGCGTCACTTCCGGCAGATCGATCGCATCCGGACCGCAATTGGGGTCAGAGTCGAAAATCATCATTCGAACGCGCGCGAGGGTCAGGCGCCCGCAGCTCACTCGAGCGGGCCTGGCTAGAACGGGAGCGTACGGACGCCGCTCGCTCGTTCGTACCACCCCGCAGCGCCCCCGCAGCGCCCCGGCGGCGCCCCTCGTCTGCCGTTTTCCGCGTCCGCCCCTGCCGCGCCGGTGTGTTGCCGCGTCCGTCGCCCCCTGCTCGATGGCGGGTCGCGCGGGCCGGCTCCGGCATGGCATCGGGCCTGACGCGGATTACGCGGGAGGAGCGAACGCGGAGGACACGGGGAACATTTCGCGTGCGTCGAGTCCGGTGCGAGCGGGCCGGTCGGAACAGCGATGACGCGGAAAGGGCCGAAACGGCCGGATGAACGTCAGGGTCCGGCACACGGGCGGGGCATCCAGAAGCAAAAGGGGAATGGATGAGGGGGATGAGGGGATGAGCGACATCATCCCAAGTGAGTCAACGCTCCTCTCGCCGGAACGTGAATGAAGGGGAACAGCCGCGCGGGGCGCGACTCACCATGAGAGCAGTTCCCATCAATCACGGCCCTAGCGCGAGGGCGCGTTCCCGCCTGGCCTACGCGCACGGATCTGGGAGCGGATAGCTGGGCTCGAGAGCCCCAACGACAAATGCTTCTGGCCGTTAGCCTGTGGGCCGCCGGCCGTGCCCGACGCCAGATGATCCGCGCAACAAAACGATGTTACTTGACTCCGACCCCAATTCCGGCGCTGGCTTCGGTTCCAGCAAGGCCAGGGGCGGCTGCGACGGGCTCGACGCCCCGGATCTCGCCCGACGCAACCAGCGCCCGCCGGAACAGGATCGGACCAACGATCTGGTTCACCGCGATCAGCGACAGGAGAAGCGTCCGCATCTGCGAGCCTGCCTCGGGGTACAGTCCCGACACGAGCGCCACGAGCCCGATGGCCACGCCCGCCTGCGACACGAGCCCCATCCACGCATACCGCCGCTCGACCAGCTCCGCCCGCGCCCACTGCGCCCCCAGCCGGCACCCCAGCCAGATCGCGACCCCCCGCGCGAGCGCAATCGGCAATACCACCGGGAGCACCGCGACCACCTCGCGAATGGCGATCTGTGCGCCCGCGAGCGCGAAGAACACCACGAACACCGGCGCCGCCGACCGCTCCAGCGCGTGCCGCATCGCGTCGCTCCGCTCCGAATGCGACACGTTCTCGGCGACGAATCCCGCCGTCATGAGCATGAGCAGCGTTTCCACATGGGCCACCCGCGCCAGCGCCGCCCCGAAGAACGTCAGCAGCATCGTGAAGAGCATGAGCTCGCGATGCACGAACCGGAGGTAGAGCGCGACGCATCCACCCAGGGCTGCGCCGACGACGAGCGACCCGCCGATCTCCCACGCGACGAGAGCCGGCGACGCCGCCGTCGCAACCCCGGACGGTGGAGCGATCGCGCGCGCGACCGACTGCGCGAGCGTGAACAACACCACCACCACCACGTCCGATAACAGCACGATTCCGAGCGTGGTCTTCGCCACGGTGCCGCGCGCACCCGTCTCGCTCAACAGCGCGACCGTCACGGACGGTGAATGCGCGATCGCGATCGCCGTGAACATGACGATGAATGCGACCACGCGGTTCGTCGGCGCATCCGCGAGGTACGGCACCCAACCCCGCAGCGCGAACAGCGAGGCCGCGATCGCGATGATCGAGAGCAGCATCTCGACCGACAGGATCTTCGTCAGCTTCCCGATGGTTGCTCGCAGATCGCCCCAACGCAGCTCGACGCCGGCGAGGAAGGCAATGAGCGCGATGGCGAGATCGCTCACCGGCGTCAGGCGGCCGACGGCGGAAACGCTGACGGCCGCGAGCGCCGACGGGCCGAACAGCATCCCCGCGAACATGTAACCCACGATCTTCGGGAGGCCGACCGTGGTCGTGAGCTCACCCACCGTGTACGCGGCGAGAATCAGGAACCCGAACGTCAGCAGCGCCTCGGAGCCACCCCCGACGCCGCCTAACGGGAGGATGAGCTGCACCCCCGCGTACAGCAGGGCGAGGATGATGACGCGCCTCATTCCTTGTCCGACCTGAACGCCGGGTGCGGCTCGACCGGGGTGGACGTGTCGAAGATCCGCCGCGTGTACCGGCGCACGACGGACTGAACGAGGCGCGCCGACGACAGGTCGGTCACGAGCACCGACGCCACGGCCGCCGTGAACACCACGTCGGGCAGCAGCAGCCCGTCGTGGAAGAGGTGGTAGTTGAGGGCAATCGCGATCGCGAGCCCGCCCTGGCCGAGCAGCGCAAGCCCCCATTGCGGGCCGAGCACCGGCAGCACTCCGTTGAGCCGAGCGGCGACACGCGCGCTCGAGAGCTTCGTGAATGTTCGCACGACGATGAACATCACCGCCGGGATCAACCACCACCCGGTGATGCCTGGGTCCCACGCCGCGCCCGCGAAGATGAGCAGCACGAAGTACAACGGTCGCTCCACGCGCGTGAGCGCCTGGAGTATCTCGTCGCGGTTGCGCGTCGTGTTCACCAGCAGCGCGCCGATGAGCATCGTGGGAAGCAGTGGTGACAGCCTGAGGTAGGCAGCCGCCCCGCTCGCGAGAATGACGGCCCCGGCGATGGAGATGAAGAGCCGGTCAACGTTGCGCTCGCCACCAACGAACAGATGAAAGAGGACCCCGCCGACGGCGCCGATCGCGACGCTGATCACGGCCCATTCGGTGGGCGTCGGCGCGCGGAAGTCGGACCGTGGCGCCGCGTGCGTGATGCAGAGCAACAAGCTGAACGCGATGATCGCGACGAACCCGTCCACGTCCGTCGCAACCTCGATCTGCCGGACGACGATTCCGCGCCGGACTCGCCGTTTCGTGAGCAAGGCGATCCCGGCGGGCGATGCCGCCGTGGCGATCGCCGCCAGCGTCACTGCCGGTGGCACCGTGTCCTCGAGCGGCAGCTCGTAGAGCCACGCCAGCCCGGCCGTCATGAGACCAGCGACCACGACGAGCGTGAGCATCGCCTCGGCGAACGCGACGCTGTACAGGACATTTCGCGTACGCACGACGAGCGGGAGGTAGAAGTGCGAACCGGCGACCGCCCCCATCCATCCGAGCGCGAGGGTCATGAACGGGGCGAAGCCGTCGAGCATGCTCGCCTGCAGGAGGCCGGACACCTGGGGGCCGAGCAGGATTCCCAGCAGCAGGTACTCCGCGCCCGAGACGAGCAGGAAACGGTCGCCGAGTCGCTCGAACGCCCAGTGGGCCGCCAGGTACGCGCCGGCGACAATGAGAACGAGCAGGAACGGCGCGCTCACCCGGCGTCCTCGCGCGTCAGGCTTCGGTGGTCATTTCGGCCACACCCACCGCGTCGGTGTTCGGTGCGCCCGTACCGGACTTCACCATCAGCATCCGAAGGAGTGGCGGGGCCATGAACGTCGTCACGAGTACCATCAGCATGAGCGCGCTATACGTGCCGGCCGTGAGCACGCCGGCCGTCAACCCCGTTTGCGCGAAGATCAGGCCAACCTCGCCTCGAGGGATCATCCCGACACCGATCAAGCTCTTGTGCGCCCGGATCCACACGGGAGCGAAGCCTGCAGCGAACTTCCCGAGAATCGCGACGACGGTCAGGGCCACGCCCACGAGGACGACGTTGGATGACGTGAACGTGCGCACGTCCACCGCCGCGCCGACGGCGACGAAGAAGATCGGCACGAAGAAGTTCGCGAGTCGCACCACGCCGCGCTCCACCGCGTGCACGTGCTGCGTGGGGTTCAGCACGAGTCCCGCCGCGAACGCGCCGACGATGAGCGCCGATCCGACCTGGGACGCCATGACCGCGAGAAGGAACGCGAACACGAGTGCCATCGACGCGATCGTCTGCTCCTTGCCGGTGCGCGCGATGAAGTCGAAGAGCGGCGGCACCAGGAACCGTCCGAGGAAGATCGCGCCCGCGAGAAAGCCGAACGCCACGGCGGTCGTCCGCAGCACACCGCCGACGCTCGGCGCCGACCCGGCGACGAGGTCCGATACTACCGCGAGGATGATGAGCCCAATGACGTCGTCGATGACCGCGGCGCCGAGCACGATCTGCCCCTCGACGCTCTTGAGCTTTCCGAGGTCGGAGAACACGCGGGCCGTGATCCCCACGGAGGTCGCGGTGAGGGCGGCGCCGGCGACGATCGAAGGGAGAAGCTCGAGCCCGAGTGCCTGCGCCACGAAGTACCCGGACAAGAACGGCAGCACCACGCCCACGACCGCGACGGTCATCGCGGCCCCGCCGACACTGAGCAGACGTTTCAGATCGGTCTCGAGGCCGATCGAAAACAGCAGGAGGATGACCCCGATCTCGGCGAGTAAATGCACGACCGAAAGGTTCGGGTCGACGAATCCAAATACCGACGGTCCGAGTAGCACACCGGCAAGCAGCTCGCCGATGACGGCCGGTTGCCCTATGCGCTCGGCCAGTTCGCCGAGGACCTTCGCCGACACGAGGATCGTCGCGAGGAGCAGCAGGAACTGCTCCACCGACACTTCGCCGGGCGTCTCCGGCGCGAGCAGGGTGAGCAATGCGGAAAGACCGATGTCAGGCATCGCGGTGGATCGGGATGGAGGTCGGACTCGGCACGCGGGAATGGTACGCCATTGATGTGTCCCCCGGCACCCACGGATCGCGCCTCATTCGAGCGCCAATGGTTAGTTTCCCATCATGCCTCGCGTTGATTTCGATGACCTGCCCCCCGACGCGCGCGTCTGGGTGTTCGGCGCCGCGAACGCGCTCGACTCGTCAGCGTCGGACCGACTGCTCGATGCGGTCGATGACTTCCTCGCGCAGTGGAATGCGCACGGCGCACCACTCGTATGTGGCCGGGATTGGCGTGATGCGCGCTTCCTCGCGATCGGCGTCGATCGGTCGACGGCCGGTGCCTCGGGCTGCTCGATCGACGGACTGTTTCGCACGCTCGCGCGCCTCGAGCCGGAGCTCGGCACGAAGCTGCTGGGCGCGGGCCGCGTGTACTATCGCGACGCGACGGGGCAGGTGCGCGCCGCGACGCGCCCGGCCTTCGCGGAGATGGCGCGCACGGGTGAGCTGAGTCCCGACACACCGGTGTTCGACACGGCGCTGACGACGGCCGCGGAGTGGCGGGAGCGGTTCGAGCGTCCCGCGCGCGAGTCGTGGCACGCCGAGCTGATGGCGCGTTAGGCGTGCGGGCCGGCAACCGGCGCTGGTCGCTGTCGGCTGGTGTTGGTTGACGCAACCCGCGTCCAACTGCGTTGCCGGGTGAACGGCTCGCGCATGTCAGGTCCGGTACGCACAAGCGGTCGGAACTGCGATGACGCGGAAAAGGCCGAAACGGCCGGATGACTCGTCGGAAATCCGGTGGGCGCCCCGCGGAGGAATCGGGAACGGCCGTGGGACGGGGCGCCCCGGACGGCCGTTCCCGTTCAATTCAGGTTCGTTGCGCGACGCGGCTTCGATGCAGAGCCGTCATCCTGCTGTTTCCGCCCCATCCGCGCGATCGCCGTTCCGACCAGGGCTGCCACACTGCACCATATGCGCGGGAGTCGTTCTCCGCGGCTCTTTCCGCGTCCGCGGCTGCCGCGCCCTCCGCGTCCGCCCAATGGCGCGATGAGATGAAACGATGCGTTAGGACTCTGACCCCTAACGGAACCCCTAACGGAATGACAGACGGCTCCTCACGTCGAGCCTATGCCAACCAGCGCTCCCTGTGCGCCGCGACGAACTCGTCATCCGTGAGATACGGGTACCTCCGGATCACGCGATCGATCTCCTCCGCCTGCCCCGGTGAGAGCCCCTCGGCCGAGTTCAAGCACCAGGTGCCGCGCAGCAGTCCCTGACGACGCAGGACCTCGTGGATGCCGGCAATGCATCCCGCAAAGTCGTGCCGAACGTCGAAGATCGCCCCGTTGGCGTCCGTGAGGGCGGCGCCGGTCGCGAGGAGATCCGCCGGGACGTGATCGCCCTCGGACGCGGCACGCGCGCGGTCAAGAATCTCGACGGCTCGGCGCGTCCACACCGCCCACTGACCCAGGAGCCCGCCGACCACGCGCCGAGGCGCGGCGGTGGGGTCGCCGAAGGGGAAGGGGGTGACGAGGTCGCCGACAATGTTGTCGTCATTTCCCGTGTACAGCGCGACGTCGGAGCGACCGCTCTCGGCCAGCGCGCGTACGACGTCGATCGTGCGATAGCGATCGAACGGCGCGATCTTCACCGCGACGACGTTCGGGATATCGAAGAAGCGTCGCCAGAACGCATAGTCGAGCGGGATACCGCCCACGGCCGGCTGCAGGTAGAAGCCGATGACCGGGAGGACGTCCGCGACGGCGCGGCAGTGCACGATGAGGTCGTCGGTGCTCGCGCCGCGGAGTGCGGCGAGGCTCACGAGCCCCGCGTGGTAACCTAACGAGACAGCGAGTGACGCCTCGGACACCGCCTGCGTAGTGCGCCCGCACACGCCGGCCACGAGCGCGAAGGGTGCCGCGCCGTACACGCTCGGGCTGGGTCGCGGAACGGCGGCGCGCGCAGTCTCCGCCGCAAGCTCGAGCACCGGGCGGAGGAGTCCGTGCTGCGGCTCGCGGATCTCGAACTGCGTGGTGTGGACGCCCACCGCAATGCCACCGGCACCGGCCGCCACGTAGTACCGCGTGAGTGCCCGCTGGTGTCGTTCGTCGAGCTTGCGATCCTCGGTGAGCGCGAGTGGATGCGCCGCGATCACGCAGCCCGCGCGGATCGCGCCGAGCGCGTTGCCGATGCCGGATGCGGAATCAATAGCGGCCATCGCGCACCTCGAACTTCGTCGCCTTCCCAAGACGGGTCCCTCCGCCCCCCACCCAGCTCGCGACCCATTCGATGAGCGTGTCCGTCGCGACCGTGGGCGCCCCGAACACCGATTGTGCACGCGTGGTATCGCTGAGCAGCGCGTCCGCAGCCTCGGTCCCGTCGAACCGAGGCGTAACGCCGAGCAGGTCGGCGAGTCGCGTTGCTGCGTCACGGACAGACAATTGCTCGGGTCCCGTGACGTTCACGACGAAGGGCGGTGATGCGGCGAGCGCCAGGCATCGGATCGCCTGTGCGTTCGCGTCACCCTGCCAGATGACGTTCACGTACCCCATGCCCAGCGGTACCGCGTCGCCCGCAATGAGCCGATGCGCGATGTCGACGAGCACGCCGTAGCGGAGATCGACGGCGTAGTTGAGGCGCACGAGAGCGACGCGCGCTCCCGTGGTGCGCGAGACGTGCTCCAACACGCGCTCGCGCCCGACGCACGAGTTCGCGTACTCGCCGATCGGCGTGAGTGCGTCGGTTTCGCGGGAGGCGGGGCCGTCGACCGGCGACAACGGATAGACATTCCCGGTCGAGAACGCGACGATGCGCGACCCGGCGAACCGCTCGGCGACCATGGCCGGCACGAGCGTGTTCTGGGCCCAGGTCAGGGAGGGGAGGTCGCGCGTCCCGAACTTCTGTCCGGCCATGTAGATCGCGTTCGGCGCATCGGGGAGGCGCGCGACCGCGTCGCGGTCTCCGAGGTCCGCGCGCACGACGCGGACCCCTGCGTTCTCGAGACGACTGGCGGCGGCGTCGGACGAGAATCGCGAGACGGCGATGATGTCGCGTCCGTCACCGATCTCGTTCGCCGCGCGGCGGAGCATGGAGGTGAGCGACGGGCCCATCTTACCGCCGGCGCCGAGGACGATCACATCGCCTGGGGAGCGGCGGAGTGAGTCGATCACTGGGGGCGACGGGCGTGAGAGGTACTCCTCCAGCTCCTCGTCGTCGCGCGGGGGTGGAAGCGGCATGAGGTTAAGGATGCCTGACAGGCCGGTGTGCGGGAACCGGGCCCTCGGGCAGCTGGCAGCTGGCACGCCCGCTGGGAGCTGGCAGGATGCTAGCTGAAGCTGGTGGCTGCTCGCTACTGACAGCGGCTAGTGGCTGGCAGGCAAGCTCGGAGCTGGCAGCCATCGCAGCCAGCACCCAGCCGCTGTCAGTCGCGTTCCAGCTCGGAGCTGCAGCTAGCAACCCGCCAGCCACCAGCGAGCCTCCCAGCCCAACAGCCCCGAAGAAACTGAGCGCCCGCTACTTCCCGACCACCACGACCGACCGCGGCGGCGTGAGCTCGTTAGGCTCGGCGGGTGGTGCCGCCGGATCGCGCACCCACTGCGTATCGTCCACGACGTAGGAGTAGCTGTGCCGTCCGGGGGCGAGGGCGAGCGACACCGCCCACCGGCTGCTGTCTGACGTGCGGGCGAGCGGCGTCGCGCGCGGGTCCCAGCCGTTGAAGTCGCCGGCGAGCGCCACGCGAGACGCCGCCGGGGCGGTCAGGATGAACTGCACGATGCGAAGCGTGTCCCGGAACGCCGATACTGCCGACGCGACACTGTCGCCGATGATCACGGCGCGTCGCGCGTGACCCGACGTGGCCGCGGTGGGCTCGCGTATGCCGATGGCCATGAGCAACGCGATCCCCGCGGCCGTGGCCAGCGTTCCGAACGACGCAGCCCGAGGTCCGTCACCGCGGATCCGGCGAATCGCAGCGACACTCTGGCTGCGAGGGCGATGCGAGGCCAACCGGCCGGCGCTCGCCGTGATCGGCGGGGGCGCTTCACGCACCATGTCCATGACCCGTCGCTTCGCGCCCGGATCGACCGCGACGGGCTCGCGAAGCTCGGCGATGAATTCGACGAGCGGGTCGCGTGCGGGCATCCGGTCAGACACGATTCACCCCCTGTAGGATTTCACGCAGCCGCTCGCACGACCGCTTGACGCGCATCTTCAGCGCGGAGATGCCGGACCCGGTGATCGCGGCCATCTCCTCGTAGCTCAAGCCTTCGACGTAATGGAGCAGGAACGCCTCGCGCTGATCCGGCCCGAGCTGCGCGAGCGCCCGCGAGACCTCCTCCCGCAACGCCGCCCGCTCCGACGGATGCGCCTCGGTGGCCTCGGGCAGCGTCTCGTCCACCTGCTCGGCGAAGAGCTTCTCGCGCCGCCGCCCCATGGCGCTCACGGTGCGCGCCCGGTTCACGAGAATCCGCAGCATCCACGCGCCGAACCGCTCGCGTTCCTCGTAACGACCGAGCGCCCGGTATGCGCGCAGGAACGTGTCCTGGACGACTTCCTCGGCGTCCTCGCGATTGCCGACGAGATGGACGGCGAACCGGACGTAGTGATCGTGGTAGCGCTCGACCAGGATCGAGAACGCTTCCACGTCACCGCCCAGGACTCGCTGAACGATCGCGGCGTCAGAGGTCTCCACGAACAATCAACTCTCGGTTCACGCAGTCGGTCACAGGGGCTCGCGATGGGCGGTAAGCCCCCCACCCGGCTCGGCCGCCGGCTCCAGCGGCCGACGACCGGTTCCTGGCCAGCCGGCCGAGGCCTTCCCAATCTACCTTACAGCGATCCCACAACACGACCGAAAACTCGACGGAGCCGACATGCATGCCAGCATCGGACCGGTGGCTGAGCAGTTTCGAATCACGACCAACCTCTTCATCAAGGCAATGGCTGGGGTGTCGGCCGCGGAGGCAATGCGGCGGCCGGCGGACTGGTCGAATCCGCTGCTGTGGTTGGCTGGCCACGTGACCCAGTTCAGGAGCCGCTTGTTGACGCTGGTCGGGTCTCCGCGCGACTTCCCGTGGGAGCGGGTCTTCGATACGGGGGCGAAGGTCGGTCCTGCATCGATGTACCCGCCTCCGGAGGAGATCGTCGCGCTCTGGGAGGAGTTCTCTGCGCTGATGGAGGAGCGACTCGCGTCCCTGACCGAGTCGGAACTGCTGGCGCCGCCGGGTTTCAAGGTGCCGTCGACCGATGCGACCCTGCGTGGGGCCATCGGGTACTTCTCACTCCACGAGGCCTACCACGTCGGGCAGATGGGTTATGTCCGGAAATGGCTGGGGATGACGCCGATCATCGATCCGCCGGCATAGCCGCTGCGCACATGCGCGTGGCGGGGTCCGGGTGACGGGGAGGGGGTCCCTTGGGTTCGGCGAGCGTGGAGGATCCGACCATGCGACGACTGTCGACGATGAAGGGCGCGGTCCTGGGGGCTCTGTTCGGTCTCGTTGCCGGGTGCAGCAATCCGTTCACCGGTGACGACGACACGCGCATCCGTCTTCTCAATGCGAGTGCGTTCGAGTTCACGAACGTGACGTTCTCGTCGGGGATGTCGCAGCTCGAGTTCGCGCGGATCGGTCCCGGCGAGGTGACCGAGTACCGAGCCGTCGAGGAGGCGTACCGCTACGGGTACTTCGACGCGCTGGTCGATGGGCAACGTCGCACGATTCAGCCGATCGACTACGTCGGGGAGAGCACGATCGGCGACGGGGACTTCACGTACATGATCATGGTCGACCCGGCGACGCGCCAGCCGTCCGTGGCGCTCCGGCGCGATTAGGCAACGAGCAGGAAACGAAGCGAAGAACCGACGGCCGCGAACACTTCATGGCGTACGACGCGGCGGGGGCCGACTCGATCGAGTCGGCCCCCGCCGCGTTTCACCGTCGTTGGTCCTCGACGAACGATCCCCGCGCGGACAGGTTTGGGCCGGTCCCCGGCTCCGATTCCCGATTCCAGATTCCCGACTCCCGATGTCCGACCACGGGTTCCGCGCCCTCGCCGCCGCGCGGTGGCGCGTTGCCATCACGCTGACCGCGGCGATCGTCGCGATCTACTTCGGGTTCATCCTTCTCATCGCCTACAACAGGCCGCTCATGGGTCGCTTGCTCGTGCCGGGCTTGAGCGTCGGCGTGCTGCTCGGCGCGCTCGTCATCGTCGCGTCGTGGCTGCTCACCTGGGTGTACGTTCGGTGGGCGAACACGCACTACGACGCCGGGATGGACGAAGTTCGCCGCGGCGAGGCAGCTCGATGATGGCGATGTTGCAGGGCGCGCCCGCGCAACCGGCGGTACAGACGCGCCTCGGTGAGCCGAACGTGGTGGCGATGGTGTTCTTTTTCGCCTTCATTGCGATCACCCTTGCCATCACCTACTGGGCGGCTCGACGGACGCGCACGACCGAGGAGTTTTATGCAGCCGGTCGTACGGTTACGCCGGTCCAGAACGGCCTCGCCCTGGCCGGCGACTACATGAGCGCCGCGTCGTTCCTCGGCATCGCCGGACTCGTCTCGACGACGGGGTTCGACGGACTGATCTACTCCACGGGGTGGCTCGTCGGCTGGCCGGTTGTCCTCTTCCTCATCGCCGAGCCGTTGAGGAATCTGGGGAAGTACACATTCGCCGATGTAGTGGCGGCGCGACTCCGGCAGACGCCCGTGCGAATCGCGGCCGCCATCGGGACGCTCGCGACCGTCACGTTCTATCTGATCGCGCAGATGGTAGGCGCGGGCGGATTGATCCGGCTCATGTTCGGGCTGTCCTACGAGACCGCCGTCATCATCGTCGGCGCGGCGATGTTGGCGTACGTGCTCTTTGGCGGCATGATCGCGACGACGTGGGTGCAGATCGTGAAGGCACTGCTCCTGCTCGGTGGAGCGGCACTTCTGGCGGTGTTGGTGCTCGCGCGGTTCGGCATGAACCCCATCGCGTTGTTCGCTGCGGCGGCGTCTCGTTATGGTGACGCGGTTCTCGCGCCGGGGCGTCTGGTTGCCGCGCCGCTCGACGCAGTGTCGCTCGGTATGGCGCTCATGTTCGGGACGGCGGGGTTGCCGCACATCCTGATGCGCTTCTACACGGTGCCGGACGCACGCGCGGCGCGGACGTCCGTGTTCTACGCGACGGGGCTGATCGGGTTCTTTTATCTCTTGACCTTCGTCCTCGGCTTCGGTGCGATGGTGCTCGTTGGCCCCGACGCCATCCGCGGGGTTGATCCAGGCGGGAACATGGCCGCCCCGCTTCTTGCCGAAGTGTTAGGCGGAACGCCGTTCCTCGGCTTCATTGCCGCGGTTGCCTTCGCGACGATTCTCGCGGTGGTGGCAGGGCTCACGCTGTCGGGCGCGGCGGCGCTGTCGCACGACCTGTGGGTGAACGTCGTGCGTCACGGCGAAGCGGACTCCCGCGAGCAGCTCCGCGTCGCGCGCGGCGCGACGATAGCGCTCGGCGTCGTGGCCGTCGTGCTCGGCATCCTGTTCAAGGGCCAGAACGTCGCGTACATGGTGTCGCTCGCGTTCGCCATCGCGGCGAGCGGGAACTTCCCCGCGCTCGTGCTGTCGATCTTCTGGCGTCGCTGCACGACCGAAGGGATCGTCGCGAGCATGGTGATCGGCACGGTGACGACGCTGCTGCTCATCTGGCTCTCGCCGACGATCCAGGTGGACATTCTGAAGGAGAGCGATGCCTGGTTCCCGCTCAAGAACCCCGCGCTGGTGACGATTCCGTTGTCCTTCGCGATAGGGATCCTGGTGTCACTCGCGACGCGCGATGACGTGGCGTTCGAGAAGTTCGCCGCGGCGGAGCGGCGGATGCACGTGGGGGGGTGACTGATAGCTGCTTGCTATGCTCTCCGAGCTCAACGCTGCCATTCTGCAGGCGGTCATCACGCTTGGCATCGCGCTGCTCTGCGGCTTGCTCTACTCGCAGTTCCGCAAGCGCTATTTCCTCTGGTGGGCCGTGGCGTGGACGCTCTATCTCCTTCGCATCGGCGCCATTGGCGGGTTCCTCACCACGGCGGCCGAGTCCTGGCTGTACGTGCATCAGGTGCTCACGGGCTGGACTGCCCTCGCGTTGCTCGGTGCCGCGCTCGCGTTCTCGCAGCAGTTCGTGTGGCGGCCGTGGTACACGGTACTCCTTTTGTTCCCGCCGCTCTGGTCGTACGTCGCGATCTACCGGCTCGAGAGCTTCCTGCTCGCGGCGTGGCCGGCGGTGCTCTTTCTCAGCGGGGCCACGCTCTGGACGGGATGGGTGTTCTGGCGCTACCACCGGCGGGTCGCGTCGCGCGCCGCGGGCGTCATCGCGGGGGTCCTCGTTCTCTGGGGGCTGCACCATCTCGACTATCCGTTTCTGCGCGCGCGTGGCGCGTGGAATCCCTGGGGCTACTACCTCGACATCGGCTTCATTCTCGCGCTTGCCGCGGGGATCCTCCTGCTCGTCGTGGAAGACCTGCGACGCGGACTCGCGACGCTCTCCGCACTCTCCGGGGACCTGCAGGGGGTGGGCGGCGAACAGGGACGTGCGACCGCGGGCGACGTCATCGACTCGCTCCTCGCGCGCCCGCTCGCGCTCGGCGGGGTGCGCGGCAGCGCGCTGGCGCTGCGGACGGACCCAGGCGGGCGTGCCGATGGCCCGGCGCCTAACGATGTGGCGACGTTCGTCCGCGGCGCGGGCGCGTGCGAGGCGTGGGCCGGACACGCTGCGACTGGCCCCGCGTGGGGCCCCATGCTCGAGGCGAAGTCGACCGGCGGACCCGCGGTCGCGCGCGATTGGCCTGACCCGTTCGCCCGAGGTGAGCGCACGTACGCGTACGTCGCGGTGCTGCCGGTCATCCGCGGCACCGGGCACGTCGGCGCGCTCGTCATCGTGGGCGACGAGGGCGACCCGTTCACCGCGCTCGGCGATGAGTTCCTGCGAACGCTCGGCCGACAGGTCGGCGCGGCGCTCGAGCGGGCCGACCTGACGAATCGCCTCGCGACGCGGACCCGTCAGCTCGAACAGTTGTCCGCGCGCATGGTTCGCCAGCACGAGGAGGAGCGCCGGCGCATCTCGCTCGAGCTGCACGACGAAACGGCGCAGGCATTCGCCGCCGTGAAGCTGCAGCTCGGTGTCCTTCGCGAGTCCGTGGACCCGGAGCTTGCACCGCGGATGGACCGTGTGCTCGAGCTCGTCGACGCAGGGATGCGTAGCATCCGCAACGTCACGCGGGATCTGCGTCCGCCGCTACTCGACGAACTGGGGCTCCTGCCGGCGTTACGCGCGCTCGTGAGCGGGTTTGGCGAGCGGACCGGGCTCGCGACGTCGTTCGACGCGCCGAGGACGCTGCCCCCGCTCTCCCAGGACGCCGAGCTCGCGCTCTTCCGTGCACTCCAGGAGGCGTTATCGAACGTCGCGCGCCACTCCGGGGCCACGTCCGTTTTCGTCGGCCTCGCCCGCCACGGCAACGCGCTCCACCTCGAGGTCCGGGATGACGGCCGCGGACTGGCCGGAACGACCGGTACGGCGCATCGTTCGACAGGACTCGACTCCGGTCTCGGCCTCGCGGGCATGGCCGAGCGGCTCGGCGCGTTAGGCGGCACGATGGCGATCGCCGATGCGGCCCCGGGTGGTGCCCGCCTGACGGTCAGGTTGCCCCTCGATAAGGTTGTCGTATGACGGCGAACACGGTGGATACGGCGAACGCACCGACCAAGGAACCGCGAATCCGCGTCCTGGTCGCCGACGACCATGCGGTGGTTCGCGAAGGCATACGAAACGTTCTCGCCACCACGCACGGGTTCGACATCGCAGGCGAGGCCGGTGGCGGGGCCGAAGCCGTCAGGCTGGCCGCCGAATGCGAGCCCGACGTGGTGTTGCTCGACGTGTCGATGCCCGATGGTGGAGGCCTCGAGGTGATCGGCGACCTCCGGCGCGCGGCGCCCGAGGCGCGCGTGCTCATCCTCAGCGTCCACGACGAAGCGGAGTACGTGTTGCAGAGCGTTCGCGCCGGCGCGCACGGCTACCTGCGCAAGGACTCATCACCCGCCGAGCTTCGTGAAGCGGTGCGGGCCGTCGATCGCGGCGAGTCCGTGTTCAGTCCCGCCATGGCAACGCGGTTGAGCGATGCGCTGCGGGTGGAGTCGGACCGGCACACGCGCGCGTCGAAGCTTTCCCTGCTCACCGCGCGCGAGCGCGACGTGCTCGAAGGAATCGCGAACGGCGAGACGAACAAGGAGATCGCGGCCCGCTTCGGCATCAGCCCGCGCACGGTGGAGACGCACCGCGAGAGCCTCATGCGCAAGCTCGACATTCACAACGTCGCCGGGCTGACGCGGCTTGCCGTCGAGGAGGGGCTCGTCGCGTCGTGACGCGCGGTCAATCCGGCGGACGTTCGCCCGGCGTCTTCCCGTCGATGAGGCTCCAGGGGAATCGTCGCTCCACGCGCCGATCCACGTCGCGATAGCCGCGAATACTGATCTCCTCGGCCTCCTCGAGGATCACGCGCAGCAACGCGATCGTATCACTGGGCGGTGACCCGGTGAGCATGGAGGCGTCCATCACCACGCGCTCGACTTCGGCAACGAGCACCCGGTGCTCGCGCCGCACCTCCTCTTCCGTCCACCCCAGGCGACGGCGTTGCGCCCCGTGGCGTTCCGCGATGAGGTGTTGGATCGCCGTGCCGTCCACGATCAGCGGGAGCCGGCTCGCGCCGCGCTCGTCAATGATCGCGAACATCTGGCCGATGTCGCTCAGGTAGGTCGCGATGTGATCCTCGAGCTCGGCGCGCGTCACCTGCCGAGCGCGCGGGATCTGCGGGTCGCTACGAAGGTGCTCCACGATGGACGCGACGATGTCCGGCGCGGTCGCCACGAGCAGCTCGCCTAACGCGACACGCCCGGCACGCGTGCCCGCGACGCGCGCCGTCGCGAGCTGCGCGCGCGGCACCAGGCGCTCGAGGTCGGGAGTCGGTTGAAGCTGCGCCGTCGCCGGCCGATCGCGTTCCCACGCGGGCAGCCAGAGCGTGAACGTCGTGCCCTGACCGACGCGGCTCGCCACCGAGATGTCGCCCCCCATGAGCCGCGCGAACCGCCGACTGATCGCAAGCCCGAGTCCCGTCCCCCCGCGCGCGCGTGTGTGACTCGCATCGAGCTGGACGAACGGCTCGAAGATGGTCTCGAGATTCTCGGGCTCGATGCCTATGCCCGTGTCCCTTACCGAGATGCAGTGCCAGGAACCGAGCCGTGCGGGCGCGAACGGCGACTTGCCCTCGAACCGCTCGCACCGAAGCGAGATCCCGCCACCCGGCCGCGTGAACTTCACGGCGTTCGCGAGCAGGTTCAGCAGGATCTGGCGCACGCGTCGCTCGTCGCCCGCGAGCTCTCCGAGCGTGTCGGAGCACCCGCTCGCGTCGATGGCGACGCCGGCGTTGGCAGCCTGCGGGCGGACCAGGGCGACGGCGGCGCTCACCACCCGTCCCGAGCTGACCGGGCCCACCTCCACCCGCATCTGACCGGCCTCGACCTTGGCGATGTCGAGAACCTCCTCGATCAGCCCCAGAAGGTGCCGCCCACTGGATCGCGTGCGCTCGACGAAGTCGCGCTGCGCCGGCTCGAGCGGACCCGCAAGCCCGTCGAGCAACAACGACACGTAACCGAGGATGGCGTTGAGTGGCGTGCGCAGCTCGTGCGACATCGTCGCGAGGAACGCCGACTTCGCCCGGTTCGCAGCCTCGGCAGCGAATTGGGCGGCGCGGGCAGATTCCGCCGTGGCCGCAAGCTCGGCGTTCGCGCGACGGAGCGCCTGCACAGTGAGCTCGAGCTCTCCGGCTGTCGCTTCGAGCTCGCCGGTCTGGGCTTCGAGTTGGCGCCGATAGACCTGAAGGGCGTCCGCCATTCGGGCGCGCGCCACGGCCGGCCCGGCCCCCGCCGCCACGAGCTCGAGCAGGTACCGTTCGTCGTCCGAGAAGCGACGAGGCGTTCGCGACGCGGCGTACACGACACCAACGAGACGCCCCTGGTCCGTTACGGGGACGCCGAGAAACGACGCGATCTGCTCGGAGGCGAGAGCGGTCGATACGTCATCCACCGTCGTGAAGTCCGAGATGGCGACGGTCTCCCGACGCGCGGCGATGCGTCCAATGACACCGCGCCCGATCTGAACATGCCTGGGTGCTACGGCGCCCGCGGTGCTCCCTCGCGAGGCCTGCACGACGAGCACCGGGCCGTTGTCGCTCTCCTCGACGAGGAGAAGCGAAACGACGTCCGCGTCGAGCGATCGCTGGATGCCCGCGACGAGCGCGTCCAGCGCTGCGTGCAGCGTGGGCTCGCGGATAACCGACTCGGTAATCCGCAGTGCTGCCGCGAGCCGAGACGGGCTCCGCTCGGCGAGCTCGCGCGCGAGGCTCTCGGCACCAGAGGTCGTGCGATGACCCTCGTCACTGGGCCGGACAGGGTCGTGCAAGGCCCGAGGCGGGTCGACGGGGGACGGCATTGGTAAAGACGTCAAAGAACGCTTGATAGCCAGACCTATCGCAAGCGAATCGACTACCGATCGATAGTCGCATTTCCGTGCGTGGGCGACGCGCGCAAGAGTCCGGCCGTGGTGTCGCCGGTCCGTAAATGTACGGACCGAACCCTCCGTAGCGTGCCGAATGTCGGCGACTGCCCGGCTCGCGTAAGGTAGTAGCGCCAACACGTTGGGGGTGTTCCGCGGGCTTCGTGACCAGTCGGAAACGCCTTCGGCGAGCGATCCTGATTCGGTTTTTCGGGAGCCCAGAAAATGGAGTATGAAGTGTCGGTTCTGCGCGTTGCGGGCTCACGGATGAGTCCGACTGTATTACGCGCGAGCCTGCTATGTTCGCCGCCGCGCGCCGCCCTGGCGGTATCGATTGCCCTCGCATCCCTCCTCGTGGGGGGCGAAGTGGTCGCGCAGAACCCGCGGGATTCGCTGGTCCGGCGTGATACCACGCGCGCCGACTCCGCGCGGAGGGCGACCCCGCTCCGCCAGGTCACCATTACCGCCACGCGAACCGCCACGGACGTGTTCGACTCGCCGAGGCCTGTTTCTGTGGTCGATTCGGCGGCGATGCGCGAGCGACTGGTGAACACACCGGTTGACGCGTTTCGCGAGCTGCCAGGACTCGACGTGTCCGGCGTCGGAACGAATCAGATCCGCCCGACGATTCGCGGCCTCGGCGGACAGCGGATTCTGCTGCTCGAGGACGGGCTCAGACTCAACAACTCGCGGCGCCAGCAGGACTTCGGCGAACTACCAGCGCTCGCCGGTGTCGGTGGGATCGACCGCGTCGAGGTCGTGCGCGGTCCGGCGTCCGTGCTCTACGGAACTGATGCGATCGGCGGCGTGGTGAACATCATTACGAGCGGCCTTCCTTCGTCAGGCAGCGAAGGACTCCGCGGGTGGGCCGGGTTCCGCTACTCGACTGCCGACAAGCAGCAGACGCCGAGTGGCGGCGTGCAGGGGCGGTTCGGGCGGTTCGCGTTCCGCGCGACCGGCGCGTATCGGGAAACCGATCCGTACGAAGCCCCGTCGGGCACCTTCGGTGACATCACGCTCGCGAACGATGTGAAGGTGCTGGATACGGGTGTTCGCGACTTCTCCTACAACCTCCTGGCTGGCTGGGACCTCGCTCGAAGCCAGACGATTTTCGCGCGCGCCGAACGGTATGAAGCGCAGAACGCCGGGTTCGGGTACGTGGCCAACGATGATCTCGGCGCGGCGGGGGACCCGACGATCCAGATCACGTACCCGGCGCAGGAGGTTCAGCGGTACTCGTTAGGTTGGCGGGCGCTGGCCCTCGGCTCGCCGGTTGCCGACCGCGTCGAGGTGACGACGTACCTCCAGGACAACACGCGTGACCTGCACCTCGACGTCTTCATCCCGTTCGGCGGCGGCCTGCCCCCGACGGCCGGCGTGACGTCGGAGCAGCGGAACTGGACGGACATGCGGACGATCGGGGTCCGCGCCGAAGCGACGAAGGTGGTCGCGGGACGGCATCTCTTCACGTATGGCGCCGACGCGTTCCGCGACCGCTCGGATAACACGGACTCGAGCCGCACCGTGGTGACCGGGTTCGGGCCGCCGCAGACCGAGATCAGTACGCGGCCGCAGATCCCGAACGCCTCGTTCCGGAGCGCGGGACTGTTCGCTCAGGGTGACCTGCGCGTGCACGATCGCGTGTCCTTGATCGTTGGTGGGCGCGTGCAGGACCTGCTCGCGAAGACGCGCGAAACGGCTGGACTGAGTGAGCCCGAGTTCGAAAGTCGCGAGCGCACCGTCGTCGGAACCGCCAACGCGCTCGTGCGGGCTGCCCCGGGGCTGAACTTCATCGCGAGCGTGGGACGTGGGTTCCGCTCGCCGAATCTCGTCGAGCGGTTCTTCGACGGGCCGACGCCCGAGGGCGCGGGATACCAGCGCCGAAACCTCGATCTCGACCCCGAGACGAGCGTGAACGTCGATGTCGGCGCGCGATGGCGCCGCGGCATCGTGTACGCCGAGGCGTTCGTCTTCCGCAATGATGTGCGTGACGGCATCGCGATCGAAGCCACGGGCGACTCGGTTGGCCGACTCCCCGCGTTCCGGAACGTGAACGTGGACCGGCTGCGCTTTACCGGCTATGAGCTGGCCGCGGGAGCCCGTGCGCTCGAAACCATCGACCTCGCGGCAAGCTTCACGCGCCTCGACTCGAAGAACGTCACGGATCCGAACAGTCCCGTGGGCGACACGTATTCGTCGAAGTTCGGCTTCAGCGCCGACTGGCGCCCGTTAGGCGACCGCGTGGCCTTCGGCTACACGCTGCGCCACAACGGCGAGCGCAAGGACTTCATCGTCGGCGACAGCCCGATCGGCGCCACGCTGCCGTCGTTCACGGTCCACGGGCTGCGCGGTCGAGCGACGGTGCTCGAGCGCGGCCGCAACCGTACGTGGCTCGTCGTCGCGGTGGACAATCTCACGAACGAGCTGTACGCGGAGGCCGCCAACGCGTCGTTCTTCCGCCCCGAGCCGCGACGCAGCGTGAGCACGTCACTCATCGTGGAGTTTTAGGGCCCGCCGATGCGGAGCGCCGTTCACTTCGTCCCGATCATCACGACCATCGTATCGCTCGCGTTCGCGGGTGTTGTGCTGGCGAGGTGGATGGATCGGCGCTCGCCGCACCTCCTCTGGTGGGGCATCGGAATGTTGACGTACGGCGCCGGCACGATCACAGAGTCGGCAACCACGCTCATGGGGTGGAGCGAGCCCGTATTCCGCGCCTGGTATATCACGGGCGCCCTGCTTGGCGGGGCGCCGCTCGCGCAGGGGTCGGTGTACCTCCACCTCGGACGGCGAACCGCGGACAGGCTGACTGTGCTGCTGGGCTCGGTAGTGCTCATCGCCGCGGCGTGTGTGCTGGCGTCGCCCATCGACCACTCACTCGTCGAACCGTTCAGGTTGAGTGGCGCGGTTCTCGGGTGGCAATGGGTGCGACTGTTCAGTCCGCTCATCAATCTGTATGCGGTGGTGTTTCTCGTGGGAGGGGCGATCGTTTCCGCGCTTCGCTACCGCCGAAGCGCCGAGACCTATCATCGCTTCGTCGGTAACGTGTACATCGCGGTAGGCGGAATCCTGCCGGGCGTTGGCGGCGCCTTCACCCGGTTCGGTCACACCGAAGTCCTCTACGTGACCGAATTGCTCGGCTTGCTTTTCATCTACATCGGCTATCGCCTCAACACACGCTCTCGCCCGGTCACCGCAACGAGTCAGCTTCGTACGGCGTGACCTCTCCACCCTCAGGGTGGATCGCCGAGACGCCTAACAGTCGTCGTGGCCGTTCATCAGGTCACGCCGTCAGGTCACGCCGCCAGGTCACGCCGCCGTGAACGGAGCCTCACGCCGCTCGCCGCCTTTCGAGCCGCCGGTGCGGTCTCCGCCGTAACTGATAGCTGATAGCTGATAGCTGATAGCTGGTGACTGATAGCTGTAGTTTTCCGGCCCACTTACTGCTAAGGTACGCCGCACGACGACCTAGCTGATTGGATCGTGGCCACCAGCACACCCCCCGCGAGAAGAACAGGACTCCTCGCGCGCTTGCTCACGCGCGCCAAGAACGGCTCCAAGGATCGGCTCGTCGGCCCTATTCGCGGCGAGCTGCTTGGTGCCGAACGCCTTGCCGAGCACGCGCGCGCGCTCGCGCGCCGCCAGCGGGTGCGAACGCCGGCGCGGACGCAACGCAGGGTCCCGCTGCTCGAGCGACTCGAGGAGACCTACGACATTCTTCTCGAGGCCCGCGACGTTCTCGGCGACGCGGCGGACGACGGCATCGATGTCAGCCCGGCCGGCGAGTGGCTCCTCGACAACTTCTATACAGTCGAGGAGCACATCCGCGAGATCCGCGCGACGCTGCCTCGCGGGTACTATCGGGAACTGCCTGAGCTCTCCACGGGCCCGCTCGCGCGTTTCCCTCGCGTCTACGAGATCGCGATCGAGCTGATCGCGCACACCGAGGGACACCTCGACCTCGCGAACACGGAACTCTTCATCCGCGAGTTCCAGAGCG
The DNA here is from genome assembly GCA_036741775.1 of Gemmatimonadaceae bacterium. Classification (GTDB taxonomy): domain Bacteria; phylum Gemmatimonadota; class Gemmatimonadetes; order Gemmatimonadales; family Gemmatimonadaceae; genus JAJKIV01. The sequence goes on along the minus strand of DAINRQ010000027.1, from coordinate 26,250 downwards.
TCACGCCGCTCAAGATCGGCGAGCTGTGGGCCATCCCCGCGATGCTGCGCCTCGGGCTCATCGAGAACATCCGCCGCATGACGCGCCGGACGGTGTCGCGTCTCGACGAGGTTCGCGACGCCGACGCGGCGGCCGAGCGGCTTCGTGCCGCGAGCGAGGAAGGCCCGAAGGCACTCGCCGCCGCGCTACACGATTTCGTCGATCACACGCCGAAGCTGTCGGCCATTTTCGTCGCTCGCTTCCTGTCGCAGATCCGGAACTATCAAGCGACGTTCACGCCGCTCGTGTGGCTCGAGCAGTGGATCGGCGAAGACCTCATGAGCGCCGAGGAGGCCGTCGCTCGCACGAACCAGCGGGCGGCGCTCACGCGCGTCACAATCGCCAACAGCATCACCAGTCTCCGTACGATCGCGCGGCTCGACTGGAACAGCTTCGTCGAATCGCAGAGCGCCATCGAGCGCGTGCTGCGCGCCGACCCGTCGGGCGACTACCCGCTCATGACGTTCAACGCACGCGACCGGTACCGTCACGTGGTCGAGCGGCTCGCGAAACGAACGGAGCGTAACGAGGCCGCGGTCGCCGAGCTCGCCGTGACGCTCGCCCGCCGTCAGCCCTTGGAAGGACCCGCGCGGCGCCGGCGACATGTCGGCTACTGGCTCATCGATGAGGGGCTCACCGAGCTCGAGGCTGCGGTCGGATACCGTCCGCGTTGGGGCGAGCGCCTGCATCGCGCAGTCGTTCGGCATCCCAACGCGGTGTACTTCCCGGCGATTACTCTCATCGCGCTCGCCGCGCTCGCGGCGCTCTTCTCGTTGGCGGGACCGATCGGCATCGGTGGCACGCTGTTGCTGCTCATCGTCGGGCTCGTGCCGGCGAGCGAGATCGCGGTGAATGCCGTCAATCAGCTCGTCACGCTGCTGCTCCGACCTCGCCTCATTCCGAAGCTCGAGTTCCGCGAGCACGGAATTCCGCCCGAGTGGCGCACCGCCGTGGTGGTCCCGACGCTCATCGGAAGCGTCGAGTCGGTCCGCGAGGCGGTAGAGCATCTCGAAGTACAGTTCCTCGCCAACCGGGATCCCCGTCTTCACTTCGCGTTGCTCACCGACTTCCCGGATGCGCCGACCGAAACACGCCCTGACGACGAGGCGATCCTCGCCGCCGCGAGCGATGGAATCGCGACGCTGAACGCGAAGTACGCGAGACCGGGCGATCCCACGTTCCACCTCTTCCACCGACCGCGCCGCTGGAACGAATCCGAAGGCGTGTGGATGGCGTGGGAACGCAAACGGGGCAAGCTCGCCCAGTTCAACCAGTTCATTCGCGGCGGCGCCCGCGACGCATTTTCGCACATTATCGGCGACCCGGCGCGGCTGTTCGACGTCAAGCTGGTGATTACGCTCGACTCCGACACGGTGTTGCCGCCCGACGCGGCCCAACTGCTCGTCGGCGCGATGGCGCATCCGCTGAACCGCCCCGTCTTCGATCCCGAGCGCGGCCGCGTGGTCGACGGCTATGGCATTCTGCAGCCGCGAGTCGGTGTGTCGCTCACGAGCGCGTACCGCTCGAAGTTCGCGACGATCCACTCGGGGCACCCGGGCGTCGACCCGTACACGACGGCGGTCTCCGACGTGTACCAGGACCTGTTCGGCGAAGGGTCCTACACGGGGAAGGGGATCTACGACGTCGACGCCTTCGAACAAGCGACCCAGGGCAGATTCGCCGAGAACGCGCTCCTGAGCCACGACCTCATCGAGGGCACCTACGCGCGCGCCGGGTTGGTCACCGACGTCGAGATGTTCGATGACTATCCGACGCGGTACCTGACGTTCACGCGTCGGAAGCATCGGTGGATTCGCGGTGACTGGCAGATTCTGCGCTGGATCGGGGGTGCCGTACCGGGCCCGGATGGGCGGCCGAGCCCGAACCGGCTCTCCGCCATCTCGCGGTGGAAGATCTTCGACAACCTGCGGCGCAGCACCCTCGAGATCTTCCACCTGCTCCTGCTCGTGCTCGGCTGGACAGTGCTGCCCGGGTCGCCGCTGCAGTGGACATTGGTGGTGCTCGCGGTCGTCGCGTTCCCGGCGGCGTTCAGCCTAACGCTGGCATTGTCGCGCCCGCCGATCGACAAGTCGCTCTTCGCGTACTACGCGGCCGTGTGGCGCGACGCCGTTACGAGCGTCCAGCAGTTCGCGCTGACGGTGGCGTTCCTGCCGCATCAAGCTGTCGTGTCCGCTGACGCGATCGTGCGGACGCTCGGCCGGCTCTTCTTCACGAAACGCCACCTCCTGGAATGGCAGACCGCGTCACAGGTGGAGCGCGTGACGTCGCAGAGTCGGCGCGAGGTGTGGCGGCGCATGATGCCCGCCGAAGTCGTGACCGGCGTCGTCGCGATTCTGGTCGCGCTCGTGGCCTGGGCGCGTGCGGCGGCGACCGGCACGGGCCTCTTGGTCCACCTGCCGACGCTCCTCACGCCGCTCCCGCTGCTCATCCTCTGGGCCGTGAGCCCCGGGATCGCGCATTCCCTCAGTGCGCCCGCGCTGCGTCGCGAGCTCCGACTTGGCGCGAGCGAGCGGCAGCGCGCGCTCCGGTACGCGATTCTGCACTGGCGATTCTTCGAGCGGTTCGTCAGTGAGGGAACGCAGTGGCTCGCTCCGGACAATTTTCAGGAGACGCCGGAGCCGGTGGTCGCGCTTCGAACGTCACCGACGAACATCGGCCTCCAGATCCTCGGCGTGGCGAGCGCGTACGACCTCGGCCTCGTCACGGGCGGCGAGCTGGTCGAGCGGCTCGAGCAGGTGTTCCGGACGCTCGAGCGCATGCGTCGCTTCCGAGGTCACTTCTATAACTGGTACGACCTCGAGACGTTGGAGGTCCTGCAGCCTGCGTACATCTCCACCGTCGACAGCGGCAACCTCGCGGGGCACATGGTCGCGCTCAAGCAGGCGTGTCGCGAGATCGTCGACACGCCGCGCCGGAGCACCGCCATCGCCGAGGTGTTGCGCGCGGCGCTGTCGATCGCTCACGACGCGTTTGCCGACACGGCGAGCTCGGGGCGTGTGGGTGATCCCGTGCGATGGCAGGCCGTCCGCACGGCCGCAGCCACGGTCCGGGCGACGCGCGCCGAGATCTCGGCTGACACGCTCACGATCGACGCGGTCCTCGATCGGGTCGCGAAGGCGCTTGCCGGCGCGGAAGCGACGCTCAACGCCGCGGGGTTCCAGGCGAAGGATGCCCCGGAAGCGCGCGAGTGGCTCGTGTGGATCGCAGTGCTCGTCGAGCGGCACCGCACCGAGCGCGCGCTGCTCGGTGCGGCCGCTGACCAGGCCCCGCGTGAAGCGGCAACCACCAGTAACGTCGTTCAGGATCGTGTGGAGCGGCTCGGCGCGATCGCGCTCACCGCCCAGCGCTACGTGCTCGAGATGGACTTCTCGTTTCTTTACGACACGCGGCGCAAGCTCTTCGCGATCGGCTACAACGCCGACTCGGCGACGCTCGACAACTCGTACTATGACCTCCTGGCGTCCGAGGCGCGTCTGGCGAGCTTCGTGGCGATCGCGAAGGACGACGTCCCGGTCGAGCACTGGTTCCGCCTCGGCCGATCCCTGACGACGTCGTCGCGGTCCACCGCGCTCGTCTCGTGGAGCGGCAGCGTGTTCGAGTACCTCATGCCGCTCCTCGTGATGCGCTCGTTCCCGTACACGCTGCTGGACCAGACGTACCGCGGGGCAGTTCGGCGTCACATCGAGTACGCGAGCGAGCGGTCGGTGCCGTGGGGGATCTCCGAGTCGGCGTACAACGTCCGCGACCGGCATCTGACGTACCAGTATCGTGCGTTCGGCGTCCCGGAGCTGGCGCTCAAGCGCGGCCTCGGCAAGGACCTCGTGATCGCGCCGTACGCGACGGCGCTCGTACTGCTGGTCGAGCCGCACGAGGCGATGCGCAACTTTGCCGTGCTCGAGCGTGAGGGCGCGTTAGGCCCCTACGGCTTCCGCGATGCCGTGGACTACACGCGTCCCGAGCCCGGTTCGACCAAAGCGGTGGTTGGCGCGTACATGGCGCACCACATCGGCATGAGTTTCGTCGCGCTCGCGAACGCGCTGGCGGATCACCTCTGGCAGCGTCGCTTCCACAGTGAACCGCTTGCCCGGGCAGTCGAGCTCGTGCTCCACGAGCGCATCCCGCGGCGGCTGGTCTTGCAGGAGCCGCAGGAGAGTGACGTCGACGGGGGACGCATCCCCACCGAGACCGAGAAGCCGGCGGTGAGGCTCATCGAAACTGCGGACACGCCGCAGCCGCGCGTCGGTCTGCTCGCGAGCCTGCCGTACACCGTGATGGTGAGCAATGCCGGCTCTGGTTACAGCCGCTACGAGCAGCTCGCGATCACGCGGTGGCGGGCCGACGGCACGCGCGACGACTACGGTCAGTGGTGCTACCTCCGCGACCTGACGAGCGGCGAGGTGTGGTCGGCGACACACCAGCCAGTGGGCAAGCGCGCGGACTGGTACCGCGCGGCATTCGCGACCGATCGCATCTCGTTCGAGCGCCGCGATGGCGATATCGAGACGCGGCTCGAGCTCACGGTCGTCTCGGACGACATGGCCGAGGTGCGGCGCGTGACGCTGCTGAATCACTCGAGCGTGGAGCGCGAGATCGAGCTCACGAGCTACGGCGAGATCGTCCTCGCGCCGCAGGATGCGGACAGGGCGCACCCGGCGTTCGCGAACCTGTTCGTCGAGACCGAGTGGTGCGCGTCCGAGCGCGCGATCCTCGCGTCGCGGCGGCCGCGCGCGAGCGGGGAGCCGCGGCGGTGGCTCGCGCACGTCGCCGCCGTGGGGCCGGAGCTCGTCGGGGACGTCGCGTTCGAGACTGACCGCGCGCGGTTCGTCGGCCGCGGCCGCTCGGTGCGGCATCCCGCCGCCCTGGACGGCGGCGTGTCGCTGAGCGGAACTGCCGGTGCGGTGCTCGACCCGATCTTCTCGCTACGCGTGCGGGTCCGTATCGCCCCCGGCCAATCGGCTCGCATTGCGTTCACGACGCTCGTCGCTGAAACGCGGGACCGTGCGGTGGAGCTGGCCGACCTCTATCGCCAACCGTACAGCGCCCAACGCGCGCTCGACCTGTCGTGGACGCGTACGCAGGTGGAGCTGCGCGACCTCGGCATCACGCCGTCGGACGCGGCGCTCTTCCAGCAGATCGCCGGCCATCTCTTCTACTCGAACCCGCCCATGCGGACCACCGAGCAGGAGATTCGTGAGAACCGCCTCGGCCAGCGCGAGCTGTGGACGATCGGGCTATCGGGCGACTGGCCTATCATGCTCGCGGCCATCGAGTCGGCCGAAGGCCTGCCCACGGTGCGCCAGCTCCTGCGCGCGCATCAGTACTGGCGCCTCAAGGGCATGACGGTCGATCTCGTGTTTCTCATTACGCGCGCGCCGTCGTACCAGCAGGAACTCGCCGATCAGCTGCTCGCCACGGTCATGGGGTCGAGCGAGACGCATCTGGCGGATAAGTCGGGCGGCGTGTTCATCCGGCGCGCGGACACGCTCGCGCCGCCAGTGCTCCGTCTGTTGCGCGCGACGGCGCGGGTTCACGTGCTCTGCGACGGGCTCGGGCTTGGACGCGCGCTCGATGTGCCGGAGGTTCGTGAGCGTGCCCCTGACGAGCCGGAACGCCCGCGGCGATTGTCTGTGTTCTCGAACCGCGACTCGGGCCTGGCGTCATGGGACATGGGCGCCGCCCCGGCGACCGATGGCGACCGGTCGGTGAGCGTTCTCGCGCGCGCGGCCGCGTACGCGCGTGACGCCGCGCTCGACCTCGCCGAAAGCTTCGAGCTCCCGGATTTCCGGCGCGGATCCAACGGCAACGCGGGCGACAGCAATACCTCCGGGCTCGCACCGAGGAAGGCGCCGCAGCGCCGTGTGCCCGGCCCTACGCTCCAGCACGGGCTGACCCAAACCCTCGACTACGCAATTCGGCTCGGAGCCGGCGCATTGCCGCCCGCTCCCTGGTGCAACGTCGTCGCGAATCCGTCGGCCGGCTTCGTCGTAACCGAGCGCGGCGGAGGGTTCGCCTGGGTGGAAAACAGCTACTTCTTCCGCTTGACGCCGTGGTACAACGATCCGGTCAGCGACCCGGCGACGGAGATCCTCTATCTGCAGGATGCCACGGGTGCTCTCTGGTCACCGACCCCCGCGCTCGGCGCCACCAGTGACGAATACGAGGTGATTCACGGCGCGGGCTTTACCACGTTCAGGCTCGAGCGAGGCGCCATTGCGTCGGAGCTGACGATGGCGATGGCACCCGGCGATCCCGTGAAAATCACTCGGTTGCGGCTGACCAACCGCGGCGCAACGCCCGCCTCGCTCGTGCTCACGAGCTTCGTCGAATGGGCCCTCGGTGTGATGCGCGAGCACACCCAGCACCAGGTCGTCACCGAATTCGACCGTGGCGCGCGAGCGATTCTGGCACGCAACCCTTTCGACGCGAGCTTCGCCGATCGCATCGCGTTCAGCTGGATGAGTGAGCCGCTGAGCGGCTATACGGCCGATCGACGCGAGTTCATCGGGCGCAACCGCGACCTCGCGTCGCCCGCCGCGCTCGAGTCGGACGTGTTGCTCGAGGAGGCGACCGGCGCCGCCCTCGATCCGTGCGCGGTGCTGCAGACGAAGCTCTCGCTCGCCCCGAACGAATCGCGCGACGTGGTCGTGCTGCTCGGCGCCGCGCGAAGCAGCGATGAGGTGCGCGGTTACGTCGCTCGGTACGGCGCCACCTCGGCGGCGTCGGCGGCAGTCCAGGAGACTCTCGACGACTGGCAGCGGCGCCTAACGACGATCACCGTCAAGACGCCGGAGCCGCTGTTCGACGCCATGATCAATCGGTGGGCGCTCTATCAGGCGCTCTCGTGCCGCATGTGGGCGCGGTCGGCGTTCTACCAGTCCAGCGGCGCGTACGGGTTCCGCGACCAGCTGCAGGACGTGATGGCGTTCGTCTACCACGACCCGGCCATTGCCCGAGAGCATATCGTCCGTGCCGCGTCGCGCCAGTTCGTCGAAGGCGACGTCCAGCACTGGTGGCACCCGCACTCCGGCCGCGGCACGCGGACCCGGTTCTCCGACGACCTCGTCTGGCTCCCGTACGTCGTCGACCATTACGTGCGCACGACGGGCGACGATACCGTGCTCGACGAGGTCGTCCCCTTCCTCGAGATGCGGCCGCTCGAGCCGCACGAGCACGAGGTCTACGAGCTGCCCACGGTCGCTCCGGACGAGGGAACGATCTACGAGCACTGTCTGCGCGCGCTCCGGCACGCGTGCACGGCCGGCGTGCACGGGCTCCCGCTCATCGGCGTCGGCGACTGGAACGACGGAATGAATCGGGTAGGCATCGAGGGGCGTGGAGAGAGCGTGTGGCTCGCCTGGTTCCTGAACGACACGCTGCGCGCCTTCGCCGACCACTGCGACAGCCGCGGAGACGGAGTCTCCGCGCTCGAGCTCCGCGCGACGGCCGAGACGTACGCACGCGCGGCGAACGAGCAGGCTTGGGACGGTGCCTGGTATCGCCGCGCCTACTTCGACGACGGGACGCCGTTAGGCTCGGCGGAGAACGACGAATGCAAGATCGACTCGATCGCGCAGAGCTGGAGCGTCATTTCCGACGCTGGTGATCCGAACAAGCAGGATCGCGCCATGGCGGCGCTCGACAGGCACCTCGTGCAGCGCGACGCGCGACTGATCCAACTGCTCACGCCGGCATTCGATAAGACGCCCCACGACCCGGGCTACATCAAGGGGTATCTGCCCGGCGTCCGCGAAAACGGTGCGCAATACACGCATGCCGCGCTCTGGGCGGTGCTGGCCACGGCGTTCCAGGGGGACGGTGACAAGGCATTCGAGCTCTACCAGATCATCAACCCGTTGACGCACGCGGTGACCCCGGCGGATGTCGAGCGGTATAAGGTGGAGCCCTACGTTGTTGCTGCGGACGTCTATACGGCCGAGGGGCACCTCGGTCGCGGGGGATGGACGTGGTACACCGGGTCGGCATCGTGGCTGTACCGCGTGGGGCTCGAGACCATTCTCGGCTTCGCTCGTCGAGGCGATACGCTGACCTTCGAGCCGTGCATTCCGCGCAGCTGGCGCGAGTACGCGATCGAGTATCGTCACGGCTCTTCCACCTACTCAATCACCGTACGGAGCGGCCTCGGCGTCGGCCGCGAGGTCGCTCGGGTCACGGTGGACGGCGTCGACCGGCCCGACCTCAGCGTGCCGCTCGCGGACGATGGTCGGCGTCACGAGGTGGAAGTGGTACTGGCGCGGTGAAGCCTTTGTGACGAGCCGTTTGCCCTCGCCCTGAGGGTCGTGCCGACACACCCGGTATGATTATCAGGTACCAGTCCCCTCGTTGACAACGTCAGGTCCGCCGGCGATTTGTCGTTTGGTTGACAACCTCCGGTCCTCCGGCGATTTCGCTTCGGCTTTACCCGCCGCCAGCGCTGCAGCGGCCGTCCCACGTATTCAGGAGATTCCACGTAGTGGCGTTGGTTCGCTGTCACTTGACGCTCGCTCGGAGCGCCGTCCTTGCCGTCCTCGTGACGCTGGCGCCTGCGCTGCATCCGCTCCGCGCACAGGAGTTCACGCAACAGGGCATGCTGGTCGCGCCGTTCAAGAGCGCCGACCGCAAGCTCGGGAACAGTGTCGCCGACGAGATCCGCAAGCGCGTGGAGAAATCCACGAACAAGCGCGAGCTCGACGTGATCGACGAACGATCGATGGTGACCGCGCTCTTCAACGCCGGATTCAGCGCGGACCACGTGCCGGATCTCTCGCAGGTCCGCGCGCTCTCGCGCTTCCTGCGCGCGGACGAGTACCTCATGGGCACCGTCGACAAGACGCCGAACGGGATTCGCGTGACCGCGCGGCTCATCCTCGCGCGCGACGTCCGCATGCAGCAGCCGCTCCCCGATGTCGTTGACGGCAACGCCGACCGCGCGGCGGCGCGGATGGCGGCTGCGGTCGTGGAGGCTCGCCGCCAGCTCGTACCCCAGCGGCGGTGCGAGAACTTCATTCGCGAAGGCAAGGGCAGGCAAGCCATCGAGGCCGCGCGCGAGGGAGTCCGGTCCTACGCGCGATCGACGCTCGCGCGCCGTTGCCTGCTCGCCGCCTACCTCTATGTCGGGACGCCCGCGGACTCGGTATTGATGGTCGCGGGGGACATGATGCGCGTGGACTCGTCGAGCTTTCACGCCATCGAGGGCGCGGCGCAGGCGTACGACGGAATGAAGATGAAGGAACGCGCGGCCGAGATGTGGCTTCGCCTCGCGCGCGTCGACACGATGGACATCGATCTGGGCGAGCGCGTCGTGTCATCGCTCCTGTTCGGCGGGAACGCACCGCGCGCGGAACCGCTGGTCTCGCGGCTCTCCGAGGCGGCGCCGGACCACATAGGGCTCATGCGGCTTCGCTGGCAGGTACTGTTCGCGAACCGGAAATGGAAGGAGGCGAGCCGCATCGGGGGCATTCTGCTCGCCACCGACTCGCTCTCAGCGAAGGACTCGACGTTCCTGTTGCGACTGGCGACGGCCTACAAGTCCAACGACGAGGCCGTGCGCGCCGTCGAAGTAGCCGCTCGCGGGCTCCAGACGTTCCCGAAGGATCAGCGGCTCTTCTCGCTCTACGTCCAACTGGTGCGCGGCGAGGCCGTGGACGGTCTGGCCAGAGGGCTCGAGGCGTTTCCGCAGAACGCGGAATTCAAGGTCATGCAGGCGCAGGACCTCAAGACGCGCGGGAGGGCCGAAGAGTCGGTCGACGCCATGCGTGCGGCGCTCGCGCTCGACTCGACCATCGAGCACGGGCACTTGCAGCTCGCGCGTGCGCAGGCGGAGCTTGGTCAGAACGACAGCGCCTACGCGACGCTTCGGCGCGCGCTCGACGTCGGTGAGGACAGCACGCTCATCGCCCAGTTCGCGCTCTCGCGCGGAAACCAGCTCTATCGTGCCGCGAACAGCACGAAGGCGCGCCCTGACTTTCTGCTCGCGATGCGCTTCGTCGCCCTCGCCGACAGCGTCCGAACATCTCCGAACGCGAAGCTCCTCATGGGCGTTACGGCGTTCTCGGTCGCGCACAGCGCGGCCACGGAAGCGCCGAAAACAAAGGACTGCGAGCTGAGCCGCCTTGGCTTCGACATGATCTCGGTGGCTCAACCGAGCCTCGCCGCCGCTGCGGAGGTCGCGGCCGAAGCGGTGAAGCAGTACCAGGACTACCTCACCCAGCTGCAGCCCATCTCGGCCAAGCAGGTCGAGGTATTCTGCAAAGGAGAGACAGCCCCAGGAGATTCAGTCAGAACGCCGTAGAGGCACGCAGCCATCAGCCATAGCTATCAGCAAAGCAAAGCCCTCGGGACGCCCCTCTATCGCAGGGAGGCATCCCGAGGGCTTTGCTTTGCTGATAGCTGATAGCTGATGGCTGTTAGCTATCTTCTTCGTTGGCTTCCGAGTCGTTCCCGAAGCCTTACCTTAATGGTCCATGTCCCACCGACGACGATTTCCGTATCTCCCGCCGCGCATCGAGGGACTCGCCGCGCTGGCGATGAATATCTCGTGGAGCTGGAGCCGGAGCGCCCGATCGCTCTTCGCCGCGATCGATGAGCCGCTGTGGCATTTCACCCGGCACAACCCGATCATGGTGCTGCGGCGCGTCCATCCGGAGCGCCTGAGCGCCGTCGCTCGCGAGCCACAGTTCCTCGAGCTGTACGACCGCCTGATGCGGAAGCTCGATCGCGAGCGGACGAACAAGGACACCTGGTTCGCGAAGAATTACCCCGAAGCGGCCGATCGGCCGATCGCCTACTTCTGCGCCGAGTTCGGGCTTCACAACTCGGTGCCGATCTACTCGGGCGGCCTCGGCGTGCTGGCCGGTGACCACTGCAAGGCGGCGTCGGACCTCGGCGTCCCGCTGGTGGGCGTGGGGCTGTTCTACACGAAGGGCTATTTCGACCAGCACCTGCGGCTCGACGGGTGGCAGGAAGACACGGACGAGCAGTTCGATCCCACGAGCGCCCCACTCGAGCAGGTCTTCGGGCAAGGGCAGAAGCCGTGGCTCACCGTGGTGAACACGCATGGCCGCGACATCCACGTCGGCGCGTGGCGCATGATGGTGGGGCGCGTGCCCGTGTACTTCCTCGATACGAACCTCGATGAGAACGACCCGGAGGATCGTGAGCTCGCGAGCAAGCTCTACGCGGGTGGGCCCGATCTCCGGCTCCGGCAGGAGTGGATCCTCGGCGTGGGCGGCGTTCGCGTGTTGCGCGCCGTCGGCATCGACCCCGCCGCGTGGCACGCGAACGAGGGGCACGCGGCGTTCATGCTGGTCGAGCGGGTCCGCGAGCTCGTCACACAGGGCGTCGATTTCGACGAAGCGGTTCGGCAGGTGCGGGCGACGAGCGTGTTCACGACCCACACGCCGGTGCCGGCGGGGCACGACACGTTCAACCTCGACCAGGTTGCCCAGTGCACGGGGCCGATCTGGGAGGAGATGAACGTGCCCCGCGAGCGGGTGACGGAGTTCGGACGCCATCCGGTGGAGAATCACGGTCAGTTTCACATGACCGTCACCGCCATTCGCCTGTCGGCGCACGTGAATGCCGTCGCCAAGCGGCACGGCGAGGTGTCGCGGGATATCTGGCGGGCGCTCTGGCCGGAGCGGTCCGCGGATCAGGTGCCGATCGGCCATATCACGAACGGCGTGCACCTCGCGACGTGGATGGCGCAGGGGATCATGGAGTTGCTGGACGAGACGGCGGGCCGCGACTGGGGGGCGCGTCTCGACCAGCCGGGATTCTGGGATTGCGTTCTCGACATTGACGACCAGGTTCTTTGGCGCGCGCATCACCGCCTGAAGCGCCTCCTCATGGGGTTCGTTCGCGAGCAGGCGCGTCGTCGGTGGGCGCGGCAGTGGAAGGAAGCGGCGCACGTGGTCGGTGCCGGCACACTGCTCGACCCGAATGCGCTGACCATCGGGTTCGCTCGGCGGTTCGCGACGTACAAGCGAGCGAGCCTCATCTTCGAGGATCTGGAGCGCCTTCGCGAGCTGCTGACGAACCAGCGTCGTCCGGTGCAGCTTATCTTCGCGGGAAAGGCACATCCGTCGGACAATCCAGGCAAGGAAGTTCTTCAGAAGGTCTACAACTTCAGCCGCGATCCGAGTCTCGAGGGGCGCGTGGCGTTCATCGAGGACTACGACCTGCATCTCGCGCACGTGATCGTACAGGGCGTGGATCTGTGGATGAACTTGCCACGCGTGCCGATGGAGGCCAGCGGCACGAGCGGAATGAAGGCCGCGCTGAACGGCGTACCGCACCTGTCGACGCTGGACGGCTGGTGGCCGGAGGCGTTCGAGGGGTTGAACGGATGGGCGATTCCAACGGCCGCGCGCGGCACGGATGCCGACCGTGAGGATCTGGAGCGGCTCTACATCCTGCTCGAGCGGCACGTGGTGCCGATGTTCTACGAGCGGAACGAAGCCGGCGTGCCGACGGCCTGGGTGCAGAAGATGAAGCACGCACTGCGCGTAGCCGGCTCATTCTTCACGGCCCGTCGAATGCTGCAGGATTACGTGTCGAAGTACTACGTCCCCGCGGTGTGCGGCGGCGGGGCGGGCGATGATCCACCGACCGCGTGATATCACGAATCGGGAATTGAAGCTGATAGCTGATAGCTGATAGCTGATAGCTGATAGCTGCTGTCTATTAGCTGCGACAGCAGAGCGGTGACTTATGAGATCCAGGAACACCCGCGGCGTGGACGCGGAATCCGCCGGCGAGCAGATCGACGCACAGGAGCGTGCCGCCATGTCCGATCGGCCGGATGAGGGTGTGGTGTACGCCGCCGGTGCGGCGGCGCCGCCGGCTCCGCCTACCCCCAGCGAGATCGCGGAGGAGCGTGAGGTCGACCTTGGGCCGGCGCGAATGACGCCACTGCCTGACGACGCGATGCTGGCGATGGGGTCAGACGCGCTCGACCCGACGGCGGCGGTGAGCGCGCCGCCCGCTGCGTCCAGCGGCGCCGCGAAGGGAAAGCCCACGCCGACGCACGGCTCCGAGGCCTTCCCTCCCACGCCGCTCCGGACGGACGACGGCCGAATCGTGTCGGTGGTGCACGTCGTCGCGGAGCTCGCGCCGTTCGCGCGTACCGGCGGACTCGGCGAGGCGGTCAAGAGTCTCGCGGAGTTCCAGTGCGCGTCAGGCATTCCGACGGCGATCATCATGCCGCTCTATCGGCAGGTGCATGCCGTGGCGCCGAACCTCGAACCGGTGGGCGACCCGTTCATCGTGCAGCTCGGTGGCACGCACGAGCTCGCGCGGCTCATGCAGATTGCTCCCGATCGCCGCGGGCGTGGCCGCAAGGAGCCGCGGGTGTACTTCCTTGATCACCCGCACTTCTTCGATCGCCCGGGTCTCTACGGCGAGAACGGGTACGACTATCCGGACAACCCTCGCCGCTACGCGTTCTTCTCGCTCGCCGCGCTCCAGGCGATGCCGCGCATCGCGCCGAACGCGCCGGTCGTGCTGCACGCGCACGACTGGCACACAGCCCTCGCGTCGGTCTACCTGCGCACGTACTTCATGGGCGACGAGTACTACCGTCAGGTACGCCCCGTGTTGTCGGTGCATAACGCGGGGTTCCAGGGGCAGTACCCGTCACGCACCATGGATGACGTCGGTCTCCCGTGGGAGCTGTACAACTACCGGCAGCTCGAATGGTACGGGAAGATGAACTTCCTCAAGGGCGGGCTGACGTTCTCCGACATGGTGACCACAGTCAGCCCGACGCACGCCCACGAGCTCCGTACGCCTTTCGGCGGGTTCGGGTTGCACGACACGTTCATCGGGCTGCGCGACCGGTTCGTCGGAATCGTGAACGGGATCGACCAGCGCGTGTGGAACCCGGCCACCGACAAGCAGATCACGACGCACTACACCCCCGAGACAATCGACGTGAAGCGGAAGTGCAAGGCCTCGTTGCAGCGCGCGTTCGGGCTCAAGCAGCGGGCGACGATACCGATCTTCGCGATGAGCGCCCGCCTCACGTACCAGAAGGGGCTCGACCTCATCCTCGGCTACAACGACTACTTCGCGCTCGACGCACAGTTCCTGTTCCTCGGCGCGGGCGAGCCGCGGTACGAGGCGGAACTGCGCGAGCTCGCCGGCCGAGCGCCGGGTCGTATTGCGTGCGAATTCAACTTCACGGAGCGGCTGGAGCATCGGCTGATGGCGGGCGCGGACATGTGCCTGATGCCGTCGCAGTACGAGCCGTGTGGCCTGACGCAGATGCGCGCGCAACGCTACGGCACGATTCCGGTGGCGCGGCGTGTGGGCGGACTCGCCGACACCATCGAGGATGGCGTGACGGGGTTCCTGTTCGACGGCTACACGTCGGAGGAGTTCATGCACGCGGCGGTTCGCGCGCTGGATCACTACCACGACCCGGCGGCGTGGCGCGAGATGATGAAGGAGGCGATGTCCCGGGACTTCGGCTGGGAGCGATCGGAAGCCCGATACCGGGACGTATATCGAAAGGCGTTAGGCGTGGGTGCGAATGCTTGAAAGACGCTGGTTGCTGTTAGCTGGTGCTGGTAGCTGCGGGGTGAAACCCCAGTATGTCGTGAGTCCTCAGTCATGAGTCACCCAGGGGGCCAGTGACTGATCACTGGCCCACGCGAGACTGGCGACTCACGACTTACCGAGGCCGAGCCGAGAGGCGTCCCGAAGCAGGTCACCCTGCAGCAACCAGTTCCAGCTAACAGCTACCAGCTTGGTTCGTTCGCGCCGAGCCCCAAATCGGCAACACCTATGGATTTTGTCTTCACGTTACATAGCCACCTTCCCTATGTGCTGAATCATGGGAGGTGGCCGCACGGGAGCGACTGGATCGCTGAAGCGGCCATCGACACGTATTTGCCGCTGATCGAGTCGCTCCGCGCGCTCGACGCCGACGGAGTCAAGGCGCCCATCACCATCGGGTTCACGCCCGTGCTCGCGAATCAGCTCGCGAGCGACGTGTTCCGCGGGGTCCGGGGCGAGCTCGAGCTGTACTTCGAGCAGCGCCTCACGCACTGCGATGAGGCGCCGGCGTCGCTGCGCGCGACCGAAGACGCTCACCTCATTCCGCTGGTCGATTACTGGCGTGAGCGGCTCACGCGACTGCGCGCCCTCTTTCGCGCAATCGACCGGGACATCGTCGGCGCGTTCCGCGACTTCGAGCGCCGTGGTCGTCTCGAGATCATCTCTTCCGCGGCGACGCACGGCTTTCTCCCGTTGCTCGCCCGCGACGAGAGCATCCAGCTGCAGCTCGACGTTGGTGTCCGGGAGCACCAGCGGCTCTTCGGCCGGGCGCCGCGCGGGTGCTGGGTGCCCGAATGCGCCTACCGGCCACGTGGTCCGTGGAAGCCGCTGCCTAACGCTCCGGAGATCGGAGTCAGACCGGGCATCGAGGAACATCTCGCTGATGCCGGCTATCGGTTCTTCTTTGCCGACGCGCACATGGCGCGCGCCGGGAGCCCGCTCGGACTGTACGGTCAGGTGGTGGCGAACGAGCTCGAGCACGTGATGTCGCCGGACGCGAAGTGGGAGGCGACGCGAACGCCGTATCGCGCCTACCGCGTGACGTCGGCGTACACGACCGAGACGGTCGTCGCGTTCATCCGCGACCCCGAGTCGTCCGCGCAGGTGTGGAGCCGCTTTCAGGGCTACCCCGGCGACGGCCGCTATCTCGAGTTCCACAAGATCCGATGGCCGGGAGGGCTCAAGCTCTGGCGCGTCACGGGCAACGACGTGGATCTCGGGCTCAAGGAGCCATACGACCCACCGACGGCGAGCGCGATCGCGTCGGCGCACGGGGCACACTTCGCGAGCTTGCTCGCGACCATTGCCACGGGGAACCCGGCGCACAAGCGCGGCGTCGTCGTCGCGCCATTCGACACGGAGCTGTTCGGGCACTGGTGGTACGAGGGCCCGGACTTTCTCGCGAACGTCTACCGGTCGCTCCGTGCCCAGCCCGTCGTTCGGCCCGTCACCGGCTCGGAGCACCTGGCGACGAACCGGGCGCGAAGCGGTCTTCGTCTCGCCGAGGGGTCGTGGGGGGCGAACGGCGACTACAGCATGTGGCTGAATGACCGGACGGCATGGACGTGGCCGACGATCTGGAGGCTCGAGGATGAGTTCTGGATGCTCGCGCGCGAGGCGATCGAGTTCCCATCGGCGCACGAGGCGCTGGCGCAGGCCGCGCGCGAGCTGCTGCTCGTCCAGTCATCGGACTGGCAATTCATCATCTCGACCGGCGCCGTCACCGATTATGCGATTCGACGCTTCAACGGCCACGCGGATGACTGTACGCGCCTCTTCACGGCCATCCGCGATGGCCTCACCGCCGGTGACATGACGAATGCGACGAACCTCGCGCTCGAGCTGCGGGCGCGAGACGATCTCTTCCCCGATATTCTGGATTCGGTGGCCGCCGTGCTGTCGGGAATCGGGAATCGGGAATCGGGAATCGACGGAGCCGGAACCGCGGGGCGGAGGACAGGCGAGCGACTTCGAGGCAGGCCAGCATTGCGCGGCTGACCGTCGGCTCTCCCGGACTTTCGATTCCCGATTCCCGATTCCCCGATTCCCGACGTACATGCGGTCGATCGCCCTACACGGTCACTTCTACCAGCCCCCGCGCGAGAACCCCTGGCTCGAGGAAGTCGAGCGCGAGGCGTCCGCGGCGCCGCAGCACGACTGGAACGAACGCATCGAGCAGGAGTGTTACCGTGCCGTCGTGGCCGCGCGCCTGCTCGCGCCGGACGGGCGCATCAGCCGCATCGTCAACACCCTCGAGTACCTGAGCTTCAACTTCGGCCCAACGCTGCTGGAGTGGCTCGAGGTGGAGGCGCCCGATACGTACGCCCGCATTCTCGAGGCCGACCGGCGCAGCATCCGGCGGCTCGGACACGGCAACGCGATTGCGCAGCCGTACCACCACGCGATCCTTCCGCTCAGCAGCCGTCGTGACAAGGTCACGGAAGTGCGGTGGGGGATCGCCGACTTCCGGCGCCGCTTCGGCCGCGAGCCCGAAGGGATGTGGTTGCCGGAGACCGCGCTCGACGACGACACGCTCGACGTCCTCGCGCAGGAGGGGATCCGGTTCACGATCGTCGCGCCGGGACAGGTGGAGGCCGTGCCTAACGACGGTCAGCCCGGTCGCTACACGACGGCCAACGGGCGCACCATCACCCTCTGCATCTACGATGGTGACATCTCGCACGACATCGCCTTCGGCGGCCTCCTGAACGACGGGCATGTATTCGGCAAGCGGCTGCTCGCCCGCTCCGATCGCCGACGCACGCCGCGTGGCGGCGACGCGATCGCGGACCAGCCGGATCACTGGGAACCCGACCCGTCGAGCGACGGAGGCACTCGGCCCCTCACGTCCGGCACGTTCGCCGCGGTCACCACGGTCGAGCGGCACACGCGCCGCCGTCGCCTCGTGTCCGCCGCCACCGACGGCGAGACGTACGGACATCACCACCGGTTCGGCGAGATGGCCCTCGCGCGCGTCATCGTCGACTTCGAGACGGCGCGCACCGCGCGCTTCGAGAACTTCGCGTCCTACCTCGCACGGCACCCGGCGGTCGACGACGTCCAGATCCGCGCGCCGAGTGCGTGGAGCTGCGCGCACGGCGTCGAGCGATGGCGGTCGGACTGCAGTTGCCGCATGCGCGGCGACACGCATCAGCGATGGCGTACCCCGCTCCGCGAAGCGATCGCGGAGCTCGCCGACGGCCTGCACGCGGTCTACGAGCATGAAGCGCGGCGCTACTTCGATGACCCGTGGGCGGTGCGAGATGCCTACGGCGAAGTCGTGGCGACGCCCGAGCGGATCGAGTCCTGGGTCGCGTCGCGCGTCACTCCGGCGAGCGCCGAACGAGACCCTTCTGCTCCAACTCCGCAGTCGCTCCTCGAGATGGAGCGCGGCGCGCTTCGCATCTTCACGTCGTGCGCGTGGTTCTTCGACGACATCGCGGGACTCGAGCCCATCGAGGTGTTGCGCTACGCGGCGCGGGCCATCGAGCTCGCCGGCCCGGACGGCGCGCATCTCGAGGAGGCGTTCCTCGCGCGCCTCGCCGACGCGGAGAGCAACGAGGTGGGCGTCGGCACCGGGCGCGATGTCTACCTCACCATGGCGAAGCCGAAGGTGGGGCAGTTCGCGCGCCTTGCCGGTTCGGTTGCCGCGGCGCGAGCGGTCGCGCCGCTGGACCCCGGGTCGGTCGCCGCAAGCGCCGCGTTGCGCGTCGAGGCGTCGGATGGGGCGGTGACGATCCACCAGTGCCGCACGGGCGAACGCCGCCGATTCGCCGTGTCGGTCGAGACGAGCTCCGATGTGCCGGCGGGCGCCGGGGCGGCGCCGCACTCCCCGGCGTCCGTCACCGCTCGGGTTGCCACGACGCCACCGCTCGAGCTCATGCTCCCGGAGATGACGGAGCGCCAGCGAACGGTCATCGAGACGGGCGTGCGTCAGTGGCTCATCGCGGTTGCGTTCGGCGAGGACGCGGTCGTGTCCCGCCACGCTCCGGCCGAGCTGCTGCCACGCGCCGTGACGTCAGCCGTCAGGGCGCTCGCCCGCGACCGGGCGCCGAGCCTAACGACTCGCCTCGTGGCGCTGCTGGACCTGCTCGAGCTGGAAGGGCTGCACGTGCCCTTCGATGCCCAGACGCGGTTCTACGAGACCTTCCTCGCGGGAGCGGAGGGAGACGGGGCGGGGGAGCGCTCCGCTCTCGACCCCACCCTCCGGGCGATCGCCGTCCGCCTCGGCTTTTCGTTGGCTTAGCTCGGCGCGCGCCGGACTGAATGCGTGGGAGGTGTCCTCCGCGGTCCTTCCCGCGTCCGGGGCTGCCGCGCCTCCGCGTCCGCCCGATGGTGCGGCGAGATGAGCGGATGCGTTGGGACTCTGACCGACTCTGGTCCCCAACCCATCAGATCCTCAGTAACTGACCACCAGAAGCGACCGGCGATCTCCGTCTTGACATTAGCCTTATCGAATAGACAGTTTAGACACGACTAAATTGTAGGTCGCTGTCGGCTAAACTCACTCCGTCTCGCCATGTCCAGAAGGTTCACCCGCTGGTCCCTGGCCGTCGCGACACTCGTCGCAACGCTCGGAGCCTGCGACCAGCTCGCCACCGAGGCCGTCCACGACGGCGACGTGCTCGACGCCGCACTCCCGGGCCTCACCGCCGAGGAGCTCGCCGCGTTCGCCCGCGGCGACGCCGAGTTCGAGCGCCGATTTTCGCCCGCCTCCGGGCTCGGACCGATCTTCAACAACGTCTCCTGCGCGTCGTGCCATAGTGGCGATGGCCGCGGACGCCTCGCCAACGCGCTCCAGCGCATCGGCACCCTCGACGACGACATGATGCGCACCGTCGGCGGTCCGCAGATCCAGGACAAAGCCGTCCCCGGTGCGATCGCGGAACGACTGCCGGCCGGCGCCGTCGTCTCGCTCCGACTTCCCCCGCCCGTGTTCGGCGTCGGGCTCATCGAGGCCATCCCCGACGCCGCGATCCTCGCGAACGCCGACCCCAACGACCAGGATGGTGACGGAATCTCCGGCCGCCCAAACCGGGTCACGCCTAACGACTATGCGGTGCCTGGCGCTGCTCCACCAGGGCTTCGGCTCGGTCGATTCGGTCGCAAGGCGCAGACCGCAACGCTCCTCGAGCAGACCGTCGAGGCGTACCACCAGGACATGGGCATCACGTCCGACTTCCAGCCTCGCGAGAACCACAACCCGTTGTCGACGGTACCCGCCGAGGCCGCAGACATTGCGGTCGACCCCGAGGTGCCGCCGGCCACGGTGCAGGCGGTCGTGCATTACCTCCGTACCCTCGCCCCTCCGCGCCCGGGCGTCGAGACCGATCTCAGGCGTGAGGGACGCGAGCTGTTCGCCTCCGTCGGCTGTACGAGCTGTCACGTGCCGACGATGCAGACCGGACCGAGCGCCATCGCCGCGCTCTCGAATCAGCCGGTCGAGCTCTACTCCGATCTGCTCCTCCACGACATGGGCGACGCCCTCGCCGACAACCGCCCCGACGCAGAAGCGTCCGGGCGGGAATGGCGAACCACGCCGCTCTGGGGACTGCGTCTCATGCGGCAGTTCCTGAACGGCGAGGCGCTTCTGCTCCACGATGGACGCGCACGCACCGTGGAGGAGGCGATCCTCCTGCACGGGGGCGAGGCGCAACGCGCGCGCGACGCGTTCGCTGCGCTGAACTCGGCGCAGCGTCGCGCGCTCCTCGACTTCGTCGAGTCGCGGTGATGCCACCGGACGATTTTGCCAACGCCCGCGCTCGATCGCGCGCCCTCCCCTGTATGGACCGCCGCGAGTTCGTCGAGCGATCCGTCGGTGCGATATTCGGAGCCTCGGTGTTAGGCGCCTGCGCGTCGCTCGTGACGCGAACCATCACACCGGTCGATGGCATGCTGCGGCTCGCGCTCACGCACTACCCCGAGCTCACGGCGGAGGGAGGATCGCTCAAGGTCCTTCCGAAAGGCGCCGAGGACCCGATTTATGTGCTCGCCCTGGGTAACCGCCGGTTCGCGGCACTCTCGCCGATCTGCACGCATCTGGGGTGCACGGTCGAGATCGAGGAAGGCAGGCTCGCCTGCCCGTGTCACGGCTCCAACTACGACCGCGAAGGCCGCGTCCTCCGCGGGCCCGCCGAGCGCCCCCTCGATCGGTACCGCGCGGAGCTGACATCGGACGACGTGCTCGTGATCGACCTCCGCCCCGCTCGCGATGCCTGATTCCATGCAGGGCCCATGCTCAGCCGCGCGGACCTTTGCGTTGGCGCTGCCCATTGCGTTCGTGGCGGTCGTGTTTCCGAGGCATGCGCTGATCGCGCAGGACACAACCGCCGCGCGCGACACGACCGAGCGGCCGTTCGTCCGCGGCGGCGTGTACGACAAGCCGTTCCTGAGTCGCCTCGGCGGACGTACCACGCTCGGCGGATACGCCGAGGTGCACGCCCGCTACGAGCGTGTGGATGGCCTTCGCGACGAGTCCGGGTTCGAGGCCAAACGCTTCAACCTGTTCACGAACACCCGTGTGAGCGACTTCGTGCGGATCGGCGCGGAGCTCGAGTTCGAGGAGGGCGGTCGAGAGGTCAAGCTGGAGTACGCGGCCATCGACGTGCGAATTCACCCGTCGCTCACCGTCCGTGGGGGGATGCTGCTGTCGCCGTTAGGCAAGTTCAACCTCTCCCACGACAGCCCGCTCAACGAGTTCACGGATCGGCCCCTGGTGTCCACCGACCTGCTCGGCGTGGCGTTGTCGGAACCGGGGCTCGGGGCGTTCGGCCAGTTCGGGTTCGCGCGGACCGGCCGACTGACGTACGAGGTCTACGCCACGAACGGGTTTCACGACGGTCTCATTACCAACTCGGAGGACGGCACGCGCATCCCCCTTGGCCGCGGCAACTTCGAGGACAACAACGGCTCCCCGGCGTTCGTGGGCCGGCTCGCGCTGAGCCCCGCCCAGGCGTACGAGGTTGGCGTCTCCGCCCATCACGGCGCGTACAACATCTCGAACACCGAGGGCACGCAGATCGACGAGCGGCGTGACCTCACGATTCTCGTCCTCGACGCCGAGGCACAGCTGTTCGGCGTGCAGCTGAGCGGCGAGGCGGCTCACGCGTCCATTGATGTGCCGTCGGGGCTCGCGGGGATCTACGCGTCGCGCCAACGTGGGGTCTACGCCGAGGCGGTGCGCCCGTTCGGGCGTGGCTGGGTGCGCACGATGTCGTCGTCGAGCTTCGCGGCGAAGGTGCGGTTGGACTACGTGGA
Source organism: Gemmatimonadaceae bacterium (assembly GCA_036741775.1). GTDB lineage: Bacteria > Gemmatimonadota > Gemmatimonadetes > Gemmatimonadales > Gemmatimonadaceae > JAJKIV01. The sequence continues at coordinate 4,377 of DAINRQ010000027.1, read as the reverse complement.
CTTCGACGCGGATGTCCCGGGCCACGAGACGCGACAGGTGTCGTTAGGCCTGAACTTCCGCCCGACGCAGGATTCGGTGCTCAAGTTCGACTACGTGCGGGGCCGGTCGCGCGACGAGTTCAACACCCCGGCGGACCACGCGTTCGTCCTGTTCTCGCTCGCGACGTATTTCTGATTGACCCGCCAAGCCCTCGTTGGTGCCGCGACGGTCAGAAGGCAGGCATCCAGACCGAACGAGAACCGGATGGGGGATGATGAGGATTTGGGGATTAGTCCATTTCCGCGTCATCCGCGCCATCGTCGTTCCGACCGGGGGCCACATCGCACCGGGGCCCGCGGGCCGTTCGCGGCGTTCACTCGATGGCGATAAAACGATGGGTTAAGACTCTGACCCCTAACGCATCCTTTCATCTCATCGCGCCATCGGGCGGACGCGGAGGACGCGGCAACGGCAACGCGGAAAGGGCCGCGGACTACGGCTCCCGCGCCGACGGTGTGGCGTGGCGGCCCGGTCGGAACTACGATCGAGCGGATGGGGCGGAAACGGCCGGATGACGGCTTTGCACCGATGCCGAGCCGCGCAACGAGCCGGGATTGAAGGAACAGCCGCCCGGGACGCCACCGCCTTCAAGAGCGATTTGCCGGTCCCATCCCCGATTCCCGATTCCCGATGCCCGACAAACGATCCGGCGGTTTCCGGCTCATCCGCGCCATCGCCGTTCCGACCGGCCCGGGCGCTAGTGTCTCGGGCTCGATGCGAGCCTCTCCGTCCGCTCGATCGCCAGCCCGAATGCGGGGGCCGCTGAGGACCAGCATGACTCTGAGCCCAACCGGATGACCACGATCACCAACCGCGCCCTGAACCGCGCGCTCCTCGCGCGGCAGATGCTGCTTGCGCGCGAAGAGACCACCGCGGTGGACGCGATCGCGCGCCTCGTTGCGCTGCAGGCACAGCTTGCCCGACCGCCGTTCGCCGGGCTCTGGACGCGCGTGGAGGGATTTCGACGGACCGAGCTCTCGGCGGCACTCAACGACCGAAGCGTGGTGCGGGTGACGTCACTCCGCGGCACCCTCCATCTCATGACGGCAGCCGACTACGTCGCATTCCGGGGGGCGCTGCAGCCAATGCTGACACGCGGGATGCAAGGTATCCTGCGCGATCGAGCTACCACGCTCGACATGAAGAAGCTCGAAACCGAAGCGCGAAAGTTCTTCGGTAAAGCCCCGGCGACGTTCGACGCGCTGCGGAAACACCTCGAGCTGAAGTTCCCGGGAGGAGACGAGCGCGCCATGGCCTACGCGATCCGCACGCACCTCCCTCTCGTGCAGGTGCCCACGGATGCGACGTGGGCGTTCCCGGCCGCTGCGAGCTTCACGCTGGCCGACGCATGGCTCTCGACGCAGGTGTCCACGGCGACGACGCCGGCCGACACGCTGGTGCTGCGTTACCTCGCCGCCTTCGGGCCCGCCACCGTAGCCGACGCCCAGGCGTGGTCGGGGCTGGGGCCGTTGCGCGACGTGTTCGAGTCGCTACGCCCGGCGCTCGTCACGTTCCGCGATGAGCGGAAGCGCGAGCTCTTCGACCTTCCGACCGCGCCGCGGCCCGATCCCGACACGCCGGCGCCCGTCCGCTTTGTCGCGGACTTCGATAACCTCGTGCTCGCCCACGACGACCGCACACGCATCATCGCCGCCGAACACCGGCCGCGCATCACGACGAAGAATCTGCAGGTCCGCGCGACGATCCTCGTGGATGGGATGGCGGCGGGGACGTGGAAGTCGGAACGAAAGCGAAAGACGGCGGTACTGGTCATCGAGCCGTTCGGCGTCATCGGGAAGCGCATGCGAGCTCTGCTCGAAGCCGAAGGTGAGTCTCTCCTGGCGTTCCTCGAGGAAGACGCGACGGATCGCGAGATTCGGTGGTCGTGACGGACCGAGCCGCTCAGTGAGGAGGTGAGCGATGGAGTGGTCAATACGTCGATGGCGTCCGGGCCATCTGCTCGCGAGCTGGGCTGCGTACTGGACTGGTCTCGCGGCCGTGTCGCTCGGTCCGATCGCGCAGACTGCCTGGCGTGTGACGCGGCTTCCGGAGGGCAAAGGCGAGATCTCCGCTGGCCTCTCGAACAGCACGCTGCATTTCACGGTGATAGAAGAAGGCGTGCGAACCGTCACTGCTACGACGTCCCTCGGGACCGCCATCGCGTGGGTCATCGGCCCGCCACTCGCCCTGTGGCTATTGTGGCTTGCCGTTCGGTCGCGTGGCGGCGACTCCGGGCCAGGAGAACTCGCGGAGGCGAGACAGGGTCAGCTTGGCGAGGGAGTGCCTCCGGTAGTCGAGTGGCGACCCGGTCGCGGCGAGCGTGAGCGCGTGGAGGGCGGGCGCATCCGCACCCCGAACCCGTGAGTTGACAGCGATTCCCTAGCCCAACACTGCTGCCACGTCCGATTCGCGGCGACACGGAAGCGAGAACGCGAACATCGAGCCCTTCGCCGGAAACTCGGCCCACGCTTTTCCGCCCACGGCGCCGACGGTGTCGCGGACGATACTGAGCCCCAACCCGGTCCCCTCGATGTCGGGCATCGCGTGCTCGTGCGCACGGAAGAAGCGCTGAAAGAGGCGTTCGCGCGCGTCGGGCGGGACCCCGATCCCGTTGTCCACGACCTGCACGATCACCTCATCCGGCGCGCCGTCCCGGTCGGTTCGCCTGACCTGGGCCTTGATCTCGACCCACCGGTCATCGATGCGCCGGTCGGCATACTTGATCGCGTTCGCGAGCAGGTTCGTTAGGCAGAGCTCCACCGCGGCGGCGCTGACCTCCACCGGAGGCAGCTCGGGATCGATGCGCACCGACACCGATCGTGCGCGCGCGGCCGCGCGAACCTGACGCGCGGCTTCCTGGGCTGCCTCGGGCAGACGGACGTGTCGCTGTTGCCGCGCGTCGACCTGTACCCCCGTGAGCACGAGCAAATTGTCGAGCACCACCCGCATGCTCTCGATGTTGCGGAGGACGACGTCGTTCAGGCGCTGTCGCTCCCGAGCGTCGATGTCGGGCATCTCCATGATCTGCGACGCTCCGAGCACGGCGCCAATACGGTTGCGCAGCTCATGGGTCAGCGCACGGTTGAACGTACGGAGCCGCTCCTCGCGCTCGGCGATCTGTGAGCGTGCGAGCATCAGGAACTTCGTGGTCGTCGCCTGCTGAATTACGGCGATCGCCTGAAAGAGCCGCCGCGCACAGGAAACCAGCTCCGCTCGGGAGCATTCTTCCTCCGCGGCCTCGGCAGCGTCGGCGAGGAACTGAAAGAGGATGCCGCCGAGGATCTCGTACTCCTTCAGCAGCTGGTGCTCGTCGAACCCCTGGGCGTGACGCAGCGCGCCCAGTTCCATGGCCTTGGCGATAACGGGTGTGTCGGCGAGTACGGGGTTCGCCGGATCCTCGATGTAATCCGCGATGCCGAGGATCAGCAGCGGGACGTGGTCGATGAGATCGTCTGTCGGAAAGATCCGGTTCGGCGTCAGGGAGACGCGATCGGCGATGCGAAGCAGCCAGCGACCCGTAAGTGCGTCGCGCTGCTCGCGAAGTTGCGCCGCGATGACGAGGGCGAGGGGACAGTCAGCAGCCGTGTCCATCTGTGGAGTACGAAGCACCGACGTGCCGCGCGACGGAAGTCGAGCGGCGCTCGCAAACGTAACGCCGGGGCGCCACACCGCTACCACCGGCCTCCGGCTCGCAAGATTAGGCCGCTCTCAGGTACGTGCGCCGGCCGAGCCGGAACGGCTGCGTCTGTTGCACCCCACCTACGACTGTCGACTCGACCCCGCGGAAGCGCAACGTCAAGGGTCGAGTTGACGCGGAATTCGTGCGCCTAACGTAATTCCGGCTCGTTTGATGGGACGGGAACGCTCCCTGCCTTTCCCCGGGGTGCGTCACCTTCCCCCGACGCACGCGCCATAACGGGGAGGTGCGGTGCGGAGCGCGGAAGCCCCTCCCGACGGGCGCCTCCCCGCGCGGAATTCCGCCCGCATCTCCTCCGTGCCGTGTCCGTTTAAATTCCGCCGTCGAGCTCGAGGCCGACAGGCGAGACGGACACAGGCGGTGAGGCATTCCCGGGAATCCCAATGACCAGGCGATCGCGGCGGCGATCGTGACCACGTGACACAGCGGCGGAGCGCGCTCTGGCCGCGGTTTCGCGTGCGCCGGCCCCGCGGGTCGATCGTGACGATTCCGGGCGTCGAGTCCCGCGAGCTCGGGAACCAGCGCGACCTCTACGTCTGGCTCCCGCCGGCCCACGACCGATCGGACCGCCGGTACCCGGTCATGTACATGCACGACGGCCAGAACCTCTTCGATCCGCGACTGAGTTACGCCGAGCCGT
>DAINRQ010000026.1:0-68481 GCA_036741775.1 Gemmatimonadaceae bacterium | reverse complement strand
TACTCTCCGGAACGCCCGCCCGCTTGATGGCGTCGAGCACGCGTGTCAATCGCTCGGCGTTTGCGCGAGCGGCAGCGGCGGCCGTCGCGGCACGAGTCTCGACGCCAATGTGGACGGTGGCACGGTCCGGAGTCACGCGCGACTCGCCCTGCGCCGTCGTGAAGATCGTCGGTTCGTGCGGCACCGGCTGGGCCGGCGACATTTGTGGTGCGAGCAATCGCGGCGTGGCGGCCAGAGCCAGCACCGAGACGGCTGTGGCGGTCGCGAACCGCACGAGCGCGCTTCTCGTTGGCGAGCGGTTGGACAGGGATGAGTGGTTCGACATGGCTGAGTCGGGTGAGAGTTCACGCGCCAACGGACCGCCGGCGCCTCGAATCAATCCCCCGCAATCCACGATCCGGCGTCGTGCGTCCGAGTCGAGTCCACTGCTCGCGCGGCGATGGGCTACGGCCACACGCCGCCGGGCACCGTTCGCGTTGCCTGTCGCGTTTGGGCACGTCGCTGCGCGAGCGAGCCACCCGCCCGCGATTCGAGCGATCCGCTGCACGCGACATCAGATCCTGGGCGCCGAGGAGCGCGCCTTGCGCGCGTGGTGCGCGGCATCGGCCGGCGTGTGCAGGGGCGCGGCGGCTTCGCGCTTGGCATGTGAGTGTCTCGACAAGCCGGCCGACGCCGCCACTCGTTCGCGAAGCACAGGAGGTGCGAATGTCGTACAGTGAAATGCAGTCGAGGGGAGTCATGCCGGAGCGACGCGGCCCGAGGCGGGCCATTGGCGGCGTGGCGTTAGGCGTCCTGTTCATGACGAGCGCCGCGTGCGGCGCCCGGCAGGTCCCGTCCGATCTCGGCGCGCCGTGGGGCGCCACGGTGAAGGACATCACGTCGAATCCCAGCGCGGTCGAAGGGCGGATCGTGACCGTAAGCGGCGAGGTGAACCGCGTGTTCGGCCCGCGCTGGTTCTCGATCGGAGGCGAGGGCTACGGTGGCGGTGAGGAGCTCCTCGTCGTCGGCCCATCGGCTGTCCCCTCGATCCTGAACAACCTGGCGGATTCGGGAAAGGTGTCCAACGACCTCGTCCAGGTCACCGGACGGGTCCGCGTTTTCGAGGAGGACGCGATCGAACGGGAGATCAATGCCGACCTCGACGGCGACCTGTTCGACATCTACGACGGTAAAGCGGTCGTCGTGATGCACGACCTCGACATCACACCGCGCGTCGATGTCGTTCCCGCGGTCGCCGTTCCGGTGCCCGTGCCGGTCGGCCCAATCACAGACGTCTTGGTCATCGTCGATGCACCCGAACGATCGTCGCTGGTCGGACGGAGCGTGGCCTTGTTCGATGTCAAGGTCGTGGATGTGGTGAGCCCGCGGGCGTTCTGGGTCGGGCCCGGCAACGAGAAACGGCTGCTCGTTGTCCTCGACTCGACGGCGGCTCGCACACACGCGGGCCACACCGCGATGCGTGCCGGCCAGACCGTGTCCATCGCCGGGGTTATCAAGGCGATGCCAACGAACCTCGACGAAGTGCGCGCGCCGTGGGGGCTCACCGGCGACACGACGATGGTGTCACGTGAGCGGACCTACCTCTCGGTCAACGACCTCGTGGTGACCGACTCGTAGCAGGTAGACGCAATCCACATACTCGGACGGAGCGCGGTTCCACGCCCGCGCCCCGTCCGAGATGTTCATCGTTGGTTCAACCGCGTTTCACCGAACCCGTTCCGTTCGGAGTGCCTCACACGAGTGCCTGACGAGTCGCCGGACCCGCCCAAGGACGGGCGCCCGATCACGCCGAGCCGCATCGGCCGTGCTGGCCGGCGCACGCTGATCACGGCGCGCCTCGCGACGCGGCACGCCACGCGGGCGGCCACGTCGCGCTGGGAACGATGGCTGTCGTGGTTCGAAGGCCTCGGGCTGAGTGAGAACGCGACGCTGCTCATCTTCGCCGTGGCCGTCGGCCTCTCGTCGGCCGTGGCCGTGATCGCGTTCTACCGGGCCATCGACCTCGTGTACTTTGCGTTCTTCGAGTGGCCACTCGGCGCGCTCGACCGGCTGCTACCCGCCTTCATCTACCGCACGCTCGTGACGGCGGCGGCGCTCGCGGGCGCGGCGGCGGTGTGGCGGCGGTTCGGCCGAGGCGGTGACGGCCTGACGGTGCCCGACGTGCAGGTAGCGGTCGTTCGCCGGGCCGGACGGATTTCGGCATCGGAAGCGCTCGGGCGTACCGCCGCGAGCGCGGTCACGATCGGCGGCGGCGGTTCGGCGGGGAGCGAAGGCCCGGTTGCTGTCGTCGGCGCCGCGGCCGGCTCGTTCCTCAGCAAGGCGTTTCGCTTCGCGCCCGAGCGTACCGCCGTGTTGGTCGGCGCCGGCGCGGCGGCCGGCATCGCCGCGGCGTTCAACGCGCCACTCGCCGGCGCGTTTTTCGCCCTCGAGGAGATCCTGGGAACGTTTCGCGTTTCCGCGTTCCCACCGGTCGTCATGGCGAGTGTGGTGGGGGCGGTCGTGTCGCGCGCGGCCTTCGGGAATCACCCGGCGTTCCCGATTCCGGAGGAGTACGGGTATGCCGCGCTGGTCGAGATCCTGGTCTTCTTCCCGGTGCTCGGCGTGCTGTGCGGCGTCATGTCGGCGCTGTTCACGCGCGTGCACTTCACGACGGCGGACGTCGTAGGGGCGGTGCGCGCGCGACTCGGCCGCCACGTATGGGCGGTGCCGTGGCTCGCGGGCGCGCTCGTCGGCGCGGCGACGTTCGTCTCCGGCGGCCTGCTCGTGGGTGCCGGCCACCTGGCGATTCCGCTCGCGGCGTTCGGCCGGATGGCGTGGTGGGCGCTGCTGCTTCTCGCGGTGGGGAAGATTTTCGTTACGAGTATCACGTTGCAGTCCGGCGGATCGGGCGGGCTGTTCACGCCGGCTCTCTTCGTCGGCGCGGCGAGCGGCGGGGCGTTCGGCGTCACGCTCGAGGTGCTGTTCCCGGGGCTTCCCATCTCGCCGGAGTCGTACGCCATCGTGGGGATGGGCGCCGTCGTGGCGGGGGCCGTTGGCGCGCCGATCACGGGGATCCTGCTCGTGTTCGAGATGACGAACGACTACGCGATCGTGCTGCCGCTCATGCTTGCCGTGGCGGTGTGCACGCCAGTGGCTCGCTGGCTCGACCGAGACGACCTATACAGTGGCTGGCTCAGGCGTCGCGGTGAGCACGTGGAACACGGTGCGGATCGTGACGTGCTCGCCGGGCTTCGCGTAGCCGACGCGTACGACCCCGATCCGGTCGTGGTGCGCGAGGAGACGCCAGTGGCCTCCCTGCTCGCGCACATCGGTCATCGAGACCAGAACCTGTTCCCGGTGGTCGACGATGCGGGGCTGTACGTCGGCGTGCTGACGACGGCGGACCTGGGCGCGGTGGCACGTGCCCCGCAGGCGTTGGATGGGGTGCTCATTGCCGCGGACGTCGCGCGGGCCTCCGCGACGCTTGCTCCGGCCGACTCACTGCTCGCGGCGGTGCGGCAGATGGGGGTGCGGGGCGATGCGTCGCTGCCCGTCGTGGACCCGGCAACCGGGGTGCTGCGGGGCGTGGTGAGCCGCAGTCAGATCCTGGGACTGTACGAGCGCGCGGTGGTGCGGACGGACGGGCGGGCGTAACCCACGTCCTCCATTACTGACGTGGACGCCCGATCGTGTTAGGCAGCACAGTCAGCCTGCTGACGGGATGTTCCGGTTGACGCGGAACAGATTGCCCGGGTCGTACTCCGCCTTGACGCGCTGAAGCCGTTCGTAGTTCTCCCGGTAGGCACTGGCGGTCCGGGAGGGGTCGTCTTCTGCCAACTGGAAGTTCACGTAGTTGCCTCCCGTCGAAAACGGCCGGATCCGCTCCCACGCATCGCGCACCCAGCCAACGTGCTCATCGGCACGTGGGTCGTCCGGAGGCCACACGCCGGAGAACCCGCTGACGAAGCGGGCGTCGCGGTTGCCGACCGCCCCGTCGTCATCAGCGCGCTCGTTGAGCGCGCCGCCGATCGGGAAAATGACAGAGAACGACAACGGCGAGGCGGCCCGCATCGCACCGTCACGGAAGGCATCGAGGTATGCGGCCGGTAGACTCGCCAGGTACTCGGACTTCCAGTACTGGTGCATCCCCTTGGACTGCGAGGGCGAATCGTCCAGCAGTGACTGCTGCTTGATGTAAGGCAGCTCGCCCACGCGGTCTGCGACAGGCGCGCGTAGCGCGCGGATCGGATCGAGATCGGCCTGCGCGTTGTGGCCGCTGTGGCACACCAACATCGCCACCACGAGCTTGCCATGCCATTTCTCGGGCACGAACGGCGCGGGGGGCGCGGTGCGCACGACCGCAGCTACGGTAAGCTCGCGTGGCGCCGATTCGCTCAGCTCACCATAGGCAGCGAGCACCTCCTCGATCCGATCCGCGCTCCACATAATGAGACCGCCCGTAATGGTTGGTCCCACCTCGTGCAGCCGGAAGGTGAAGCGGGTGACCACACCGAAGTTGCCGCCGCCGCCCCGAATCGCCCAGAAGAGGTCGGGGTTCTCATCCCGGTTGGCGATGCGGATCCGGGCATCGGCGGTGACAATCTCGACCTCCTCGAGGTTGTCGGCTGCCCACCCGAAGCGGCGCGCCAGGTAACCGAAGCCGCCGCCGAGTGTCAGACCGGCGACCCCCGTTTCGGACACGAAACCCAGCACAGTGGCGAGTCCGTGCTCCTGCGTGGCGCGGTCGACGTCCCGGAGCAGACAGCCCGCGCCAACGCGCGCGCGTTTGGCATCGGGATCGACGACTACGTCCCGCATGCGCGACATGTCCAGCGTCAAACCACCCTCGGCGATCGCGGTGCCGGCGATGTTGTGGCCGCCACCCTTGATACTGAGCAGCAGCCCGTGGTCGCGCGCGAATCCGACCGCTTCCGCGACGTCGCGAGCCGACGTCGGCTGAACGACGAGCGCCGGCACCTTGGCGACCATGCTGTTCCAGATCAGAATCGAATCTTCCCATGCCCGGTCGCCCTGCCGAAGTATGTGACCCCTGATCCGCGATTTCAGATCCTCGAGTTGACCAGTGGTCAGCGCGACAGGCCCACCCTCGAGTCCCGTCATTTCGAATCCACTGCTCATTGCTATGCCTCCCATTCGTGATCGGTTTCGACCCCGCAACGGCTGCAGGAACGTCGCTGGGTGTTCGCGCATTGGGTGCGCATGCAGACCGCGCGTACTGCCGGCGACAGCACGTCGCCCACAGCAACGCGTGGGCGGTGGAACGTGGGTGGGCCAAGTCTAGTCGTGGCTGAGGCGTGAGCGAGAGCGCGCCGCCATCGGTTCGCGCTGCGGCTCGGTGTCATCTCCGCGCTCCTGTTGCCGGGCTCCTCGTCCACGTGCGCCGGACGTGTCCGTCCGATCGCTCCGGCCAATCCCCTTCGACTCATCGGGCCGAGCAATCTCCGTACGTTCGCCGTCGGCCTGGTCACCCGCGATCTGAATGCGTCGCGGTTGCCGCAGCGCGTCCTTCGGCACATGCACGTGCAGTATCCCATCGCTGAAGTCGGCGGTGATCCGATCCTCATCGATCCCCTGAGGGAGAGCGAGGGAGCGGAAGAACGACCCGCTCGTCCGCTCCGCCATGTGATAGCGGGCATTTTCCCCCTCCCTGCGTGTCGCTCTTCGCTCGCCGCTCACGGACAGCGTGCCATTCTCGATCGTGAGCTCGACATCCTCCGGCGTGATGCCAGGAAGCTCGAAGTCGATTCTGATCTCGTCGTCCAGTTCGCACACATCCGCCGACGGGATCCACGCGGCCGTACCGCCCGAGCCGAACTCCTCCAAGAGACGGTCGAGCTCGCGGCGGAGCCGTGATGTTGGTGCCGCATAGGGCGAAAGCGCCCCCCAGTTTCGATAGGCCATGGACATTGCCTCATTGTCGCGGGTTCGCGTGCAGCCGGCTGCTTCCGGCCTGCCGTCATCTTCAGCTTCGTTTCGTGCCTGCAAGGTTCGTAGCCTGGTGGCACCGGCCGCCATCACGGCGCAGCGAACAACCACCTCGTGCAGGCAGCGCTGATATCGCAGCAGGGACGATGGGCCACCCGCGTCGCCTAACGTGGGGCGGCATCGGCCAACGCTCGACCCGGCTAGGGCCAACGGGCGGAGTGGGACGTGCGCGCACGGTGGACGCGAAGCGGCCGTCAACCATCAGGTGCAGGCTGTCCGGCTAGGCCGGCACGAGGTCGCCATGGGAACGTGTTCGGTGGCAGCATGCGCGCTTCGCACGCAGTTAGGCTGCCGCGGACTAGTCGCGCCCCAAGTATCGAGAAGGTCGGCGCCGAAGGAATGATGCGCCGCGCTCCCACGAATGCGACCTTCACTGCGCGATGGCAGCGCGCCGCCGCAGCCACGCGCGGCCTGCTGCAGGAAGGTGGCCCTGGCGGTTCTGGGTCGACACCTTTCGGGAGCTTGGCGCGCACCGGACCTCAGGGCTTGGCAACACCGTCGTCATCGCCCGAGATGCGCCCGTGACGCAGCAGCATCAATCGTGAGCCAAGCGCACGTGCCGAAACGGATCTAGTATCGCTTCCCGGACCGGCTGACGTTCGTTTCATCGAACTCGTGCCGGAGCGAGGCGGCTCGTCGGCCACCGTGTCACGGTGCCCATCCCACGACGTCGATCGGCGCGCACTAGCTCCACAATCAGAGGCTCGTCGTCCCCTGACGGCGTGCAAACCACGATTCGAAGGCAGGCACTCCATGCAGAAGACGTCCAACACCACCGCCACTCGAGCCGTCGATGAAACTCAGCTCACAGAACTCCTCCAACGGGCTGTTGTCGATATAGGCGCCGTCATGCAGGCTCCGCTGATGCTGCTGGGGACCCGGCTCGGGCTCTACGAGGCACTCGCACAGGAGGCGCTCACGACGACCGAGCTCGCTGAGCGCACTGGTACCGCAGAGCGGTACGTTCGCGAGTGGGTGCGCGGGCAGGCGGCGGCCGGGTGGGTCACGTACCACCCGAGGACTCGTCGCTATTCGCTCACACCCGAGCAAGCGCTCGTGTTCGCTCTCGAGGAGAGCCCGGTCTACCTCCTGGGTGGGTTCGAGCTCGCGCTCACCATGGGGAAGGTGGCGGACAGACTCGAGGAGGCGTTCCGTACCGGTGAAGGCATCGGCTGGCATGAACACGATGAGAACCTCTCGTGCAACACGGCGCGCTTTTTCGCGCCCGGTTATCGCGCGCATCTCGTCGACAGCTGGATTCCGGCATTGAACGGCGTCGAGGAGAAGCTGCGCGCGGGAGCAACCGTCGCCGACGTCGGCTGCGGCTATGGGATATCGACCGTCCTGATGGCCGAAGCGTACCCTAACGCTACCTTCTTCGGTTTCGATTACCACGAGGGCTCTATTGCCGCTGCTCGCGCCAACGCACGCGCCGCTGGAGTGAGCGATCGCACACACTTTCACTGTGCAACAGCAAAGGCCTATCCGGCCGATGGCTACGCGCTGATCACGATGTTCGACTGCCTGCACGACCTCGGAGATCCGGTAGGGGCAGGCGTGCGCGTGAAGGAATCACTCGCCCCGGACGGTACCTGGATGATCGTGGAGCCGCGCGCCGGAGATCGCCTCGAGGACAACATGAATCCGGTGGGCCGCGCCTATTACTCGGCGTCCACGCTCGTATGTACTCCGACGTCGCTCAGCCAGGAGGTCGGGCTCGCGCTCGGCGCCCAAGCGGGCGAGGCCGCGATTCGGTCGACAGCCGAGAAGGCGGGCTTCACCCGCTTTCGACGCGCGGCGGAAACTCCGTTCAACATGGTGTTCGAAGCACGGCCATAGAGCGCCGGTCACGCCGTCGGCGGGTGCGAGGAAGCATGAGCCCCCTGAGTCGGCAGCGTCACTTCGAACTCGGTTCCGCTCGCGTCCGACCGAGCCAACCGAATGTTCCCGCCATGCGCCTTTGCGATCCACCGACTGATCGCTAGTCCGAGGCCCGCCCCGCTACTGGCGCCGGCCGAGGGAACGGGGCTAGGCCTCGCGATCAGTCGCGATCTCGCGCGCGGCATGGGTGGCGACCTCCGCGTGCGGAGTGTCGAAGGCGAGGGCGCCGCGTTCACGGTGACCTTACCGGCGGCTTGACGCCACTCAGTCGCGCACAGCCTGTGCGGGCGCGCCCTCGTCCCCCTCCTGCACCGCCACTCGATCCAGCACTCCAACCAGCGGATCGCCCCGGTCGAGCCCTTCCACCGGCACGCCCGACATGTACGCGGCGCGCGCCAGCAGCTGAGACGCGACGGACAACGAGAAGAGCATGAACAGGATGGTGAGCACGCCGGTCACTGGACGCGCGACGCCCCCCGCCACCAGGACGCCGAGCAGGACGAGACTCGCGCCGATGCCGCCGGCCTTCGTGGCAGCGTGCATCCGCTGGAACACGTCGGGCAAGCGCGCCACCCCGAGGCTCGCTATCGTGATGAACGCAACGCCGCCCACGAGCAGCAGCGCGGCTACGACCGCGCGCATCACCGGCGACCTCCCCGACGCTCGAGGAACGCCGCGAACGCACACGTCGACGCGAAGTTGATGAGCGCGGCTCCGAGGCCGACATCGAGAAACGCGCCGCGCCCGGTCGTGAGCGCCGTGAGCGCGCAGAGCGCGACCACGACGGCCGTGAGCATGTCCAGCGCGACGAAGCGGTCCGCGTACCCAGGGCCACGGAGCATCCGGTAGCCCGCGAGCGCCAGCGACACGGCAAGCACCAGCACCAACACCGAGGCCACGATCGTCAGGTCGAGCATGGTCGCTATGATCCCTCCCCGCCCTCGATCTGGATGATATGTCGCTCGTAGAGCGCCTTGACCGCCACCGCCCGCGCCTCCCGGTCGGGAGCATCGAGGAAGTGCACGTACAGCGTCCGTCGGTCGTCGGCGACGTGGAGACACGTCGACCCTGGAGTCATCGACACGAGATAGGCGAACAGCGCGACACCCCAGTCCGTGCGCGCGTCGACGGGCACCGCGACGATGGCCGGCCGATTTTGCCGGCGCGGCGCGAGGACGATCCGCGCGACGGCCAGCGAGGCGGCAACGAGATCGAACGCGAAGGCCCCCGCCAGCGATGCCGCCCCGAAAAACCGACGGCTCACGCTCATGGCGCCCTCGGCGCACCGGCTGGCGTCAATTGCAGCGCGGCAGTCCGCGAGAGCCTAACGACTGGCTCCACGGCGATCCCGATTCCGAGCGTGCAGGCGGCCAGGAGCCCGACGGCAACCATCATGGCCGGTGGGACGCGTCGCCTCCGGCCGGCTGAGCGGCGCAACGGCTGTTGAAAGGCACGCAGCCAGAGCGTGCTCATCGAGTACAACGTCAGAAATCCCGTCACCAATGCGACCACGACCAGCCAACCGGACCAGGGCGAGTCGGTGCGGAAAGCCGCGTCGATCACCAGCGCCTTGGCCCAGAAGCCGGACAGCGGTGGGATGCCGGAGATGGAAAGCGCGAGCACCGCGAACAGCGCCGAGAGGACGGGGTGCTCGCGGATCACGCCGCCGAGTGAGCGCAGATCGTATCCGCGGCCGGCACGAGCGATTGCACCTGCGCCGAGAAAGAGGCCGGCCTGGACGAGCATCGTGTGCATGGTGTAGAAGATTGCTGCGGCCGCGCCCACCCGTGACGCGAGCGCCAGTCCCATGACCAGATACGCCACCTGACCGACGATGTGAAACGCCAGCAGTCGCCGGACATCCACCTGTGCAACGGCGGCGAGCACACTGACGAGCATCGTCCCCATTGCAAGCAGAGCGAGAAGGGCCGGCATGCCAGAAACGAGCCCTGCTCCACTGCCCACTCCGAACACGAGCACGAGGACGCGGAGACACGCATAGAACGCCACCTTCGTCAACAGCCCGGCCAGCGCCGCCGAGACGCTGATCGGCGCCGTGTGATAGGACGCCGGCAACCAGAAGAAGAGCGGGAACAACCCTGCCTTCAGTGCCAGGCCGGCCAGCAGCAGGTAGCCGGACGCCGTGAGCGCCAGCGATGGCTGTTGTCCGGTGAGCGTCTCGGACAGGTCGAGCATGTCGAGCGTGCCCGCTTCGCCGTACAGGAGGGCGATGCCCAGCAGCATGAAGGTCGCGCCCATCATGCTCATCGCCGCGTAGCGGAACGCACCGTCGATCTGGGCATGTCGCCGGTCGATCGTCACCAGCCCCACCGCCGTGACGAGCATCAGCTCGAACCACACGTACAGATTGAAGATGTCGCCAGCGAGGAAGGCACCGTTGACCGCCGCCAGCATGCCGAGGAAGAGCGGGTCGAACCCCGCACGCCGCCTCCGGTCGCGGACGTCAGCGCGCGCGAACACCGCAACCGCCAGCGCTACGACACCGGCCGTCGTGCACAGCGCCGCGCTCAACGCGTCGGCTACGAAGGTGATGCCGAATGGCGCGCCCCATCCACCGAACTCCATGATCACCCGCTCGCCTCGAGCCGCGCGCGTCAACAGAACGGCCGACATCATCAGCATCAGCGCCACGCCAGCCTCCATGACGGCGCGCTGCACGCCGGGAAACCGGCGGACCAGTATCGTGAGGGCGGCGGCGCCTAACGGGACGATGACCGGACCGATGGCGAACCAGCCAGCCACGGGGTCAGCCGTCATCGGTCGGGTCCGGCGTGAACGGGTCGCCGAGCGCGTTCGCCGAGCGAACATCGTCGCTCCTGAGCGTGCCGTGAGCGCTGTGCGTACGCAGCGCAAGCGCGGCGAGCACCACCGTGAGCGCGAAGCCGATGACGATCGCGGTCAGGATGAGCGCCTGAGGAAGCGGATCGGCCGACTCGCCCAGCCGCTCGGCGCCTTCGCGTATGAGCGGCGGCTGTGTCGAGCGGATCCGCCCCGATTGGAACAGCGCCAGGTTGACCGCGGTCGTCAGGAGCGATAGTCCCAGCAGCACGCGCACGATGTGGCGCGAGAGTACCATGTAGACTCCGCAGCCGAACAACCCCGCGGCGACCAGGGCGTAGATCACGCTCATTGCTCCGCCTCACGCGAGAGGCCGAACAGAAACGCGAGCACAGTGCCCAGGACCGCCAGGTAGACGCCGAGGTCGAAGAGCAGCGTCGTTCCCTGCTTGACGTGCACGCCGAGCACGTCGGCCTCCAGCCAGACGTGTTGCAGGAAGTCACCGTACAGGAGCAGTCCCGGCACCCCGCTGGCCGCCGCGAGAAGGAGTCCGGCGCCGGCCAGCGTCAGTGGGTGCAATCGCAGCGCGGCTCGCGCGCGCGCCAGACCGTGAGCCAGCGAGACGATCGCGAACGCGAGCGCGGCCGTCAGACCGCCGACGAACCCACCCCCGATCTCGTTGTGCCCGCGGAGCAGCACCACGACGGAAAGCCCGGCCAGCAACCAGAAGAACAACGGCGTAGCCATCACCAGAATGAACGCCGCCCGCCGAGGCGCAACTTCGGTGCCCCGATCAGATCCCAGCCGCGGTCCGAGTAGCGACCAGGCAATGACGGCCGAGAGCGCGATCACGGTGGCCTCGCCTAACGTGTCGAAGCCGCGGAAATCGACGAGGATGACGTTGACGACGTTTCGGCCGAAGGCCTCCACGTAGCTGCGCGCCCCGAAGAACTCGGAGACCTCCGTTCGCTGTGGGGCCGCGCTCATGTCGAGCAGGGCCGCGAAGACCAGGACCGACAGTCCCCCGGCCAGCAGTGCATCGAGCTTGCGCGCGCGCGGCGTCCGCGTCGGCGGCGCACCGAGCGGCAGGGTGAGCAGCGCGGCCGTGAGCAGCACCACCAGCAGCGACTCCACGGCGAACTGGGTAAGCGCGATGTCGGGAGCGCCGTTCATCAGGAACGTGAGCGCGACGACGAGCCCGGACAGGCCAGTGGCCACCATCGCTGCCAGCAACGATCGCGCACGGGCCGCGGCAATGCCGCCAGCGAGTCCCACCGCCGCTACCAGTGCCGGCCCGATGCGCAGACCGCTCCATCCGAGCCCGAGACGCGGCACCACGCCGGTCGCAAGCAGTCCCCAGAGCACGAATGCGCCGGCGCTCGCCATGATGAGCCGTTGCTGCCCACGCAGGTCGGTCTCCTGCACAAACCTGGCGACGCGGCGCGCGGCTCCTTCGATGCCGCGGAGCAGCGCGTCGTACGCGTGCTCCGCTTCGTAGCGGTCGAGCAGCGACTCGGCCCGGAGGCGCCGGTGAATGGGAACCCAGTACACGAAGAGCAGAGCCCCGATCGCAATCACACCGGCGCTGAGCAGGAGCAGCGGAGACACGCCGTGCCAGAACGCAACTGTCACGTCGACCGGGCGACCGTAGATGCTCGCCACCGCCGGCCCCAGAACGGCCCGGCTGATCCACTCCGGCTGGAGGCTGATGAGCAGCCCGAGGAGTGCCAACGTCACAGGGCCGACGACCAGCCCCGTCACTTCGCGATGCTTGACCTCCCGAACTCTGCCGCGCCCCATGAAGAACGGCCGCAGCGTGACCACGCCGGCGACGCCGACGATCACGGCGTTCACCACTACCGCGACCGCCACAGGGATCGCGTTCCACGAGCTCTCGATCTGCGCCTCGAACAGGAACTCCTTGGAGATGAAGCCGAGGAACGGCGGTAACCCCGCCATCGAGAGGCTGGCCAGCACCGACGCCAGAGCGGTCACTGGAAGGAAGCGTGCGAGACCACCCATCAGGCGCAGCTTCGACAGGCCTGTCGCGTGGAGCACGGTACCCGCGCAGAAGAACAGCGTCGCCTTATAGAGCGCGTGTGCGAGCAGATACCCGACCGTCGCGACACTCGCCATCGGGCCGTCGAGTCCCACCAGCATCACGAGGATGCCGAGCGAGGCGACCGTGGAGTACGCGAGCACGGCCTTGTAGTTCTCGGCGCGCAGCGCCTGATACGCCCCGACGAGCATCGTCGCGAGGGCCACCGTGATGAGCGCGTCGCGACCGAACCGCACGGACCCGATCACCGGCTCGAATCGAGCGAGAAGGTATATCCCGAGCTTGACCATGGTTGCCGAGTGCAGGTACGCCGACGCCGGCGTGGGTGCCTGCATCGCATTCGGCAGCCAGAAGTGAAACGGGAACTGCGCCGACTTGGTGAAGCCGCCGACGAATATCCCTGCGACGATCGGCAGCGCCCACGGACTCCGCCCCAGCTCGGGCGCGCGCAGGATCGCCTCGGTCATCGAGTAGCTGTCGAGCGTCGCGCCGATGAGCAGGATCGCCGCGAGCAGCCCGAGCCCGCCGCCCGCCGTGATACGCAGCGAGATCAGCGCTGCCCGTCGCGCCGAGGGGCTATCGACATCGAAGCCGATCAGCAGGAACGAGATCACGCTCGTCGCCTCCCAGAAGACGAACAGCGCGATCAGGTTGTCGGCGAGGACGGCGCCAAGCATCGCCGTCATGAAGAACAGGATCAGCGCATGGAACCGGGCGCGATGCGACGCCGAAGACTCCGTGAGGTACGCGCCGGCGTAGATCACGACCAGCGCACCGATCCCCGTGATGAGGAGGCAGAAGAGCAACGCGAAGCCATCGAGCCGCAGCGTGAGCTCGACGCCGAGCGAGGGCGCCCACGCCAGCCGCTCGATTACCGTGCGGCCGTTCTCGATCGCTGGAGCGAAGCGCAGGAAGCCCGCGAAGAGCCCTGCCGGCAGCAGAGCGAACAGCCAGCCGGCGGTCCGGTGCCCGAGGTGTCGGCCGAGCGGCCACGCCGCCACGCTGCCGGCAAGCGAAACCGCGAGCAGCGTCGCGATCATCGGCGCTGACGCTCCAAGCTCCACATGCCAGCGGTTATGTCCATGGCTGCTCTAGTGCAGTCCCCAACGCTGATCTACGGCTGGACGGTCCGGCGCCGTGATTGGCGATCGTGGCATGTGTCGCGCCAAGTCATTCCGAGCGGAGCGGCCGTAGGCCGCGCAGTCGAGGAATCGCGCTCTTCCAGGGAGAGGGGCCCCTCGGTCACGACGACGGCGATTCCTCGACTCCGGCCGCTTCGCGGCCTCCGCTCGGAATGACACCCCTCATCCGCCCACTCCGTGGCACCGGCGGAGGCCTATGGCTCCGCCCCTCGAAACGACATTCGCCTCGGCCTTACGGTCGACTGGAGTAGCGGCCACATCGCGTTAGGCGCGGAGTCATCGTGCACCAAGCGCGCGTGCGCTGTTTAGCCGGCTCCTGCCGCGGGGGCGTGCCGAGCGGCGCTCGAGTGGCCGCCGAGCACGACGGCTCGCGACCCACGCATCACTCTTGACCGCGAGAACACTCGCGCCGAGACCGCCGATGAGCGCCACGAGAATTGGCAGCATCACCGTGGCGGGCGCCGTGACGATCAGGGTCATGGTCGTGAACACCGCCATCCCGACGAAGACGACCTTCGCGACGAAGGCCGTGGCAGAAGGATCGCGCCCTGCCCGGCGATTGGCCGCGCCGCTATTTCCGGACGCGCGTGGCGGCGGCAGCGGCATTCGATTCGTCACCAGATAGCTGAGCACTGTAGCTCCTCCGTGAAATGGATGAATGAACCTCCCCTGGCTCTGCTCGCGTTGGACACATTCACCGCATAAATATAGTCCTTATAAGGAGCATTTTCAACCGGACTCAGGCGCGCAGGTGAACCGGAAGGCCTCGCCCGCACGAGAACCGAATGGTCACGTCGTTCTTTCGATGGATGGCTCTAGGACGCCCCGAGCCCTCTCACAGATTTCGATCCATGTTCAGACACATGGAGCGCGATACCGTGGCCGGACGATCTGCTCTCGCGGCAAAGTCCCCGATCAACCGACGCAGGGTGATTCTCGCACTCTCGAGCATGGCCTCAGCCTTGTGTGCTGCACCGCTCGTGGCGCAGAGCGGTTCGCCCACTCAGGTGGCTACGCCGCCGACCGACATCGCCCCGGCTTGCGCGGCGCCGGAGTTTCGCCAGTTCGACTTCTGGGTCGGCCGATGGGAGGTGCGCGATGCGAACGGCCGTGTCCTCGGCACGAACACGATCGATCTCGTGAATCGCGGCTGCGGGCTTCGCGAGCAATGGTCCGGCGCCAGCGGCTTTGTCGGAACCAGCCTGAACACGTACGATGCTGGACGAAAGCAGTGGCACCAGACATGGATCGACGTTGGTGGCACGCTGCTCCTCTTGAATGGCCACTTTCTGGGCGGAGCCATGACGATGTCGGGAGAGACGGTGGCTCCCGACGGAAAGCAGACGATGAACCGCATTGTCTGGCGACCGATGCCCGGACCTGGTGCGCTCCGTCAGACGTGGGAGCAGTCGGCGGACGGCGGGCGTACGTGGAGCACGGCATTCGACGGGGTGTACTTCAAGCGCTGAGCTCACCACGCTCGAGCCAATAGAGCGCTACTCGGCCCAATAGCGCTGCTCGGCCGGGCAAAATTTCGCGACGAGCCGCCGATCGGCCGAGCACGCGCGTGTGACGCAGCCCGGTGCCCGCGGGTGCGTCGTCAATCCGCTCTGCCGCCAGCGACGTACTACCGGTAGAATTCCGGTCGCCGCACACCGAGCCGACCCAGCCCCGTACTCGATCGACGCAGGCCGCACGAGAACGTCTGTGGTCGGGTACTGACCCGTCACGTGTCGAGCAATCGCAAGATGATGCGCGTGCTGAGCGTGTTGTTGACCCTGGCGACCGGCGCGGATGCGTTGCGCGCGCAAGCTGATACCGCCTCGCGCTCGCCGCGTGACACGACCGCAACTCGCATACTCGGCACGATCAGGGTCATGGGCCGCGTCGACGACCTGACCGGGCTCGCGTCAACCGCTTCGCAAGGCCACATCGGCGCCGCAGACCTTCGCTTGCGCCCACTGGCACGCGAGGGTGAATTGCTCGAAACCGTGCCTGGAATGATCGTCACACAGCATTCGGGTGACGGTAAGGCGAACCAGTACTTCGTTCGCGGTTTCAATCTCGATCACGGCACCGACTTCCAGACGCGTGTGGAGGGGATGCCGGTCAACATGCCGTCGCACGCACACGGCCAGGGGTATACTGACCTCAACTTCCTCATCCCGGAGCTCGTCGACTACGTCGATTACCGGTTAGGTGTCTACCACGCGGAGCTCGGCGATTTCGGCAGCGCCGGCGGAGCGGAGTTCAAGCTGCTCCGGAAGCTCGATCGGCCCTTCGCGACGGCCGAAGCCGGCGAGCACGGACTCGCCCGAGTCGCCCTTGGATCATCTCCCCGATTCGGCCCCGGCGACCTGCTTCTGAGCGGAGAGCTCAAGTCGTACGACGGCCCGTGGGATCTCGAGCAGCGGATTCGCAAGGTGAGCGGTGTTGCCCGCTACTCGTGGGACCGCGGCACGTCGCGGTACTCCGTCCTCGGCATGGCGTATCGCAACCGCTGGAATGCGACCGACCAGATTCCGCAACGAGCCGTCGACACCGGCTCGATCGGTCGCTTCGGCTTCATCGACGAAACGGACGGCGGCTCGACGCAGCGCTACAGCATCTCCGGCGACTGGACGCGACTCGGCGCCCGCTCGACGCAGAAAGCCACGGTCTTCGGGATCTACTCCGACCTCAGCCTCTTCTCGAACTTCACGTATTTCCTCGACAATCCCGAGCGCGGCGATCAGTTCAATCAGCGCGAGCGGCGCACGGTCATTGGAGCGAACCTGAGCCACGCGCAGCAGATCGACGCGCTGGACATCGATCACACCGTGACCGTCGGCACGCAGGCGAGGAGCGACTTTCTCGGCCCGGTCGGGCTGTATAGAACGGAGCGGCGTGCGCGATACGAAACCGTGCGCCGCGACGACGTGACAGAAACGGGCGCCGGCGTGTTCGTGGAGGCGCAGTCGCGGTGGCGCCCGTGGCTTCGTACTACGTTAGGCATCCGGGGTGATGCGTTCACGTTCGACGTCGCGAGCAATCGTCCGGAGAACTCGGGGACGAAAACTGCGGCGATCGCGAGCCCCAAGGCCTCGATCGCCTTCGTCCCCGGCCGGAATACGGAGCTCTACCTGAGCGGCGGACTCGGGTTCCACAGCAACGACGCTCGCGGCACGACCATCACCGTGGATCCGGTGACGGGCGATCCAGCGGAGCGGGTCGACCCGCTCGTGCGGTCGCGTGGTGCCGAGGTTGGTCTGCGGGCGAACCCGCTTCCCGGGTTCCGATCGACGTTGGTCGTCTGGGCGCTCGAGCTCGACAGCGAGTTGCTGTTCATCGGCGACGGCGGCGCGACCGAGCCGTCGGACAGAAGCCGACGCAGCGGCGTGACGTTCGCCAACTTCTATCGCCCGATCCCACAATTGTCGCTCGATGCGGATGTGTCGTTCGCTCGTGCGCGCTTCGTGAACGTCCCGTCGGCCGAGGATCATATTCCGGGCGCCCTGGAGCGTGTGGTGACGAGTGGCGTGACGTGGAACAACGCTGGGGCGACGGGGCCGTTCGGCGCGCTTCGCGTGCGGCACTTCGGTGCGTATCCTCTGATCGAGGACAACAGCGTGCGCGCGAGAGGCACGACGCTGCTCAACGCCGACGCGGGATTCTTCGTGCGCGGCGCGCGCGTGCAACTCACCGTGATGAACCTGCTCGACGAGCGGGCAAACGATATTCAGTACTTCTACGAATCGCGTCTATCGGGCGAGGCGGGGAGTGGGACGAGCGACATTCACTTCCATCCCGTCGAGCCACGGCAGGTCAGAGTCTCGCTGTCGTGGGGGCTGTAACTCGCGTCCTCACCCCGGCTTCCGCCTGTGGCGGAACGATCTACCGTTACGCGTGTTGTGAATTGCCTTCGGGTCGAGCATTCGTCGCTCGTCAGGTGTCCTTCCGCTCGGCCGCTGGTGCAACCTGCCGAGGAGTAAGGTTGAAGGCGGTGTTCACGAGTCCGACGTGCGAGAACGCTTGCGGGAAGTTTCCGAGCAGCCGTCCAGCGACCGGGTCATACTCCTCGGCGAGGAGACCGACGTCGTTGCGCAGTGACAGCAGCCGCTCGAACAGCGCGCGAGCCTCCGCAGTGCGTCCCATGAGTGCGTAGTTGTCCGCTAGCCAGAAGCTGCAGGCCAGGAAGGTTCCTTCACCCGGAGGCAGCCCATCATCCGCTACGTGGGTGAGGTAACGGAGAACCAGGCCGTCGACCGTAAGCTCCCGCTCGATCGCGCGCACGGTACCGACCACACGCTCGTCGGTTGGAGGCAGGAACCCGACGAGCGCCATCATGAGCAGGCTGGCATCGAGCACTTGCGAGCCGTACGACTGGGTGAATGCACCCTTGGTTGTGTCGAACCCGCGCGTGCACACATCGGCGTGAATCGCGCTCCGGATGCGTCGCCACCGATCGACTGGGCCGTCGAGCCCGAAGCGCTCCACGGACTTCACCGCCCTGTCGAAAGCGACCCACGTCATCATCTTCGAGTGGGTGAAGTGTCGGCGTGCCCCGCGCACCTCCCAGATCCCGTCGTCCGGTTCCGTCCACGCGCCCTCGAGGAAATCGAGCACTGCGTTCTCGAGCGCCCACGCGTGCGCCTCCACGCGGATGCCCGCCTTCCTCCCCTGATAGAGGATGTCAGCCATCTCGCCGTACACGTCGAGCTGGAGCTGGTGCGCAGCGGCATTGCCGATGCGGACGGGCGCCGACGCGGCATAGCCGGGTAGCCACGGCAGCACGGCTTCCGGTAGGCGACGCTCGCCGGCCACGCCGTACATGATCTGCAGCTGCGATGGTGAACCGGCGACGGCACGCAGGAGCCAGTCGCGCCAGGCAACGGCCTCCTCTCGATACCCACCGATCAGTAAGGCGTAGAGTGTGAACGTGGCGTCTCGCAGCCAGCAGTAGCGATAGTCCCAGTTGCGCACGCCGCCAATCGATTCCGGCAACGAGGTCGTCGCCGCCGCGACGATGCCGCCCGTCGGCGTGTAGGTGAGCGCCTTCAGTGTGATGAGCGAGCTCACCACCGCTTCGCGCCACGGCCCCTGGTACGTGCACTGGGCGGACCACGCTCTCCACCACCTCTCCGACTCGGCGACGAGAAGGGTGACGTCCATCGCTGCCGGAGGCGCTTCATGCGATGGGAACCAGCTGAGCACGAACGGCACGCTCTCGCCCGCCGCGACCGTGAACTCCGCCACGGTCGAGAGACCCTGTCCGTGCACCTCGATTGGCGTGTGAAGCGCCAACGCGTCGGGGCCTCCGACGGCCACTAGAACTCCATCGGCCCTTCGGACCCAGGGCACGACCCAGCCGTAATCGAAGCGAATGATGAGCTCCATCCGCATCGCGACTACACCAGACACGCCCTCCACGAGTCGAAGGACGTTCGGAATGGACTCCCACGGTGGCATGCAGTCCACGAGACGCACTGTGCCGGTGTCGGTGACGAACTCCGTCTCGAGAACGAGCGTCCCGTCGCGGTACCTTCGGCGGGTCTGTCGAGCGGGCGTCGCGGGGGCGAGCAGCCATCGGCCGTGTCGCGAGTCACCCAGGATCGCGGCGAAGCAAGCGCCGGAATCGAATCGCGGAAGACAGAGCCAGTCGATCGAGCCGTTCTTGCCGACGAGTGCCGCGGTTCGCGTGTCTCCCAGGACGGCGTAGTCTTCGATGGGAAGCGACATGGCTGAGCCACACGCAGGACCGGAGCCATCCCACGCGAACACCCATGCACCGCCGGCACCGGGCGAACTAGTGGAGCCGTCGCGAGTTGGATCTCGCCTGAGCGTCGGCCGGCCAGAGGGGCGAGTCCTGCTCGTCGGCAGCGACGCGGCATGGGGTGACCACATGACCGAGCTCCGCGCTGATCGGGGCTTCGAGGTCGAATCTGTAGATGACCGGCAGTCAGCTCTCGCGGCCGCTCGCGTCAATCGACCGGATGTCATCCTCGCAGGCGTCGCGATTCCGCAGCGGGCCGGCATCGGATTCTTCCGCGCTGCGCGAGCCGACGCATACCTTCGCGGCGTTCCCGTGATCCTGCTGTTGGCGAGTGGGGATGAGGGGGCGGCCATCGTCGCCATCGAGGTGACGGCCCAGGTCGCCGCGCGCCAGGCCGGCGGCAGGGAGCCGAGCTCCGGCGGGCCATGACGGAACTGCAAGCCGTGCTCGACGCGTGCCGTTAGGCATCGGGATCGCGAGCGATCCCGAGTGCCGCGAGATCCGCGTCAACCCGGCCTTCGCGCGGCAACTGGGCCTGGCCGGTGAGACGAACGCATCGAAGAGCGGACCTGGTGCCGGGACGCTGCCGTTCCGTGTGATGCGGAGCGGCGAGGAAGTCCCGCCGGATCAGTTGCCAATGCAGCGCGCTGCCCGGACCGGAGCGACGGTGACCGCCGAGGAGTTCGACATCGTTCATCGGGACGGCAGCGTCACCAGGTTGCTCGAGTACGCGGCACCCACTCCGCGACGACGCTGGACAGATCCGGGGCGCCGTCGGTGCGTTCGTGGACATCACCGACCGCGCTCGGCTCGCCGAAGCGGAGCGGGCGGCACAGGCTGCCGCCGAGGACGCCAGCCGGGCGAAGACGCAGTTCCCGAGGCGCTCATCGGGCCGCAGCTGGCGGCGAAGGGACTGCGCTACAGATACGTGGAAGCGGATAGCGCCATGATCGTCCGGGCGGATCCCGAGCGAGTCTCACAGGTGCTGGCGAACCTGCTTGGGAACGCGGTCAAGTTCACCGACCGCGGCGGGACGGTCACGCTCTCGTGCGAACCGGCTCGCGGCATGGTGGGGATTCGGGTAACCGACACGGGGCGCGGGATCGCGAGCGATAAGCACGAGGAGATCTTCGCGCCGTTCGTTCAGGTGGGTCGCGGCCATTCCGCCGATGAAGGAACGGGGCTCGGGCTCGCAATCAGCCGAGGCCTCGCGAAGCGCATTGGGGGAGACGTGACGGTCGAGAGCGTGCCTGGCACGGGCTCGACGTTCACGCTCTGGTTACCGCTCGTACGTCGGTCCGACTGAGCGGTCGCGCATTCCACCCGGCGATCAGCGAACCTCGATCATCCCTTGCATGTTCGGGTGGAACACGCAGTAGTACGCGTGTCGACCCGCAGCGCGCGCGACGAGTGTCCACGCGCCGTTCGCACCGACGCTCTTCGAGTCCCACTCACCTCCCCGCGCGGTTGCCGTGTGCGGCACGAAGTCGGTGTTGGTCCACACGACAGTGTCGCCGGCGGCCACGGTCAGAGTTGCCGGTTGAAAGATGAAGTTCCGGATCGTGACCTGATGGCTGCGCGAGGCACGACGCGAACACGCCCCCGTCGCGCCCAGCGCCATGGACAGCACCAGCGCAACGGAGGCGATAACCGCATGCAGCTTCACTACCGCGTTCCGAGCGACCCCTGAATGCTCTTTGCCCGCTCGAGATGTGCCGCGATGGCCGGCCGGACCTTCTCGAGCAATGCTTTGAGCTCCGCGTTCTGCGCGTTGGGTACCAGCGTCGTATCGAGCGCGTCGAGTACCGCCTGATGGAATTCCACCTCGCGAGCGATGTACGCCGAGTCGAAGGCGGCGCCGGTCAGCCCCTGGAGGGTCGCCTGGGCCTGATCGGCCCCGCTCTTGAGCTGGCGGCTCACGTCGTTGTCTTCGGGTGTAACATTGAGCTTCGTGGCGAGGGCGACGGCCTGCTGGTTCACGCCGGTGTGATCGGTGATCATGGTCTGTGCGAAATCCTTGATGGCCTTGGCCGATCCCTTCTCCCTCGCCATCACGCCGGCGGCGCTGTCGATCGCGTTCGCGGTCACCGCGATGTGGGCGATCTGTGCGTCGTTAGGTGCCGCCGCCGCCGCGGGCATGGCGGTATCGCTGGCGGCCGTCGTGTCCGCAGCCGTGTCAGTCTGGGCGCAGGCGGCGAGCGCGATGAGGGCGATGGCGACGCCGATTGTCATGGCGCGAACGACGACTGCATGCGATGGCATGGTAACCCCTCTATTTGATAGTGGCCTCCGAGCACGTCGGGACAGGCAGCGACGCCTGTTTCACCCTCGCCTCCTGCAACTTACGTACTGGGTCACCGCGAGCGACGGGCTCGCTGAGATGGACGCCGCCCCGGCACTGCGACGGAGACCGAATGCAACGTGATCGATTGAGACAGCTGCTCCAGCGCACGATGGACCCGGCATTCGCGCTCACCGCGCGCGCCGAGATCTGGGCATGGAATCCCGCGGCCGAAGCCATCACAGGCTTCAGTGCCGCGGAGGCCCTCCACCAGTCATTCCCGACGCTGACGGACGCGCGGGGGCCACTCGGCAAGTTGCTCGATGCGGAGTACTGCCAGCGAGTGATTCGCGACCGCGGTGCCTCCAGTTTCGATCTCGAGCTCAAGACCGCGAGCGGCGTGTCACTCTGGCTCAACGTTTCGGTCCTCGTGTTCGAGCCCTTGCGGTCCGGCCCTGCGCTCATCGTCCACCTCGCGCACGACATCACGGCGAGCCGGCGGCGGCGCGCCCTGTTCGAGCGGCTTCGCGAGGTCGCGCGCGAGATCACCCAGCTCGCGGATGAAGAACACCATCTAGTGCCCGTGGCATTACTGACGCCACAGGAGCAGCGCCTGCTGAGCCTCTTCGCACAGGGCAAGACGCCGGCGCAGGTGGCGAAAGAGCTCGACATCTCGCCGCAGACCCTTCGCAATCATCTCTACCACGTGAACCAGAAGCTCGGCACGCACAACCGGCTCGAGGCGGTGATTCACGCGGTTCGTCGTGGATTGATCTGAGCGGCGGGCGCACGCCAGACGCGCGTACCATTCGGCGGTACGAACGCGTGATTGCCGCCTCCACCGTCCGCGCGTAACCCTACATCCGGAGCGCAGACCACGCATCGCACCCGGCTGCCACGCGGAGATGGACGTATGAGACGCCCTGCATTCCCTGCCCTCATGACCGCCGCGTACTCGCGGTTGCGAGGCATGACCCTCGTTTCCCTGTCGGGCACCCACGACACACTGCGGGAAGGAACCGCGCTCGGGATCGTCGTCGCCACCGCCATCTGGGTGTGGCTGGCCCTGGTGGACGCCTTTGTAGGCCACCCGTTCGAGACGTTCACGGCGCTGGGCGGCATCACCGTCTTCACGGTCGTGCACTACCTGCTCAACATCGTGTACGGGATAGTGATGGTGTCGGCCGTTCACGGCGCCGAGCGCGAACCGAGCCTGGCCCTCGCGCTGGCGTTCGGGCTCGTCACGCTCGAGATCGCGATCGCGATGATTACCGTCCTGCTCTCGCATCTTGGACTGGGAGAGCTCGCCTGGCTCAGGATCTTCACTGGAAGCCTGGTCGGCGCGGCGACGGCGCTTCTGGTTCTCTCCCGACACCACCCACTCGCGGCGCAACTCCGGGACGCGGATCACAGACATGACCCTGCCTAACGGCGACGCCCCAGCGTCGTGACCCTGCTACAGGGTCTTGAGGTACTCCACCAGATTCCGCTTCTGTACCGACGAGAGGCCGAGCGTCAGTACGCGGTCGTAGTGCTCGACGACCTCGGCGAGTGTGGCAGCACTGCCGTCGTGAAATACGGAGGGTGCTGGCAAAGCCCGCGGAGCGCGGCGTGGTCCGGTACCGCTTCGTCGCGGTGCGCATGGCGTACGCCACGTCCATATTGCGCCGCCCGCCGACGCACGCGGCTGACTCTTTCGAAGTCCGGGTACCGCGAACGTGCTCACCGAGCGTCTCCGACAGGCGTGGCCCGGTTCCCGCGTCGCAATTGCCACATCCGCGCGTGGCGCAGTACATGTCCAAACATCGCCGACAGCGTGCTGCTCATCATGACGATCCTCTTCTGGAGTGTCGCGCTGGACGCGCTCGCCTACCGGTAGGAACCGCTCGCACGTGCGCTCAAGCCCGGCCCTCCCCGCTGATCGTCGACGGCCAGATCAACGAGCGCGCGTTGCAACGAGAGTTCATGCGCCGTGAGGAGCTGGACGAGCAGCTCCGCCTCCACGGGATTACCGACGTGCGCGACGTCGCGCGCGCGTACCTCGAGCCTAACGGCATGATCAGCGTTATCCGCGGGGACGGCGCGGGAGAGGACGGGCCGCCGGAGCGGCCCGTGGCGGAATGATCCGCCAACACGCCGACTCCGGATGTCACCCGCGTCGATCGGCGCCTCGACGACGCACCGCTCGTTAGGTGTCCTGCCGCTCTGGCGCGGGAGCGGCCTGCTGGGGGGTGGAGCCCGTCACGTCGACGAGCGTCGCCACGAGCGGCGCGGAGGCGGTCACCGGACAATGGTCTCGGTCATCGGACGTCCTCGGGAACAGCGCCGGAAGCGGCGGGGGGACGAGGATCGCTGCGCGCCCACGCTGCGCGATCGACGAAGGCCGTGTCCGCTAGAGGAGGCGCGTGAGAAGGTCGGCGATCCGCTCGCCGACGTGCTCCGTCCAGGGGCGCTGCGCGAATCGCGCTGCCCTGATCTCTCGGGCCCAGCGGAGGTCCTCGACGAAGAGCTCGTCCATGCGCCGGCCCACGTCGGCGTCGAGGATCATGAGGGTCACCTCGTCGTTGAGGGCCAGCGACCGGTTGTCGAAGTTCATCGTGCCGACCGAGGACCAGAGCCCGTCCACGACGAACGTCTTGGCATGCAGCGTGGACGGCTGCCACTCGTAGATGCGCACGCCTGCCGCGAGCAGGCGCTCGTAGCGGGCTCGCCCCGCCCGCCGTGCCAGGCGCACGTCCGTGCGCGGACCGGCGAGGAGGAGCCGCACGTCCACGCCGCGCCCTGCCGCCCGGACGAGGAGGTCCACGAAGTTGTGGTCGGGCGCGAAGTAGGCGTTGGTGACGTAGAGTGTCCGCTGCGCGCCCGCGATCGAGAGCGCGAGGTAGCGCTCGGCGGCGGTGCTGCCGAGCGTGGGCGAGGTGTAGAGCAGCCCGGCCATCGCGACCCCATCCGCGTGGGGGTTCGGCGTCGTGCGCCCCGTGATGAGCACGCCGGTCGCCTCTGCCCACGCAGCGGCGAACGCCGCCTCGAGCTGGAGGACCGCCGGCCCCGCGAAGCGCACGTTGGTCTCGCGCCACGCGCCGTTCGTGCGTCCGTCGCCGAGCCACTTGTCGTCGATCCCGAAGCCGCCCGTCCAGCCGATCTGGCCGTCGATCACGAAGGCGCGCACATGCGAGCGGTTCTGCATCACCCACAACGTAGACAGGCGGAACGGGCGGAACGGCACGGCCTCGATGCCGGCCGCGCGGAAGGCGGCGAGGCGCTCGGCCGAAATGCTCGACGTGCCGAAGGCATCGTACAGCAGGAAGATCCTGACACCGGCCGCGGCCCGCTCGAGCAGGATCCGGCTGAGCGTGTCGGCCACATCGCCGGACTGCTTGTAGTAGTTCTGGATGATGATGGACTGGCGGGCCGAGCGGAGGTCGTCCCACAGACGGGGGAAGGTGCCGTCACCGTCGAGGGCTATCTCTACACGGTTGCCACCGCTGAGAGGTGTGTTCGTGAGCAGAGCCACGCTCAGCAGGAACTGTGGCTCGGCTGGGGCCACCGGTGCACCATCGGCGCCGACGCCGCGCACGTGCCGCACGGCGGTGCCGCGCGTGATGAACAGGAAGCCGATGAGCGCGAGGACGAGGACCAGCGTGTAGAACGTCCAGCGCGCCACTGGCCCGAGATACGCCTGCATGGTTGTCAGAGCCATGGCCATGAGCTGTACTCGACGAATGCGCGGCCGGTGGCGGTGGTATCGCGCCGTCGACCGAGTGCTGTGCGGCCGCCGCCGGACACCGCGGGCGAGACTCCCTCAGCCGAATCGAAGATCACACGCCGTGCCGGGGGCGGGGTTTCTCGATCCTGGCAGTGCGCTCACGAGGCACTGTCTCCTCCATCGTCCATTGCGTCACTGAGTGATGCAGCACTTCGAGCTGGCGCTCGAGTCGGTCGAGGCTTGTGCGGAACAGGGGGGCTGCCGCCGAGGAGCCGGAGTCCGGGCGCTCGGGAAGGGGGGGCGGAGGGCGCCCTTCGACGAGCGCCGTTGCGAGCTCCCCGAGCACGGCGTCGGCCATCTCGGTCACCTCCGTCACCGCTTCCGCGCTTCTCGGACCGGGCGAGTGTCGCGTGAGCGCAAGCGCCGCTACCGAGTTCGCGAAGTGACGGATATAGGCGAGGAGCGCCATCGCCGGCTCCAGTCGGGCAGGCGATCCGCGGTATTCACCGAGCAGACGCTGGAACGACTCCTCGGCGTTGATGGCGGCGAGACCGATTTTCCGCCGTGCCTCGCGCAGCGGCGGCTCGTCGCCGGCATCCGGCGCCGCCGTCAGCGTGGCCGCGACCGTGCGCAGATACGTCTGGCACGCTCGCAACGCATATGCAAGGTGTGCGGGGAGACGACTCCATTCCGCTTCCGGCCAGAGCGCGCGTGACGCGAGGAGCGCCAGCACGCCGCCGAGCACCGTGTTCAGTACTCGCACTCCTGCCAGTCTCCAGTCACCTACTCCCACGTCCACTAACAATACGAACGCGGGAGTGACGAAGACCGAGAAAGCAGCGTAGCTGAGCGGAAGGAGCGCGATGCACATCGCCACGAAAAAGGCGATGAGCGCGAGGATCGCGGCCGGATCATGGAAGAGGGCGCTCAGCGCCGCCGCCACCACGCCGCCGAGCACGGTGCCGAGGATGCGCTGGATGGCGCGCTGTGTGGTGGCACCCGTGTACGGCTGGAGGATGACGACGGCGGTGAGCGTGATCCAGTAACCGTACGGGAGATCGACGAGAGCGGTGAGCGTGACGGCAAGCGCCGTGACGAGACCGAGGCGGAGCGAATAGCGGAGAAGAAGGGAGTCGGGGTTGAGGACGGCGCGTAGCATGGCCGGAACGCCCGCCACGGATTCACGGCCGATCCGATCGGGCTCACCCCGATTCGTCGCGACGTCCCGTGCACCCTCGAGCCCGGCCGCGGTGGCCGCTGCATCTTCGGCGAGCTGCGCCATGCGGTCCAGCAGCACGCCAACGTGGGCGTAGTGCACCTCTTCGCTCCTGGGCGAGTTTGCGTCCGCAGCGACGGCGGTGCGCAGCGCGGCCCCACTCCAGGCCACTGGGATCGGGTCCTCGCTCCGCTCCGTCTCGGTGGCGTCACCCACGGCGAGCAGGGCGGCCGCCACGTCGCCGAGGAGCGTCGTGAGCGCAGCGTTCGCGGCCGCGTCGCGGTCCGAAGGCGCGACCGTCTCGAGTGTGTCTGCGATGGCGTCGCCATACACGAACAGACGGTCAGCGATCTCGTACAGCTGGAGCAGTTGCGCGCCGCGCGTCGTCTCGCCGGGCCGGCCTCGGCGGGTGCGGGCGAGAAACCCGCGCGTCTGCTCGACGGCGCGGCGCACCGCGGCGGCGTGGCCGGCGAGCCGGTCGGCGCCGAGGGACTCTCCGGCCGCGATCCGCCGCCCGATCTCGGCCACGTACTCCGCAAGCTCACGGTAGCATAGAGCGACCGCCCGCCGCACGGGCCGGTCGGGACGGAGCGGCCACAGAGCCAGCGTGAGCGCCATTGCCAATCCGCCACCAAGCAAAATGAGGCCGCCGCGTTCGAGCGCCGCGCTTCCGCGCAGGTCGGTGGTGGGAAAGGCGAGGGCGGCCAGGAACGTGAGCAGCACCGGCAAGCCGGCGCTGGCGCCGGTGGCTCCGCCCACGCGCGCCAGGCCAGCGCCGGCCGCGACCGCGAAGGCGAGCGGCACGGCCAGGACGAGCGTGCCGCCAGCGAACGTGGCGACCGCAGCCAGCACAGCGCTCGCACAGGTTGTGGCGGCGAGGGTCCTCGCGCGCACACGGTACGCCCCGCCCCGGTCGGCGAGCACGACGTTGTATCCAGCGATGCCAACCCAGAGCGCATCTCGGAGCCCAAGCATTGTGCCGGCCGCGAGCGGGACGACCACTACCAGCGCCCCGCGCACGCCCGCCGCGTAGGCCGGGCGTGCCGGGGCGACTGCTGCGGCCGCGCGCAGGTAGCGTAGCGCGCGGGAGGCCGTGGCGACCGGTCGTGTCGTCACTGTGGGTGGGCGCGTTCCTCTGCCAGCGCGATCGCCTGGACGGCACCGCACTGGTTGGTGAGGTACGGCCCCCTTAGCCCGCAATCAGCGGCATGACACGAGTCAAGCATAGCACAAGCTCAAGCGGCCGCTCGGCCCGCCGTTTTCGTGGGAGAAGATCGTTCGCGGTCTGCCGGGCTGCCGAGACCCTGACGGATGCGGCCACTACGGCAGCGCCCGTACCAGACGCGCGTACCATTCGCCGGTACGACCGGTTGATTGCCGCCGTCGCATGCCGCGCGTAATCATCCATCGTAATGGATCGCCTGGGTCCGCACCCTCGGCAGGACGCCTAACGATCTTCCCTCCCACGGTGTGAGCCAGGATGAGCACCAAAGTCGCGATCAACGGCCTGGGACGAATCGGGCGCGCTATCCTGCGGCTGGTGATCGACGAGCCATCATTCGAGCTCGTCGCGGTCAACGACCTGATGGACGCCGAGAACCTCGCCTACCTGCTTCGCTTCGACACGGTATACGGCCGATACGACAGACCGGTTGCCGTCGATGGAGGGGACCTGGTCATTGGCGGGCGCACGCTTCGCACGCTGAAAAACCGCGACCCGCTGGCCTTGCCCTGGAAGGACCTCGGCGTCGAGCTCGTCTTCGAGTGCACCGGGGCGCTCACGCGGCGTGAGGATCTCGAGAAGCACGTCCGCGCGGGCGCACGGA
The DNA here is from genome assembly GCA_036741775.1 of Gemmatimonadaceae bacterium. Taxonomy (GTDB): domain Bacteria; phylum Gemmatimonadota; class Gemmatimonadetes; order Gemmatimonadales; family Gemmatimonadaceae; genus JAJKIV01. The sequence continues at coordinate 39,834 of DAINRQ010000026.1, read as the reverse complement.
TCGTCCTGCTGTCGGCACCGTCGAGAGGCGGAGAAGTCGAAACCGTCGTCCATGGTGTGAACACGCCGCAAGGCGGTTCGGCCATCATTTCCTGCGCGAGCTGCACGACGAACTGTATCACGCCCATCGTGGAGATCGTCGGCCGGCGTATCGGCGTCGCAAAGGCAGTCATGACCACCGTGCACGCCTACACTGCCTCGCAGTCCATCGTCGACGGACCGGACAAGCGCTTCCGTCGCGGTCGCGCCGCCGCGGCGAACCTCGTGCCGGCGACGACCGGTGCCGCGCTCGCGACGGCGGCCGCGCTCCCCGAGTACGCGGGTCGGTTCGACGGAGTAGCAGTGCGGGCGCCGGTTCCCATCGGATCGATCGCGGACATCACGTTCGTCACCTCCCGCAAGACGACCGTCGACGAAGTGAACCAGATTTTCACGGAGGAAGCGGAAACGCCGCGCTACGCCGGCGTGGTCGGGGTGTCACGCGACCCACTCGTTTCCTCGGACGTGGTCGGTGATGCACGCGCATCCATTGTCGACCTCGAGCTCACCCGAGTCGTCGACGGGGATCTGGTCAAGGTCATGAGCTGGTACGACAACGAGTGGGGCTACGCGAATCAGATGCTTCGCGAAGCGGCGTCGGTGACTCACGGCGCCAAAACTCCTGAACCGAGCAGCTGATCATGAAGATCTTCCTGGATACCGCCGAGATCGATGAGATCCGTACCGCCGCGCGCTGGGGCGTGCTCGATGGCGTCACCACTAACCCCACTCTGTTCGCCAAAGTCGGCGGAAGCTACGACGACGTGCTCGAGGAGATCTGCCACATCACGCCCGGCCCCGTGAGCGCCGAGGTCGTCGCCGAGGACGTCGAAGGGATGGTGCGCGAGGGCCGCCACTTCGCGACGCTCGCTCCAAACATCGTCGTGAAGGTGCCGATGAGCGAGGAGGGGTTGGAGGCCATCGCACGCTTCGCCGAAGAGGGCATCAAGACGAACTGCACGCTGATCTTCAGCGCCAACCAGGGGCTACTCGCGGCAAAGGCCGGCGCCTCGCTCCTGTCACCGTTCGTAGGTCGCCTCGACGACATCAACGAGCACGGCATGGATGTCGTGCGCGAGCTCGTCGCCATGGTCACGACCCACAACCTGGGCGCCGAGGTGCTGGCCGCGTCGATCCGCCATCCTCGCCACATGACCGAGGCCGCGCTCGCCGGTTCCCATGTCGCCACCGTGCCGTTCAAGATCCTGCGGGAGATGATCCATCACCCGCTCACCGATACGGGCATTCTGCGTTTCCGCAAGGACTGGGAATCGGTGCAGGCGGCTGGTCGAGACCGCACGCCCGCCGCCGCGGAAGCCTAACGCGCGCCGCCGCGCGGAGAAGCCATCAGTCGCTACGTGATGCCTGCGAACGACCGCCTCGACAAGACGTGTCCCAACTGGCCCACGAGCATCGCAGCCGTCGGGTTGGGACTCACCGTCTATCCCGTCGGTGTCGAACGCGGGTTCAGTCGTCCTGACTCATGCTGCGTCGAGCGCAGTGGGCCATCACCACCGGGCGCTACGATGCCGCACGGGGTTTAGCCTTCGGCACCGGAAGGAGCTCATCGATGCTCCGGCGCATCCAGTCCGCTGGATACGACCATACGCGATGATAGCGGTTCTGACTGCTCAGAACGAGACACCGCTTTGGCGATGCGCCCGGGGCCTGCTCGGCCATCATCTCGGAAATGCGCCAGAGTCTCCCGCTGCGGTCCAGGACCATTCTCGCATTGACGAGTCCTGACGTGCGAGCAGTCGGCGCCGACGTTGGCATATTCCCTCCAGTAATGTTGTCACGAGTGCGGTCGACCGGCTGCCGTCCCGAGTGGCATCCGATCAACCGGCGCATGTGGTCTGTTCAGCGGCCGCCTAACGAAGGTCGCACGGGCGCGACACGACGGCCGTGTGCCCGTGCGTCAGCGCCGTCGCGTGGCCTCGTGCTCCGCGACGGGGTTCGCCTGCTGCTCTGCGCTCCCGGATGGCGAGGTCGTCCCCGGCTGCGGCGCTGCAGCTGTTGGAGCGCTTGACCGACGCCGCGCCCTCGAGCGCGGAAGGGCTATGGTCGACCCGCGACGCCAGCCGCCGTTGTCCCGCTCATCGAGGGTCGCGAACGCCCTGGCGATCAACTCGATAACGGCGGCGAACGGATTCGGGTACCTGGTCATGGTGTCTCTCCTCGATGGCGGTGAGCGCCGCCGTGTATGGCGTCGGCACCGCATCGGGCCGGCGGCATTCCCGATGCATCGCCGTCGCCCCTAACACATACCGATCGAGTCCCGTGTTGTCGCTGGTACGGCCGTCGCGGATGCCGGTACAGCCGTGGCATGTCGCGCAGCCGGCACATCGCTCACCTTGCTCAGTGTCCACGGACCACGAGTCGGCGCATGCCCGCGGTGAAGATCACGCTGAAACGAGCCTACGACGCCCCCACTCGCGACGACGGAGCGCGTTTTCTCGTCGAGCGGCTGTGGCCTCGTGGCATACGGAAGTCCGATTTGCCACTGGACGGTTGGCTGAAAGACGTCGCCCCGAGCACGGAGCTGCGACGCTGGTTCGCGCACGACCCCCGCAAATGGTCCGAATTCCAACGCCGATACCGACTCGAGCTGCGCCGGAAGCCAGCTTCCCTCGAGCCCCTGGTCGCCGCCGCTCGCAAAGGGCCGACGACGCTCGTGTACGGCGCACGGGATACCGAGCATAACGCGGCGGTCGTACTGCGTGATCACCTCGTCGCCAAGCTCGGGGACGAACGATGAACATCGTATTGACAACGTTCGCACCTGACACCGATTCGGACTCACGGAGACCCTATGCGGCTCGGCTACAACCAACCCCTATATCTGCTGCCGTTCGATCATCGCCATTCGTACGTGACCGGGATGTTCCAGTTCGCTGCGCCGCTGACCCCGGACCAGCGCGCAGCAGTGGTCGACAGCAAGGGAGTGATCTACGACGGCTTCCGGCAGGCGCTCACCCGCGTGCTACCGGCTGGCTCCGCAGGCATCGTGGTCGACGAGGAGTTCGGCACCGACATCCTGCACGACGCGGCAACGAACGGACACGTGACCGTGCTCTCGATCGAGAGGAGCGGCTCGCCTGAGTTCGAGTTCGAGTACGGCTCGGAGTTCGCGAGCCACATCGCGGCCTTCAAGCCCACCTTCGCGAAAGCACTGGTGCGCTACAACCCGGAAGGCGACGCAGAAATCAATCAGCGGCAGACCGCCCGGCTCAGACAGCTCTCTGATCATTGTCGAGCCGTCGGCCAACGGTTCATGCTCGAGCTCCTGGTGCCGCCGACAACGACCCAACGGAATCGTGCTGACGCGTTCGCGACCACGTACGACCGACTCATGCGTCCGGCACTGGTCCTTCAGGCCATGCGCACGCTGCAGGATGCGGGCGTCGAGCCCGATGTCTGGAAGGTCGAAGGGCTCGATCGCCGAAAGGACTGTGAGCATGTCGTGGCCGCGGCGCGGCACGGCGGCCGGAATGCAGTCGGTTGCATCGTGCTCGGGGAGAATGCCGAACGAGATCGCGTACTGCACTGGCTGCAGACCGCCGCATCTGTTCCCGGATTCATCGGTTTCGCGATTGGGCGGACGACGTTCTGGGACGCCATGCGGGCGTACGTCGCAGGACAGGTAACGCGCCGGGAAGCCGCGGAGATCATCGCGCGGCGGTATCGCGAATGGGTAGCGAATTTCGAGCGTACCCGTCGCTCCGGCGTCGGTGTGGCATGACGCGCCCAGCCTCGACCGCCAGCCTCGACGCCGATGAGGTGTCCCGAGCGCTTCACGAGATCATCGAGGCGCGGCGAGGTCCGGATGCTTCGACTTCCGACGTGGTTCGTCACGTCAGCGTCTGCGGCAGTCGGGTGGCAGTTCACCTGGCGATCGACGTTTCGGGATCCGCCGAGCTCACGGAGCTCGACGATGCCGTGTCCGACCGGCTTCGGGCGTTAGGTGCGAGCGACGTCGAGGTCGTCATTCGGAGACCCGAGTCGTCGCGCGCCGCCGCGCCGCGCGGCCGCGGCGATCCGTGGGCAGGCCAGGTCCGACTCGCCGCGGCGAAACACGTCCTGGCGGTGGGAGCCGGAAAGGGAGGCGTCGGAAAGAGCACGGTCGCCGTCAACATCGCGCTCGCGCTCGCCCGCGACGGGCTTCGCACGGGCCTGCTCGACGCCGATATCTACGGCCCGAGCCTCCCCATCCTGCTCGGGATCGAGGATGGCGCCGCACGCGCGCGCATGACCGCCGAGCGGCACATCATTCCACTCGAAGCACACGGGCTGCCGCTCGTGAGCTTCGGGTTCTTTCTCGGCGAAGGTTCGCCAGCGATCTGGCGCGGCCCCATGGTCGCCAAGGCGGTGCAGCAGTTTGCGCGCGGGGTGGCCTGGCCTCCACTCGACGTACTGATCGTCGACCTTCCACCAGGTACCGGAGACGTTCCACTGAGTCTGGCGCAGGCAATCGAGCTCTCGGGGGCCGTGGTGGTATCGCAGCCCGCGCGCGTCGCAATCGCCGAGGCTCGGAAGGCTGTCGAGATGTTCGCCGCACTCGAGGTTGCCGTTCTCGGGATCGTCGAGAACATGACCGGGCTATTCGGGACCGGCGCAGGCCAGGCCGTAAGCGCCGAGCTTGGAATCCCATTCCTCGGTGACGTGCCATTCGATTCGGAGATTGTGCGCGAAGGCGACAGGGGCACGCCGACCGTGGTCGCCCGAGGTGGTTCCCCGGCAGCAGCCGGGTTCGATCGAATCTCGCAACGCGTTGCCGAGGGACTCGGCTGGCGCACGACCGACGTCAGCCCTCGTCAGGAGTATTGACTACCGAGCGGACGATTCCGTCAGCCGGCGGGCCCCGTCGGACTGAGGCGTCCGAGCCATGCTTTTCTTCGTAAGCCAGTTCCGCAGCGAGCTGCTCAATTCGCTTGCGGTCGGCCGCTAGACCGTCGAGCATCTCGTTGATGATTCTCGAGAGTCGCGCGAGCTCGCGGTCGGCCACCAGGGAGGTCGGCACCCTCTCACCGAGCCGACCCTGGGAAACCCACTTCGCGACCTGCTCGATCGACTTGAGCGGCGCCAGTGCGAGCCTAACGAGCCAGACGTTCACCGTCGCCGCGAGGACGAGAGCCGCCACAACAATGTAGGCATCGGTCGAGCGTGAGGGCTGCAGCTGGAACGGTCCGAACATCAACAGAAGCGCAATCCCCACGATGATCAGGTTCGCCCCGAGTAATTTCACCTCGAGCGGGACCCCGAGAATCGGACGCAGCCAGCGCGGAACGCGCGGCTCACCCGTTCGATGGGCGCGTGTCTCGCCGCTGGGCAAGTTCAGTCCCATGTTACCTCCGTAGTGTTGCTGGACGCACCCGGCCGTTCGACGAGGGTGTGCGAGGCGGGTCGTGAAGCGCCGCCCGGAGGCGCTCTGCTCTGCGTTGCATCCGTGTCGGGGGTACGACCAACAGCCCGGTGGCACCGACGAGACGCCGCTGCGAGCCGTTCCATTGGGCAACTCCCATGTATCCGGGGTTACTCAGTTCACCCCGTCACGATAATGGATGCCGTACGCGCTGGTTCGCGCATGATCCACGCCAGTGGGTGCGCGCGAGGCGGACGTTGTGGGGCGCGTCGCGCGGGGCGCAGCAACGCGGACGAGCGGCAGCGCTCGCGATCAGTGTCAGACCACCGAGACACACGGGGCCAACGGCATGACGAAGTCGGGCCTAACGACTTGCGCCGCCAGGCGAACCCGCCAGCACCGCCGGTGCCTCCGGAAATCCCGGATTGACGGTGCGCCTTCGGACGCGTTTCTTGTCACCACGCCGCGTAGCGTCCCCAGCGGCGCGCCTGTTGCAACGACAGTACTGAACTTCGACAACCAGGTAAGGAATGGCCGTACGCGCCCGCACGCCAAACGCTGGAAAGCGAGCACCACTCGCGGATCGGGTACCCAGGTCGGCCAAGCGAATCGCCGGTCGGACGCCCGCGCCGGAGACACCCGCGAACATCCGGGTATCCGGCGTCAGGCTCGACGACGACGAGCGTGAGCACATCCGGCGAAAGCTCGGCGAGAAGCTCGGGAAGTACGCGCGCTCCATCGAACGCGTCACCGTTCGGGTGCGCGACGTCAACGGCCCGCGCGGCGGCGTCGACATCCAGTGCCGCATCAAGGTCGTCCTGAGCAAGCTCCCGAGCGTAGTGGCCGAGCATCAGGCCGAACTCCTTCAGCCCGCGTTCAGTCGCACCCTCGCCAGCGTGGAACGAACGGTACGGCGCACTCTGCAGCGCAGGCGCTCCCGCCCGATCAAGTCGGCCGCCGCGAGCCGGAGCCGCCGCGACTGAGCTCGAGAGGCGTCGCGGTTTCGATCCAATCCCCAAGGAGTCTGCAATGCGAGTAGCGGACCTGATGCAGAAGGACGTAAGGACAATCTCCCCCGACGCTCCCGAGCTCGTCCAGGCGATGGCGGACTCGCGCGTCTCCGGTCTGCCGGTCGTGACCCCATCGGGACGCGTGATCGGAGTGGTCTCGGCCACCGACGTGCTGCAGGCCAGCGCGGAGCCGGAGGATGCGAGGGCCCGAGCCACACTGTTCGAGCACACGATGGTGCGCGACCTCATGACGCCGGACCCGTACGTCATCCAGCCGGATGCGGACGTGCGCGAGGCCGCCAGGCACATGCTCTATGCTGACGTCCGACGCCTGTTCGTGGAGGACCAGGGCAAGCTGGTCGGCGTCATTACTCAGACCGACATTGCGCACGCCGTCGGCACCGGGCGCATCTGACGCCGAGCACCACGGCGACCGGCGCCGGCGCCCGTGAGTACCGCGAGTGCTGGTACGAACACTCGCCGCGCCCTCATCGGCCCGATCCTCGTCGCCGCAGAGGATGCCAGTCCCATCGACGGTGCGCTGCACGTGGCGCAACTGCTCGCGCGCCGCGACCGCGTCAACGCGCACTTGGTCACCGTCGTCCGGCCGCTGGCGCTCCCCACCTCGCTCTTCGCTCCGGGTGACCGGGACGCGTGGGAGGAGCTCCGGCGGCAGCAACAGCTCACCGCTGTTCGGCAGCGGCTGCATGAAACCATAGGGCGGACGGCGCACTTCAGCGTCAGCGCGGAGAGCGGTAGCCCTGCGCCTGTCATTGCGCGCATCGCGCGCGAGCGCCGGGCGGAGTTGATTCTCCTCGGCATCGACGCGCACGGCGCGCCCCGCCGCCCCGCGACAGAGGACGCCGCGCTTCAAGTGACCCGGACGGCAGACGTGCCCGTCGTCGTCATCCCGCCTGACGTCGCACTGCTCCCGCGGAGCGCGCTGGTGGCGATGGACTTTAGCGAGGCGAGCGCACGCGCGGCCCGCGCCGCCGTCCTCGCGCTCGACGGCGGCGGCACCGTCACGCTCGCGCACGTCGCGCCGGATGTGAACTTCCGCGAGATGGGGAAGGAGGGGTGGGAGCAGATCTACGACCGTGGCGTCGCCGGGCTGTTCGAGCAACTCGCCGGTGAGCTACGCATCCCGGGCGAGGTGGATGTCGAGACGGTGTTCGTGCGCGGCGACCCGTCCACGCATCTCCTGGAGATCGCCGCCCGCGGTGCCTTCGAGCTCATTGCCGCCGGATCGCAGACGGCGCCGTGGATCGAGTGGCATCTCACCGGTAGCGTCTCGACGAGCCTCCTGCGCGGCGCGCGTTGCCCTGTCCTGATCGCGCCGCCTGCCGACGCGCACGGGTGATGAACTGAGAGCCGCCGCTACTTCGTCACCCCATCGCGAAGCGAAGCCGCGCCCCGACGCCATTCGCCGTCTGATCCAGCCGCTCGGCCGCATCGCCCGAAAGCACCTCCACCTCCGCGCCATGCAGCAGCGCTGAACGCACGGCGTCCTCGGCCTCATCCGCTTCGCCACGCACGAATGTCGGCGACAACACCAGCAGATCGACCGCTCGCCCTCGCAACGCACGCTGGACAGCCGGCACGCCAGTCGCGGCGCGACCGGGCGTGCCGGCGTTCTCGAGGAGGGAGTTCAGGAGCTCCTGCCCATGTGCAGCGCGCAGCGCCGTGGCCGCGTGCTGCGCCGCCTCCGTGATCTCGACCGCCGTCGCGTCCTGGTCGAGCGCAGTCGAAACTGTGGCGCGAGCCGTGAGGTGAGTCGGCAACGCCTCGCCGGCGAGCCGGGCCCACTCTCGCGTCCCGCCGATGAGGATCCACCCATCCTCGCCGGCCAGCCCCGTCAGACGAGCGGCGAGCTCCGCGGCGAGGCTCTCGAAGGCGGCTTCCTTCCGACGGCTCGCCCGCTCGGTGCCCGTAGCAGACCGTGGCGCGGGGAACGCCTTGCCGCGGCGCCCCGGGCCGCGCACGGTGCCAGGGGCGGGATGCTCGTCGCCCGAGAGCGCCATCTCGGGAAGCTCTTCCAGCATTCCCCACGCGTAGCGGTAGAGCCGCGCGGAGCGAGAATCGACCAGCGCGACGATGACGGGACGATGCTCCTTGAGCATGCGCATGTAGGGCGCGATGACCGGTCCCTCGCGCCACGCTACGAGCGTCGGGGACGGCGTCGGTACATCGGCCGCGTGCCGCGCTCCGGTGGCTGTGACAAACGCCACCCACCCCTCGCCACCCGGGACGCTATCGCGCCGAGGCACCAAGTCTTCCAGGGCCGCCCTGGCTCGCTCGAACTCAGGATGCTCGTGCTCGGGGAGGCTCGTGGCGAGGTCGCGGAGCGCGGTGGAAAGCGCGCTGCGCCAGGCGTCGCGCATCGCCGGATCGGTGGCTCGGGTCTCGACATAGACCGAGAGCACCTTCGTCGCGGCGAGGTCGCGCATGAGCGCTTGTACATCCAACAGCGTGAACATATCGCCCTCCCTCGGCGTGGGTCTCGCCGAGCCGGCGCGACCGCCCATGGTAACCACTGATGGTCGGTAGGTTCGCGTCAAGCGGCACCGCCAAGGCGATCCAATCGCGCTTGTCGGCGGCACGACGGTGAAGTCCACGCGACCTGGCTCCAACGCGATCTCGCCGGGTTACTCGAGGCGGTCCGGGAGCAGGCGGTCGAACGTGTCGACACGCCAGCCTTGTGCCATTCACGCGGCCGGCGCCGGTATGTGGCGCGGGCGTCGCGTTGCTCGCTCCGCCCCATGAGCTCGGGACCTCGGCGCGCTCTTCTCACGAAGCGGGGGCGAGACCAAGCGGCTCGCTTCGCTGCTGCGGGGCACGGTGCTCTGCGCGACGACGGTGCAGCGTGAGCCATCGGTCACCAGCGACGAAGAGGGCACTGCTGACGAGGCCGAAGCCGAGCGCCATCGCCAGTGGCACAATCACGGTAGACGGCGCCGCCACGATGAGTGCGACACCCAGGATGATCGCGATGCCGACGAAGACGAGCTTGGCGAGCAGCGACGACGGTCGTGGCGGCATCCGAGTTGAGTTCTGCGAGCCGGGCGCGACAGATGCATGAGTAGCAGGAGGACTCGCGACATCGGGGGCCGACTCGAAGGCGCCGCTACGGCCGAGCGCTCGACTCTGGCCGGGAGGAGGTTCGCGTGAAAGCTTTGTGGATCGACGTTCATGGGCCACCCACCGGCCTCGCCGTGCGCGATGTGCCCGCCCCGGCCCTGCCACCGGGACACGTCCGCGTGGAGATCCACGCGGCGGCTGTGAATCCGAGTGACGTGGGGAGCGCAGAGGGACGCTTCGCCTACGCGCCGTTGCCGCGCATCCTGGGGCGTGACTTCGCCGGCCGTGTGATCGAGGGACCGCCGGAGTGGCTCGGCGTCGACGTGTGGGGCACTGGCGGCGACCTTGGTATCAAGCGCGACGGCACGCACGCCGAGCAGATCGTGCTGCCGGTGAACGGAGTGGCCCGTCGTGCCGAAATTCTCTCGGTCGAGGAGGCCGCCGCGGTCGGGGTGCCGTTCACGACCGCGTGGTCGGCGCTCGTCGACGCAGGGCGCGTCACGGAGGGCGAGTGGGTCATCGTCTCGGGCGCGGCGGGCGCCGTCGGGAGCGCCGCCATCGAGATCGCCACCGCGCTCGGAGCCCACGTCGTGGCGCTCGTGCGAGACGACGCGGAGGAGCAGCGCATCGATCCGACGGACGTGGCTGCGGTCGCGACCTCCGACCGCGGCGACGTCGTCGAGCTCACTCGGGCAGTGACCAGTGGCCGGGGCGCCGATCTCGCACTGAACGGCGTGGGCGGGGTGATCTTCCAGTCGCTGCTCGACGCATTGACGGACGGTGGGCGCATGGTCGTCTACTCCGCCGCCGCAGGGCGGGAGGTTCCACTCGACCTCTTTGACCTCTACCGGCGCAGGCTCGGACTCGCCGGCGTGAACACGGGCGTGCTCGACGCCACCGACGGCGCGCGCATCCTCGGTGAGCTCACGCCTCTGTTCGAGCGCGGGGTACTTGCGCCGCACCCGACGCTGGAGTGCTACCCGCTCTCGGCCGCCGCCGAGGCGTATGCCACGGTCGCCGGCGGCACGCCAGCGAAGGTCGTGCTGGTACCGGACGCGAACGCGACCGGTCGGCCAGCCCTGCCCACGCTACCAGCCTAACGCGGCTCCGTGCACCTCGACCGTCCGTCAGGTTCACTGAGCGAGGAAACGCTGGTGCGCCAGGCGATCCACCGCTACTTCGCGCAGCGAGCAACGGCGGCGCGGCGGCGGTTGACCCGCCTGTTTCACACCGGCCGTATCAGCCTCGTGATCGGCCTCGCCGCCTTGACCGCGTTCGCCACCGCGGCCCAGTTCGTTGCACGCTGGGTGGGCGGCGGCACCGGCGAGGTGTTACGCGAAAGCCTGCTGATCGGTGGCTGGGTCGCCATGTGGCGGCCGCTCGAGATCTTCCTCTACGACTGGTGGCCCATCCGCGCCGACGCGCGCCTGTTCGACCGCCTCGCGGCGATGCCGGTCCGCGTCGTAACGCATCAGGCAGGGCCGAGCCTCGAGGGCCATCCCGAAGTCGCGTCTACCGTGCGGCGTTAGGCGTGAGGTTACACGGCATGTCGCGAGGGTACCAAGTGCCTGATACCGACAGCTACGACGTTCTCGTCCTCGGAAGCGGGGAAGCCGGCAAGTATCTCGCGTGGACGATGGCGGCGGCTGGCCATCGTACGGCGGTGATCGAGCGGAGGTTCATCGGAGGCTCCTGCCCGAACATCGCATGCCTCCCGAGTAAGAACATGATTCACAGCGCCAAGGTGAAATCACTGGCGGCACGCGGGTCGGCATTCGGATTGGACACCGGATCGATCAGCACGGACATGAAGGCTGTCCAGCAACGCAAACGCAGGATGGTCGACGATCTGATCGGCGTGCACGTCGGTCGGTACGAAGCCGCGGGCGCAGAACTCATCATGGGCCACGCCCGCTTTGTCGCTCCCAGAGCCGTCGAGGTTCATCGCGAGGGCGACGATACACGGGTGATTGCTGGCGAGCGCGTATTCCTGAACGTGGGTACGCGCGCGGCCCTGCCCGACGTACCCGGCTTGATGGATGCAGCGCCCATGACGCACATCGAGGTGCTCGAGCTCGAGCGAGTGCCGGAGCATCTTGTCGTGCTCGGTGGCGGCTATGTCGGTCTCGAGCTCGCGCAAGCGATGCGGCGGTTCGGCTCCGGGGTGACGGTGATCGAGCGAGGACCGCAACTCCTCGGCCGGGAGGATCCCGACGTCGGCGCGGCACTCCTCGAGCTGTTTCGAGACGAAGGGATTCATGTCCTGCTGAATGCGGACGCCCGGCACGTCAGCGGACGATCGGGGCAAGGCATCCGCGTGCGCTCGACCGGCGCGAACGGCGATCAAATGACTGAAGGTACGCATCTCCTGGTCGCAGCCGGCCGGACGCCTAACACGCAAGACCTGCGGGCCGACCTCGCGGGCGTCGAGCTGGACGCGCGCGGCTACGTCAAAGTCAACGAGCGTCTCGAAACGACTGCGCCACACGTATGGGCCATGGGCGACTGCGCCGGTAGTCCACAGTTCACGCACGTCGCATACGACGACTTCAGAATCGTTCGAGACAACCTGCGCGGCGGCAACCGGACGACTCGCGACAGACTCGTACCGTTCTGTATGTTCACCGACCCGCCGATAGGGCGGGTCGGGTTGAGCGAAACGGAAGCGAAGGCCCGACAGGTCGCGTACCGAACCGCCGAGATGCCCATGGCCTCGGTGCTGCGGACGCGGACCACGTCCGAGCCGCGGGGGTTCATGAAGATGCTCATCGACGAAGGGAGCGACCGCATTCTCGGGTTCACGGTCTTCGGCGCCGAAGCGAGCGAGCTGATTGCGACGGTGCAGACCGCCATGCTTGGTGACCTTCCGTTCACGGCGCTGCGGGATGCGCTGTTCACGCACCCGACCGCCGCTGAGGGACTCACGGTGCTCCTGACAACGGTGAGGAACGATCGCCAATGAAGGTCGGAATCGTCGGCGCGGGCGCGGTCGGCACGGCATGCATGTTCGCGATGGCGCTGCGAGGATCAGCACGCCAGATCGTTCTCGTGAACCGCAGTCATGAGCGCGCTCGGGGTGTCGTCGCCGATGCCGACCTCTCACGCCAGATAGCCGGGCACGACCACGTGCTGAGCAGCGGAACGTTCCTGGATTCGCTGCGCTTCCGCTTTCACCTCGGGCAGAAGCTCGGCGTCGATCCGAAGTCCGTCGAGGCGCAGGTGATCGGCGAGCACGGCACTTCGCAGGTGTACCTCTGGTCGACGGCGCGCGTGGCCGGCACTACGTTCGCGCAATCTGACGCATTTCGTCGCGAGGTGGAGCATGAGGTGCGCTACGCCAACATCAGCATCATCGAAGGCACCGGCGCGAGCCAGCTCGGCATCGGGGTGGCAGTAGCGCGCATCGCGGAGATGATCGGACGTGACGAGCGCTCGGTGGTGCCGATCGGATCCTATCACGAGACGTACGGCGTGACGCTGTCCCTCCCGTCGCGACTTGGTCGCGATGGCCTGACGGAGATCCTCATGCCCACACTCGCCGAAGACGAAGCGCGTGCGCTCGATGAAAGCGCTGCGACGTTGCGACGTGCGGTGCGGTCGATCGAGTCGGACGGTGGCGAAGGCAAGGCCCGGGGCGCGTAGGTCCATGGCAACCCTGCTACAGGACATCGTCGCCATCCTCGCCATTTCGAACCCGTTGGGAGCGCTGCCCATATTCCTCGCCATCACGGAACACGTGACCCCGGACGAGCGATCGTGCTGCGATCACGCGTCCGATCTCGGTGAACCGGCGCGCATCCCCGTCCACGACGGAGCATCGCTGGCGGGGAAGCTGTCGTCCGACGCGTCATCGACCTCGTCGAACGACGCCGTGCGAGCGTTCGCTGGCGGACTCGGCGCGGCTGCTCTGCCCTTGGTGCTCGCGACCTCGGCCGCGCCGGGATCGACGCGCCTCGATCCGGCGTCGGAGGAGGTGGCTTCGGGAGTTCGCATGTCGCCTCTCTTGTCCTGCATGGTGTCACTCTCCGCTGCGGTTTTGAACGCGCTGGTCGGGCCCGCAGAACTCCCGACACCGTACTATATAAGACAAAGACGTGTCTCGTGTGGACATTCCGCGGGGTTCGTTAGGCACGGGTGACGAGGAGGACGGATACCTCGCTCTTCCGGACCACCTCCGTGGCAACGCTCCCGAGGACGTGTCGCTCGAGCCCGCTCGTTCCGCGCGTCGCTATCGCAATGAAGTCCACGAGCTCCTGGCGAACGGCGTCGACGATCACACCTGCCGGGTCGCCGGCTTCGACGACGCGAACATCTGCCGCTGCGCCACGAGCACGTACGCGGTCGGCCACCACGGCCAGCCGGTGCTCCGCCTCTCGCGCCTGCAGGTGGTCTTGACTCGGCGCGACCACTTCGAGTAGCACGAGCTCCAGCTCCCTCGCGCCGGCGAAGTTCAACAGGTGCGCGAGCACCTGGAGCGCGGCGGCCGATCCGTCGAGCGGAACGAGCGCGCGTCGAAGCTGCACCTGCTTCCCGCGAAGGAAATCCGCCCCCGGCGGAACGAGGACTACCGGGCGCGTGCTGTCGCGCACGACGCGATCGGCAACGCTCCCGTTGATCGCGCGACCCACCGGCCCGGGGGCGCGCGTGGCCATCACCACGAGGTCAGCGCTCAGCTCCTCGGCACGGCCGAGGAGTACGCTCGCGACACCCCCGCCGTACATCACTTCCCAGGTGACCGCCCGCGCTACGAGCGGAGCGAGATGCTCGGCGGCTTCTCTGAGATCCCGCTTGGCCACGTCGTCAAGCCGCTGCGACGCGTCGGAGTCGCTCCGATCGCCTCCGTCCGCCGAGGGGTGCTGGACGTCCGCGTCGAGCACGCGAATCAGGTGTACCGCGCCATCGGTGAGGTGGGCGAGACTGACCGCGACGGGGAGCGCACGCCCGTCTTTGTCGGAACCGTCGAGGGGAACGAGGACTGTCGCGGTCATTGGTCACTCGCGCATCGAGAACGTGCCATCCGGAGCCAGTCGGGTGAGCCCACCACGAAGAACACGAGTACTACGGCAGGAAGCAAGCTCTGTCGTGTGCTTCCGCGCGCGTGTAGTCGGGCGTGCCCTGACCCAAGGCACGCGTTTAGACGACAGACAACGTACGCTCGCCGCACGATCTTGAGTGTAGTCCGCGCGGTGGACGCGGGCGCTATCGCGGAGGGCGCAATGACGTCGATCGGGATCACACGAGCTCAACGCTCCCCGGTCTCGCGGATGAGCCAGACCGGAGCGCTCGTCCGACACATCCTGCTCGCGTGCGGCATCGTCTCGTCGCTGCTGTATGTCGCGACCGACATCCTCGGCGGCCTTCGATACGAGGGCTACAGCTTCACGTCGCAGGCGGTCAGCGAGCTAATGGCGACCGGCGCACCGTCCGAAGCGTTCGTCGACCCGCTGTTCATCGCGAGCGGCGTTCTGGCGCTCGCGTTCGCCGTTGGAGTCTTCCGCGAGGCAGCTGGGCGCAACCGCGCGCTGCGGATCACGGGTGCGTTGCTGATCGCGTACACGATCGCTGGCTTCACCGGTCCCACTCTCTTCGAAATGCACCCGCGAGGTGTCGGTACCGTCGCTGGCGACACGCCACACATCGTGCTGACCGGCGTGCTCGTGGCGCTCACGCTTCTCGCCATCGGGTTCGGCGCGTTCGCGCTCGGCAAGCGATTCCGCATCTACTCGTTCGCGACGCTCGCGACGATGATCGCGCTCGGTGCCGTGTCAGGTCGCTACGGCGCCCTCCTTGCCGCGGGCCAGCCAACCCCGGGCTTCGGCATCATCGAGCGCGTGCTGATCTACTCGTCCATGCTCTGGTTCGGTGTGCTGGCCGTCGCGCTTCTGAGGCGTCCGTCGCGCCCATCCTGGTAAGGGGGTTCGTATGCAGATGCCATTCACTGTCGAGCAGTTTCTGAACGTCTTCCGCGACTACAACGAGGCGGTGTGGCCGGCGCAATGGCTGCTCATCCTGTTGGCCTTTGCGGCAGTCGGATTCTCGCTGCGCGGCCGCCCGGCCGATAACCGGCAGGTCAATGCGATTCTCGCACTCCTGTGGCTGTGGGTAGCTTCAGCGTACCACTTCGCGTTCTTCAGGAGGGCGACCGGTACGGCCATCGTTTTCGCCGCTCTCTTCGCGGCGCAGGCACTGCTGTTCGCGTGGTTTGCGTGGAGGCCAGGCCGGCTCGACTACCGTCCGCGAACGACGACGCGCCGTGCGCTCGGCGGCGGCCTCATCGCCTATGCGCTGATCGGATATCCGGCCCTGGGCTACCTCCTCGGCCATCGGTACCCCGAGGCTCCGACGTTCGGCGTGCCGTGTCCCACGACCATCTTCACGCTCGGGTTGCTGCTGTGGGCCGGAGCGACGGTATCCTGGCGGCTCCTCGTGATTCCCGTCGTCTGGGCGATCGTCGGCCTCTCCGCGGCCGTCAACCTCGGGATGGCGGAGGATATCGGCCTTCCGATCGCGGCACTGCTAGTGATCGCGATGAGTCGCAGGTCCGGTTTCAGCACTCGGCCTAACGCTTCTTCGACGTCAGTCGTACCGGTCAGAGGAGTGTTACGATGACAGCGAAAGCTCACGTCGATGGCCTGGTCGCGCCGGGGTTCGAGGAGGTACGAACAGAGTTCGAGCGCAACTTCGCCGAACGCGGTGAGATCGGCGCGGCCATCGCTGCGTACTGGCACGGCGAGAAGGTAGTCGACCTCTGGGGCGGTCGTCGCACGCCCGATAGCGATGAGCCCTGGAATGAGGACACGATGGTCGTCGTCAACTCCACGACCAAGGGCCTGTCTGCAATGACGCTGGCCGTGGCCAATGCGCGCGGGTGGCTCGACTACGACGCGCCCGTCGTTCGCTACTGGCCGGAGTTCGCGCAGAACGGCAAGTCCTCCGTCACGGTTCGTCAGTTGCTCGGCCACGAGGCCGGGCTCGTGCTGCTGGATGAGAAGCTGACGATCGAGAAGCTCCGGGACCTGGATGCCGTCGCGCATGTGCTCGCCCGCCAGAAGCCCGCGTGGCCCCCGGGAACACGTCACGGCTACCACACGATGACGGTGGGCCTCTACATGCAGGAGATCCTGCGCCGCGTGGACCCCGCGCACCGCACGCTCGGCCGCTTCTTCCACGAGGAGATTGCCGTACCGCTGGGACTGGAGTTCTATATCGGGCTCCCGCGTGAGGTCCCTAACGAGCGACTCGCCACACTCCAGACGCTGTCCCCGACCCGCGGCCTCCGGGCGCTGCGCTACACGCCGCCCGCGGTCACGTTGAAGATGATCGCTCCGGGCTCGCTGCTCCGCCGGTCGTTCGCGGGACTGGCCGCCGACCCGAACGACCGACGCTACCTCGAGGCCGAGGTGCCGGCCGGCAACGGCGTGGGCACGGCACGGGCGATCGCCCGCGCGTACGCCGCGTTCGCCGAGGGAGGTGCCGAGCTCGGGATCACGCCGGAGACGTTCGCCCGCGTGACCGCGCCGCCAGAAGTGGCGCGCCCCAAGGACGAAGTACTCGGCATCCCGTCCTACTTCTCGCTGGGCTTCCTGCGACCGGGCCCGGATGTGTCGTTCGGGTCGAGTCCTCGCGCGTTGGGTGCGCCCGGAGCGGGCGGGTCGTTCGCGTTCGCCGATCCCGACGCGCACCTCGGCTACGCATACGTGATGAACAAGATGGATTTCTACCTGGTGGATGATCCGCGCGAGAAGGCGCTACGTGATGCGGTGTACCGTGCGGTAAGGCGTCCGCTGCCTCATTCCGCTTCCCAGTCGAGCGCGCCCCTGACGTCAGCCGGGATCTCGGTCGCCAGGACCTGATCGAGCCGGTCGCGTGTCACGCGATGCGGCGCTCGAAAGACGAGATCCACGCTGCCGCGTGAGAAGTGCTTGCGGTCGCCAATGACCCGACAGTCCTCGCGCTCGAGGAGAGTGCGGTAAGCGTGCGCCGCCGCTTCGATGGAGCCGACGGCGAGCCCCTTCACGGTGATCTGGTACGTGACGTTTGCGTCCAGCACGGCGATGAGCGCAAATGCGAACGCCGTCGCGAGGATCGCGAGATGCGGTAGGTCGAGACCGCAGGCGAGCCCGACGAGTGTCACGAAGATGAGTCGCCCCGTCATCGGCGCAGAACCGACCTCGCTACGGAATCGGATCAGGCCTCCGATACCGAAGAGCACGAACCCCACCACCAGGCCGTATCGCAGCACCATGATTCCCGTCAGCGCGCCAATGGCCGCATACATCACGTAGGCTTTCTGCGCTTCGACTTCGACGATACGATCCACCGTGCGCTGGCTCCGGGGGTGGTACGCAACGACGGCGCCGAGCACCGACGCCAACACCAGCGCGAGCAGCGCCCTAACGAGAAGCGGGAGATCGGAAAACCCTGCCCAGCCCTGGCCGGTGATCGCCTGGCGCAAGCCCTCGAGCGTCGAATCCTGGGACGCGAAGTCCCGAAGGCCGCCGATCGGTCTAGACGTCTGCCAGAAGCCAGAGTTGGGCGCCGCGATGGTGATTGCCTGAGGCATGGTTGACGATACAGGACCGTTCCGCGCTCGCTGAGAGGCATGACCCGAATGGCTGTCCGGCGTTTCCCGGCGTGATCACCTGTGGCCGCTACCCTCGAAAACCCGACACCGGTTCCGGACGTGACCCGACGCGGCAGGAGGCGCGTTAGGCCATCGTGCGTGTGTCGTTCGTTCGTGCGAGCGACTGGTGCTCCCGTTAGGCATGTCGTTGTAGTGAGGTCGGGTCGAAACGTCAGGCCGGCGCCGTCGGCACGACCTCCACGGTGGTCGGCACGCCGCGCCGCACGCTCGCCGTGACGACGCAGAACTCCTCGAACAGGGCCAGGCAGCGGGGCACCCGGTCGTGCTGGTCCTCCGGGACGATCGGCTCGAGCCTCACGTGAAGGCTCGCGATCCGCAACCGCCCGCGCGCGTTTCGCTCGAAGGTTCCGCGCACGGACGTCTCCACGCCGTGAACGTCGAGCCGTGCCTTGCGCATGCAGAACGTCAGGCTGGCGGCGAGACAGCTGCCGACGGCGCTCGCGAGAAGCCGCGCCGGGTTCGGCCCGGCACCCCCGCCCATGGGCGGCGGTTCATCGATGGTGAGCGGCGCGACGCCCGGGAGGCCGAAGTCCACTGTCTGTCGGAAGTCGGACCCCAGGGTCAGCGCGACCATGAAGTCGTGGTCCGCTCGCGTTGCGGGCGGCGGTGGCTGATCGGCACACGCCGGCGCGGTCGGATCGGGGGCGGTCACGGGAGGCATACTCGGCTCGGAAGAAATGACTGCTACCATGCTACACCCCCGAGCGGACCACGTCCGTCAGGCACACGACGAGTGGCGTGTGAGGCGTTTCCCGACCGAGGCGGACTGGGCTGCAGCCGCATGATCGCGAAGCTCTGAACCACCGCTATCGGAGATAGTGCTCTCACGTGTCGGGAAGCCGCTGACAACCGTGATGCTGGATCACCGCTGAAAAAGCCCAGCGTTTTCCTCGGCCCAACCTCGGCCGAGGGTTGACGGACACGATTTCCTGGCGTATTCTACTATTTAGTTGATTACTCTATTATACGAGACGTCCATGTCGTTTTCCTCCCCGTTCCTGCTTCAGCCAGCTGAGCTGGTACAACTGCGAGACCACAACGCGAACGCGAGACTCCTCGACGTCCGCACTCCAGCCGAGTTCGAGGCACAGCACATCGCCGGCGCCTACAACGTGCCACTCGACACGTTAGGCGAGCACGGCGCCGAGATCCGCGCCAACGTGACCGACCCCGTCGTACTGGTGTGCCGCTCCGGACAACGTGCCCGCAAGGCGGAGGAAGCGCTCCGCTCCACGGGCATGACGAACCTCCACGTGCTCGACGGCGGCATGACCGCATGGGTGGCCGCAGGCCAGCCCGTGCGCGAAGGCACCCCTCGCGTGTCGCTCGAGCGCCAGGTCCGGTTCGCCGCCGGTGCCTTGTCCGCGTTAGGAGGGGTCCTCGCGCTCTTCGTGCACCCGTTGTTCGCGATACTTCCCGCCCTCGTTGGGTCAGGGCTCATGTTCGCCGCGATCATCGACACATGTATGCTGGGAATACTGCTCGGCCGACTTCCCTACAACCGCCCAGCGAGCTGCGATGTGCCAACGATGGTGCGCGCACTGACGACGGGCGCCCGTCCCGACAGCGGCGCGCGCACGGCCGCATCCGCTCACTGAGCTCAGGGCGCGACTCCCACTCGGAGATTTTCTGATGTTCTTCAAGCGCTTCTATGACACCAAGCTCGCTCAGGCGAGCTATCTGATCGGCTGCCAGCGCACGGGCGCGGCGGTCGTGGTCGACCCCAATCGCGACGTCGAGCAGTTCATTGCCGCCGCCGAAACCGAGGGGCTGCGTGTGACGCACGTGACCGAGACGCACATTCATGCGGACTTCGTGAGCGGAGCGCGAGAACTCGCGGCGCGAACCGGCGCCCAGCTCCTCCTCTCGGATGAAGGCGATGCGGAGTGGAAGTACGCCTACGCGGCGGACGCGAAGGCGCGCCTGCTGAAGGATGGCGACACGTTCCTCGTCGGCAACATCGAGCTCGAGGTGTTGCACACGCCCGGGCACACGCCCGAGCATCTCAGCTTCCTCGTTACCGACACCCTGGCCGGCGCCGGACCGTGGGGCATTCTCACTGGAGACTTCGTCTTCGTGGGCGACGTTGGTCGTCCAGACCTGCTCGAGCGCGCCGCGGGCTACGCGAACACCATGGAATCCGCTGCGCGCACGCTCTTTCACTCGCTCGAACGATTCAGGAAGCTCCCGGACCATCTGCAGGTATGGCCAGGGCATGGCGCCGGGTCGGCCTGCGGCAAGGCGTTGGGAGCCGTCGCTTCGTCAACGGTCGGATACGAGCGCCTCGCGAATTGGGGCCTCGCGATCACGGACGAGGACGAGTTCGTGCGTTCGGTCCTGGCCGGTCAGCCCGAGCCGCCCCGCTACTTCGCGGAGATGAAGCGCCTCAACAAGGAGGGCCCGCGGCTGCTCGGCGGCTTCGATGTACCGCCACATCTGCCTGTCGAGTCCCTCCGCACGCTGCGGCAACAGGGAGCAATGGTCGTTGACACGCGACCTGCCGCGATGTTCGCGGCGGGCCACGTCCCCGGCACGATCAACATTCCGCTCGACTCGGGCTTCACCACGTGGGCTGGCTGGTTGCTGCCGTACGACCGGGACGTCTACCTGATCGTCGACGAGCACTGCCAGGGGTGCGTCGAGACCGCGGTTCACGACCTGGCGACGATCGGTCTCGATCGGGTAGCCGGCGTCGTTGGCGCGCGGGCCATCGACGCGTGGGCCGCGACTGGAGGGACCCTCGACACCATACCGCAGACGACGGTGGCTGACGCGGCCGCGATGCTCGAGCGAGGCGAGGCCACGGTGATCGACGTCCGCGGGCGTGCCGAGTGGGAGGCGGGGCATCTGCCCGGCGTACGAAATGTGCCGCTCGGCTACCTGTCCTCCGCGTTAGGCGAGCTTCCTCCCGACAAGCCGCTCATCGTGTACTGTCAGGCTGGGGCCCGGTCGTCCATCGCGGCGAGCGTGCTCCGGGCACGGGGCGTGACGAACGTGCTGAACATGACAGGCGGGTACGCGGCCTGGGAGCGAGCAGCACTCCCATCCGTCGCCAACGCCGGCGACTCGATCGCTTGGGATTCGAGCCGGAGTCCGGCTCCCGGCGAGGACGAACACCTCGCGTCGGTCGGGCCCAGCGTGCAGACTCCTTGATAGCCTTTTCCCAGAGACTATGGCAAAGACGCGTCTGACCCCCGACACCATCGAACTGGTCGCCGAGCGCTTTCGCGCGCTCGGCGAACCCGCGCGTCTCCAACTCATGAACGAGCTTCGCGGCGGCGAGCGAACGGTGGGCGACCTTGTCGACGCTACCGGGCTCGCGATCGGGAACGTCTCGAAGCACCTCCAGGTGCTGCACGCGGCTGGATTCGTCACGCGTCGCAAGGACGGGCTGTACGTCTACTACGGGCTCGCGGGCGATGACGTCTTCCGCCTCTGTGACATCATGTGCGGACGCATCGAAACGGAAACGGAACGCCGGCGGAAGGCGTTCGCGCATCGCTAACCGGCACGCCGAGCCGATCCATCCCCGACGACAGCACTCGAGCGATGGACGAAACGCTCACTGGCCGACGCGCCCCGCGCTCTGCATCAGCAAGAGGCCGAGCCCCGCCACGTACCCAACGACGATGAGAGCGCTGCTTGGCTCGAGCAGCGTGAAACGTCCCTGCGCGCGGTAGGCGAGAGCGGCGATGGCGATGCCCATCAGGCCAACGGCAACCAGCGCGGAAACGAGATGGGCCGGACTCACGACACCGAAGATGGTTCCGGGACCATGAACGGCGTCGAGCACGATCCAGACGGTCATATTGAACGCGTTGCTGCCGAACAGGTTTCCCACCGCCAGGTCATACGCGCGCATCCGTACCGCTGCGAACGACGTCACAAGCTCGGGGAGTGAGGTCGAGAAGCCGACGAGCCACGTTCCGATGAACGTCGAGCCCACCCCGGTGATCGCGGCAATGGCTTCGGCCGATCGCGCGAAGAACGGCGCCGCGATGAGAATCACGACGGCGGACGCGAGGAAGGTCAATCCCGCCGCGCGAACGGACGGCAACGGCGTCGGCTCGGTGGCCGCGGTCGCATTGTCGGCGGGTGTCGCGCCGGAGGACATCTCTGCCGTCTCCACCGTGCGCTCAGCCAGCACCGAGTGCTTGAACACGGCACGCGAGCCGACCATGTAGGTGATGACGAGCAGGAGGGGTCCGATACCGATCGAGAGAAACGACGACGTCGGTCGGACCAGCACGCAGATCCCCGCAATGACGGTCAGGATAATGGCGAGCGCCGCGTAGAGCACATGGTCGAGCGTCGCTCTGCGAAACAGCTCGGCTCCCGACGGCAACAGCGTGACCAGTGCGAGAATGAGCATGTTGGCCATCGAGCTGCCGAACAGATCCCCTGCGGCCAGATCCACGGCGCCCATTCGGACTGCCGCAATGTCCGTGGTGAGTTCCGGGAGAGACGTAGCCCCCGCGAGCAGCACCGAACCGACCCAGGCCCCCCCGAGGTGGGTGCGCGCGGCGATTACATCCGCGCTCCGCGCGAGGCGTGTACCGGCAGCGACGACAACGGCGCCCGTCAGCAGAACCAGAAGGATCGCTTGCGTGAATGTCATGATGGATTTCGAGCTCGGGCCGGTCACCAAGTTAACGTGCTCACCGCCGACGGCCTCGCGGAGGGCCTGTCGGGCGCCGACGTGGAAGGCGTTCGCGCATCGGTAGCGAGCGCGCGGAGCCACCACTCGCAACACGCATCGACCGCTCGCCACCCACATCGTTGTCGCGAAACGGCTCCTCTGGCTTCGTGCGCGCAGTCAACGCGGCACCATCCTTCGAAGCTCGGAGCCACCGGTCATGCAACTCCTCACTGTCTTCGCCCTCGCGGCGAACGCCGCGGTTTTTCCTACACAATCCGGCGACCTGCGCGGGGAAGAGCTCATGACAGCCCTGCAAGGCGGCGGGTACACGATCCTCCTTCGCCACGCCCGCACCGACAGGTCGTATCAGGAGGAGGTCGGCTCGGTTCCAGCGGAGCGGAGCAAGCAGCGCAATCTCTCGGCTGAGGGCGTTCGTGATGCCGCACTCATCGGTGTAGTCCTGAGGAAGTACCGCGTGCCGATCGGCGAGATCGCGTCGAGCCCCATGTTCCGCACGCGAGAGACGGCCGAATACGCCGCCGGGGCGCCCACGAGCGTGACGATGGCACTTCGGGTTTTTCCCACGACCGATGAGACGGCGGCGATCGTCGCCGCGGCGCCCAAACGCGGGACGAACCGCCTGATCGTCACGCACCACTTCGTGATCGAGCGTCACGTCCCGGGAATCCAGCCGGGTGACATCGGCGAAAGCGAAGCCGCCGTGGTGAAGCCGACCGCTGAAGGAAAGGTGGCGCTAGTTGGTCGCATCACGCTCGCCGACTGGGAGCAGTTGGCCGGGGGGGAGCGTCGGGCGAGCCAGACGGTCGCCACACACCAACCGCCTTCACATGCAACCACCTCCGCGCCGACTGGTCCGGTGGCGATCCCCTCGACGATTGCCGGTCGGCTCGCGCATCGTTACGTCGAAGCGTTCAACGGAGGTGTCGAACAGATGCGGCAGTTCGTCGAATCGTCGCTCGTCCCGAACCCCGACCGCCCCATTGAGACGCGCCTCGAGACGTATCGGACCTCGTTCGAAATGCTCGGTCCACTCACGGTCACCGGCGTGCGCTCGTCGACTGCCAACGAGGTGTCGCTCGCCGTCCAGACCAAACGCGGGGAGCTGTTGTTGACGGCAAAGGCGTCCGCGGATCATCCTGGACGCGTGGCCTCGATCATCATTGGAGCAACGCAAGGCCGACACCCGTAGTGTTTTGCATGACGCAGCCCACCTCAACGTGACGCGCGCGAGCGTGAGCGGCGAAGTGCCACGAGGTCCGGTCTTCGCCAGAGCCGGCCTTGCCGTCGTGCTGGTGTGCCTCGCGCTTGGCGGGATCAGTGCACTCGAGATGCGACACGTCGCGGTCGCCCACGGCACTCCGCTACCCGCGGGCGTGGTGCTGATCGCGAGTACGCCACGCTGGATTCTCCTCGCCGCGACGCTTCCCTTCGTGCTCCGCATTGGTGTCGGCGAGTCGGCGCCGCGGCTCCGGCCGCGCACGATCGCGCTCCACCTCCTTCTCTTTCTCGCGATCTCGTGGCTCCATGCGGTGGTCACCGCGTGGGCGACTGGGTTCGTGTCGCCGATCTCGTTCTTCTTCGCGTGGTCCGCGCGGATCACTCGCGCGTGGTACAGCAGCATGCCGACGATGCTCTCCCTCTACGGGGCGGTATTGATCGCGGCGTGGGGGTTGGCCGAGGCGCGAGAGCGGCAGCGGCGCACGCTGCGAGCGTCGCAGCTCGAGGCGCAGCTACAGGCAGCGCGCCTCGAAGCACTGCGCGCCAAGCTGCAGCCGCACTTCCTTTACAACACGCTGAACGGCATCGCCGCGCTCGTCGCGGATCTCCAGCCACAACGTGCGGTCGTAGCGCTCGAGCATCTGAGTGAGCTGCTCCACGCATCGCTCCGTGACGATTCTCGCGATGAGATCACTGTCGCCGAAGAGGTATTGCTCACGGAACGATATCTCGCGCTCCAGGTGATGCGATTCGGCAATCGACTCTGCTACGAGCTCCGCATCGCGTCGGATGTGGGTGAATGCCTGGTGCCGGTGTTGCTCCTGCAACCGCTCGTGGAGAACGCCGTGATGCACGGCCTCGACGGCGGAGCCGAGCGGCTTCACATCACCGTCGAGGCGAATCGGTCGCCTGACGGCGTGGAGCTCCGCGTCGAGAACGACGGCACCCCGCTCGCGGCGGAGGGCTCGCGACGTGCGGGCCATGGCGTCGGGCTCGCCGCCACGCGTGCGCGGCTCGCGACGGCCTATGGCGATCGAGCATCGCTCGCGCTGGTGCCCCGCGAGGGCGGTGGCGTGGTGGTCAGCATCACGGTGCCCGCGGCGGTGGTCGGAGAAGCGCGCACGCGGGTGACTCCAGCGCTCGTCGGGGCTTCGTGACGCTGCTTCGCCATCGCGTACTGTTGGTGGACGACGAACCGCTCGCGCGACAGCGGCTGCGCCAGCTCCTTTCGGCCGCGCCGGATTTCGACGTCGCCGGTGAGTGCGAGGACGCTCGCCGTGTGCGCGAGATGGTGCAATCGCTCCGCCCCGACGTCGTCTTCCTCGACATCCGCATGCCGCTCGTCGATGGGTTCGACGCGCAGGCGGCCATCAAGCGCCTCGTCAGGCACGTCGTGTTCGTCACCGCGCACCCGGAGCACGCGGCGCGCGCGTTCGACGTCGAAGCCAGTGACTATCTGGTGAAGCCGGTCACGCAGGCGCGGTTCGATGCCGCGCTCCAACGGTTGCGTCGCGCGCTCGCGGCGCCCGGCGCCGAGCGAGTCATGCTCGGCGGGCGGCAGGGAGGGATGGCGGTCGCGCTCTCGGACCTCGCCTGGATCGAGGCGGATGGGGCGTACGTCACGGTGCATGCGGCAGGACGGCGA
Organism: Gemmatimonadaceae bacterium; assembly: GCA_036741775.1. GTDB lineage: Bacteria > Gemmatimonadota > Gemmatimonadetes > Gemmatimonadales > Gemmatimonadaceae > JAJKIV01. Next base: position 14,179 of record DAINRQ010000026.1, on the reverse strand, counting down.
CACGTGCTGCGCGAATCGATGGCGCAGATCATCGAACGGCTGGGGCCGCGGCATTTCGTTCGCGTCCACCGCTCGGCGGCGATCAACCTCGCACACGTCCGCGCGCTCAAGCGCGCGAAGCGTGGCCTGGAGGTCGAGCTCACGGACGGCACGCGGCTCCCGATCAGCCGGCGTAAGGCGCGCGAGGTCGTAGGGTTGCTGCGACAGGAGCCGCCAAACGCCCGCCCGGAACAGCGGGCGACCGCTGACAGCGGGAGTGGTTGAGCGTCAGGGGTAGACACGACAAGGTGTCGTCTCCCTCACCCTGGTGGAGATGGCGCCAACATCGATCCTGACGTTAGGTTCATCCGAATCAACCAGCCGCGCGCTACCGGTCGCGTACTGGCTGCTTCGCGTGGGCGCCGCGCTCTGCTTCATCGGTCATGGCGCCTTCGGCCTCATGACGAAGGCCGCATGGGTTCCGTATTTCGGTGTCGTCGGAATTCCGGACGCGTGGGCCTGGCGGCTCATGCCACTGGTCGGTGCCGTCGACGTGATGGCGGCGATGGCCGTGCTCTACGCGCCGCGCGCACTTCCACTCGTGTACATGGTCGTGTGGGCGACGTGGACGGCGCTGCTTCGGCCGCTCGCCGGAGAGCCGATCTGGGAAGCGCTGGAGCGTGCGGGCAACTATGGCGTCCCGCTCGCGCTTCTCGTGCTGACAGGAGCTCCACGCTCGTGGCGCGACCTGTGGCGCTCGAGCGAGGCGATGTCGCACGATCCGGACACGCTAGCGCGTGTTCGAACGATCCTGCGATGGACGACAGCGCTGCTGCTGCTCGGCCACGGCGCCCTTGGTGCGCTCACCGTGAAGCCCATGCTCACCGCACACTACGCGTCGGTTGGACTGCCAGCGACGTCGACGATCCTGGTCGGATGGTTCGAGATCGTCCTGGCGGTCGGGATCGCGTCGAGGCCTACCCTGGCCGTCCTCGTCGTTACTGCCGGATGGAAGCTGGCAACGGAATCGCTGTGGATCGCGGCGGGGACGCCGATCTGGGAGTTCGTGGAGCGCGCGGGGAGCTACGTCGCGCCGCTGGCTCTCGCGGCGCTTCTTCACGGCCGTTCGTATCGATAGAGTGAGGCGATCTTGATGGCCCGATAGAAGTCGCCCGACCTGTCCGGAGTGATCATCACCGTGCCTTCCCACACCACCCTGCCCTTCGGATCGACCTCGGTTACCAGCCCGCGGTTGCTGTAGCCGATCACCGTGTTCCCGCGCTCGAGGCGCTGCGAAGAGCCCGTGTACGGCACGTACAGCGGTGGCTGCCGGCGGAATTGCCAGACCATGTCAGCGGTCTTCGTGACGGGGTCGAGGCGGTACTCCACCACCCGCGTCTCCGGTGGGGTGTGCCGCGTGCCGTTGTCGTAGAGCAGGAGGTTTCCGTTGTCGAGAATGCGGGCCGTGTGTTGCGCACTGAAGCCGTTGAGCGGGTCGTTGCGAATCGTGAACTGATTGTTCCGCCCGCCGAAGCGCCACATGATCGCGCCGGTACGCGGATGGATCTTGGTGACTTCGCCCATGTTCCGCCACGACACGATGTAGTTGCCATCGCGATCGAAATCGAGCGAGTTCGGGTGGTCGAAGTCGTAGAGCGTGTCCTTGGGCGGCTCGATTCGGTCCTCCCAGCTGAAATGGTCCCAACCGTCGAAGACCGTGTGCGGGATGCCATCTGCTCCGACGCGCAGGAGCTGGTGTCCGAAGATCAGCGTGTCCTTCGGGCCGCCCCATCGCGAGATGTCAGCCGGCCGTCCCGAGTAGCTGAAGAAGTGCGCGGCCTCGAACACCGTGTCGCGGAACGTGAGAACCAGCTCGTGGTTGTCCGTGAATAGCGGGGGCGGCGCCGTGAACGAGCGAACCACCTCGCCGCTCGGTCGGAACTGTTCGAACGAGCCCGGGAAGAGCATCCACCCCGGCGTTCGCCCGAGGAACACGGTGAAGTCTCCGTTCGGCTGCTGCTTCGTCTCCCCGGTCGGCATCTCGCCGGGGAATTCCCGGTACCAGCGCAGCTGTCCGGTGGAGTCGAACGCGACGACGAACCCGGTGCGGCCGGTGTCCGCGATCGACGTCAGGATGTAGCCGCTCGTCGGCCTCCCGGTCATCCGCATGTGTGCGCTGCGAAGGAATTCCGGGAGCCGGCCCGAGCTCGACTGCACGGTGTCCGACGAGACCACCTCGTTCCGGCGCACCCGTTCCAGCACATGGAAGTACGGTGTTTCCGGGCGCAGTCCGAGCGTGACGATCCTGCCGACGCCCCGAGGACGGGAGTACGGCGTGGCTCGAACGGGCTCGCCTTCCGTCCAATACACGACCCGGGCCGAGTCGAACCCTCGAGCGTCGAAGGTGACGACGCTCGAGAGCGCGTTGTGGGGATTCGGCACGACGAACAGGTCGCGACCCGGAACTGCGCGGAAAGCCGTGGCCGTCGCTGTGGCGGCGAGGCGGGCTGCTTCGGGCGTCGCCCCGGCTCGGCAGCTGGCGGTCACGCCGCACGCGGCGGCCAGTGCGGCCAGGCAACCAGCGCGACGACGGCGTATGGCCGGCGCGAGTCTCGCGGTTCCATGAAACATGCGCAACGATTGAGCGAGCATTGTGCCGGCAGCAGCGCACGCGCGCGTCGCGACTGTCTCACGGTACGCCCGAACGGCAGTGCCCGCTCGCTCAAAACTGCGCTCTCACCCAGCATGCAGCTACTACGCGCACGGCAACGTAAGGGTGAACGTGCTCCCCACACCAAGAGTGCTCTCCACGGTCAGATCTCCACCCATACCACGGGCGAGGTCGCGACTGATCGCCAGCCCGAGCCCCGTTCCCTCGCCCGGGCTGTTCAGCGACCTGCCCACCTGCACAAACGGCTCGAAGATCGCCTCCAGCTTGTCGGTGGGGATACCAACACCGGTGTCGATGACGCGCACTTCTGCCATCCCGCGGGCGTTCGGCTCGGGCAAGAACTCCACCGTCACCCGACCGCCTTCTGGGGTGAACTTCACCGCGTTCGACAAGAGGTTGAGCAGCACTTGCTGTAGCTTGTCGCGGTCGGCCAGCACGTGGAGCGCGGGCCGGCCGGCGAACTCGGGCAGCCGCACGTCGAGCGCGAGCCGTTTTGCGGCGCGCTGCGGCTCCACGAGCGATATCGTCGTGGCGACTACGTCGGCGATGACCGTAGGCCGCAAGTCGTACATCAGAGCTCCGCTCTCGAGCCGCGCGTAGTTGAGTACCTCGTTGATTACCGAGAGCAGGTGTCGCTGGCTTCGCTGAATGCGTTCGAGGTCCGCGCGCTGCTCATCGCTAACGTCGCCGCGGAGCCCCATCTCCAAGAGCTGGGCGTAGCCGCCGATCGCGTTGAGCGGTGTGCGCAGCTCGTGGCTCATTGTCGCCAGGAATTCACTCTTCACCTGGCTCGCCGCCTCGGCCTCGGCGCGCGCGGCGCGTTCCGCCTCGATGAGCCGCGCGCGATCGAGTGCCTGTCCAGTCTGCGCCGCCAGCGTTTCGAAGAAGGCGCGGTCCTCGGCGTCGAACTCGCGACGCTCGGCGAAGCTGAAGCTCAAGCCGCCCGCGGTGCGGGTGCCGGTCCGAACGGGGAGCGCCACGAACGCTTCGAACCCCGTTGAGCGTAGCACAGGCGCCATCTCGGGATAGCGCGCGTCAGAGTCTTCGAGCGACGACAGGTAGCACGGCACCCCTCTGAGCACCGTGTCCGACAACGGGCGCCCTGGCGCCACCGGAAAGCGCGCGAACGTCGTCGTGGTTTCCTCGTCGTAACCCTCGCTCGCCAGCACCTCGAACGCGCGTGCGTCGGCCTCGAGGGCGGCGAAGGAGCCGGCGGCGGCGCCAACGGCGGAACGCCCATAGTGCACCACTACGTGCGCGACTTCCGCCGCCGTGAGCGTCCCGACGAGCGCACTGGACACCTCCTGCAAGGCCCTCGCGCGTCGGAGCGCGGCCTGTCCCGCCGCGTACAGCCGCGCGCTCTCCAGGGCGGCGCTGGCACGGCGCGCCAGCTCCTGCGCCATCGACAGGTCCCCCTCGCCGAAGCGGCGGCCGGACTCCGCCGAGATAAGCGACAGTACGGCAACCGCGTGTCCCTCGGTGTCCTCGAGCGGCACCGACAGCGACGACGTGAAACCGATCCGCCTAACGATCGCGAGGTGCTCCTCGTCGTGCGCCACCGCCGCCAGCGCTTCGTCCGAGATCTCGGCGTTTAGCTCGGGCTGGCCCGTGCGCAGCACTTTGCCGGTCCCGACGGGCGCATCGAAGTCGATCGGGTACCGCTCGAGCGCTTCGTGCGCGAGCTGCACCATTTCGCGATTCACGTGCGCCACGACCACCGGGCGCACACGTCCCCGCTCCAGCAACGCGATGAAACACCAGTCGGCGAGGGCCGGCACCGCCAGTTCGGCGACCGTCCGCAACGTCGCCTCAAGGTCGAGCGATGCGGCGAGCCGCCCGCTCGCCTCTGCGAGGAACGCCACCCGGCGCTCCGCCGCCTCGGCCAGCTGCCGCGCAGCCCGCTCCGCCTCGAAGAGCCGGGCCCGCTCGACCGCCTGGCCCGCCTGCCTGCCTAACGCCAAGAAGAACGCGCGGTCCTCGGCGGGCAGCGCATGCGGCTCGGCGAACGTGAACGACATGGCGCCCACCGTCTCACCCCCAGCGGCGAGCGGCACGCTGGCGACCGCCGACGCCCCCAAGCTCCCCCAGACATCGGCGAGCGCCGGAAACCGGGCGGCGAGCGTGTCGCTGCCCTCCCCCGTCACCCAGACGGGCTGGCCGGTTCGCAGACTCTCGGCCCCCGGCCCCGGCGTCGCGAGGGGTACGCGCCGATAGCGATCGAGGACGTCCGCCGCGATACCCGTCTCGCGCACGATCACCGCGTCGTCCGCGCCGGGCTCCCGCGCGAGGAATAGCCCCGTCTTCGCGCCCATCGCCGCGACCCCCTGCGCGACGACGACCTCGGCGACATCATCCACCGTTCGCGCGCCAGCAAGACCAGCGGTGAGCGCTTGCAACCGCTCCGTGCGCTCTGCCGCGCGCGCCGCTCTCGTCTGCGCTTGCCTGCGCGCCGTGATGTCCTCGACGAAGACGGCGTACTGCCCGGGCAGGCCGGGGATGGGCGCGCCCGAAACCGACACCGCGACGCGTGTGCCGTCTTTGCGGATGTACTCCTTCTCGAAAGACTCGGCCTTGCCACCCCTGACGAGTTGTTGGAACGCTCGCGCCTCGAACTCCTCCCGCGTGTAACCAAGGAGGTCCAGCAGGTAATCGTTGATCGCGACCGTGCGGTCTGCGTTGGCGTCGAAGACCGTGAGGCCGAGGACGCGCGAGTTGAAGACGCCTTCGAAGCGGGCCAGCGCCTCGCGCGTCGCCGCCTCGCTCTCGGCAAGGCTCGCATTCGCCGCCTCGAGTTCTTCGGCAAGCGACTGTGCTTCCTCAGTCTGTTGTTCCAGCTCGAGCGTCTGGTTTTGGAGCTGCTCGGTAAGCTGTCGGAGTTCCGCGCCCTGCCGTTCCGCCTCGGCGCGCGCGGCTTCCTCTGCGGCCAGGCGACGCGCCTGCTCCTCAGCTGCGCGGCGCTCGGTGAGGTCACGCGTGACCTTCGCGAAGCCAACCAGCTCGCCCTTTTGGTCGCGCAGCGCGGTTATGACGACGTTGGCCCAGAAGCGCGATCCATCGTTTCGGACCCGCCATCCCTCATCCTCGAAGCGGCCCTCACGCGCCGCCACTTCGAGCTCGTACTGCGGAAAGCCCTCGGCGACCTTCTCCTCGGGGTAGAAGACCGAGAAATGGCGGCCGACGATCTCCCCAACGCGGTAGCCCTTGATGCGCTCGGCACCCGCGTTCCAGGTCGCGACGTGCCCGCCCCGGTCGAGCAGGAAGATCGCGTAGTCCCGCACGCTCTCGACGAGCAGCCGGAACCGCTCCTCGCTCGCGCGAAGCGCCTCCTCGCCAAGGTATCTCTCCGTGCGGTCGCGGGTGACCTTGGCGAAACCCACGAGTGTTCCCAGCTCGTCCCGAAGGGCCGTGATGATGACGCTTGCCCAGAAGCGCGAACCGTCCTTCCGGACCCGCCAACCCTCGTCTTCGAGTCGCCCGGCACGGATCGCGCCCTCCAGCTCCCGATCCGGCTTTCCGGCGGCGATATCCTCGGGCGGGTAGAAGACAGAAAAATGCTGGCCGAGGATCTCGGGGCGCACATAGCCCTTCAACTGTGCAGCGCCCGCACTCCACGTCACGACGTGCCCGGTGGAGTCTAGTGCGAATATGGCGTAGTCGCGAACACTCTCTACTAGGAGCCGGTAGAACCACTCCGGTGGCTGCGCGGCGTCCGGCGCTCGTGTACTCTCGCCGTGCGAACGGGCAGGAACGTTCTCGGGACCTTCGGGCACTCCGCGCGGTGGCGTTCGGCGTGGGGTGGGCATCGTTTCTACTCCCTGACTCCGACTCTCTGGAGTGCGATTCGGGCGAAGACAGCGCCGCCGCGCGCGTTCGCTCGAGCCGACGCAACCCATAAATTGTCGGGGAATATCTTACATACTCCCGCCCGGTGTTGTAAGCAGAGGTCCGCTAGTCCCAGCACGTGCTGACCAACACTCAGTCGCGAACCGCGACCATCGCGGTCTGCGCGTCGCTCGACGCCCACACCAACTTGCGGTCGGGAATCACCTGGCCGGAGGCGTCGAGCACCTCGGCCTTCAATGACAGGCTCGAGCGACCGCGACGGTCGCGGCCTGCGGCGTTATGATCACCGACGCGACCGAACCACCGCCGCCGGGATCGAGTGAATCACTCTTGCAGGCAGTGATTGCAACGGCGAGCAATCCCAGCCGCACGTACGCCCGCAGCATCGACAGTCCTGACATCGTACCCAACCAACATCTGCAGAAAGTGATCCGCGACCGGACGCGTTGCTGCACACTCCACCAGCGGCCGAGTGACGGCATCCGGCACCGGTGTGGGCGCCTGCGAGGCGGCTCCATCCCACGGGCGCCGCTGCCTAACGTGCATACCGCTGGCCGGGGCGCCTGCCGGCGCTTAGGTTCCTGCTGCGCCGGGGGAAGGAGCCGATGACGCGGAACGGAAAGGCCGACGATCTATTCTGGCGCAAGGGCGTTGCGCCGGGCGGCCAGGTCGTGGTGAGCTATGCCGACCGCATGGGCGTCGTGTGGCGCGCGTACGAGCTGACCCGTCCGGGGCTCGGGCCCGCCCTCGTGTTCGAGTCGACGAACGCCATCCGCGTGGTGCGGGACTACCCCGCTGACTGGCACACGCTTCCGAGGGCCGCCCTGGAAGCGTTGAGCTGGTGTGTGTAGCCGCGCCAGCGCGCTCGCGCGTCGGGTCACCAGACCCCGAACGCACCACGCGCGACTGCTGCCGAGCCCGCCGCGACCGCCGGTGCGCCTGTCCGGCAGTTCCGGGCGCGAGCGCCCGACCGCCGCGCCGAATACCCATCCGGTGCCGCCGCGCCGGATTCCGGCGTGCCCAACAACACGAACGACTTGGCTCATGGGCGAGCCAAGTCGTTGTGTTCCACACATTCGCTGGCCGGAACCGGCGAATAGCGGTTGCAGGGACACCAGCGAGGTGATTCGCTCGGCTCTGAATGGCGGACTTTGGTCTGGTTTGGCCACTCTGGCTGCCATCAATATTCATGGCGTTAGGCACACGTCGGCCTCGTCCGCATACGCGCCGTCAGGAACGCACCCTCCTCATATACCGAACATGTGTCGAGCAGGCGTTGGAACGCGCAGCATCGTTCGGTCGCTGACGGCCGGCGTCGCGAACGGACTGGCCGACACTCGGTTCTATCAGCCAGACGGTCGAGCCTGTATGTTCGAGCGGGTCGCGAGCGGTCGCGAGCGATCGACGCTCGTGACACCCTCCGGCCGAAGAAGCATGAGGTAGAGTGAAGCACCCTCCAAGCGGCCCCGCCTCGAGATCGTTGACGTCGTCCGAGATCGCTCGCCGCATTCTGGCGCGCGATGCGCCGGCGCCCGGGCACGGAACGGGAAGTGAAACGCCCGAAATGGAGATTCTGGCGCTTCAACGGTCGTGCACTCGCGTGACCGACGCCCTGCGCAATTCGATGGGCGACGCCGGCTGCGCCGCGCTGCTCACCCGGGCGCTCGCGCGAACCCAAGGTGCGCACCCGATATTGAAGGATCTACGCTCGCGCGCCGATGAGGGCATTCGCATAGACAGCATAGCGGCAAGCGCCGCCGCGCACGGCATCGATAAGGTCACGGCGGCAATCGAGGCTCTGTTCGCCGCCCTGGTCGACATACTCATACGGCTCATTGGAGACGACATGACGATACGACTGCTCGATCACGATGGTCCTCAGGCGCCGGCGCGCGGCGGCACGCGCCAGCCATGACGGCATCTGGGCAGTCCGTCATCCGGAATATCGCGACCGGCGTTCCCGGCATGGACGCGGTCCTCGGCGGCGGCCTCTGTGAGTATTCGTTCAATCTCATCGCGGGCCCGCCGGGTGCCGGCAAGACGACGCTCGTCCAACAGATTCTCTTCGCCAACGCGACGCCGGAGCGCCCTGCCCTCTACTTCACGGTGCTCGGCGAACCCACCGTGAAGATGATGCGGTACCAGCAACAGTTCAGCTTCTTCGACAGCGCAAAAGTGCCCTCCGCTATCCGGTTCGTGAACCTTGGGGCGGAAGCGGTCGCTGAGGATCTCGATGCCGTCCTCGCTCGCATCAGCTCGGAAGTCACCGCCGTCGAACCGGCGTTCGTCGCCGTCGATTCGTTTCGCACCATCGGCGGGCATCTCCGACTCGGCGACGACCACGCCGTCCTGAGGCTCGCGGACTTCGTCCAGCGCCTCGCGCTTCAGCTGACGTCATGGGAGGTCACCTCGTTTCTCCTCGGCGAGTATTCCGAGCACGAGTCACGGCACCCGGTGTTCACCGTAGCCGACAGCATCCTCTGGCTGTCCGAGGACGTCGATCGCAACTCCGCGGTGCGCAAGTTCCGCGCGGTGAAGGTACGCGGCCGCTCGCCGATCCCCGGTCTCCACACGTTTCGTATCACCGCCGACGGTCTCGAGGTCTTCCCGCGTATTCCGGAGCAACAACAGAACCGAGTGGCGCGATCCGGCAAGCGGCTTCTCACCGGAGTACCCGGCCTCGACGAGATGATGGGCGGTGGCATCCCCGAAGGCGACGTCGTGATGCTCACCGGGCCCGCCGGTAGCGGCAAGACGACTTTCGCCTCGCAGTTCGTGGCGCAGGGACTGAGCGAGGGCACAAATTGTGTCGTCGCGGTCTTCGAGGAGTACCCCGAAGCGTATCTCGCGCGCGCCAAATCAGGGTTGGTCGATTTCAGCCAGATGATCGCGGACAACCGGCTCGCAGTGGTCTATCTCCGCCCAATGACGTTATCGGTGGATGAAATGCTCGTGGAGTTCGTCAACGCAGTGCAGCGGATCGGCGCGAAGCGCGTCGTGATCGATTCGCTGTCGGGATTCGAGATTGCCCTCGCGCCGACGTTTCGCCTCGACTTCCGCGAATCGCTCTACCGGCTCGTTGGCGCGCTCACGGCAACCGGAGTCACCGTACTGATGACCGCGGAGGTGATAGAAGTCTTCCCGGAGATTCGATTCACGAACGAACGCGTGTCGTTCGTCACCGACGACATTCTCGTACAACGGTACGTCGAGATCGACGGGCGGCTCGAGAAGGTCCTCGCGGTCGTCAAGATGCGCGGCAGCGGCCACTCGAAGGAGTTCAGAGTCTACGACCTGACTCCGTCCGGTGCCGTGATTGGCGAGCCGCTCCGTGGCTACCACGGGATCACAACCGGCATACCGACGCGCGTCGAAGGGCGTCACGGGTTGGACACTGGCGGCGACGACGCGTGACCGAGCGCGTGGAACGACCGAAGGAGGATCTCATTGTCAGCCATTCGATAGGAAAACACCTCGCGCTCGCACCGGTCGCGTTCGCCGTGACCGAGGGGGACGCGCACACACTGGTCTACGCGAACGCGCTGTTTCGCAATCTGCAGTCGGCCGGCCTGATTTCCATTGGCGACCCGGCCGACGCCAGACAGCGCCCGATTGCTACCGACCTGACCGCGGTCCTGGATGACGCCGCGCGACACATGCAGACGGTGCGCGACGCGGTGGTCCAGTCACCCGCCGGCAAAACGCCGAGGTGGAGTTGCAGCGTCTGGCCTGTCGCCGATTCGACGGACGCGCCCAAGCGTCTGGTCGTCGAGGTGCGCGACGTGGAGCTGATCGAGCGAGCCAGGGAACGGCAGCGCGCGGTCGCCGAGCAACTCCTGCTCGGTGCGCTCCGAGAGCAGGATGCGGCGGGGGATGCGGCTCATTCGAGCGAGCGGTCACAGTATCTGGCCACGGCTAGTCGCGACCTGTCGCTGTCGCTCGACGAAGCGGCGACGCGCGACACGGTGCGCCACCTCTCCCTCCCACGGCCGGGAACGTGGTGCATCGTCGATGTGATCGAGTCGAATGGCGCAGTTCACCGGTTGTCGGTGGTTCACCCCGATCCGACGAAACAACCGCTGGCCCGCCTACTCGAGGACCCATGGCCGTCGACGTCCGGTGACCGCGCCGACGGCGCCGATCTGATTCGCACTTTACGCGTGGCACAGCCGACGGTGCTGACCGGCGACTCGGGGGCCGAGCTCGTCCTGGCCGCCCACGGGGACGCGAACCTTCGCATCCTCCGCGAGATCGGCTTTGGCTCGCTACTCGTCGTTCCGCTCGTCGTTCGCGCCCGCGTGCAGGGCGCAATCACCTTCGTCAGCCGTGAGGGAGATCCCCCGTTCTCGCCGGAGGAGATCAGCCTCGCGGCGGACATCGCCGCTCGGTGCGCGATGGCCCTGGACAACGCGCGACTGTACCGCGAAGCGGACGCGTTGCGACTCGCCGCCGAGGCGGCGAATCAATCGAAGAGCCAATTCCTCGGAACGATGAGCCACGAACTCCGCACGCCGCTCAACGTCATTGGTGGTTTCACGGAGTTGCTCGAAATGGGCATCGAGGGCCCGGTGACTGAAAAGCAGCGCGACGCGCTCGCACGGATCAAGGCCAATCAGCAGCACCTGTTGATGCTGATCACCGAGATTCTCAACTTCGTGCGGATTGAAAGCGGCCGCATGGAGTATCATTTCGGCCGGACCCCCTTGGCTAACGCAGTCGCGGACGTCGCCGGCATGCTCGAGGAAACGGCTAAGGCAAAGGGCGTCACACTGGCGATTCCGCCGGGCGATGCCGACGTCGTCGCCTGGGCCGACGCCGATCGGGCACGTCAGATTCTGTTGAACCTGATCATGAACGCGGTGAAATACACACCGCCCGGCGGGACGATCACCCTGTCATGCGCGGCTCTCGGCGAAACGGCCGTCGTGCGCGTCGCCGACACGGGGCCCGGGATTCCGGCCGGCCGGCTCGAGACGATCTTCGAGGCGTTCGTTCAGCTCCCGTCGGGCCTCACGGATCGGGGCGGCGGGGTCGGCCTCGGCCTCCCGATCAGCCGAGATTTGGCTCGAGCGATGAAGGGCGACGTTCAGGTAGAGAGCACCGGGAGTGCCGGATCGTGTTTCACCCTGGTCCTTCCCCGCGCGCCGCTGGCGTCGAGTCCCCAGGCGTCCGTGGCTGATCGAGCGGAAGCCAGAGCGTGAAGGCGCTGCCAACGCCCGGCGTGCTCGTGAAGGTGATGTCCCCGCCGAGGGCGCGAGCCAACCGGCGGCTGATCGTGAGGCCGATACCCGACCCCGCCGCGGCGCCTGGATCGAACCGAGCGAACTCACGGAACACCATTGCTTGTTTCCTGTATGGAATTCCCGGCCCGTTGTCCGTGACGGTGACGGCCACCCCGCGTCCGCGCCATGGCGTCTCCCCAGCCAGCGCTACGCGAGCCGCGACCAGGATCTGTCCCCCCGGTTGCGTGTACTTCACGGCGTTCGACGCGAGGTTCGCCAGAATCTGAGGGACGCGCGCGGCGTCCGACTCGATGACGAGCGAGACGTGTGATTCCTCGTCCTGAGGCACCGACACCGCGAGATCGAGAGACTTTGCCGCCGCGGCGGCACGAAACTCCGCGGCGATCTCGAACACTACGGCGCCAAGGTCCACCTCCGCTCGCTCGATGCTGAGCTGTCTGGCCTCCGCGCGCTCGACCTCGAGTAGACCGGCGACGAGATGCAGCGCGGTGTCGATCGCACGTCGCGCGTTCGCGATGCTCTGAGCCTGGGCCTCCGACATCTGGCCGAACACGCCCACTTCGAAGAGCGAGAGGTATCCGTCGGCGGCCCCGAGCGGGTTCTTGATGTCATGCGTGAATCCGCGAATGAGCTGCTCGTGACTCGCCGCGATCTGTTTATGTTCGGTTACGTCTGCGGTGATCGAGGCAACCCGAGTCGTCTCGCCGTCGACGCCACGGACGAGGAAACCTCGGGTCCACATCCAGCGCTCCTCGCCGGGCGACCGAACCACCCGAAACTCGATGTCGAAGTCCTCGCGCCGCTGGCCGGTGAGGGCGTCACGCACGCGGTCCCGGTCCTCAGGGTGGACGCCTTCGAGAAGCGCCAGCGGGTTCGCGTACAGGTCAGCCCGCGGCCGACCCCACATCCGCTCGTACGCAGCGTTCACGAAGAACACCTGGCCGCTGGCCGCATCGCTCAATAAGACGACGTCGCTCAGGGCTTCCGCGATTTGCCGAATCCGTTCCTCGCCCTCGAGGAATCCGCGGGCGAGGTTGGCGTGCAACGCGCCGGCGACGTCGGCGAGCAACTGCTCCTGGGCGCTCACGGGCGTGTGAGCAGAGTCATCGCTGTCGACCGCCCGCCCAGCACTCACCGGCGTGAGCCGATCTGTCGGGTTCAGCGGCGAGGGCGCGTCAGGGACTCTGCGACTCGGCACCACGATACGACCTCGAGCTTGGCGCGATTCAGGGGAACAATCGCCCTCGCCATCCGCGGTGTCAGTCAGGGAGTCGACCACGCATGTCGGGCAATCCCTGATGAGCCGCGAGCCTTGAATTTCATCATTCACATCGACCTACCACTCGATCACGCGGCACTTGCCGATCCGGATCGTCCCGACCGGAGCGGCCGCAGTCATGAGTATAGGTTCCTGCTGCGCCGGGGGAAGGAGTTCCCGAGAATCTCGAGTCTTCCGGCAGCCATACGCTCCGCCATGACGAGCGGCTCACCGGCGTTAGGCAGTACGCGCTCACCGAGCCACATCAGCTGGTGATGCCATACCTCAGTACCCACGAAACGGGCGCCGACGCGGGTGGGGCGACTAGCCAGGACTCGTCCCAACGACAGCCTTCGGCGCCCGCTGACGATTCGTGGTTGGGGCCAACGGGCAGGGCGGCGTACCGCCCGGCGCTAGTAGTCCCGCGAGCGCCCACCTCCGCCTCGGCCGCCGCCGTACCCACCCCCACCGCCGCCGCTACGACCGCCTCCGTAGCCACCTTCCCGACCTCCACTGCGTCCGCCCGGAGTGCCGCCGCCCAGTCGGGTGACGTTCTCCGCGGCCGGCCCCTTCTGCCCCTGCACGACGTCGAACTCCACGCTCTCGCCCTCGTCGAGCGACTTGAAGCCGCCGCCCTGGATCGCCGAGTGATGGACGAAGAGGTCCTTACTGCCGTCCTCCGGGGTGATGAAGCCGAAGCCCTTGTCGTTGTTGAACCACTTTACGGTTCCCTTCGTACGCATCGTACTTGTCTCCATGGAGGACGAGGTGTTCGTGCGGGGAGCGGCGAGCGACCACGGCAGAACCCCGATGCAGCTTCCGCTCCATCGGAGTCGTAGTGGTGCGAGCGTGAGTTGCCTGTCAGGCGAATTGGACGTGGTGAATCTCGAGTCGTGGAAGGGGGCCGGATCGCTCGTCGCCATCAGGTTGGATGCCCCGGTCCCGCTGATCGGCGACCCGTTAGCAGTCGCATTGTTGCGGGAGCGGTTGACGATTGGTCGTCGGGTGGCGCCGAGAGTGGAGGACAGAATCGGGGACGGGAGTTTGCTTGACGAGTCCCACGACTGCCTACGGGCCCGTGAATGGTCGCGACGCCCTAAGGGTTGTTCCTTCTTCGAGAGACCGGGGACAGAGGCGCCGGCCGGAATCGAACCGGCGAATAGCGGTTTTGCAGACCGCTGCCTT
>DAINRQ010000025.1:46067-68901 GCA_036741775.1 Gemmatimonadaceae bacterium | reverse complement strand
GCTCGCCGAGATCGTGGCCGAGGGGCACAAGGCGCTCGTGTTCTCGCAGTTCACGTCGCTCCTGGCGTTGCTCAAGCCGCAGCTCGAGGCGGAGAAGCTCGTCTACGAGTACCTCGATGGCCAGACGCGAGATCGGGAGGAGCGCGTGAGGCGATTCCAGACCGACCCCGCGTGCGGGATCTTCCTGATCAGCCTCAAGGCCGGTGGCCTGGGACTCAACCTGACGGCGGCGGACTACGTGTTCCTGCTGGACCCGTGGTGGAATCCGGCGGTCGAGGCGCAGGCGATCGACCGCACGCATCGCATCGGGCAGACGCGCCGGGTCTTCGCGTCGCGCCTCATCGTGCGCGACACCGTGGAAGAGAAGGTGCTCGAGCTGCAGAACTCGAAGCGCGACCTCGCCGAGGCGATCATCGGCGGCGACACGAATCTCATGTCGCGCATCCGGCGCGAGGACCTCGAGCTGCTACTCGCCTAACCAGCCGGCGTCGTTCGGCCGTCCGATTCATTACGAGTGACGACTGACCACTGATTACTGCCCAGCTCCGTCGCCGAGCCTCCTGTGCTGGCTGCACTACCGCGGCGGATGCCAGTTCAGACCAAATCGAGCCGCTGCAGCAGAAGCACAACCGCGATCAGGAACACGTTGAGGGCGAGCCCGATCCTCGCCGCCGGAAGCTCGAGAAGCGTGAGTGCGAGTGATCCGACCGCGGTGACCACGGCTGCCTGCGTCCACCAACCCGCCTCGAGCACTGCCCCGGCCGCGACGAACACGAACGCCAGAGCTGCCAGGACCCAGAGCACGCCAAGCGCGCGAATGCCCCTGTCACCCAGGTCCACGCGCCCGTTCAGGACGGTCGTCTTGTAGGGAAGGTCGCTCGACGCCGCGAGCTGCCACGAGCTCGCGAAACCAACCATGTGTGCTATCCCGTGAAGCGCCATCAATATCGCGAGCGCCAAGCGCATGGGTCCTCCGATGTCGATGCCTCGAACCGCTACCGGAAGATGCCGCCTCCAGCCGCATCGCAGGATCGGCGGAAGCCCGACCCGGCGTCGGGACAACGCTGATACGCCCCTCGCCTTGGGCGCTTGAGCAACAGGATCGTTCTAGGTTCCGCCGACGCCCGACGGTTTCATTAAGCGACCGTCGCCGATCCTCCCCGCCACCGGCTATCCCCATGCGAAGCAATTACTTGGTCGTGGCGCTGCTGACCGTCGCCGCCTGCGCCCCGCACCAGTCGGGCCAGTCCGCCGCCGCGCCTGCCTCGCTCACGGGAGATGGCGTGAGCGCCGCGCTTCGCGTCGCCGCCGATTCGTTTCTCGCTCTGAATCAACCGGTAACGCCCGGGCGCGTGTGGGCCGACCTCTCCGATTCCACCCGCATCGCGACCCGGCGTCGTGTGGACCGCGTCGCGGCGAGCCTTCGCCAGGTCGACCGCAACGCCCTCACGAGCCCCACCGACCAGTTGCTGTACGACAACCTTCGGGAATCGGCGGAGTCGTCCATCGGCACACGCGTGTGCAACACACATCTCTGGGCGATCAGCAGCCAGTTCGGCGGATGGCACGTGGTCGCATCGAACGCCGCGCGCGTGCAGACGGTGGGAACCGACGACGCTCGCGCTCGCGCACTCTCGGTATTCCGCGCGCTCCCCGCGGCAATCGAGGCCGAGCGGACACTGCTCCAGCGCGGGCTCGACTCGGGGTACACCGCCTCGCGCGATGTCATCGCGACCGTGATCCGGCAGTACGACGACCTCTTACCGCCCGACCCGACGCGGTCGCCACTCTACGCCCCCGCGACCCGCGACTCGACGCCCGCGTTCCGTGCCGCATGGCGAGCGCTACTCGCGGACACCATTTACCCTGCCGCCCGCGCCCACCAGTCGTTCCTCCGCGATCGGTACACGCCGCGAGCGCGGGCGGATGGCTCGCTCTCCACGCTGCCTGATGGCAGGAAGTGCTATGCGGCAACGCTGCGCGCCCGCACGTCGGTCGAAGTGGACGTCGATACCATCATGCGCAACGCGCGTCGCGACCTCGATCGCATTACCACGGAGCTCGCACCGCTCGTCCGCGAGCTCACGGGCGACGCGAACGTCTCGCGTGGCGTGATCCAGCTGCGCGACGATCGCCGCTTCACCTTCCCGACGCGCGACTCCGTGCTCGCGGCATACCGCGCCATGACGGTCCATGCGGCCACGCGCATCGCTCGCGTCGTCGCGGAGTTCCAGCCCGAGTCCATCGTCGTCACGCCCTACCCCGAGTTTCAGGAGCGCGCGAACCTCCCGCCGCAGTACCTCCGCGCGCCCGAGGACGGCAGTCGGCCAGCGCAGTTCCTCGTGAACCTCGCGCGCATGGAGCGCATGTCCGTGGCGAACGCCGTCGCGCACGAGGCGTACCCCGGGCATCATCTCCAGCGCATTGCCGCACGGCGCGGCCCCGCAGTGCATCCCGTCATGCGCGAGCTCTCGTTCGGCGGCTTCACCGAAGGGTGGGGGATCTACGCCGAGCGACTCGGCGACGAGATGGGTCTGTACGTCACGCCGCTCGACCGAGTCGGCTACCTCGTGCACCTGCTCGATGTCGCTGTCGCCGCGTATCTCGACATCGGATACCACACCCGTGGCTGGTCGCGACAGCAGCTCGTCGACTCCATGGTCGCACTCGGCGGACGATCACCGGCGATGGCGGGTGCCTACGCGGATCGCCATGCGGCGACCCCCGGCCAGCTCGCGACGTACTACATCGGGTTCGAGGCCATCCGCTCGTACCGCGAGGCGGCGGAGCGCACGTTAGGCACGCGCTTCCGGTCGCCGGAGTTCCATCACGAAGTCCTGAAGGACGGCACGATCACACTGGCGTCACTCGGCGCGAAGGTCGACCGGTGGGTCGCCGCGCGCCGAGACTGATGCGCACGTCGCCCGTCGAGACAATCGGATCGAAGCCGGCTGCAGTACGTGGCCGCGTGTCGCGCCTGGCCCCTCTACCGGGACGACGAAGAAGACCTGACGCCGATTACGCGGATTTCGCAGAAGTCGCGGATCCTCCCTCTACCAGGAGAGTTGCTACTCCCGCGCTGCAAGGTCTCCCGATAGAGGGATTCTGCGAAATCGGTGTAATCGGCTCATCGGCGTTTCGGCCTTCTCAGGCTTTCCCGGTAGAGGGATTCTGCGGAATCGGCGAAATCCGCGGCCACCCGCGTCCAGGTCTTCTAAAGACATCCCGGTAGAGGGATCTGACCCTCTATCAAGAAGACTGCGATACCTCGACGGCGCGGCCTGAAGGCCGCTCCGCTCGGGAATGACAAGGCTCGGAGGAGCGCGAGGAAACGATGTCGGCGCGATGGCTTACGATGCCGGCATTTTTGCTGACGCACGCATATTCGCCGCTACCGAGATGGCTGCCTCCGCAGCGAGTCCGGTTCCAAGGTCCTAGCGTTCCGATTCCCGATTCCCGTTTCCCGATATGGGCTTGAGCATCGCCTACCAGCTCCACCTCCCCGCGTCCACACCGCGGGCCACCGTCGCCCAGCTTGTGGCCCAGCTCAAAACCGCGGCGGAGGAGCTGCCGTTCGCGAAGGTCGGACCCATCATCACGCTGGAAGCCGGTGAGACGTTGGGCGACATGCCCGACCCGCCGACGGCTTTCCAGTACGCCTTCCGGCTGTGGGCCTCGTATGGGCCTGACGAGGACGACCCCGAGCATGGCGGGTTCGGCGACGTCATGCCCGACGCCATTGGATTCACCGTCATGCCCGGGGAGCATTGCGAGCCCGTGCCCATCGGTGTGGCCTGGGTCCCGCCTCGCGACGAGGACTGGAAAGTCGTCCGCGGCCAACCATGGACGTGGCACTACGGAGCGGTCTGTAAGACCCAGTATGCGTCCATCGTGAGCGCCGAACACTTCGTGCGCTGCCACACGTCGATCGTGGCGCTCCTCGACGCCGCCGTGGAGTTGGGGTTCGAGGTTACGGTGAACGACGAAGCCGGGTACTGGGAATCCCGCGATGTCGACAAGCTGCTCGCGCAGGTCGAGCGCTCCAACCAAATCATCGCCGCCTTGGCCGGCGCCATCCATGACGCCGTCGGGAAGAAGGACGGCGTCAAGGCGCCGATCTTCGAGCACCCCGACTTCGAGCGTCTCGAAACGAAAGCGATCAATCCGCCGCAGTAGGCCCACCCCAACACGATCCACGAGGGGCTCATGACGCTCGAAGAGATCGTCGACAAGCTCGACCAACACGGGCAGCGCGCCACCTACGGCGCCGTCGCCCGACTACTCGGCCATTCACCACGCTCGCTCCTCAAGGGTCGCGAGCGCGAGAGGCGTTTTTCGTGGATCGTAAATCGCGACACGGGGCTGCCTACCGGCTACGCCGACGACCTGATCGACGCGCGTCTTCGTGAGAGCGGCCCGGTCATCGTCGACTACGCAGAGCTCGAGCGGTGGCTTTCAGCGTCCAAGTAGTCGTCAAGCCACTCGGCCGCCTGACCCAGGTACGCGCTGTACGACTTGACACGCAATGCAATTGCAATACATCGCAATGCATGCACGACGACCAGGTTACCCTGCGTATCCCTCGCGAGCTCGCCGAGCAGCTGCGGCAGCAGGCGCGGGAGCGTGGAGTTCCTTCGTCGCAGATCGTGCGCGAAGCCCTGCAGTCCTACCTGGGAGGCAGTGTGCCTGAAGATCCCACAACGACCTGGTCGCGCATTGCGCCGCTCATCGGGTCGCTGTCCATCGACCCCGAAGACGTCGAGCGCGACGCGCTCGCGGCCCAGATTCGGCGCCATAACTGGCGCGAATGATTGAGTCCCGCGACCAAGCGAGTACCCCTCCGGTCGCACCCCGCCCGCGACGTGCTGCTCGACACCGGGCCGCTCGTCGCGATGCTCGATGCGCGCGACGCGTGGCATGAGCGCTGTGTAAAGGCCTTCCCCGACCTCGTCCCTCGATGCGTGACCACCGAGGCGGTCGTGACCGAGGCCTGTCACTTCGCGCATCGCGCCGGACGGGCGTGGGCGCCACTCGAGCTGTTACTCGCGGCTCGCATCCCCATCCTCGGCGTCGAAACAGGCGGGCACCGCCGATCGCGAGTGCTCATGGAGCGATACGTCGCGCTGCCCATGGATTACGCCGATGCAACCCTCTGCGCCGCTGCTGAGGCCCTGAGGATCTCGACGGTGTTCACACTCGACAGGCGCGGGTTTTCAACCTACCAACCCGCTCACGGCGCGCGATTCACGCTGCTTCCCTGAGCCGCAATGGCCTCCACATCAGCGCACGCGTGAGATAGGCTTCGACGCGTGAGTCACTCCGCCGCGCGTTTCTCAGCTACCGGCGACCGGCTGCTCTCGGTCGCGGATGTTCACAAGGAGTACGGTCCCGTCCGGGCGGTTGACGGCGTCTCGTTCGAGGTACGTCCCGGCGAGATCGTCGCCCTCCTCGGCCCCAATGGCGCGGGCAAGACGACACTCATCCGCATGCTCGTGGGCCTCACTCGCCCTGACCGCGGGACAGTCGCCTACCATATAGATGGCGCGAACCAGTCGACGCTCCCGGCGCCGGCGCTCGGATATCTCCCCGAGGAACGCGGACTCTACCAGGACGTCTCCGCCGCGAGGACGCTCGCCTACTTCGGACGCCTGCGAGGCATGAACCGCTCCGACGCCGCGCATGCGGCCGCGGAGTGGCTCGAGCGGTTCGAGCTCGCTGACCGGGCGAACGAACCACTCAAGGCGCTGTCGAAGGGTAACCAGCAGAAGGTCCAGTTCGCGTCCGCGGTCCTGCATCGCCCGCGGTTCGCCATCCTCGATGAGCCGTTCTCGGGCCTCGACCCGCTGAACCAGGACCTCTTCGTTCGGATCGTCCAGGAGCTTCGTGAGGGTGGTACGACCGTGCTCTTGAGCGCGCATCAGATGCAGCTCGTGGAACGACTCGCCGACCGCGTCATCCTGCTGAGCCGTGGGCGCGAGGTGCTTCGCGGCACCATTGCGGAACTGCGGCGAACGTGGAGCGTCGGCCAGCGGCTCGTCGTGCGTCTTGCCGGCGAGGCTGACCCTGGCGCCCTTGCCGACCACGCCGCCGTTAGGCAGGTGGAACGCACGGCAGTCGATGAGCTCACCGTCCTCACCGACGCCGACACGCCGCTGAGCGAGCTCCTCGTGGCCATCGGGAGTCGTTGTGCAGTCGTATCTCTCCACGCCGAGCAGCTGACCTTGCACGACATCTACGTGCGGAGCGTGGAAGCGAGCCTCGGCAACGGCGATGGCGCGCCCGCAGCGCCCGCCACGAACGACGGAGGCAACCGATGACCCCGTGGCAAACCACGTGGGAGGTCGCGCGGTGGGAGTTCCGGCGTTTCCTCAAGCCGAAGCAGCTTCTGATCTCGGTCGTGACGATGCTGGTCACCGGGGGCGCGACGCTCGGCATCGCGCGCCTCATCCGTCGTAGCCGAGCCGATGTTGCGAGCGTCGCCATCATTGGTGGCGATCGTGTCGGGCTCCGCGCGGACACGCTCGGTGGCCGGGTCGCGCTGCATCCGCGTCCTGCGGAAGCCGAAGCGGCCGTGCGCGATTCGGCGACTCGCGGCGATCTGGATGGACTGTTGATCGTGCGCGACGCGAGCAGCGCGGAGCTCGTGGTCAGGCGCGAGCCGCCGTGGCGCATGGACCTCGAGCAGGCGCTCACCGGCGTGGCGATCAGGCATCGCCTGGCGGAATCGGGGCTCGAGCAAACTGCGTTGCAACGGCTGGCCGCCCCAATGCGTGTCGAGGTGACGCGTCCGCCGGGTGGTGGCCCTGGTCGCGGTGAGCGTGTCCTGACGATCGCCGTACTGACCCTTTCACTGCTCGGCCTGATGACCGGCATGGGGTTCATCTTCGCCGGGATCACGGGGGAGAAGCAGCAACGAGTCACCGAGCAGGTCATCTCGGCGATCGCGCCGCAGCAGTGGATCGACGGGAAGATCATCGGGCTCGCCGGCGTCGCGCTCGCGAACACGCTCGCGACGGCGGTGACGTTCGGCGCGCTGTTCGCCGTGTTCGCGACCGTGACGGGGCGGCCACTGACGTTCTCGGTCGATCAGCCGCTGCTCGTGCCGCTCCTCGTGTTGCTGCCGTTGTTAGGCTTCGCGCTCTGGTTCGCGTTCCTGAGTGCGATCGCGGCAACGA
The DNA here is from genome assembly GCA_036741775.1 of Gemmatimonadaceae bacterium. Classification (GTDB taxonomy): domain Bacteria; phylum Gemmatimonadota; class Gemmatimonadetes; order Gemmatimonadales; family Gemmatimonadaceae; genus JAJKIV01. Next base: position 61,726 of record DAINRQ010000025.1, on the reverse strand, counting down.
TCGACGACCCGCACACGTCGACGAAGGGGTCGCTGCTGATGGTGCCACTCGTTCCCGTCGCCGTGGCGGGGCTGTTGTTCTCGCGGGCTGACACGGGCGTAGCGCAGTTCTTCGGCGTGTTTCCGTTGACGTCGTCCGCGGTACTGCCGCTGCGGCTGCTGCTGGCCGAGGTGGCACCGTGGGAGGTGCCGCTGGCAATCACGTTGCTGGTCGGAACGATCTGGTTCTTCCGCCGGGCGGCGGGAAAGATCTTCGCGGTGGGGATGCTGATGTACGGGAAGGAGCCGTCGGTCAGGGAGATGTGGCGGTGGGCGCGCGAAGGGTGAGTCGCGTCAACTGACTGCTTCCACCTCGGCCGCCGCCTCGAGCGCGATACGGCACGCGTCGAGGTCGAGGTTGTTCCACGCCATGAAGTACACCGCCTCCACCCGGCTCTCGGGATGTCGCGTGAGATACGAGATCGCCTCCTGAAGTAGTCGAGGCGCGACGTCGAGCACCGTGCTACCACCGACGCCGGTGCCTAACATGGGAAAGGCGACCGACCGAAGGTCCGCGTCGCGGTACCGCTCGTCGTCCATGCGGCGAAGCACCGTCGTCACGATCCGTTCCACTTCGCTGATGGCGACGTAGCCCGCTCCCGGGACGCCCGTGACCGCGGCCGCGTGGAAGATCTTCTTCACCCCACGCGTGCGCTCGAGATCGCCCGCACCCGTCACGTACACGGAGCCCGGCGTGACGAAGTCGCGCCCGTGCGTGGCCTGGCGTAACTCGGTGGCGATGACGTCCTCCACGATCTCACCGTTGTCATCCTTCCGAGCACCTTCGTAACGGATGATCGCCGACAGCGCGCGGTCGTAGAAGCGCGCCATCTGCATGTTCGTGTTCTCGGAATTGACCCACACGTCGATGCCGCGACGGTCACGGATGTCGCCGGTGGCAATGGAGATCCGCTTGTCAGGCTGAGCGACGAGCCGGTACACGAAGTCCTCACACTTCTGAATCGGCTGTGCCTTCCAGTCCTTCCGCGCGTTCTGGAGGATCGAGAAGATCGGACTGTCGGGCGTTGTCGCGTTGCGCCCGGCCTCGAGGAAGCGGCGGATCTGCTCCTTCGCCTCGTCGTAGCTCCCGCTCTTGCTCGGGTAGTCGATGACGCGCTGGTTGTGAATGTTGAACGGCACCGTCGACCCGCGCGTCTTGATCAGCACCGTGACCGTTGGTCGCAGCGCGTGGCGAACGCCGAGCTCGTAGAACACGTTCGGGTTGAGCGTCGAGAGATCCACGACGGCCGCATTGTCGCGCGCGATGTGTACGAACATGTCGCGCTGGATGGATCCCGGCGATTCGATCTGGTCGGCGCGGATGGGAACGTACCCCGCCGACACGATCGCGCTCGCGATGACGTCCTCGTAGACGCGGTCGAAGTCGATCTCGTTGCCGTCGGCGTCCTTCTTCAGGCCGAACGGCATGATGACGAAACAGTTCTTTCCTTCCTCGCTCACGTCACCGCGCCCACGACATGAGAAGCCACTCGGACGGGTCGAGCAGCCGCTGACGATTCGGAACGTGCAGGTCGTCCAGGCCGACGTCACGCAACGCGTCCGCGAGATCTCGCATGACGCGCACGCTCTGACCGTGAATGAAGGCCAGCCCGTTCGCCCGATGCGTCCAGCTGGGGTACTCGCGGATCGCGACGATTCGGGGACGCGTTGCCACGACGTACCGCGTGAACTCGTCGACAACCGCGATCCTCGCGCGCTCCAGCCGACGGGCATCGTTCATGAGCGCGGTCCACGCGCGCACGAACGGCGCTGCGCACGGAATGTCCGGGCGCATTCCGCCAAAGAACGCGTCGCGATCACACGGCTCGACGGCCGTATGGAGCAGCATGTCGTCCAGCACGTGGTTGGCGACGACCGCATCGACCTCCGTACCGGTCCAGCTCGCTGCCTGTCCCAGGCACGACGCGACTCCATCCACGGTGGCCGCCGGCAGCAGCCCGCGATAGCGATCGCACGCCCAGATCCGGGCTGACGTCGTCGGCTCGATGAGCGCAATCGTCCCGCGGAAGCGCAGGTCGGCCAACGCGTGCCCGACCTTATCGGTGAAGCCAGGCCCCACCTCGGAAACGGTGCCTCGCAGGTCGAGCCCGCACGCCCGCAGCACTTCGGCCCACACGAGACCGACGCGCTGATTCCAGGGATCGAGGGCGGGGACCGCCGCTGCTAGACCGGGCGCAGACACCGCGGTATCGTAGGGACCATCGACTCGCGAACGCAAGGGAGAGATCCCCGGCTCTGGCCCGTCACCGACGCGCCGACGATCCAGGAGTTTTTCGACTCGCTGGGGAAACACGTCATCGCGTTCGCCGGGTACGGAGAGCTCGGCTACGAGCGTGAGGGCGTGGTGCGTGGGATCGCGCACATCGTGCTCGCCAACTGGACGCCCGCAGACGTCGTGGTGCATTCGGGGACGTTGCTGCGCGTCGGCGGCCACGCAGGGATCGCGGAGGTGTACTCCGTAGCGCGTGAGCTCGGGTTCACGACGACGGGCATTCATCCGTCGGTGGCCATGGAGTTCGCCGAGACCCACCGGGTGTCGCCTGATTGCGACTACCCGTTTTTCGTCGAGGACGCGACGTGGGGCGGGTTGTTGAGCGGCACCCACGAACTGTCGCCGACGTTACGCGTTCACCTCGAGGTGAGCGACGAGCTCGTGGTCATCGGCGGCGGGAAGCACGCGGCGGACGAGCTCATGGCGTTCACCGCCCGGGGCGTGAAGACGCGATACTTCCCGGCCGAGATGAACCACGCGACGACGCGAGACTGGTCGGCGCGCGCGGGGGCGGACATCCGGGACCTTCGCGGCGCAGCGTACGGGGCGTGGGAGCGCATTCGCGGATAAAGCGCTCCGGGTCGGCGCTCAGCGTCCGCCGCGCGCCGCGTTGTCGAGCGCATCCTCGATGCGTGTCGCCCAGGAGAGGCCTTCACCCCTCCGCTCCCGCGCCTCGCGGATGAGTCGAAGATTGCGCGCGGTGGTCTCCGGCTCCCAGACCTCACGCACCGTCGTCAGTGCGATACTCAGGGCGTCAGTCGCCGCGGCTTCGTCTTTCGCGAGCACCGCAAGCTCGATGAGCGTGGCGTGATCCCAGTAGTCCGGTGCGCTCGCGGCCATCTTGCGCTCCACCGCGTACCGAACCACCGGCGTTAGGCTCGATCGACGCGCGTCGGGCGGATCGCGCAGCTCCATCAGCGTGACGGCGTTGATGCCGGGGAGCGCATCGCGAGTGTCGGCTTCGAAACCGCGCGTGTATGTGTCGATCGCCTTCTGGAGCAGCGCGTCGGCCGGCTCGCCAGCTCCCGATTTCACCGCGGCCTCCCAGCGATCCTTGTAGACGCGGCCGAGGAGCGCCCAGGTCTCGCTCGTGCCACCGCCGCGTGAGGCGATGAGGTCGAGCAGGACGCCCTCTGCCTCTTCGCCGCGCCCCGCCCGGTTGAGCGCGAACGCCAGCTGTTCCCGGACCATCGCAGTGTTGCGGAGTGGCGCGTCCATCGCGTCCACGAGGCGGATCATGTCGTCCCACGCTTTCACCGCGCGGTACGACAGGAGGAGGTCGACGATCACGCCCACCTCGGTGTCGCTCGGCGGGCCAAGCGACGCTTCGATCGCCTGAAGCTCTGCCCGGGCCGCCTGACCGCTCGCGCGAGCGCCGGCGATCTGATGCTTTCGCTCGTCCGAGTACACGGCGCGATCGCGAAACACATCGGTCGACTCGTGTGCGATGTCCGGCAGCATCGGCCAGTTGAGCAACTCGGCGAGCGTGCCGGCCTCACCCCCGTGCTCGCTCGACGCCTCGAGCTGCCTGGTGATCGACAGGCGAGTGGCATCCACGTCCGTCGGCCTGCCCTTCTCGATCCGGTAGGGGATAGGGTGAAGCGCCGTCGCGTCGAAGGGCAGCCCGCGTCCCTCGGCGAACAGCAATACGGTCACGCGCCTTCGCCCCGCCCGCCTAACGCCAAGTTCGTGGAGGATGTTCGCGGCCGCGGTCGTCAGGTCGGCCACCAGGTACTGGCACAGGGCGAGGCGCTCGAGCGTGGGCTTGCCGATGACCCCGTCGCCCAGATCGTCGTTCCCCCGGACGGGCTCGAGCCCGGCGTTCTCGATCGCCGGCCGGACGACGTCGGCGTAGACGGCGTCGAAGTCGATCGCGTCGCCCGACGCGCGTGCGTCCATCCCATGCGGCATCAGCACGAAGCAGAGCGGGCGGCGCGCAGCCATGATCAGCCGGTCGCCAGGGCTTTCCTGATCGCCTGGATCCAGATCCCCTCGTTCGCCGCGTACGTTCCGCCCTGGCCGCGAAGCCGCGACATGGTCTTCGAGCCTGCGTGGTGGAGGCCGATGAGGTTCCACTTCGCATTGTAGATGGGGCTCCCGGAGCTTCCACCCTCGGTGGGTGCGCGGTAATGCAACAGCGGATTCTCGTAATCGAGCAGCAGGTTGTCCTGGAGCGAATAGCTCAGATTCCCGCCTGCCGGGTGACCGATGATGTAGACGCGCCCCTGCTGATTGTTGGTTGGCAGCCCCTTCGCGACTTCGCACCGGTCGTCGTCGATGATGTCCGCCACCGTTCCCCTGAGCTTGACGACCGCGAAATCGAGCTCTTTCGGCGACGAGACCTCCAGAACAGCGTCCACCCCATAGGCGCGCACCGTGTGGTCCGGGCCGAGGGGCAGCGCCTGGAAGGTGATGACGGCGTCCTCAGGCTGCACGGCCGGCGCATGTGCGGGGTCGCTGCTGATCACGTGCGCGTTCGTGACGAGCAGCCACTTCTCGTCCTTGTATCGGTCGGACAGGTCTTCGCCGCGAACGAGAAACCCGGTGCCGTCGCCACGTCCCCCCACCTCTCGGCCGATACGGGCAACGGTGCGGGCCCGCTTGGCGCCATTCAGGTACGTGTCGTAGGACGTGAACGCGTCGGCGCCGAACACCTTCTCGAATCGCCTCGTCTCGCGCGCCGACTGTTGGCGCCCGGCCTTCCGCACCTCCTCCGGCGACACTTCGACGGCGCCGTTCCGACGCTCCAGCAACGCTCCGCGGAGCAGCGGTAGCACATCGACGCCGATCCCCGAGGTACTCGTTAGGTCCCACACCTCCTCGAGCTGTCGGAGCGTGCTCGCGATCTCGAACGCATCGGCCTCAGGGTGGCGAACGTACTTCACCGCGCGGGCGATCGCTCCCATCTCGTCACCGAGCGCCACACACGCCTCGAGCACCGTCGCGAGCTGCCAGGCACCGGGAGCCGTTACCTTGTCGATCGTATCCCGGACCGCCGTCGCGATCGCCCGCGGATCGGCGATGGTGTCTTCGCGCACACCGTCGCGCTGCGCGCGCATCGTACACGCGACCGCGTTGATGCCGTGCCAGTAGTTGGCCGACCCGTTCTGCTGGTACGGACCAAGGTACCACCGGATCGCCTCACGAATCGCCGTAGCGTGCCGGTCGGAAACCGGCCGACTCAGATCTCGGCGGTAGCGGAGGGCATCGATGTAGCGCTGCTTGTAGGCCCGCCCGAGCAGACCGCGGACTTCGGCGCTCTCCCCCTCATCTTCCAGCAGCTCCTTGAGGACGGCGGTCGCGGCAAGGAGTGCACCACGGTCGATCAGTGCTTGCGCGTACTGGCGACGCACGGTCGCCGCATCCTGACCCGTCTGGACGAGTGCGTCCGCCACGTGTTGCATCGGCGTGAAGAAGCGTTTGCGGCGGAGCGCATTCAGCAGTCCCTTCGCGGCGTCGGCGGACAAGGGCTCGTCGGCCCGATGCAGCTGCGCGATGAGGCGACGACACAGCTGATTGACTCGCGTTCGGTCGAGCAGCCCGACTGCGGAGGTCAGGTCACCGATCGTTCGCTCGATCGCCTTGTCCATACCGCCTCCGATGCTAGGCGAACAGCTTGCCTAACCGGTCTCGAAGCTTCGGACCGTACAGGTACTTCGTGATGCTGTGCCTCCACTTGCCCCAGTTCTCTTCCTTGATGTCCTCGACGGCGCCCTGACCGCCACGCAGGTAATCGTTGCCGAACTTCGGGTCGAAGCCGACGACCGGGTCGAGCGGATCGTACACGTTGATCCACGGCCCTTTCACTCTCCCCGGGAAGCCCTCGGCGCGCGACCATTCGGGCTTGAGCTTGTCCTGGATCTCGTCGAGACCCAGCGGGCTCCCGATCGTGAAGAGCGCATCCACTTCGGGACACTCGGCCACACGCTTCAGACAATCGTAGGCCACGACGGTGCCCATGCTGTGGCTGATCACGATGTGCGGCCCGTCCGTTCCCGCACCCTGTTTCACCGCATCCACGAAACGGCGCCGGATCTCCTTCTGCACCTCGAAGCTGGCGCCCGGCCGTGGCGAATGCTTCGTGTTGAACAGGTAGTGATGTACGTCGCGCAGAAGCAGCTTCATGATGGGCCGCTTGATGAACCAGGGAAGCGGCACGCGCTCGAGCACGGCGACCGCTTCCATCTCCTTCTTGCTCAACGTACCCGGTTCGCCGGCAGCCTTCCCACGGGCCGTCTCGGTGGGCGGCGCGACGTCGTCAGGCAGGTCCGTGCCCAGCTGCTCGGCGAGCGACTCGACGAAGGCCCGCTCGTCCGGAGGGAGCTGTTCGCGCCACGCGGACGTTTCGGCTTCGGTGCCGGGCGCGGCTTCCTGTTGTGCCTCGAGCAGGTCGTCCGCCGCCTCGAGCTGTTCCACGTTAGGATCCGGGCTCGCGTACATGACGTCCGCCCAGTACACCATCGACGACGTGATGCCTTCGGTATTACAGTCGAGGCCGTCGTCTCGCGCGAGCGCCCGCAGCCACAGCGAGTGGAGCTCGTCGGGCGCGGGCTTGTTGGAGATTCCGTGAACGAAAGTGATGTGCGGCATGGTCTCGGGGTTATTGATCCGCGACGCCGGGAATCGGTCGCGTCGTCGCGCCGGCCCAGAAGTAATCCCCGTTTGGGTCGCGATACCAGTGCGGGTTCCCGTTTACGCTCATCCCGTTGCTCGACCAGCCGACGAAATCGAGTAGCTCGTCCGGAGCAGCGACGCGGACCACTCGCGCGGCGGTCGTCGGGGCGTTTCGCCGGACGTTGAGCCCCGATCGCGTGCGTATGCTTCCCACCTCGGGGATGAAGTTGTACCGCTCGGGCGCGACTGCGGCGCGGCGCGCCATCGCGATGAGCCGGCGCAGATCGACCGCGTCGTTAGGACACGTCTTGCGGCCGTAGATCTCCCGATGCCCCACGATGTGATCGCGATCGATGGGGATCGACCAGCGCGTGCACACGTCCGCGATGAGCCGGGCGCTCGACTCGTACATCGCGTCGGGCCACGCGCTCGCGCCGCGTCCCTCGTGCTCGATACCGATGGTGTAGAGGTTCGGGTTCACCCTCGGCTTGAGCCGGCGCCATTTCGCTTTCCACACGCGACCGGCGTGGAAGGCGGTGTCGGCCTCCCCCACGTACTGGTGCACCTCGCCGCTTCGACCCACTCCGTAGTGCGCCGACACCTTCGACTCCGGCGCCAGGAACCAGCTGTCGGCCGCGGCGAGAGAGCCCTCGATGATGTGAATGACGACCGCTTCCGGCCGGAATCCCTCGCGGCCCTTATAGCGGTGCGGACTGCCGATCCAGGTGATTGGGGTTGTCATGATTCGCCTCTCCGGGCTGTCCCAAGCCCGCGGGTGACTGAGTGACGGATCGCGTTGACCGCCACAACATACACATCATCGGGAAGCTTGGCCTCCATCCTATGGGGAGTTCCCATACGCTATGTCACCTCGGGCGCGCTGGCGTTAGTGGCCGTGCGCCGTTATAACGTCGTGCAACCGACGACGTCCCGGAGGCGCCATTGCGCGGAAGGATGTGAAGATTTTCCTCAGTTACCCGTCCGAGGAACGAGCCGTCGCCGAGCGGGTGAATCATGCCCTGCTGGGCCATGGGCACGACGTCTTCTTCGACCGCGCGGATCTCGAGGCGGGCTTCGAGTACGATCAAGCGATCACGCGGGCGATCGGCGAGTCGGACCTGTTCGTTTTCTTCGTCACCCCGGCGTCGGTTCAGACAGGACGCTACACGCTCACCGAGCTCGGTCTCGCCGAGCGGCGGTGGCCACACGCGGGCGGTCGTGTGCTGCCCGTGATGGTCAAGCCCACCGACATCGCGACCATCCCGGCGTACGTGCGCGCCGTGAACATCCTGACGCCGCGCGGCGACATCGTCGCCGAGGCGGTGCATCAGGTGGAGCGCATGGAGCAGGCGCGACGGTTCGGACCGCGCATTTGGCGCCGGGTACGCTCACCACGCGGCGTCGTGGCGGTCGTGTGCGTCGTCGCCATTGCGGCGCTCGCCTGGCTCGCGCGTGAGACCGGGCTGACGCGCATCGCGCGCGAACGCCTCCCTGCCGACGTACGACAGCAGGCGCGCGCGGCCGCTCCACTCGTGGATAGCGGGTTCGTCATCGCGGCAACCAACCCGCCACGACTGGTCCAGTTCACGGACGGAGGGGCGCAGGTTGGCACCCCGCTCGAGCTCATGGGCGAGCCTGTCTCGATGACGCGAACGCCGTCGCACCTGCTCGTCGTCACGCGCGGGCGCGACGGCATCATGATGATCGACGCGAAGCGATTGCACGTCGTGGACAGTGCCCTGCTCGATCCATCGGCAGTCGCGCCTCCTCGCGACGTCACCAACCCACCCCGGCCGTCGGGCGACATCGAGTCCGTCCAGCCGCACCGCCTGGGTGTCTGGATGACCACCGGCGACCGGGACGGCGAACCGACAATGCTTCGATACCGGATCGACAAGCGATGGGATGTGGTGACCTGGACGGTAGATACGGCGGGGTTCGGCCGCGAGGCGATGGGCGTTCGCCTTCGACGCGTCGGCGAGCAGATCTGGGGGGTGCGTGCGCGCGGGAACCCGGGCGTGCTATATCACTTCGTCGACCCGATGCTGCGGATCGACCGGTTCGATGGGCGCGAGCGGCGCATCGTGGCGTGTGCCACGGACATCGCCGCGAGCTCTCGTGGGAACCCGCTCTTCCTCTCCTGCGAGAACGCGCTGCAGGAGGTGTCCGTCCAGGCGAGGCAGCTCACGCTCGAGCGCACGTGGCCGCCCTTTCCGGTCGAGCGCGGTGATGCCGGCACGTTCCCCTATCATCTGATCGAGACCGACAGCACTGGCCTCGTGGTCGCGTTCAACATCGAGAGTGGCGCGCCCGACAGTACGCCGGTTCGCGCGCAGGTGTTCGTCCTCGACAGCGCAGGATCGGCGCGGGTGCTCGACGAGCCCCGCGCCGCCGTGCGCTCACTCGCCCTCACACCGCGCCGGATCGTGTCGGTGCTACGGCGAGCCGACGGTTCGAGCGACGTGATCGTGCGGCCGCGTCGACGCTGACGCGGTGCACCCGGTCACTCCTTCGCCTTGAGCTGCGATTCGTTCGTCTTGATGAACGCGCGAATCTCGTCAGCCATGTCCAGCAGCTTGGTCCACTGCTCCTTGTACAGCGTGACGGGGAATCGCCCGAGTCCGTAGACCGAGACGCCACCCTTCTCGCTCACCTTGAGCGACACCCCACGGGTCGCCCCTTTCTTGAGTGCCTCGTTCTCCTGGCGCAGCCGCTCGAGCTCCGCTCTGAGATCGTCTTCTGCCATTTGACTCTCCGTAAGGTGTAGTCCCGCGTGAGTTCCGTGGTGTCGTGTGCTGTTGCAGTTGATTCTAGTGGTCGATCACGGTGGTTTCGATAGGCACGTGAACGGCGACGTTGGGCTCGCGGCGCGCGACGCCCCGCTCGACAAGGCCGCGCTCCGTGAAGGGGTATACGGATCATGCGGATGGGGCGGATTCTACAGATCGCTCCGAGGCCGGACGCGCCCTCGCCCAACGAGCCGAATCAAGAGGGGGAACGGCCGCCCGGGACGCCACTGTCCGCCACGGGCCGTGCCCCATTCCAATTTGGTCGTTGCGCGATCGACTCTCCCCCGCGCGGAGCGATCCGCCCCGATCCGTTCCATCCGCACAATCCGTATCCCCCTCGGCATGTCGGCCGTGCACCGGACCGGTACGCGCGACCGTGGGCCCGGCCCGTGTGCCTTGCTGATAGCTGACGGCTGATAGCCGATGCCTTCAATCGTTTGACACGATGCGGCCAGCCAGCTCGTCACGCTCCCGGCGCACGGCCGCGAGCTCCGACCGGAGCCCGGTAATCTCGTGCCGAGCGCTGGCGAGGTCGGTCGTTAGGCGGTCGATGCGTCCCTGCAGGATCGCGTACCGATCTACGAGCTCGAGGCGTTTCGCCTCGATCGCGCGTGACCGGGCCTCCGCGCGGTCGAGGTGTGCGATGGCATCGCTCAACAGCGCCTCGACGTCAGCGCCGAGCGGCTCCCGCTCTCGTGGCTCGATGTCCGGGACTTCGGCGGGCGGGTCATCCTCCACCGTGGAGACGGACTCGCCGCCGTGCCGCGCCCGTTCCTCCTGGAGCGTCGTGTCCACGCTGGGCGGCAGGTTGCCGGCGGTCGCGTAGTCGAACAGCAGAGTCTCGAGCGCGTCGGTATGCCAGTCGTGCACCGACGCGCGAAGCACCCGCGGCCACGTGTCGAGCTTTCTCCCCCGGAGGCGCGCCGCAAGCTCCACACGAATCGGCCGCATCGGCTTGGCCATGATGGCCAGCGGCTCGGGTTTCGTCGGCACGAGGCGGTTCGCGACCTCGGCCGAGAACAACACCAGCTCCGTGAGCGTGCGCTTCTGCGTCCGATCCACCCACGCCCGAGCCGCCTCGATCAACCCCGCGGTCGTCGGATCCTTCCACTCGGCCACGACCGGGACGTAGTACTCCGGCACCCACTCGAGGAGTGCATCCCAGCCTGCCAGAACGAAGTTCGAGACGGTGGCGAATGCGTCGCGATCGCGTTCCCAGCTCTCGGGAGCATCTGCCATATCGGCGAGCTTCAGGATGAGCCGCGCGTGTTCCGCGAGGGATGCGACGGACGTTCCCGTGAGTGTCACGCGATGCCGCCGAGCACTCACGAGCACGCAATGCGCGAGCGTGCCGGCCACCAGCGGAATCACGAGGCTGTCCGTACCCCGCTGATTGCCAACCAGCGATTTCACGGCCGGGCCGAGCTCGCGAAACTCGGCGCATGGACAGTCGGCCGCGGTGCACGTCATACCACTCAATCGTCTCTCCTGTCCGCTGACGGTCTCTGCGCGCGGGCGTCTGGTCGCGCGGAAGATAGCCGGTGCCGGATGCCGCGGCCCTGTGGACAAGCGCGCCCGACCACGAACCCGCCGGGCCCGCTGGCTGTCGAACCCACGACTACTTCCAGCCGGCCGGCTCATGTCCGCCATTCTCCGGGATCTCCGCTTCGCGGTCCGCGCGCTCGGGCGCCGCCGCATGTTCGTCGTCGTGGCCGTCACGACCATCGCGCTCGGCATAGGCGCTGCCACGGGCGCTAGGCGAGCCGGCGGTGGTGCGCGGGCTGTACGAGCGCGAGGCGAGCCAGGGCGCGAGCGACCGCTAGATTCACAGACGCCCGCGTTCGGTCCACCGATCCCCTTTTCTCGCGTCCGTATGTCTCTCTCGACCCGCTGCCGCCGCGCAATCGGCGCACTTCGGTGCGCGACCCTTGCCCTCATCGCCGCGCCCGCGGCCGCAGTCGCTCAGTCAGCGGCCGCAGACACGGCCAAACCTCTCAACGTCACTGCGGCCATCGCCTACCTCGACGCCAGTGGCAACACCGACGTGACGTCACTCAGCGTCACGGAGCGGCTCGAGTGGAAGCGGCCGCATTACCTGTGGGCGCAGTTCGTGAACGTCATCAACGGCACGACCGACGGCGAGGAAAGCGCGAATCTGTTCGCGGCAGGCGTCCGCGGTGACTGGAAGCCGCGTGGCCGGCTCTCGCTCTACGGGCTCGTCAACTACGACCGCAACCGGTTCGCGAATATCGGGCGGCGCTTCGAGGAAGGGCTCGGGCTCAGCTACATGGCGATCGACCGTCCCAAGCACCGCCTAACGTCCGAGCTGGGTGGGCAGTTCGTGCAGCAGCGGGACCTCGACGGCGTGAGCGACGACTTCCTCGCCGGCCGCGTCGCGGAGCTCTACCGCTTCACGTTTCGCGAGAACGCATACTTCGAGGAACGCGTGGAATATCTCCCGAACCTCGAGACCGGCGGGGACTATCGTGTGAACGGCGAGGCGAACCTCGTGGCACCCCTGTCGCGCCGGCTTGCGATCAAGCTCGGATACGTGGTGCGATTCGACAACCGCACCGATCCCGGCGTTGAGAAGACGGACCGGTTCTTCACATCGGGGCTGCAGATCGCGTTCTGAGGCGTGACAGTACTCGACAGACTAAAACGCATCGCGCTCGTCGCACGTCGATGCGGACCGAGTGGCCGCCGATGCGCCGACGGAGCCTAACGTCTGGTCACTCGAATTGCCTGCGGAACTCCTCGAGCTGTCCGCGGAGATCCGCGACCTCCTGCCGCAGCTGCGCGACCTCCGACTCGAGCGCGCCGAGCCGGTCGGATTGCGCCGCACGAGGACTGGACGGGACCTCGCGCTCGTCAGGCGCGTCCGGCACGTCGTACGTCACCTCACCCGCCAGGAGGTGTGCATAACGCGTCTCCTTCTGTCCGGGACGACGAGGTAAGCGGACCACGAGCGGCGTCGGCTGGCGCTCCATCATCGCGTTCAGTGCGGACTCGACTTCATCGAGGCTCTCGAGGCTCGCGAGCCGGCTCGCCCGCGTTCGGAGCTCGGCGAGCGTCTGCGGACCCCGAAGCATCAACACTCCCAGCACCGCGGCGTACCGCGCCGTGAGCCCCATCGTCTCGCCAACGAGGTGGCGGTACTTCGTCACCCGTGAGCCGCTCTGCTGCACGGCGCGCACGAGCGACCGGACGCGCAGCGTCTCGATCGCCTTCGCAACCGTTCCCTCATCGTAATGCACCACGGGATCACGGTTCGACGTCTGGTTGCATGCGTTCGTGAGCGCATTGAGCGACAGCGGATAATAGTCCGGCGTCGTCGTCTCCTTCTCGATGAGCGAGCCGAGGACGCGCACCTCGACGTCGGTCAGCAGGTCATTCACGGCCGGCGACTCCCTCTAGGTCCAGTGGCACGAGCAACGTCGCTCGGCTGCGGTATGCTACGTCGCGCCAGCCCATCGCCCAAGCCCTCTGCTTGTCATTCCGAGCGGAGCCGCGCAGCGGCGCAGCCGAGGAATCGCAGGCATCCCGCTAGAGCGCTCGGCCCCTCTCCCGGGATAGTCTGAGAAGACCTGACGCAGATGGCCGCAGATTTCGCTGATTTCGCAGAAGCCGTCTACCCAGAAGCCCTGCCGCGCGAGAGTAGCCACCGTCCTGATAGAGGGAGAATCTGCGTTCTTCTGCGAAATCCGCGCAATCTGCGTCTGGTTTTCTTCCTCCTCCCGCTAGAGGGACCCGAGCCCTCGATAGGGACGACGGCGATTCCTCGCCACGCTCGGAATGACACATCGGAGACTGGCCTCTCGCGCCGGATTGAGCTAATAGAGGCTACGCTCCGACGTAGCCTTTCGAGAGGAATGCATGCCAAGACTGTTGCTCCTCGTGCACGGGATGGGTCGCCACAAGCCGACGTGGGCTGACGACACCACGAAACAGCTCGTCGGCTTCTCGACGACATACCAGTATCGGTGGTTCGAGCAGAACGGTACCCTGGACCAGCACGTATCGATCGTCCCGGTGACCTACGACGCCGTCTTCGCGAAGTACATGAAGAAGTGGGGGAAGACGAGCGAAGACCTGCGGACCAAGGCTGCCGAGTTCGGCGTCAGCATCCCGAACGTGCTCGGCTGGCTGGAGCGCGCGGATGAGGAAGAGAACAACTTCTTCTGGTCCCACGTCGTGGACGTCGTGCTCTACCGGTTCTTCTCGATCGTCACCGCCGAGGTCCGGCTGCGGGTCCGCGAGGCCATCGCGGTCGAGCTGCAGAAAGCGAAGGACGACGGCGGCATCGACGAAGCCTCTGTCCTCGCCCACAGCCTCGGCACCGCGGTCACGCACGATTCGCTCGCGCTCCTCGGCTCCCATCCGATTCCTACACGCGACGGTCCGAACGAAGCGTTCATGGCCGGCAACCACAAGTTCGCGAACGTCTTCATGTGCGCGAACGTGAGCCGAGTACTCGAGACGGACCCCAAGGTCTATCGCTCGGTCGTTCATCCGACCACAGGCGGCGAAGGGCCAGCGTACGTGGAGGCGTACTACAACTTCCGCCATTTCGTCGATCCCTTCACGGTGGTGAAGGAGTTCGCGCCCGTCGGGTGGGGGGACGGATACCACGGCGGCGATGAGTGCAAGCGATTTCTCGCGTTCAACATTCATGGGCTCGACGAGTATCTCGCCGACCCGCGCGTGCACGTACCCATCCTCCGTCGCCTGGTGGGACCGTGGGCCGTTTCCGAGCAGGAGGAGCGCGACGCCAAGGTGGCGTACGACGGTCTTCCGGAACTGCCCTGCGTGGAAGTGGTGAGGCGATTCCGGCAGGACGCCGATCGCGTCATCGCGCTCGCCAGAGTCGGTGCGGACCCCGAAACGCTCGTCATTGCGGGCACGCAGTTTCTCGCTGCCGCCAAGCGAGGTCACGATGAATGCATGTCGTAAGGTGAAGGCGCTGCTCTCGCTTGCCGCATTCGTGCCGTGCGTCGCGACGGCGCAGGGCCCGGTCGCTCGCGATTGTGAGGCGAGCCTCGTGGACGCGATCGACCTCGCGTCCATCCCGCCCACATGGCAGGCGCGACTCCCACAAACGGCCTACGCAGGCATGGTCGATCGGATCAGCCGAGGCGAGTGGGTCGAGCTGGCCGACTCGATTGTCCTCGAGTTCGACGAGGAGGCCGGGGCGTTCCCGCCGAGTGCCAGGCAATCATTCGCGGCGAACCTGCGCCGGATGCGGGATGAGATCGCGTTCGTGTACCGCCAGCCTAACGCCGAAGCGTTGCAGCGAACCGCGCGTGTCGTTCGTCAGGACCGGTTCCGCATCGAGCGGAGCAGCAACCCCAGTACACCCGACGTCTACTACCTCTTTCGCGGGACGCCCGACTCGACCGTCATCGATGCCGGGACGGACTCACTCGCGCGCCGGGGACTCTGCTGGCGTGCGCTGACGGCGCGCCGCATGCTCACGGCGTATGGCGCGCTCGCCCGGGAGCAGGCGGTGAAGGCTCTTCATGAAGCGGCACGCAACTGGGACAATTACGGGGAACGAGGCTACTCCCAGTTGCCGTGGGAGCTCGCCATCAACGGCCTCTGGTTCGATGCCGCCGCCATCAACCCGCCGCGGTGGCAGCTCATCGTGGCTCACCCGGCGGTGTCGATGGAGTTCACGACGCGCGACCTCCACGTCGATCAACTCGTTCGCTCCAACGCGGTGACGCTCGAGCCGCTCGGGCTCATCCGGTACTCTTCGACATTCGTGAACTACGTGGGCCTTTCCGCGATTGTGAGTTTGCCGAGTGACGAGCGGGTGGGTGCGGGCCTGCTCGCGCATATAGGGACGTACGGGAAGATCGGCTACGTCTTCTGGCGCTCGCGGAACGAGAGCGGGCGGCGCGACCCGGCCGTCGTGATCTCCGC
>DAINRQ010000025.1:15592-45967 GCA_036741775.1 Gemmatimonadaceae bacterium | reverse complement strand
GCTGATAGCTGATAGCCGTTAGCTGTAGCTCCAACCCGGTGATCGATCCGGAGAGAATCGGGTGTCTCCGTGATGATCGCTTCTCGTTGAATTCGCGTCACCGGTTCGAGGCGCCGCACAGTGTGCGCAGGCCGCCCGACCGGCTGACCGAGGGAAGCGATCCGACCCATGAATGCGACACCGATTCCACTCGACGCCCGCCTGCGCCGCCTCTCCTCGGCGGTGCTCCTTGGCGCCGGGGTGTTGGCCAGCTGTGACAACGATGGACTTTTCGCCCCACTCCCGGCCGGCACGTCCGCCGCGTTGGGGGGAGGGAGTTCCCTCCTCATCGCCGTTATGGACCAGAACGGGGTAGCCCCGGCGACCCTCGGCGCGCAATTCACCGTGGTGCCCGCGGGGCAATCCAGGACGTACCGCCTCGTCGACAATGGCCCGGGCGACACCGATCGCACGCCCGGCGCTCTTCGGGTAAACGGGCTGCTCGGCAGCTACACCGTCTGCCATACCGTGGCTCCGGCCAGCCACGTCCTCCCCACCCCGCCCTGTCAGTCCGTGCAGGTGGAGGAGCACGGGCCCGCGAAGCTCGAGTTCGTGGACCTGACACACGGGCGCCTGAGCTGGAGCGTCGTCGACATGAACAACGTCCCCGTGGGCGGCGCGGTGGTCACCTGGAACGACGGCACCGGCCCGGTGCCGCTGGCGGACAACTCGACGCTCGATCTCGACAAGACCCCGGGGGAGTTCGAGGTGATATCACCGACGGGAAACGGGAGCGTGTGCCCGGTGACTCCGCCGACGCGGTGGCTGTTCCCCGGCAATCAGGGGTGCTTCGCCTTCCCGGTGCCGCCGGGAAAGACGACCGCTGGCAACGACTTTAGCGTGACGCCCGAGTACAGCGCGTACTGGTACGTCGGCGATGCGAATGGGTGGGGCGCAGGCCCGTCAGCGTACACGGTCACGAACGCGTCCGGGACGTTCTCGGTGGTCGTGGAGGACAATGGGGTGAACGACCGGTGGAAGGACACGGGGAGCGTGTGGATCACACTGCCGGCGGCGGATGTGTATACGGTCTGCCAGACGACACCGCCGCCGAACGCGCGGCTCGCGGCGACGGCGTGCATCCGGTTCACGGTGCGGCACGGTGAGCTGGCGTATCCGGGCACGTTCGTGAGCGAGTAGCAATGAGGATGGCCGACGCTACCCGTTCGGGCGATGCCTAACGCAACCGGCCGGCCGAGAGTAGCGCCAAGAATAGCGGTCTGTCATCCGAACGGAGGCCGCGCAGCGGCCGCGGTCGAGGAATCGCCGTCGTCCCGGTAGAGGGCTCCCTCGGTCGGGATGCCTGCGATCCTCGCTGCGCTCGGACTCGGAATGACACAGCAGATGGCTCGATTCCTCGGTGGATTACGCCTGATGAAAGGCAACATCTACATCCAACGAGGAGAAAGCCATGCAGTCCTTATCCACGCGAAGTGGCCACCGGCCGCTCGCACTCGCCGCCCTCGTGCTCGCCGCGCTCGCCGCCTGCGCGGATGAGCCGACCGCAACGCGCCTGCCCGTTCCGGCCGACGCACAACACGAGCAGATGGGTACCGGCCCCGTCATTACGGTCACCAACACGAGTGGCAGCGACAACGTCCTCGGGTCGCTGCCCTGGGCGTTCAAACAGATCACGAGCGACGCCGTCATCCGGTTCGACCCCAGCCTCGCCGGCGCGACGATCACTCCCAACCAGTCGCTCAGGGCCGAGGAGTTCGTGACGATCGAGGGACCCGCGAACGCCGGCGTCACGATCAGCGGCGACAACGTGCGGCCAGTCCTCACGCTCCGTGCCGGCGGGACCGTGCGGAACCTGACACTCACCAAGGGCGAGGAGACGCTCGGATCCGGCGTGCACGGCGGTACCGGGCCGCTGCGACTCGAGAACACCGCGGTGGCGGACAACCGCGGCACCGCCGTGTACGGGCGGGAGGTCACGCTCGTGAACAGCACGGTCAGCAGCAACGTCGCGATCAGCTCGACGTCCGCTGCGTCGGGCGTTGCCTACAACGTGGCGGGCAAGCTCACGCTCATCAACAGCACGGTGGCGTTCAACACCGGCGCCCCGGGCATCGGCGCCCACGGCATTCCGGGCCCGATCCCGACGGTGGTATTCAAGAACTCGATCCTCGCGAACAACGCTCCGCAGAACTGCCGCGACGTCCTCGGCTTTCAGTACCAGGGGCTGAACCTCGCGAACGACGCCAGCTGCGGAAACGCTGGCAACATCGTGGTGCTCGATCCGCTGCTGCTCGCCTTGGGCAACAATGGCGGCCCGAGCCCGACGCACGCGCTCTATCATCGGAGCGCGGCGATCAACGCAGGCGCGGACTGCGACGTCGCGGTCGATCAGCGCCATGTTCCGCGCGATGCGTTCTGCGACATCGGCGCTTTCGAGTTCACCGATTTTACCAACGTCACGATCGTCATCGCACCTAACGTGATCGTGAACCGGCTGACGGGGCAGGCCGTGGTCACGGGCACCGTCACCTGCTCGCGGGCCGAGCAGGAGAACGTCGGGCTCGTGGTCACGCTCGCGCAGGCGAAGAAGGGGAACCCGGCACCCGTACAGGGGAGCGCGACGACGGCGGTCCCGTGCAGGACGGTCCCGCAGCCGTGGAGCGCCGCGATCGTGCCGCAGAGTGGCACGTTCACGACGGGGAACGCAACGGCCACGGCGCGCACGAATGACACGCCGACGTGGTTCAAGCCGGCGTCGGTGTCGAAGACAGTGAAGCTGGTGTGGAAGAAGTAGACTCGCGGGGTCTACTACTGTACCAGTACCCCCGCAAACTCCAGCATATCCGCGATCGTGAACGTGCCGGGCGTCGAGCTCGGGAGCGACGGAGTGAAGCCGCCGGGCACGTTCATGAACGAGTCACCGTCCCGCTTCAGCATCCGAACGAACGTCTCCGCCACGATCCTCGCGCCGAGTGGGCCGAGCTGGTTGCCGTTCCGCGTGACCATGGCCTCGCGCAGCACGTAGTACCAGAGCGGTGTCTTCGTGAGGAGAATCTTGCCGTTGGAGTTGAGCAGCGTCAGCTCGGCCGATGGGAGCCCGCTCGTGAGTTGCGTCTCCGTCAGGACCGGCAGCTTCATTGCCTTGGCCGCCGCCTGACCGCTCGGCAGGCCGAACGCGAGCCCGCGCCTCAGGTTGCGCGCGGCGAGGACGGCCATGATGCCCGCGCCACCGGGGATCGTCTCGAGCCCGTTCGCCAGCACCGAGTCGATCTTGCGCGCGTTGTTGAAGCTCGCGCCAACCGGGTGTGCCGTGTTGAAGAACATGTTGAAGTCCACGGCCCAGTTCGAGAAGAGCGGAAGCCGTGGCCGGCGAATGAACTCGAAGATGCCCGCGAGTGTGCTTGCCGTCGGCGGGAGTGACGAGTTCAGGATGTAGCCGTTCCGGATCATGCTGTGGCCGAAGCGGTACGCGCCCACGGCGAACTCCACCGGCATGCTGAACGGGCTCCCCACCGGCGTCGACACCGACCCGATGGCGGCATTGACCGCCGCGGCGCCGCAGATGCGCGGAAGGAAGTCGTGCACCACCGTCCACTGGTAGTGGTGCGTGACGATCTTCTTCGCCTCGGCGAAGATGTCGCCGGGGAATGCGGCCGTGATGAGCAGCTCGACGACCTGGTTGTGAAACTTCAGCATCGCGTGATGGAGCTGCGACACGATGACGTTCTCGTCGTTGCGCGGATCGCCGATGACGGCCGTGAAGGTGCTGTCCGGCTCCGTGACGACGGTGTTCGTGCCGCTGACGACGCGCGGCACGTCGAAGTTCGTCGGAACGACGACGTCGCCCGTGGAGTTCGGTGGGCCTCCGGGACCGAAGTCGCGGTTCCGCCCGAGCTGCAATCGCACGGCCGTTGACGGCTGGCCGGGCTCGGGGAACCGGTAGAGGAACGGCTCGAGCGCGGGGCCGCGCCCGTAGACGCTGTCGAGATCGAGCGCCGGCGTGCGCATGTTGGGCACGTCGTCCGCGTTCTGCGCGGTGTCGATGGACGAGCTCACGTCGAGCGTGATGTCGTGGTCGACGAACTGGCCGAAGTACGTGTAGCCCGCCGGGATGATCGAGCTCGTCGGGCCCTCGCGCGTGTCATCGCCCATCATCTCGCCGAGCCGATTGAGGAGGGCGTGCGTTGTCGCGTTGAACGGCAGCTTCGACGCGTTGCGGACGACGGGCGAGAACATGTAGCCGAACGTGTCGGCGCATGGAGACTCGAGCAGCGCCCACGGGAACCAGGCGAGCGGGACCTTCGCCCCGTGAAAGCGCCTCACGGGCGGCTCGAGGGCTCGCAGTGCCCGAGCGACATCCTCCGGGGGCTGCGGGACGGGCTCCGGGATCATGCGGTCGACGATCTTCCGTCGCGCGGCGGCGCTCAACTTCCCGAGCGTGGGCGGGACGCGACCCGGTGTCTTGAACGCTGAGACGTTAGGCGCCAGCGTTCCGGCGCGCAGGACAGCGGGGTCCTGCACACGCTTCACGTTCACGGCGCGGACTGCCGGGCGCTTGGTGCCGGCCGCGCGAGTCGACTTCGTGGCGCGCTTTGCTTGGCGTTTCGTGGCCGATGACTTCGTCCGCTGCTTCGTAGACTTGGTGGCCATGGCTGCGACTCCGTGAAGCGGTGATGCGTGCGCGTCCTACCGCGTCCAGCTGAACGTGCGTGCTTCCGTGCGTGCTTCAAGGTAGCGCCGCATGAAAGCTCGCCTTACCGGCCAGTGTGATATCGTCTCCGGACGTAAAGGCGGGCTCGACAATTATGCCGAGCTGCACACCGGACGCCGGCGGTCCGCCGTCCTCGCGGCGCTCGGTCCTGCGTCAGTCCGCGACCAGCGCCCCCAACCTCCGCCTCAGTTCGTCCCTCACCTCCGCCGGCTCGAGCACCTCCGCGTCCGGCCCGTACTGCAATACGTGCCTCACCCCCCACTGCACGTCCGCGAGCGGATGCTCCATGGTGAGCGACCCATCCGCGTCCACCTCGACGTCCTCACGCTCCGCGATCCACCGCGCGATCCTCGGCGAATACCGCACCCGCATCCGCGCCGGCTCCCCGACTCGCAACACCTTGCGGTCGTTCAGGTGCTCATCCACCGAGAACGTCGCCGGGATCTCGTAACGCTCGTCCAACAAATCGACGCGCTCCATCCGATCCAACCGGAACGACCGGATCCCCTCGGCCACCTCGCACCACGAGAGCACGTACCATGACCCCGACGCCACGACCAGCGAGTACGGCTGCACGGTTCGCTCCGACGCTTCGGTCCTCGCCCCACCTCGATACGTCAGGCGCACTTTCCGTCGCGACACCAGCGCCTTCTGGATGACCGCGAGCGCGTCCGCATTGCCGGGGCTCGGAAGCGACGCGACCCGCTGCGCGGTCGCCGCGGCGTCGAGCGGGACCTGCACCATGTCGGACGGGACATGGACCAGCACCTTGCGAAGGCGCTCGAGCGCGCGGTTCACTGCCGCGCGCTCGTCAGGCGGACGTTCCGCGCGCAACATCGCGAGCCCGAGCTCCAGGGCACCAAGCTCCGACGATGTGAGGCGCATCGGCCGGCGGAACGGCGTGCTCACGAGCGAGACTTCCTGACCCGTGAAGTAGATGTTGACGCCGGGCACGAACCCGCCCGGCTCATCCTCCCGCGACACCAGCGTCTGGATGTCACGTACGACGGTCGCGCGATCGGTTCCAACCGCACGAGCCAGGTCCTCGACGGTATGGTCCTCGCCATCCGCGAGCTGCGGAATGAGCAGGAGCATTCTCCGGAGGCGCGCGGCCGCGGTCTCGCTCACGGTGTCGAGACCTCCGTGCCGCCGTCGCCATCGTCAGGCACAGCTACATAACGCCGGAGCGTCTCCGCCGCGGCACGCTCGTATTCGGCGCGAAGCTCCGCCGGCTCGACAGGACGTGCGTCTCCGCCGAACGACAGGAGCCACCGCGCGAACGCGTCCAGGCGCCGCACCGTGAAGCGGCGGCGCGTCTCGCTCCCTTCTACCGGTTGCCCGAGCGCGAGTGCAGCCTTCGTCGCGCCCGTCGCGGCGGTGAACTCGACGACTGCAGTCATCGCATCCCCACCGCCAATCTCCCACGGCTCGCGTGCCTGCGCGTGGTCGCGCAGCACGAACGTCGGCGGAGTCTCGTAGTCGGGCGATTGGGCCTTCTTCGTATTGACCTCGAGGCGCGTGATGCGGCTCAGTCGAAAGTTGCGAACTCCGTCCTTCGCGACATCGCGCCCGGCGAGATACCAGTGGGAGCTGACGAAGAACAGCCCGTACGGCTCGACGCTCCGCCGAGCACTCTCACCGCGCTCCATGGTGAAATAGTCGAAGGTCACGACCTTCCGCCGAGCGAGTGCGTCGCTGAGGTGTTCGAAAACCCCTGCGGCCGGCGACCGCCGCGGCGCCACGACGCGAAGCTCGGACACGGCGGCCGCGGCGGCAGTGTCGGCTTCGAGCGCCACGCCTAACGGGAGATCGAGGGCCAGCTTCCGCATCGCGGCTTCCACCTCATCCGCGAGAACCGGGTCGCCCAGCGCCCGAACCCGAGCCGCGGCCTGAATGATCGCGTCGATCTCGTCGGGCTCGAACGCGAGCGTCTCGAGCGAGCGGTAGCCATCGTGTGATTTCACGACAGCCGGGTGCTTGGCACGCTCGTGGCCGGCCACCATGAGAAAGGGCAGGTAGAATCCCTTCCGCTCGATGCGATAGCCGAGTGGCTCACCCTGGCTATCTCGGACGGTGTCGATCGGTACGCCGAACCGTCGCAGCTCGTCCTTGTCGCGCTCGAACGTCCGCAGGACGCTCCCGCGCTGACCGTGCGCGAGGTCGTAGCCGGGCACGTCCTTCGCCAGCTCCTCGAACGTGGCGTGCCGGTGCCGAATGAGCAGCGCGGCCAGAAGGTCCACCCATCGCTGCAGCTTCTGCTCGCTCTTCGTCAGTTGACGAATATCGGGAGCGGGTTCCCGCTCATCATCATCGAACAGCATATTGGTCCGCAGCATGATTGGCCGTGCTGTTTGGTTTCGTCATTCCGAGCGGAGCGCCGCAGCCGCGCAGTCGAGAATCGCGCTCGTCCCGGTAGAGGGTCTGGTCCCGTTGCCGGGAAGGGGAAGAAACCAGGACCCGGCTCGGAATGACGCCGAGCTCATTCCTCGAAACGCTTCCCCACCTCGCAGTAGCCGCGCTTCCGATACCCGCAGCCCCGACACTTCTCGCCCGGCTCCGTGTCCCACGCCGATCGCGCGATCCTCGACAACGCGTCATCCGCACGTTCCTCCGCCGCCTCGAGGCACTCGGCATCCACCGGGAGCGATACTGCCTGCGCCTTGTTCAGGAAGTACAGCATACCCTCGTCGGGCTCGATCAAGCCGGCACGCTTGGCTGCCAGCGTGTAGAGCTCGATTTGCGGTCGATAGAGTTCGGTCAGCGTCGCAAGTCGGCCGGGACCGGAGAGGTCGTTCGACTTGTAGTCGACCACAACCCCGCGTCCCTCGGCGTCCTGAAATACGAGATCGATCACGCCCTGCACCGTCGTCCCGCCAACGGCCAGGAAGAAACCGTACTCGCGATCGGTCTTCCGGGCGGACCGCACGCGCTCGATCAGCGGATCGGTCAGGACGTTCTGCAGCAGCCCTCTGATCTTCAGGAGCTCGTCAGGCGATACGTCGTCGACCTGACTCACGAGCCGCGCGACCTCCGCGTGCGGTGCGGCCGAGAAGTCGGCCCGCTCGAGCAGCTCGTGGACGCGCGTACCGCGCTCGAGCGCGCTTAGACGTCGCTCCCCCGGAGATCCGCCTTTCGCACGACCGCGCGGGTTCTCGTCCACCTGCAGGACCAGATCGAAGTAGTAGACGAGTGGGCAGCGGAAGAAATACGCGAGCTGCGTCACCGTCGTGACGGCGAGCGCCCGGTTCGAGTCCTCCCGTGCCGCACGCGATGCCAACCGGTTCACGATGGCATCGACCGCATCACCGGAGCCGTTAGGCAGCGGCCACTCGACGGGTTGGCCGGCACGAATGGCTTGACGGGCAGCCTGGAGCGCGGCATCGAGCTCGCGGGCAGCCGCGTCGCGCATCGGCCCGACGCGTGCAGGTGAGTAGCATTCCACCCGCACGGTGGTCACCCCCAATTGCTGTACTCTCCCCTTCTCGAGCGGCTCTTCGACCCCAAGCGCTCCGGCGAGCCACCTGACCGGCTTCTCGAGCCGGTTCGGCTCGTACCTCGGTTCAAGGTAAGGGTACGTACTCGTCAGGATGAGTCGCTCGCGCGCGCGCGTCATCCCCACATAAAAGAGACGGCGCCCTTCGGCCTCGTCGCGCATCTTGGCGGCGGCCACGAGTGCGCCATTCGCGGCCGAACGCAGCGGCTTGTCTTCATCGTCACGCTTGATCTGGAGAATCAGCGCACCTTCGGGCGCGTAGTAGCGCGACGTCACCTCGGTGCGCGCGTAGTCGGAGTCCAGCCCCGCGAGGATGACGACCGGCCACTCGAGCCCCTTCGCCCCGTGAATGGTCGAGAGCACGACCGCGTCGTCGCCCACACCGCTCGCCGGCGCGTCGGTCTCGTTGCCGAGGTATCGCTCGGCCAACGTGGCGCGGTGGAGGAAGCTCGTGAGCGACGCGCCGTCGAGCAGCGCCGTCGCACGCGCGAACTCGATCAGCTTGTCGATGTTCGCAACGTGGGCGCGCCCGCGGGGGAGGCAGAGGAGCGCGGCACGATACGCGGTCACGTCGCACACGAGCTCGATGAGCGCGACGGGCGAAGTGAACCCCGCCTGACGACGCAGTCTCCGAATCGTCCGGTACGCGGAAGGATCGGCGGTCCGCTCCTCCGGCCGGATCTCGCGCAGCCCGTACCACAGTGCTCGCCCGCCAGCGACCGTACGCAACCGCGCGAGATCGCGATCGCCCCAACCGAAGAGCGGCGACCGCAGCGCGGTCAGCAGGCTGACGTCATCCAGCGGATTGTCGAGCACGCGAAGCGCCGCCAGGATGTCCTGCACCTCACGCCCGCTGAAGAACTCGCGTCCACCGTCCTTCACGAACGGGATGCCGAGGTCCGCCAGCGCACGCTCGAAGGCAGGGAACGGATTGCGGGTGTTGGAGAGAAGCGCGATGTCGCCGTACCGGGCGGCTCGATATGCGTTCGCCGAAGGATCGTACACGACGAGCGGTTCCGCGCCGTCCACGGCCTCGCGAATCCACGCCGCGATGGCGACGCCTTCGCGCTCGCGCGTCTCCTCTACGGGCTCCCGTTTCTCTTTCCCGTTCTCGTCGATGATGTCTGGCTGATCGATGAACCACACATCGACCCGCGGCTCGGCGCCACGGGCCTCGTACTCGAACCTGGCGGAAAGCGGCTCGTAGTCGATCTCGTCATCGGACCAGAACCGACCACCGATCTCGTTGACGAAGTCGATGACGCCACCGCGCGACCGGTAGTTGTCAGTGAGCGAGAGCGCCATGCGATCACCGTCGCCGCGGGCGAGCCCCCGGAGGATCTCGACGTTCGCGCCTCGGAATCCGTAGATCGACTGCTTCACGTCTCCCACGGCGAACAGGCTCTGCCGGCCATCGCGCAGCCTGTCGATGAGACGCATCTGCACGTCGTTCGTGTCCTGAGCCTCGTCCAGAAGGATGTGCTTGAAGCGACGCGCGTAGGTCTCCCGCGCCGGGGCTTCGTTCAGCAGATCGAGCGCTCGGCGCTGCATGTCGGCGAAGTCGAGCAGCCCGTGCTGGCGCTTGAACTCCTCGTATTTCCGCCGCAGATCGCGCGCACGCTCGTAGATGCCGACCTTGAGCGGGGCGAAGATCTCGCGTTCCTGCTGCTCGATCGCCGGCAAATCGATCTCCGTGTATGCCTTGAAGATCGGCCTCACGGCCTGGAAGACCGCTCTGATCTCGTCGGCCTGCGCTTCGTCCTGGACCGAACCGGTGAAGCCGGTGCTGCTGACGAATCGCCTGGCCAGCTCGGCGTCTGGAGTTGCATCGGCACGCAGGCGTTCGATGATTGCGCACACCTGTGCGTGCAGCTCCGGGTTCTTCCTCCCGGTCACCACCGCGCTCAGTATCGTCGGAGCGACGCCGAGGAGCTCATCACGCGCAACTTGCCAGCGCGTATCCCAGTGCTCGCGGATGCGCCGCATCGCATTCTCGACGTGCTGGTCGAGCGTGAGTCCTTCCTCGCGCTCGACAGTCGTCCCGAACTCGTCAGGCAGGAACGCGGCGTCCACAATGAGCTCGAACAGCCGCGGGCGCATGGACTCGAAGCGCTTCGTGATCAGAGGCTCGGACTCGACGTACCATTCGTCCCTGTAGAGCAGCTCGAGACACTCATCGAGAAAGACGTTGCGCGTCACCTCGTCCATCACGCGGAACGACGGGTCGAGCTTCGCCGCGAGCGGGTGCTCGCGCAGAATGCGCGAGCAGAACCCGTGAATCGTCGAGATGTACGCCGCCTCGGCCAGCCGGCGATTTGCCGTCTCGCCGCGCTCCTCGAAGCGCCGCACGATGCGCTCCTTCATCTCGGCGGCGGCCTTCTCGGTGAACGTGATCGCGAGAATCTCGAGCGGAGAAACGGCGTCGTTCTGCACCAGGTCGATGAACCGCTCGACGAGAACGGTGGTCTTCCCCGACCCGGCGCCGGCCGAGACAGAGACGAGTGATGCACGTGCGCGGATGGCGGCGAGTTGCTCGTCGGAGAATGGGCGGCGATTGCCGGACCGACGATCGAAGGTCATGCCGAGCGGAGCGAGGGATGACACGGGTCGCTCAGACATCCGCGTTCTCCGGCGCCCAGCGGTCGTAGCGGCAGACCGGCTGCAGATCGCAGAAACCGCAGTTCTTGTCGCGCGGGTCCGGACGCACGTCGAGCGTCACCAGCCGATTCACGAGCTGCGCAATGAGGCGAGGAGTGTCACCGAAGAACTCGTCCCACTCGTCAGGCGACAGCATCTTGACCGGCCCTTCCTCCACGCCAGCGAACCTTCCCCGGAACTCCGCCCGCAGCGCACCGCGCCGGACGCCGTCACCGAACCCGAGGTACAGTGCGCCCACCGGCGTGATCCCCCAGAACCGCTCGAGCACGAGCAGATAGAGTCGCAGCTGGAGATCGACCCCCTCGATCATCTCCTTTGCGTAGTACTTCGAGTGCCTTCCCGACTTGTAGTCGACCACCACGCCGTAGCGCGTACCACCGATCGTGACGACATCCACGCGGTCGAGCGACCCATGGAAGCTCACCGTCCTCGGACCGACATCCGTGTCGACCTCCATCTCGAACGCATCCGTTCGCGACGCGGGATGGCGCGGGCCGCGCTGGATCATCTTGTCCCCGAACGCCAGCTCGGCGTACTCCGGCTGCGCTACACCGGCCACGCGGAGCAACACGAGCTCCGTGCGCAGGAGCTCATCGAGCCGCTCGAGATCCGATTTCGTCGCCTGCGCCGTTCGGTCCGCGCCACGTTGCGCTGGAGACCACGTGGCGATTTGCGCGTGATACCAGGCGTGCAGCTCCGCAAGCGCCGCCTCACCACGCCGCCAGCCATCAAGCACCGTCGCCCAGTGCATGAGGGCGTCATGAATCAGCTTTCCCTTCGCGAGATTGTCATACTCCGGCGGACGGAGCACGATGGGCGACAACACCTTGCTGACAAAATGCTCGTACGTGCAGTGTCCCAGAGACTTGAGCTGCGATGCGCTCAACGTGAGCGTCAGGTGCGGTGCACCATCGGGAAGCACGCCTTCGAGCTGCGGGCGCTGGCTGACGCGCCGACCGTGACGCACCGCCGAGAGATCTGTGTCCTGTCGAGCGAGCGCCTCGAGCGCACGGAACGCCGCGGCACGCCGCTCTGCGGAATCGACCGTTCGCGGCAGGTATTGCCAGACGTCGTGCGCGATTGCCGTCACGAGCTCGGCCGGCGTCGCCGTTTCGTGGATACGCGCAATTGCGGACGGCGTGCTCGCACGCTCGACCGGCAGGCGCGCCCCGACCACCGCCTCGTAGTCATCCACGAAGAACGACCGCACGCTCGGCCGACCGTCTGCGTCCGTCGTGGGGTACGACAGGTACAGCGCGTCCGTCGGGGATGCAATCGCGCGAAGCAAGCACTCACGCTCGCGATCGACTGTGTCTGTGGATGTCGGGAGGTCCCAGCCGAACCGCTCGCGGAGCGCGACGCGAAGCTCGTCATCGAGAAACGGATCTTGC
This sequence comes from Gemmatimonadaceae bacterium, assembly GCA_036741775.1. GTDB lineage: Bacteria > Gemmatimonadota > Gemmatimonadetes > Gemmatimonadales > Gemmatimonadaceae > JAJKIV01. The sequence continues at coordinate 33,714 of DAINRQ010000025.1, read as the reverse complement.
CGCGCCTGACGCGGGAACACCTTCTCGATGAGCCCGAGGACGATCGTGACTCGCGTGGAGGCTTCGCAGCCAGGACCCGTCGACCGAACCTGGACTGCCTGCGCCGGCGCACGCTCGACGGGAACGACGGTCTCGCGGAGCGCACGTTCGAGCATCACGAGCCACGCCGCGGCGTACTCGCGCCCGGTCTTCCCTGCCCCGGAGCGATCGATCTCGAGCATGGTCGGCACGGTCTCGTCCAGCGCGTCTCCGATGGCCTCCCACGCGATGTTGTCTTCGCGTACGGCCAGGTCACTGCCAGTCCGAGCGACTGGCGTCATCCCGAGCGAAGCGAGGGACCCTCGGGTTATCGCTAGAGGGGCCCTCTGCCGGCACGCCGAGGATCCCTCGCCTTCGGCTCGGGATGACAGCCTTCGACGCGCCACGACAGCGTTATGCACCAGCCGAAGTTCCTTCGCCAGCCGACGGACGACCCTCGCCGCCTGCTCGGGTGACGACACCGTATCGCATCCCGCACGCGCCTCGGCGATCGCGCGCTTGAGCCGGTTGATGCGGTTCGTCGTGTGCTCGCCTAACGTGTCCAGTGCGAGCGCATCCCAACCATCAAGGCCGAGGTATCCCTTGTTGATGATGCGCTGATGGAGATGATCGCGATCGCCCAACCGGAGGTCGATGTGCGCCGAGCGAGCGACGGAAAGCGAGGTCTCGCGCGTCGCACGGTCAGGAAGGATCGCGAGCCCCAGCAGCTGGAGCAGCACGGAGCCGATTCCCGTGTCGGCAACCGTCCGACGACGCGTGGCGTCGACCGGAATCCCCGCGGGCGTGAAGACCTCGCGGATCAGCTCTCGATAGCGCGCGGCGGCACCGTGAACGACGATGGCAATGTCGTTAGGCCGAACCCCCGCATCGAGGTGGCGGCGCACCACGCGCGCGGCGAGACGCACTTCACCCACGTCGCCGGCCGCCTCGAGCAGCGTGGTGGGAACCACGGCCTGCTGCGACACCGACGCGCGCACGGTGAACATCGAATCCAGCGCTGGCACTCGCGGCTCGCACGCCGTCTCATCGCAGGCGAACGTCGATCGAAGCCACGTGAGGGCCCTTGACGACGGTGCGTCGGGAAGCTGCTTGACGTGTCCATGCGCGAAGAGCACGTCGCACGGCGCTCGCGTGACGAGCGCTTCGATCAATTCACGCTCGACCTTCGTCCGGAGCGTCAGATCCTCGATGACTATCGCGTCGAGGCCGGCCAGCACGGCGTCCTGCTCGCGCAACAGGTCGCGCGCGGCCGCGAGGATCTCGGAGTCGGCGGAGCCGAGTCGCGCACGGCGGCCCGACACCCCGTACCACGCGCGGCTGAGCGCGCGCGCTCCATCAGCGACCGTGGCACCGTCGAGCACCGTTGCGAGCTGTTTGGGCGTGGCGCCGTTCCGCTCGAGGAGGTCGATCGTCGACGCCGCTCGGGCCGCGAGCCCCTGCATCGGCGTCGCGCCCCCGAACCGGTTCCCCGTCGCCGTGCGCAGTTCGCGTTCGGTGAGGAGATCGGCGACGACCGCGTCCACGCGGGCCGGTGCGCTCTGATGAGCTCGGCGAAAGAGCTCGCCAGGTAGGGAGCTCATCGTTTTCACCGAGAGGCCGAACACGGCCCCGCGGCGCGCTAGGAGATCGGCAATGGCGCGGCGCCGAGCGGCGCCGGATGCGACTATATAAAGGATGTCGCGCGCACCAGCATCCAGCCGCTCGCACAGCGCGTCGAGGGCGCGAGCGTGGTGGTCAGCGTTGAAGGGGCCCGTGAAGGCGAGGCGGCGCTGGTGTGATGACATCGAGGGAGCAGGGTGCAACCACGGGGACGACGCGGGGCAGCGACTACGGTAACACCTGGGGCTGACACACGCACGAACTTGCTTGTCTGCTACGCTGAGCCGCGACCGCCGCGCGAGAGCTTCTCCTCGTACGCGCGCTTCCCGCGGTGCGCGTTGTACGCTCGCTGGGCGAGATACTTCGCGTCCTGCGCGCTGACATTCTCGGCAGCGAAGGCGTCCGCCATACTCATCAGGTCTGCGGACTGCTCGCGGAGCTCCGCCGCGACCACCGAGCCGTACTCCTCCGGTGCCACGGCGAGCCGAGCAGACAGGTCGCGGAGCAATCCCGCCGCGGTGCCGAGATCGCCTTCGTCGCGGAGACGGAGTGCGTCCTCTCGTGCTTTGGCCGCGTCGAGCAGGAGCATCTCGCGGCGCACTTCGGGTTCCGTGTGACTGTCGGACGTTAGGCACGTGGTGATCGGGAACACGATCTCCTGCCGCTCGACCCCGCCCGCGTCCGTGAGGACGTGCGCGGTGAGGGTGATGTGCGCGATGGCGACGTCCGCCGGACCCTCTACCAGGACGCCTGCGATCCCTCGAATTCCGCTCGCTTCGCTCGCGTTCGCTCGGGATGACGGGATGCCCGGCACGAAGAACTCGACGAGCACCGACTTCGGCTCGCGCGCGTAGACGTCGCCGAGCTCGAGGCGAGCCCCGCCGGTGCCTAACGTGGTCGTCGGGTACTGATGGCGGATGGCGGTGAGGGTCACGCTGTCGGACGGCCGGATCTCGACCGAGACTGTCTGCGCAGAGAGCGTGAGGAGCCCCTCGAGCTCCTCGGCGAACACGTCGGCCGCCTGATCGGGCCGCTCGATGTACCAGGTGCTCGCCCCACCGGCGTCGGCCATGCCGCGGAGGAGCTTCTCGTCGTAGTCCGCGCCGAAGCCGATGGTCGTCGTGGTGATCCCGGCAGCACACGCGGTACGACAGAGTCCGAGGAGCTGCGCGGAGTCGGTGATCCCGCAGTTCGCGAGTCCGTCGGTGAGCAGCATGATGCGATTGACCCCACCCCCGCGCGTGCCGCGCGCGACGAGCTCGCGCCCGCGGAGCCAGCCGCCGCTCAGGTTGGTGGATCCGCCGGGCTCGATGTGCTTGATGAGTGTCGGCAGCGACGCTTGGGCGCCGCCCGTCGCCGGCTCGGCGACGGTGGTGACCTCGTCGTCGTAGGCGACCACGCTGACGATGTCGTCCGGGTGGAGGCGCTGCACGAGCATCGCCGCGGCGTCACGGGCCGCGGCGAGCTTGTCGCCGGCCATGGAGCCGGAGCGATCGAGGACGACGGCGAGGTTGAGCGGGATACGGTTGTCGGGCGTGGGGGCTTTGCCTTTCAGCTCGAGCAGGGCGCGCACAATGAAGCCCTGCTGCGCGACGGCGAGCTCGTAGTCGACGAGGACCTTGTGCTGCATGGAGCGGCTCCGGTGAGAGACGCTCCTATGGTAGCGAAGGGGTCTGACAGCACGCGAAAGCGCCGATTCCCCGCTGGGGTACGCCGCGCATTCGGCGAGCACCCCAGCCGGCCGCCGCCCGGTCCGCTCGTTACCCCGAGATCGTGACCACCTTGATGAGCGCCTTGCTCGTGGTGCCGTTGAAGGTCGCGGTGATCACCGCACATTGTGTGTGGCCCACGGTTGCCGTCGTGATCGGGAAGCTCGACGAGCCGGACACCGTCACTTCATTCTGCGTTGCCGACACGGTGACCGACGCCGGCACGGTCGCCACGTTCGTGTTGCTGCTCGACAGTCGCACGGTGTGCGTTCCCGCCGTCACGCCCAACAAGCCCACCCGGCCCTGCACCGTCTGTCCTCCGACCGCCGACGGTGGGACCGTCACCCTCACCGGCGCGCTGCTCGGCGTCGGCGCCGGCAACACGAAGATCGTCGCGCGTTTCGTGACGCCACCCATCGTCGCCGTGATATCCGTACAGCCGGGGACGCTGGTAGTCGTGCTCACCGTGAACGCGCCGCTCGTCTGGCCACCGGGGATGGTCATCGAGCTCGGCACGGTCGCGACGCTCCTGTTCAGACTCGCAAGCTGAATGGTGGAGAGTGCCCGCGTCGCGCTGATCGTCACCGTGCCCGTTGTCCTTCTGCCGAGGGGCACGTCCGCTGGCGAGAGGGTCACTGATAGCAGCGACAGCGGACTCGTCGTCCAGGCGACCGTCGGAATGAACAATGCGCCACCTGCCGCGACGGTAGCGAGCATGACGAGCGCCGAGCGAATCGTCGGCGAGGGTGGGTGGCGGAGAAGGCGGGCCAGCGGACGACCGGTCGGCGGACGCATGATGATCCTCGCGGAAGAGATGGTGTGAAAGGGTAGGCCTGGTCGCTGCCTAACGACTACGGATCGGAGGCTACGGGAGGTCACAGCGAATACCGATGGCGTCCACCACCATGCCCGAGCGACCGCGGACGCCGTCGGCCGGTCGTGCCGCGGCGGGGCACGGGGTGGATGTCTCGTTCGTCGATGCCGCGGCCGACGCAGCCATCGGTGCGACCACGATGATCGCGTTACGCCTGCCCGACGTCGCGTCCCACCGGCGCATCGCGGCGTCCCATCGAAAGCAGTGATATCGCAGGGCCAACAGGTGCCTGCCGTCGAAACGAGCCACCTGCTCGGCGATCACGGTCGACGAGCCGCACGACGCCGCGAACGCACGGCCACCCGGTCCACCCCACACCGGGCCGGCATCGACCTCGGGGCCGAGCGTCCCGTTCGATTGTACGGGACGGCATCGCACGCCGATGGCATCGAGTGTCGCGCTACGCCTCGCGCGAATGCCCGTCAGCACGTGACCGGTCGGACAGACCTGCGCGAACGAAGTGCCCCCCGGCCCGCCCACCACCGGCAGCACATCCTGTCGCGGCAGCCGCGCGGCCGCGGCCGGAGACGTCCCCGCGTTGGCGGTCACCAGCAGCAGGACGGCCACCGCCGCGAGCGATCTCGCGCGACGAAGCACGCGCACCCACGTCTCCGGTCGCCTCGGCATCTGCGTTTACTAATACCGCGTGGTGAACGTGATCGTCGTGGCCGGCCCCGGTGTCCCGCAGTTCCTCGCGCGAATCGACACCGTAGCCGTTCCCGGAATGGCGACCGACAGCACGGTGGACAACGCGGTGACGGTCACCGGCTGGCTGGTGATGGTCCCGAACTGGGTGGTGACCTGACGCGTGACGAGCCACTCGTTGTTCGGCGGCAGGAAGTTTCCCGGTTGCGTCCGCTGCTCCCAGGCAACGGTCACTCGAGTCGGTGACGCTGTGCCCGATCCGAACACGAGCACCTGATTGTTCAGCGGGCGGGTGATCACCGGCGCGGTGATGTTCGGGATCGATGTGCAGGTCACACCGGTTGGCGGCGGCGGCACGTACGAGAAGGCGAAGCCCGTTCCTCCGCCGGTTGCGGTGGTCCACGTCGGCGGGTCGTTCGTCGCCGCCGCGACGAGACGGAAGGAGAAGGTCGTCGTGGAGCACGTATCGGCGCGCCGAAGCCGGTACTGCACCGACGTGTTGCTCCGATTCGGAACCGTCACCGTATGACACGGAATCGTGAGGAGGCCGGGCCCGCCCAGGTCCGTACCAGTCACGGTGGCGGTCCATTCGGTACCCGGCTGCAGCGTCGCCGGATCGGGGTTCTTCGTGACCGACGTGACCACGCCGCGGTTCACGACGCGAAACGTGAACCGATCGACGAGCCCGACACTGAGCGTGATGACGGTGCCGAGCGTGGCGTTGCTCGGCACTGTCAGCCGCATCGAGATGTATCCGGTGCCGCCGTCCGTGCCGTTGTCGAGATTGCTGATCGACGCCCCGGCTCCGCTCACGGACACCTGCCCGAACGGAACGAGATCGATGAAGTTCTTCTTGATGCTGATCGAGGACGTCACGCCGCGGCGAACGGGCGGTCGTTTCGTGAGGTCGTACGTCAGGCTCGATGCGAAGTCGACCACCCTGATGTTCTCCGCGAAATTCGATGCCGGCACGCCGGGTCCGTCGGGTGCGCCGGGTGCGCCGGGCGCACTGGGTGAAAGCGCTGGGCGCGCGGACGGTGGCACCGAGAGAAGCAGCAGGCCGGTCACGGCGAGACTGCGGCCTAACGTGGACATGGGTGAGTTCTCCGAAGGGATTGGTCTCGACATCTGGTCACCTCAGGGCACCGTCGCGGGGCTCGCGGGCGTTGTGGAATCCGCGGGCGCCGCGGGCGCCCGCCGCACCTGCCGCCATTCACTCGAACGGATTGCACGCCCGGCGGCATCGAGCGCGACAATGCGCCACCACATCGTGTCATCGGCTACGCGCTCCCACACGAACGGCGGAACGACATAGCGCACCACGCCGCGCCGTACGTACGCCGTGAACACGCTCGCGCCGTGCGCCGACCCGGCTGTCTCCACGCGGTAGCGCGCGGCCAGCGCATCTTCGCTCCAGCGCACCACCACCATCGACCCGGAGGGAATGAGCGCACCGTCTTCGGGACGAAGCAGCCCGACTGCGCGGGTAGTCGACCCCGCCCGCGTCGTAACCGTCTCGCCGGAGCCCACGACGTATCGCAAGGGCGGGATCGCGAAACCGGCCACGGCACCGCTGTGCAGGATGCCGTCACCGGCACCCACCACGCCGAGGTCGGAGTCGCCTTCGCGCTCGCTGTCGGCCTCGATGCGGAGCAGCAGCAGGTACGTTCCGTCCACGCGTGTCGGCAGGCGGTCCGGCGGCGGGCCCTGCAGCTCGAAACGGCCGTTAGGCGGCAGGAACACGTTGAATCGCTCGACCTCCGTGTAGCGCCTCTGTGCTCCACGCCGCTCGGCCGGGAGCGCGGCCTCGGAAAGCAGGTCCTCGGTGGTCGGTGGCTCATCGCCGGGCAGCGCCACCTCCCAGCGACCCTTGAGGCGCCCGGTGCCGTTGTACCTGATGCGCGCCACGACAGGCGGTACATGCCCGTCGCTCGATAGCACGAGCACTGGCACGTCGGAGTCGAATGCCAGCTGCACATCGGTGAGTGCGAACGGCACCCGCGCACCTCCGCCGGTGAGCCGGCAGGTCACGGCCACGTATTCGTCGGGACCACCCGTCAGGCTCTCGAAGCGCCTGACGTAGAAGAAGGTCGATCGGGCTCCGCGAACCGCATCTTCGTACGCGCGCCGCGCCACCGACGGCGGAATCGACATGATGTCGGTCACGGCACCGCGACCGCTCGGCCGCAGCAGGTCGTAGCGCGACGGGAGAGTTCCGAAGATCGACCCGGGATCGCATCGCAGCCCGAGGTCGGGGGTGGCGTCCATCAGCTGACCGCACCACACGCCTTCTCGTGGCACCCGGTTGCCCACGCCGCCGAACGTGAGGAACACGGTCGTTGCGCCGGTGGCGTTGACACTGACGCCTGTCGGGTTCACGCGCACCTGCGCGCCGGCGTGACCCGCCGCGGCCGTGCACATCGCCACGCATACGGCCACGCACTCCGCGAGCCCGGGCAGCCCGATCGCTCGGCGAAGCGTCGTCGGGAACGAGGTCGCAGGCATGTCAGAGCACCCGATACGAGAGGCCGGTCGCCACGTTCCACCGCAGACGACGGCCCGGTGGCAGCACCGACGCGACGGCATCGATCCGCTGCTGTGTCTCGGCCGAGAGCCGTTGGTAGCGCACGAAGAGGCGGCCGCGTGCGTTGCCACCGTCGGCGCCGCCACGAATGTCGAAGCCGTGCGAGAGCTCTGCCCGCAGGTCGGCTTGCGTGCCGCGGGTGGTGGCGGGACGATCGCGCGACACGGTCGCGGTGTAGCCGCCGGAGAACTGCGCGAGTCGCGTGAGCTGCCACGTGCCGGCGACGCCCAACCGGCGAAGCCGCTGCGACTGATCGAGCTCCTCGTTCGTCTGCTGCTCGTCGGTCGCGTCGACGCCGACGTCCAGCACGGCCAGCGGCGTGAACCCGACCGATACCGCGTGAATGTCGGTCGCGAAATCCGCGCGCTCGCGCCCGGCCTGTCGGTTGTCCTGTGCGCTGCGGGCGAAGCGATAGCTCACTCTCCAACGCGTCAGCGTCCATTGCGCCGATGCGTCCGCCGTGGTGCTCAGCTGGTCCGGGAGATCCACCGGACGGAAGTCGCCGTTCGTCGGCAGGTCATCGGCAACCGCGTGCGTGCGCCCCCAGCTTCCCGAAAGCAGCGGGAGGTAGGCTGAGAGTCGCGGAATCCGCGTGAACGCCTGGCCGAGCGGGAGCGTGACGCTCGTGAGGGTCTGTCGGTTCTCCGTCCGCAGCACCGAGGGCACGTCACCGAGGTTGTCTCCGCTCGCCGCGTACGCCACCCGGACGCCGAGCGCGCCTAACGTGAGCGCGACCTCGCCACCGTTGTCCTGACGATCGGCCTGCGGCGACGTGGCGACACTTCGATAGAGCGGGTCCACCCGCTCGTGCCGCAGAATCACCGACAGGTCGGTCGTGACGAGCGACAGGAGACGACGCTGACGGAGAACGTCGATGCCGAGCTCGGCGTATCGCGCGTTCCCGCGCGCGGCGCCGAGCGGTACGAGCGTCACATCGTCCGTGAGCTCGTCGTCGCGCGCCGGACGCAGTCGGCTGCGCGCCCACTCCGCGCGAAGCCGCACGCGCTGGCCGGGCGTGCGTGCGTCGAGCGCGATGCCCTGTCCGCCGCCGCGCTCCGCGTCAACGATCGCTCCGCGTGCCACACCGGTGTTCGGCCGCGTCGAGCCGTCGACCACGGTGGTCTCGAGACGGAGCGATCCCGGATGATTTGGCACGAGCTCCATCGCGAGCATCGCCGTGCGCAGAAGGTGACGACCATCGCTCACGCCGAGCAGGTTGTTCCACCCGACGATGCTCGAGCCGTTGGCCGCGGCGAGCGTGAGCGTCGCCGGTCCGCGTGCCACGGAGGCAGTCACTCCTCGGCTCGGGAACTGCTGCACCAGATGGCGCTGCTGGCCGAGGGTGAGCGAACCTAACGACAGCGTCGTCGGGCCGCCGCGCAGTGACACGGAGAAGTCGGCGAGATCGATGAGCGGGGCAGCCTGTTGGCGCTCACTGAACCGGAGCGCCTGTTCCCGCTCGCTCGTCCCCGCCACGTTCCACTGCGTTTCCAGCGTCACGCCGCGGCGCTGGAACGCGGCCTGAACGCCGGCACTCCCCGTGAAGTCCTGGAACGTCCGGCGCGGCGACGGCGTCTCCAGCGCGGAGGTGCGTTCGGCGAGCTGGCCGACGTTGTTGAGCGTCGCCGACGGAGCCACGCGCATCGACTCGAACCCGCCGCGCGTGAGCACCATCACCGGGAACCGGCCGAGCTCCGTCCAGGCCGTCTCGGTGACCGAGTACGCGATCACCTCGTGGCTACCCGGCGCGACGCGGGCACTGCGCAGGTGCAGCGTGACAGTGGTGCCTTCGTCGGTCGCGAAGCCTGCCAGGTCCACCGCGCCAACGACCAACGCGAGTCGCTCGTCGCGAAGCAGTGGGCGACCGAGTCTGAACGCGAGCGACGCGTCGTGCGCAACGGGCCGTCCCGCCGCCCATGCCTGGGTCACCGTCAGGGGCGCCGGCACGCTGTCCGCCAGCACGCTGTCCGGCGGCGACTGCGTGGTGGGCGATTGGAGTGACGCGAACGAGGCGATCAGAAGGGCGCTCATCATGACGTCGGCAGCTCGGACGGACCGTCTGTGTGGGTCGGCGTCCAATGTCTGGGGCCAGAACCGACGGCGCATGACGCGTTCGCGTCGGTCGGATCGCTTGCCCCGGGCCCATCTTCGCGCCCATCTTCGCGCCCGGCCCCATGCGATTCCGCCACACGTCGACCCAATCGCCGACTCCGTCGCTTCGCCCAGTGCGACAAGACGGGTGCGCGCGACACGCTCTGCGCGGGCGATGCGCGCGGGCGCCGTTCGTCGCGGCGCTCGCTGCGGCCGGCGCCGCGTCACTCGTGGCATCCCCCGCCGCATCGCAGGGCCGGCTCCTGCATGTCGACCGCTTCACGACCGAACAGGGGCTTGCGCAGAACAGCGTCTCCGCGGTGGTCCAGGACAGCGCCGGTTACATCTGGGTCGCCACGCCGCGAGGCCTCCAGCGCTTCGACGGGTACGCGTTCGTGCAGTACACGTCACTCGATCCGCGAGCGCCATCGGAGTTGGCGGGGCACATCTACACGGTTCGCGTGGACTCGCGCGGCAACCGCTGGATCGCGACGCCGCAGTCCCTCTTCCGACTCAGCGCCCACCGGTTCGCGCTCACGCGCGTGCATCAGGGCGGCGGCATCTCTCGGTTCGTCATCGATGCAGCCGGTCGCCTCTGGTTTCTCGAGAGCGGCGCGCTCAAGTGGGTGGAGACGAACGCCGAGCAGCCAGGTGCCGTCACGGCGCTCACCGACTCCGCGCTGACTTCCTGCTGGGCTCTCGCGGCCGCGCGCCGCGGCGCGTTGTGGCTCGGCTGCCAGCGCGACTCGGTCGTGTTCGCGATGAACGTCGATCCGGCAACGAACCGGATGAGCCGCTTCGCGCTGGAGTCGCTGACGGCCGTCCTCACCGGGTTCGAAGATCACGAAGGGCGGATGTGGATCGGCGGCGACCGCGGCCTCATGGTGCTCGACCCGGGACGCGATCGGTTTCGGATGGTCGACGCGTTCCGGGGCGTCTTCGTCCCCGCCATCGAGCCCGATCGCGGCGCGAGCCTGCTGATCCCCACCGACAGATGGCTGGCGCGCGTCGATCTCGCCGGACGCATCATCGACCGGTGGGACCCGCGCGAGGTGTTTGCGGACGCGCCCCTGCCGCGCGACCTCGACGTGGATCGCGAAGGCGCGTTCTGGATCGCGACGACTACGGCGGGGCTCGTGCGACTCGACCCTACCCGCCCCGTGTTCGATCACCTGTCCACGACATCGAGCCCGCCGTTGCCCGTGCCGAGCAACTTCGTGATGGCGCTGTACGAGACGCGCGACGGCTCGTTGTGGGGCGGAACGCTTCGCGCCGGTGTCTTCAGGGCGAGTCCCGACGGATCGCGGCTCGACGGGTTCCGTCACGACCCGCGCCGTACCAACAGTCTCGCGACGGATGAGGTGTGGGACTTCGAGGAAGACCGCGCCGGGAACCTCTGGGTCGGCACGGCCGACGGCATCTGCCGTGCGGCGCTCCCCGACTTCATCTGCTACAAGCCACCGGGCGCCGCCAACATCGTCGACATCGCGAAGGACCGTGACGGCATCTTCTGGATCGCGCGGGGATCGGTCGGCGTGACGAGCTTCGATCCGGCCACCGCCACGTTCGGACCGTCGGCGCGCCAGCCGCGCCTCGCGGTGTCGGTGTACGCAGACCGTGATTCCGGCTTCCTGTGGATCGGCGGCGAACAGCTCTTTCGCGGCCGCGTTGGGAACGGTCGGCTCGCGCTGCCACTCGACACGTTTTCGATCGCGCCGTCGCCCAACCCTCTCATCCTGGACTTGCACCGGACTGCCGAGGGCGTGCTGTGGCTCGCGAGCGAGGCGGGGCTTCAGCGGTGGGACGTGGCGAACCGTCGCTTCGTTCCGGTGAGCATTCCCGAGCTGAGCACGACGACCGTGTTCTCCATCGAGGAGGACGGCCAGGGACGTCTCTGGTTAGGCACGGCGCACGGCATCGTGGAGTATTCGCCCTCGACGGGCATCGCGCGACGCTACCGTCGCCCTGACGGCGTGATGAGCGGCGAGTTCAACCGGCGCGCCGCGTTGCGCCGCCGGAACGGCGAGATGGTGTTTGGTGGTATCGACGGGCTCACGATCTTCCGGCCGGAGCTCGTGACGCGGCGTCGCCAGCCGCCGCCCGTGGTGGTCACCCGGTGGCGCAAGGTCACGTCGCGTGGGCCGGTGGACGCGTCGCTCGACGGCGTCACCGACGTGCAGCTCGGTCCTGGTGATCGCACCTTCACGCTCGATTTCGCCGCGCTCACGTTCGCGCCCGGCCCCGCGCGGCGCTATCGGTATCGTCTGCGCGGGTTGAGCGAGGACTGGATCGAGTCGGCCGATCACAGTGTCACGTATGCCACGCCGCCTCCGGGCCGGTACACGTTCGAGGTGCAGACCGCCGCCGGCACCGACGGCGCCTGGGCAGAGCCGGGAAAGTCGTTAGGCATCGGGGTCGTGCCACCGTTCTGGGGGACGAGCTGGTTTCGTACGCTGCTGGTCGCGGCGCTCATGACCCTGCTCTGGGCATTGCACCGCCTGCGACTGCGTCAGGCCGTGGCCGTGGAGCGTCTGCGGTTGCAGATCTCGCGGGACCTGCACGACGAGATTGGCGCCGGCTTGAGCAGCATCGCGCTCATATCCGATGCCGTGGCGGCGTCGGGCAACGGGGATGGCGGGCGCGCGCAGCTCGCTCGCATCGGGCAGTCGGCGCGCGGCATGGTCGCTGACCTCCGCGACATTGTCTGGGCCATCGATCCGAACGCGGACCGTCTCGAGGACATCGCGTCACGCATGCAGGACGTGTCCGGTGACCTGCTCCCCGGCATCCCGATCGCGTTTCGAGCGCCGCCGCCCGAGCAGCTGTCGGGCACCGTGGGCCTCGCGGAGCGGAAGGAGCTCCTGCTCATCTACAAGGAGCTGCTCCACAACGTTGCTCGGCACGCGCGGGCGGGGTCGGTGCGGATCGAGCTGAACGCCCGCGGCGGCGAGATCGAGCTCGTGGTGGCGGACGACGGCCGCGGCTTCGACCCGGCGAACGCACGGCCCGGGCGGGGGCTGCGGAGCATCCGCGAGCGTGCGGAGCGGCTGGGTGCGCGGTTCGATGTGGAGAGCCGTCCCGGCGGCGGGACGACGGCAACGCTGGCGCTCCGGAGGACGTGAACGCGTCATCTGCGCCGTCGCTCCGCGATGTACGCTACTATAGATAGTCGAAGCCGACCGGCCCGGCTCGGCGATCGACGCAACGCCAATCCAGGGAGCGGCCATCGCGTGACTCGGTACGACCACCGCGCCTCGGTGTGGGTCGTCGAGGACAGTGTCCTGTATCGCGAGACGCTCTGCCAGCTACTCGATGGCAGCGCTCGGATGCGCTGCGCGCGCGCGTTCGCGGACGGCGAGAGCGCGGTGGCTGCGCTCAACGAGGGCAAGGAGCTGCCGCGGCTCATCCTGATGGACCTGGCGCTCCCCGGGGCGAATGGGGTGGAGTGCACGCGCGCGATCCGGAAGCGGAGCCCGTCGATTCCGGTGGTGGTCCTGACAGTGCACCAGAGCAACGACCGCATCTTCACCGCGATCTGCGCCGGCGCATCGGGCTATCTGCTCAAGTCGGCAACGGGCGACGAGATCGTGCGCGGGTGTGAGAACGTGCTGGATGGGGGCGGCGCGATGGACCGTCAGATCGCGCGGCGAGTGCTCGAGATGTTCAGTCAGATGGCTACTCCGCGCGCGGACTACGGGCTCTCGGAGCGCGAGCACGAGATTTTGACCTTGCTCGTGGACGGGCACACGAAAAACCGGATCGCGGAGCAGCTGTCGCTGAGCCCCCACACCATCGACGGGCACGTGCGAAACATCTACGCGAAGCTGCACGTGAACAGCCGCGGCAGCGCCGTGGCGAAGGCGGTGCGGGAGCGGCTGTTGTAGTACACGGGGCGGCTGCGTGACACCGATCTCGACGTCGCATGTCAGCGCGCTCTCCGTCGCAGCGCGGCGAGCGCCTCGAGCTCCGGCAGTTGCGCGATGTCCTTCGGCCGGCCCACCGCGCGCTTGGCGCGGATGAGCGCTGGAAGATCGAGCGTGGGGAACTGGACCCCGAACGCCTCGAACTCGACCGAGTGCTCCAGCGCGTCCCGGAAGACGCCGACGCCGGCGACCCGATCGAGCACGTCGAGATTGCCTTCACGCGTCGTCAGGGTCATGAGCGGCGTCGCGCGGAACTGGCGCTCATCCATGAAGAACGGCAGCCCACGCTCGACCCCCCGTGGGTAGCCCTCCCACTCGGCGAGTAGCGTCGTTAGGCGAGCGATGTTGTCGGGTGCCGTGTCGTAGCAAATATCGAGGTCGTTCGTGACGTGCGCCGAACCGTGCGCGGCGGCCGCCACACCGCCGACAACGACGAACCGAACGCCGGCCGCCGTCAGCCCCTGGAGCATCGAGGCGAAGCTCACTGGCCGTCGGACACCGGCCGCAGCGCGTTCAGGAACGCGGCGTTCGCGTCGAGTCGCGCGAGACGCTCCGCCGGCGATCTCGCGAGGGCCTCTCGAAGCAGCGACACGTCCACGCCGTACGCCTCGGCTCGCGCGACGGACTCACGAACGCGCGCTGGCCTCGACGGCGGCCGCCGCCCGCGCCGCCGCGGGCCCCCGTGGTTCATGGCCGCCGAGAGTGCCGCGGCGAACGTCGAGTGGTACCGCGCAAGGTCGACCACGAGGGCGGCCGCGCCATCCTCGGATGTGGCGAGCGTCAGCGCCCGCGTCTCGGTCGGTTGGCGTAGCGCGTCGTCCGCGAGCTCGCCCGCCCGGGCAACCGGGATTCCGAGGTCACGCGCCAGGAGCCGTACCATTCCCATCCACCGCGCCTCGGCCGGCGTGTACTCGAGACGACGGCCAAGCGCGCGAGCGGCGTTCTCGACCCATTTCTCGTCGGTGCCCACGACGGCGGCGAACTGCGAGCGGCTGAGGGCCATTTCGCTCCACCTTTCACTCGTTATCGCACGATAACCCTAAAATATCCTCATATCAAGGAGTAATAAGATCCACGCCACGGGGCTCGAGCCTCGAGCACCTGCTAACGGGGGCCTTCGCCCTGCGACGCCTGCACGATTCGACCGAGCTCGCTGAACGCGCGCCGGGCTTCCCGCGCGAACGTGACCACCATCGCAACGGGCAGCGTCGCCACTACCACGATCGGCGCGATGAACACCGGATTGAAGGCTCCGCGCCGCAGTTCCCCCACCATGAGCGTGATGAACGCGATAGCGAGCGTCGGCAACAAGAACCCCATCATCACCAGCACCACCAGGTGAACTTGCATCGTGCCGGTGACCCGGGCACCGCGACCCGCAGCCACGATCGTTCCGCGCACTTGTGGCCGGAACGAATTGCGTCCTTGCACGTTGCGCATGATGTCGAACGTTGCGCCCTCCACTCTGCCGGTGAACGGGCGGTCCGATCTCGTCCAGCGGAACGCGGGGGCCTCGACGGCATCACGTAAGCGCGCCTCCACCTCCGACGGCGAGAGCGGCGTGTCCAGGCTGAAGCGGCGGTGGGGAATGATCTTCAACGGTCCTCCATAGTCATCACGCGGAAGGCGTGCTCCCGACATGCGCATTCCCTTTCGATTCGGCAAGACCGGGGTCGACGTCTCTCGCTGGCTATACGAGGCGGACCGTCCCGAGCTCGGCGAGTTGCCCCGCCCACCCGACGCCTGGTGATCGGTTTGGTCAAAGCGCCACGGCCAACACTGCCATCGCGATCAGCGCGAACGCCCAGATCACATCGACGTTCACCCACATCGTGCGCAGCAGGCGGAGGCCCAGCCGATCGTACACGATGACGGCGACGAATGCCGTCACCGTGAGGTAGCCAACGGTGTGGAGCATGACCGCACCGATGCTCGCAAGGGGCGGCGCGGAACTCGCAATCGCCGCCGTCGCGACGTGGCTCCCGTGCGCCGAGTGCGCATGTCCTAACGAGTTCGCCGGCACGGGCACCGCGGCGAGTCGCAGCACGAACGGCAGCGCCATGAGCCCCGCACCGTGGGCGGAGGCCATGAGGAACGACCACGCGGTGAGATCCCGCGCGCCCATCCGCATACCGCCCCACCGCGGGTGCCGGTGGCTGAGGAGAGAGCGCGTGGCGACCGCAATCAGCGCGACCGCGACGAACCACCGGACGTACTCGGCAGCCACCACGGCGCCAATGGCCGCGAGTGCGACGAGCGCTGCACCCATCGCGAGCGCGTGACCCGCCGCGAGCGGGGCGAGCGCGCGCAGCACCGCGCGGCGATCGCGCTGCTGTAAACCCAGGCCTACCGCGAGTAGCCACCCCATGCCCGGGTTGATGCCGTGCGTGGCCCCGAGCAGCAGCAACGCTGCCCAGGGCCACATCGTGGAGGTCGTCATTCCGCCGTCGCTCAGCCGAAGCAGAACGAGTCGGACGAGGCATCCCCGCCAAGCAGCCGGACCTGATGCGGGCGCATGCCATGCTCCAGTTCCACGAGGAATCGCGGATCGACCGTCATCCCGCCCGAATGGCCGACGTCGAGCTTGGCGACCCACCCGCGGATGCCGTCGGGATAGAACTGCGCGTCCCACGGCGAGTAGAGCGAGTTCGTCAGGTAGACACGCCGGCCGTCACGGCTCACCTCCACCATCTGCGGACCGCCATTGAGCGGTTTGTCCGGCGCCTTCGGATGCGCCGCCCGACTCACGATGCCGCCCAGTCGCGCAACGCTCGTCAGGACGGGCGAGAACGGGTCGCTCACGTCGTACTGCCGGAGCTCGCCGGTCCCCCAGCACGAGACGTACAGGAAGCGGTCGTCCACTGACAGGTTGATGTCCGTGATGAACGGCGGCACGGCTCCGAATCCTTTGAGCATCGGCGGCAGGAGTGACGGGTCGGCAGGCTCCGCGGGGATGGTGATCACCTTGCGCGCCTT
Source organism: Gemmatimonadaceae bacterium (assembly GCA_036741775.1). Taxonomy (GTDB): domain Bacteria; phylum Gemmatimonadota; class Gemmatimonadetes; order Gemmatimonadales; family Gemmatimonadaceae; genus JAJKIV01. The sequence continues at coordinate 17,274 of DAINRQ010000025.1, read as the reverse complement.
CCACTCGCCATTCGGATTGCCGTTGCTGCTATCGAGGTACCACACGAAGACGGACGCCGAGAGGTCGGCGAGCGACACGACGACGCCGGCGAAGCCGTACGCGCGCGTCGGGTTGTGCGCCGGACGAAGCTCGAGCACCATCTGCTGCTCGAGGCCCAGCTCGATCGCCTTGATGTGCCGCCGCTTTCGGAGGTCCCAGACGTGCAGCGCGTGGCCGTACTTCCCGGCGAGAAGGAGCTCGGGGTTCACGCCGTCCTTCACCATGTTCGGCGTGCCCCATTCGCTCGTGACGAGCGTGTCGTGCCCGAGGTGCCACGCGAAGTCGTACGCCAGATACTGCGGACCTCGGTCCTGTTCCCATCGGCCCTTCACGTCGAAGGTCTCGTGGTCGAGCATGAAGATGCCTCCAGGTCCGTTGCCGTCGGTGGCGCCGAGGGCGTTCATGTAGATCCCGTCCGGGCCGCAGTGCACGGTGTGAGGCGCCGCGTATCCCGTCTTGCGCATCACTTCTTCCCCCTCGATCACCTTCACGAGGCGCGGTGAGCGGGGGTCGGGCTTCGTGTCCACGATGTGAATGCGTGAGGAGTGCGTACCCGGTACGACCAGGTACCGCCGCTCGACGTGCGCGTTAGGCGCGTACGGGCAGAGGTGGGAGCTGCACGCGTTCCAGCCGAAGTGGTGAAGCTCGTTGCCGCCCTGGGGAAAATCCACGCGGCCCACGAGCTGACCGAAGTCGGACGACGCGGGGTTCGTGTCGATGACGCCAAGGGCGTCGCGCTGGTCATCGTCGGTCGCGAGCAGCGCGACGTATGCGAGAGACTCGGGCGGCGCCTCCATCGCCAGCTGAGGTGTGGCGTAGAAGGTCGGGTCCGGTAATATGCGCGTCATTGGTGAGTTCCTTGTGTAGGGTAGGCCTCACCAACGTCTACGCAGTGTCGGCAGGAAGGCGGACACGGCCCGATTCAGCAGCGGGTTGCGCCAACTGAATCACAAGCGCAACCCACCCGGGAGACAACCATGTTCCGAATCACTTTGCGCGACGGGCGAACGCCGCGCCCGTTCAAGAACACCGCGCTCGCCGCGCTCGCCACCCTCGGCGCGTGCGCCGATGAGCCCGTCGCGCCTATCGGGCCGAACGTGTCGCGGCCGGCTATGCCGGCGGGTTCGCGATGAACAACAGCACCGTGGCCCGGAACGGGCCGGCGCCGGGCATCGTCCCGCACGGGAACTCGAGTATCAACCCACGCCCGTACTTCCAGAACGCGATCGTGGCGTACACCGGGACGCCGCGGATGAACTGCGCCCAGATCTTCGAGTTCCGCTACACCGGGAGCAACCTCTCGGACGACACGAGCTGTGGAAGTGCGCCTAACGTCACGCGCAACGACTCGTGCCGTCTCGCGCTCGAGCTCCATCAGGATCAGAAGGTCGGCGGCCAGGTGGTCGACGTGCACGCGGCCAGCGACATCCCCGTGACCTGCACCACGACCGCGCGGCCGTGGAGCGCCACGATGGTGCTGACCGACGGCGCGTGGAAGAGCGGCGCGGCCAGGGCCAGCGCGCAGACCTTCAACACACCGGTGTGGGCCACGCCGGCCGGTGCTGCCGCACCGGTCAAGATCAGCTTCAGCCGCAAGTAGCGTCGTTCCGAGCCGAGTACCCGCGAAGCGGGTGATGAGGAA
>DAINRQ010000025.1:0-15492 GCA_036741775.1 Gemmatimonadaceae bacterium | reverse complement strand
CCATGGCGCCAGGTGCACGACAGCCTCTCTCTCCTTTTCCGCAGCCCCCGACCTCATGCCTGGAACCCTCCGCGTCCTCGTCGCCGGCGCCTTCGCCGCGCTGTTTCTCGCCCCCGCCGCCCTTCGCGCGCAGGCGTCGCGCGCCACCGCTGAGGGTGCCGCAGCGGACTCGCTCGCCTTCCCGCGCCAGTTCGTGAAGTGGGTCTTCGCGAAGCAGGGCGACAGTGCGTACGCCCATGCCGGACCCCAACTCCGCGAGTCGATGAAGTCGGCGGAGGGGGTGAACGAGATGGCCTCGCGGATCGCGACCCGTTTCGGCGAGCTCAAGAGCACCGACGCCGAGGTGCAGTTCGACGATGGGGCGCTCAAGGTCTACATCGCGGTCATGACCTTCGCACAGGCGCCCGAGCAGGGTGCGTGGGTGGTTGGCTACTCGCCGAGCACGAAGGTCGTGGAGCGCGCCGGCTTCAGCTCGCTCACGAACGTGAAGAGCCGCTACCCGCAGGCGAAGCTGCCCTGAGCGTCATCCCTTAGCTCGAGTTTTCGTTAGGCGAGGCCGTTTCTACACAGCGTCAGGTGGTTCTACGGAGAGCGCCGCACGAGTCGATCGTGCGGCGCTCTATTGCTGGTAGGCCAGCCGCCGCTTCCACGGTGCGCCTGTGGCTCGTTCGCGCGGTCGGCCGCGCCTATACGAGTGCAGGACTCACATCAACCGTGGAGATGGTCAGATGGATATCGTTGCTTCACGCGCGGCCGGCTGGTCGCGCGCAGTGTTCATCGCAGCGCTCGCCGCACTCGGTGCCTGTAGCGATGACGACCCCGTCGCGCCCAAGTCGATTCGGTCGGCGGGACGATCATGTTCGACTCGACGCTCGGCGGCAAGACGATCACACTCGACGCCGGGCTGGTGTTCACGTTCCCGACGGACATTTTCGGGCCGCCCGGCGGCATCACGATCAGCGGGAAGGACCAGTTCCGCCTCATCGACGCCGGCTCATTGCTCGGTCTGGTCAATCTGACGCTGACCAAGGGGAATGCGCCGATCGCCTCTGCGGTCCAGGCGCGTCAGATCGACATGTATCACACAACCGTCACAGGCAATCGCGGACCGGACGGCGCGGTCTTCGTCCTCGAGGGAGGGGTGATCGCCAACAGCACGATCAGCGGCAACACGACGAGTCGTGCAGCAGTCATGTACTCGGATTACACCAAGCTCTGGTTCGGGAACAGCACGGTAGCGTTCAACGCAGCCGGGGGCATCGGGCCCTATGGGTTTCAGGGCGGCACGACGGGGCCGATCACGCTGGAGAACTCGATCATCTCCAACAACGGTGGCCCGAACTGCGCGACATATCACGGACTCGATTACGTCGGCACGAACATCGTGAACGACTGGAGCTGCGCCGATGCAGCCATCACGCCATCGGATCCCATGCTCATGCCGCTGGCGAACAACGGCGGGCCGAACATGACACACGCCATTCCCCACACGAGCCCGGCGTACAACGCGGGGGTGGAGTGCAACTACGCCTACGAGGATCAGCGCCACGTGGTCCGCGACGCGAAGTGCGACGCCGGCGCGTTCGAGTTCAACGACTTCACCAAGGTCACGATCGCCATTGATCCGACCGCTCGGCTCGACACGGGCGCCGGGTACGCGCTGCTCACGGGCACGATGAAGTGCACGCGTGACGAGACGATTCAGCTTCGGCTGGAGCTTCGGCAGGACCAGAAGACGGGCAAGGAGGTCAACCAGGTCCACACGACGGCGACGACGCAGGTCGCCTGCACCCCGACCACCACGACGTGGGCGCGGAAGATGTTCCTGGATTCGGGGACCTGGCAGGCCGGATCCGCGCAGGCAACCGCGACGACCATCTACACCCCCGACTGGGTGGCACCCGCATCGGTGTCGCGCGGGGTCAGGCTCTCGGCGGTGCGGAAGTAGGAGCACACCTAACGATAGTATCGCGCATCCGCTGCGCGATCCAGGGAGCGTCGCACGGCCTGAAGGCTGTGCGACGCCTCTGCTTCCTACACCTTCCCTACCCGATCAATGGACGCTTAGACCTTCGGTTCCCACCCCGGCGCGTAGTCGCGGCGCCACAGCTTCATGGCATCCGCATCCGCGCTGATGCGCCCCGAGCCCGCGTCGGTCACGAGCGCACGACCCGTCCGCTGCGCAATGTTTCCGAGATGGCAGAGCATCACGCTCTTCACCCCCTCCTCGATCGGCGCGTGCAGCGCAGTTGCCGTACGAATCGCGGCCACGAAATTGTCCACGTGGATCTGCGTGGCCGTGTCGTCCGCGCTCACGTTGAGACCATCGGTTCTCGCGGGCGCGAGCGACTCCTTCACGACCTTGTTGTCGAGGTCGTAGACGATGTAGCCGTTCCGATCCAGCACCACCGTGCCGCCGGTCCCGTGAACGCTGACCCCGCGACTTCGGCTTTCAACGGGGTACGGGTTGCAGCTTCGGCCCTGCCAGACGATCTGCTTTCGTCCCTCGAACTCGAAACCGGCGTCCTGCGTGTCGTAGAACTCCCAGTCGTCGTCGAAGTGATGGCGCCCACCGACCGAGGTGATGCGGGTGGGGTACTCGACGCCTAACGCCCAGCGGGCGACGTCGATCTCGTGCGTGCCGTTGTTGCAGATCTCGCCCGTCCCCCACCGCCGGAACCAGTGCCAGTTGTAGTGGATGATGTTGTCGCGGTACGGCGTGCGTGGGGCCGGTCCCTGCCAGAGCTCGTAGTCGAGCGTCGCCGGAACCGGGGCCGGCTTCCCTCGCCCGATCGTGTCGCGTTTGTTCGCGTACCACGCGCGCGCGTAATACGCTCGGCCAATGAGGCCTTCATGGATCGCCTGGATCACCTCGCGCGTCCGCGGGTCCGAGCGCTGTTGCGTGCCTAACTGCACCACGCGCTGATACTGGCGCTGGGCCTGACCGAGCAGCTGTGCCTCGTGCGGGTCGTGACTGGCCGGCTTCTCGACGTAGACGTGCTTCCCCGCCTGCAGTGCCATGACGGTCGCCGCCGTGTGCCAGTGATCCGGCATCGCGATGAAGACGGCGTCGATGTCCCTGTCGTCGAGCACGCGCCGAAAGTCGCCGACGGCCGTCACCGGTTTCGACTGCGCCTTGGACGCCATGTCCATCGCCTTGGCGAGCACCTGCGCATCTACATCGCACAGAGTGGCCAGCTCGGCGTTCGCGCTCCGGACGACGTCCTGTAGATGAGTGAGCCCGCGGCTGTTGAGCCCGATGACGGCGGCCCGGACAGTCTCGTTAGGTGAGCGACCCTGCGCGAGCAGCGGACCGACTCGGCTGGACATCGCGAGCCCGACCCCGGCCACGGACGCCGTTTTGAGAAAGTCGCGCCGATCGAGGGAGTCGAGCGAGGGATCGTCCTGCGTCATGGTGGCCTCGTGGCGTCCAGTCGCCTGAGCTTGATGGTGCGGTACCAGACCTCATCGCCGTGGTCCTGCAGTACGATGTGCCCGCGCCGTCGCTCGGCGAATCCCGGGATCGTGCGGTACTTGCTCTTCGCGAGGAGCGAGTCCATCCGCGGCGTGCCGAGCTCGAACTCTACGACCTTGGCACCGTTGAGCCAGTGCTCGCCGCGGTTGCCGCGGAACACTATGGATGAGCGGTTCCATTCGCCCACTGGCCGCAGTTGCTTCTGCACGTTAGGCTCGATGAGGTCGTAGAGCGCCGCCGTCCGGTGCGAGGGGAGCTTGCCGTCCTCGTGACGGTCGTCGTCGAGCACCTGGTACTCGAAGCCGAGTGCCGCGTGGTTTCCCGCGTTGGCCAGCGAGAATGCCTCGGAGACGTTGTACTTGACGCCGCTGTTCGCGCCGGGAGCGACCTTCCACTCGAACGACAGCTCGAAGTCGCCGAACGCGTCCACGGTCATGAGGTCACCGCCGGCGAGCGGCTGGCCGTCGGCCTGTCGCGGGATCTTCCCGCTCGGGATCTTCCGGATCGCGCCACGCTCGACGACCCAGTGGGCGGTGGGCACGGTATCGCGACCGAGCCCGCGCCAGCCCGTCAGCGTGGTGCCGTCGAACAGGAGCCTCCAGCCGGCCGCGCGCTCGGGTGCGGTGAGGGTGTTCGGCCGAGTGTCCGCGGACGGCTGGGCGAATGCGAGTGCGGGGGCCATCGCCGCGATCATCACGGGTGAGACGATCGTGCGTGGCACTGCTCGCCGCGTCCGGCGGCATGGTGTCGAGGCCATCTCGATGGTGCTCCGCGTCGATTCGGTCTTCACCTGCCAGGAGACAGCCGGTGTCTCCATTCCGTACAATGGTACGGTCCCCGCCGCTGTCGATGGAAGATCGGCGACCGCACGGCGGAGCAGGCGCTGCTCGCGCGCTCGGGGCTCAGAGCCGCGCGCATACCTCGGTGAACGTCGCCTCCGTCCCACGCCGCAGCGTGAGCGGCGTGTTTTTCAGACCGGTGTCGGGGTCATCGCTCTTCGTGATCGCCGACTTGCCGCGCCGCAGGTACAGCGAGGCCTCGAGCGCGAGCGAGTCACCCCCGTCCCAGCGACCATAGAGGTGGCTCGGCGCGAGCCCCTCCGGCGGCATGCTGTCCGTGGGGCTCGTCGCGAGGTGAAAGCGCGACGCTCGATCATCGTTAGGTTCGCCCGACGCCTCGAGGTGGCGCACCCGCCCTGGCCCGTCGCACACGAGCACGCGACCCTCGAGCCAGCTGTGGCGCCTCGTGCGGATGATCGGCGTGTACCGGCGGTTCCGACCCAGCTCCACCAGATCGATGTCGACCATCATGGCGAGCCGCTTACCGCTCGCGGTGGTGAACGGGCCCACCCATGTGCCCACGAGCGGAGGCTGGCCGGAGTCCGCGTAGCCCCAGGGAAAGCGGCGCCGGTCGATCTGGACGGCGAGGTAGTCCATGCCCAACACGAACGCGAAGAAGAGCCCGAGGGCGAGCAGGCCGGGGCCGCAGCCGGATTTTCGCTTCACGTCACGCTCCTCTCGCGGGTTCCCGAGTGTCGCAGGTGGCGGTGGTTCACGTCGGCTCGTTCATACCGCCGCGCACGCTAGCCGACAAGAGGACTCCCGCCGCGTGCGCCGATCGCTCGACTCTCCCGAATGCACCGCCACGCGGGTCCCGGTTCCAGGTCGTCGCGTTGGGACCTCTCCAACCGCGCGACCTTGGGCAGTGCGGGATCGGCCGGCACAGGGGCGTCTAAACCTGAGGTTGATGCGGCTGGCGCCATCCCGCGTTTCGCGGACACCCGGATCAGTGGCGCCGCGGTCCTCGGGTAAGCGCGGCTGATCTCGCTAGTGAGTGGGTGGTCGTCGGGGTAATCCACCCGGCGTCGAGCGGATTCGAACCACGACTCCGATTCCCGGCACTCATTCCGCGCCGCCGCTCATGCCCGTCCGTAGCGGTGCCTGGCTCGAATCCTCGATTGGCTGCGCCTAACAGGACGCAGCCCTACCACCCATCGAGGATAACGACAGATGCATACATTCAACACGCGAGCCCGTCACTGGCCGCTCGCACTTACGCTCTTCGGGCTGGCAGCCCTCGCCGCCTGCGCGGACGAACCCGCCGCCCCCGGGTCTCCGGCGACAATCGCGCCCGGCACGCCCGTGCTCGCCATCGAGCCGATCCAGGTCACCGTCACGAACGCGAGCGGGGGTACCGACGTCGGCTCGCTGCAGTGGGCCGTCGACCAGGTCAACCAGCCTGGCCCCACCGGCGTGATCGTCTTCGTCGCGAGCCTCGAGGGCGATACTATCACGCTCGACGCGCCGCTCGACGCGCGCCGGCCCGTGGAGATCATCGGACCCGCCAAGGGTATCACGCTCAGCGGCAACGACCAGCACCGCGTCATCAGCGGCGGCACGTCACTCTCACTTCGAAACCTGACGCTGACGAAGGGATACGCCGACCTGGGCTCGGCGGTCTCGGCACCGTCGCTGTCGTTGTACAACACGACGGTGCAGGACAATCGCGGAGCGGGATCGGCGCTGCACGCTGACAACTTCCTGCGCCTCGCCAACAGCACCGTGAGTGGCAACGTCGTCGGGAAGGCGGCGGTCGAATACGGCACATACGCGCACGTCGAGATCGACAACAGCACCATCGCGTACAACGCCCCGGGCGCCGGGCTCGGACCGTTCAGTCTACCGGGCGGATCCGCCCAGGTGTTGCTGCGTAACGCGATTCTCGCGCACAACGGGAGCCCGCTCCAGAACTGCGCGACCTATCACGGCCTAGGGTACCAGGGAACGAACGTCGTGAACGACTGGAGTTGCGCCGACGCCGCGATCACGCCATCCGACCCGCAGCTCATGCCGCTGGCGTACAACGGCGGGCCGAACATGACACACGCGATCCCGCACACGAGCCCGGCGTACAACACGGGCACCACCTGCTCGCAGACGACCGACCAGCGCTACGTCGTGCGCGACGCGAAGTGCGACATTGGCGCGTTCGAGTTCAACGACTTCACCAAGGTCACGATCGCCATTGATCCGACCGCTCGACTCGACACGGGGACCGGTTACGCGCTGCTCACCGGTACCATGAAGTGCACGCGCGACGAGACGATCCTTCTGCGGCTGGAGCTGCGTCAGGATCAGAAGGTGGGCAAGCAGGTCAATCAGGTCCACACGACGGCCACGACGCAGGTCGCCTGCAGCCAGACCACGACGACGTGGGCGAGGAAGATGTTCCTGACGTCGGGGGCCTGGCAGGCCGGAGCCGCCAAGGCAACCGCGACCACCATCTACACGCCCGACTGGGTCGCGCCCGCCTCGGTGTCCGGCGGGGTCAAGCTCTCGATCGTTAGGAAGTAACGGCGGAACCTAGCGATCCACGTCGCCGCCCTCCCGCACCTATCACCGCGGAGCGTCGTACAGCCTGACTGGCTGTGCGACGCTCTTTCATTGAGTCCGGTCGACGTCTCGCTGTAGGCTGCCGAGATGCGCGCGCTCGTGGCAGTCAACGGCGAACAGCGTTGCGAGGAATTGCCATTCGCACTCCCGTATCTATCCAGCTCTCTCGATCGCTCTACTTACCGCTCGTTCACGACGCGGTAGAGGACGTTCGCCGCGTCCGTGGCGTGCGAGAGGTAGCCCAGTTTGTCGATCACCAGCACGTGCGGATGCAGGAAGGGCTCGAGCGCACGCTCGAGCCGGCCCTTCGCGGCCGCGCGCGACAGACGGCCGATGAGCAGGAAATCGCGTATCGTGTGGGATACGAGGACATCACTTCTTCCGCCCGGAAACGTCGTGACGTAGAGAACGCGGTGCTCGACCTCGGCGTGGATCGTGAGCTGGTAGCTCACGGCCTGTCGCTCCCACGAAATCGTTGCATGGGTATACGCGTCGGCTCACCCCCCTCGCCGAGCTCGAGCTCGGCGAGCTCGAAAGGTCGATCGGTCACCTAAGTGGAGCTTGATCAGCCCGATGGCTTCGTTCGCACCTGTGACGCGCATCCACCCGCTCCCGCTCACCTCGTCGCCCTCATCGAAACCGTCCCAGGTGAACATGAACCTGTCAGACGCGGGCTGCTTCAGGTCTCGACGCGAATCGGACGGTTCGTCGTCACGCCTCTCCACGTAGCCGTCGAGCTCACCGCGGACCAGCCCGAACTGAAATGAGCCGAGGTTCTCGGAGTTGATCTCGACGAATGCCTGGCGCTCCATGTTGACGTAGTCGTTGTCCCAAACTTCCATGCTCGTGATGTGCCACAGGCCGACGAAGGGGTGTTCTGCGCGCGGTCGCTTGAAGCGATGGAGTGGCATAGCGACGGTCGGCCTGGCTCACACGAGTCGCACCCTGCCCAGCTCGACGAGATGACCCATGCACCCGACGCCGACCAACCGGTCTCGAAGCGGAACGATCTGCTCGCGTGAGAATCGCTCGGTGTGCGCCGCCGGGTTTCGGAGCTCCGCGATCTCGCGCATGACGGGCGCCAGGCTCACCGCGACCCACTCGCCCGGCCGCACGCGTCGCCTCAGCCCGTCGTTCACGCCTTTGTTGTCGGCGATGACGCGCGCCAACTGACCGAGTGAGAGAAACTCTCCACGCGTCAGGTCCACGGACCGGCCTTCGACGTTCGCGAGCCTCACGTCACGAGGCGCGTTCGCCAACGCTCGGCGCAGCAGGGCGTTCCCCTGAACCTCGAGCGCCTTCGCGAAGTCCACGAGTACCGGTGTGAAGTCGAACGCCGGATCGCTGCGGTGATCGCGCAATGTCTTCTCAGCGGACGCGATGAACGAGCGCGCCGCGGGCTCGAGGCCACTCCACGCGTCGTCGCCGAAGAGGTTCTCGCGGAGCTCGCGCTCGATCGCGCCCATGCCACTCCGCTCGGCGTCGAACTCACACCAGAACTTGCCGCCGGTGAGTGCCGCGCGAACCGTGTGATCGAAGTACCGCGCGCCGTCGGAGCGCGTGACGATGAGTGGAAGATCGACCATGCCTCCGTAGATGGACACGGGGCGGTCGTTGTAGCGCGTGTTGCGAAGCTTCTTGAGCTCTTCGACGACGCCGAGGGTGTCGCTCGACACGACGCGCCGGATGTCCCAGAGCTGGAACCAGCAATCGCAGTTGAACCCCTGGGCGGCGTAGAACGCGGGGACGTGAGCGTCGTCGTCGCGCATATCGTCGGCGGTGATGCCGCCGACGTGCGCAACGTAGAGTGAGCGGTAGTCGGTGAGGTAGAGGTGGACCTCGCGATCGGCGGCGACGGTGGCGTCATCGCTCCCGAGCTCGGCGTCGATGGAGAGGATGTCCGCGAGGTGCGGGATGGGTTGCTGGCGGTTGGCCGAGCGGATCTTGCCCCACCAGACGTAGACCTCGTCTTCGTCGCACTCGCCGGCGCGGTGGCGCGCGGCAGCCGCGAGGAGCACGGAGAGGTGCTGCTCCATCGCGTCGGCTTCGTAGGACGGGTTCCAGACGGCGACGAGGTGGCGCTGGGTCATCGGAGCAGTTCTGCGATTGGGCGGCTCTTGCTCACCGCCGCTGAGGCAGCGTTTGGCATGTGCGAACGTACCGCCACCGCCCGACAGCCGACAGACATCTGTGCGGGATGCCAGCCAGACGGCGCGCCATGGACGCCGACTCGGAACAGCGGGGAACGCGCGAACGTGGAGCACTCGGGACCGGGGACAGGCGTAAATCCCGCCAACGCCGTGTGTTACCAGATTGGGGACGGAACTTGCCAAATTGGTAACGCGACCCTTGACGCGCGGCTTGCGATGTTACCATATTGGTAACGTTCCCGCTGCACCCCACAGGCGGCCACCGGGTCCATGGTACCCAGCAGATGCACGTCATCACACGCAAACGGCTCACCGACGTCGCGAGGAAACATGCTGAGACAGAGGGCCCCCTTTCGGTGTGGTACAAGGCCGTGAAGGCCAAGCGGTACAAGAAGCAGAACGCCGTCTTGGCTGATTTTCCGACCGTGGACTTCCTTGGCAGCTACCGAGCGGTCTTCAACATCGCGAAGCAATACCGATTGGTGTGCGACATGCGGTTCGACCTTGGACGGGTGTACGTCCGTCACGTCGTGACGCACGACGAGTACGATCGGCTGATGAAGAAAGGACTGCTGTAGGGCGCCCGGTAGCATTGATAATTGGGAAAGCCCCTCACTGGATGAGGCAGGACAATGGCAGGGACGATCACACTCGATTTCTCGACGCCGCACGTGTTGCGGACGGCGCGAGAGTACAATGCGGCAGTTGTGGAGGTCGATCGGCTTCTCGACGCAAACGCCAAGAAGGGCACGGCTGACTACGACCGGCTCGAGTTCTTGTCGGTGTTGATCAAGGCATACGAGGATGAACATGTGCCGGAGCTCCGAGACCCGACGCCGCAGGAGGCGGTCGACTTTTTCCTCGAGCAGCACGGCATGACGCGGGGCGAACTCGCCCAGATCATGGGCGGTCGCAGCCGCGTGTCGGACTTCTTCAAGGGCGTGCGGCAGCTCTCGACCGGACAGATGAAGGCGTTGCGCGACCGGTTGGGCGTTCCGGCGGACCTATTGCTGGCATGACGCGGTAGCGTCGCGCTCGACGGCTACTCGGACGAGTATATCCGCGGACAGCTCAGGCTCCCGGTCAGTCTCGGCGCCTGAACGCACACATGAGCAGGGTGTCTGCAACGATACGGTCCGCTCAACGACGAATCGATCACGGACGGCGACTCACGATGGAGTGGCGGGAGCCGACAAGGCGGTCGACAGGAGTCGCGTCGACGCAGCGATAGCCCGAGGCGACGTCGACATCTAGCGGCTCGGATCGCGTTGGCGAGGACCTTTTCGCGGTGGAGGCACTCGTGGCACCGCTCGGCTACCGCGCGGCTACCGCGCGGCAACCGCCATGGTCGCGCCAACGGCGCGATCGATCACGTCGAGATCGTTCACGGTCCAGGCGCGATCCGAGAGCAGTGGCTGGAGCGCCGTTGCGACCGATGCCCACGCAATGCTGTCACGCGGTGCCGCGGCGCGACCGCCCGCTCGCACGATTCGACGAAGCTCCGCGATCGCGGAACCATCCTGCGCGAAGAAGGCGACATCGCGAGCGGCGACCGCGAGGCGCGCCATCTCGCCCCAGACGCCGAGGTCGAACCACGTGTCGGCGCCTAACGATGCTCGCAGTTCCGCCGCGGCAGCCGCGCGCCGCGGCCGGCCACCGAAATCAGGCGCGCGTGACACTTCCCGGAACATGGCCGAGACCGGCGCGCCCGCCTCGACCGACGCCAATAGTTGTCCTATGGCCTCCGTCGCGAGACGTACGGCGTCGGTATCGGCTGCCTGCGCCGCCACCTCGAGCTCCGCGTAGCGAGCACCGGCGCGAACCGCGCGCGGACCGGGCGGCAGCGACGCCTCGCTTCCTCGCACAACCGACCAGGGCGGCTGATCCCATGCATTCCCGAACGAGCGAGCGAGACTCCCCGAACCCAGCTCGCGCGTCAGCCGCGTATCCTGAGCGAGCCGGATCGCCGCGTGTTCGGTGCTCGCATTCGATCGGCTGAGGAAGAGCACCGCCACGACTCCCGCCGCGATCAGGAGCGGGCCAATGATCCACCGGCGCGCAGGCTTTGCCCCCGCCGTCCCCGACCCGCCAGCTCCACGGACGACGTCCATCTGCCCCGGTCCGTTCCCCGCCGTCGCGTCCTCCAACTCACGGTAGACGGCCGCCGCCTCGAGGAAGCTCGCGTACGCCTCCTTCGACCGCGCGACCGTGCGCATGACACTGTCCCGCTCTTCCGGCGACGCCGTTCCGTCGAAGAATGCGGCAAGCGTTTCCGGGTCGATCCGTTCGTCGCTCAATTCAGCGTACCTCGCTTGCAGGCCTGCTCAGTCTCATGGACGGCCACACGCTCCGGTTCTCCGGCAAACCGATCAGGCACTACCATTGGAGCCCCTCCCCGCCCAGCAGCTCGATGGCGCGCCGATGGTCGATACCCCGCGCGGCAAGCACCGAGCGCATGCGCGTCTGGATCGACTCGATCCGTCGGTAGAGTGGCTTCTGGTCCATCCCCAGCGTGCGCGCGATGTCGGCCACCGAGATGTCGTCCCAGAATCGCATCCGCATGATGACCTGCTCGTCGGCCGGAAGCTGCTCGAGGGCCGCACGTACGGCGGCAATCGTCTCGGCGTCTTCTCCCTCCGGCAGGGCAGAAGGATCGACGGCTGCGGCGGCAGCGTCAGGATTGTCGAGGCTGACTTCCGACGCACCTTCGCGGTGGGGCAGCTTCGCCGCGAGTCGTGACAGCTCGGAGCTGGACAGGGTGACGCCGGCGGAGTGGAGCACCTCGATCGCCTCGCGCAGCGGGCGTCCATCGCGGTAGAGGAGCTCCTCCATGCGGATACCAATGGGGCCGATTCTCGTTGCCGCCGCCGATGGCCGCCATCGCCCCCAGATGCTGTTGCGGTAATCCCGGAACAGGTTGGCGATTACAATGGAGAGGTACGTCGCGATCGCGGAACGGCCGCCGAACTTCCGCAGCACGGCGTAGTCCCCATCGATGATCCGCGCGCGCGCCCAGGAGGCAAACTCCTCGGCGTCAGTGGCGCTCAGGGAATGGCGCCGCGCGATGATGGCAATGATCCGGTCGATGACCGGCAGGTTGTCGAGAAACGTTCGTTCTGGGTCGACGACCGGAGCCTGGGAAGCGGACATCGCGTCGAGGCGCGAGGAGCGACACGGATAGTCTCATGACGTGTCCCGGGAGACGCAGCCGGCCGCCGAACCTGTTGACGCGACTCGCCTTGGACGGCGAGAAGGTAGCACGCCCCGCAACCAACAGCCAGCACTTGGGGCGCCCATTGCCGTGCTTCACAGCCACCCTCATCTTGGGCCCGGTCGAGAAGCGCGCGCGTCGTTCGGCCTGCACTGAGAGGGCGTACCTCATGACGACAGGTATCGTCGACGCTGTCGCAGGACGCGACAGGTTCAGCCTCCGCGCGCCTCGATTTGTTTTCGCAATCCTCGCGATCCTCGGTTGCGCACACGACACCGGCCGCGACCTCTTCCCTCTCCGCGAACGAACGGCTCGCCAGATCGACCTGCAGCGGCCGTTCGTGTTCCGACTGGCGGGCAGCGCTCAGTGGCGATCCTGTCCGCCATCCCAGGAACGCGGAGGCGCGATTCCGAGTGAGTGCGCGAGCGACGCTCCACCCTCAGGTACGTTGGCCGCGCTGAGTGAGCTCGCGGCACAGGCGCGCGCCGCGAGGGCCAGTTCCGACGGTACCTGGTCGGCCGCCGCAATCGATCTCGCACTGGGCGCGCGCCGTCGTACGACACTCGACAGCGTGATCGCCGCGCTGGAGCGACTGGCTGAACACGACGGTCCCGCGGAGATCCTCTCCGATCTCGCCGTGGGGTACGCCGTTCGCGGCGAGGTCCGCCGCAACCCGTGGGACCTGGTGACCGCGCTCGACTGGATCGAGCGCGCGTGGGAGCGCGATACGGCGTCGGCGGTCATCGCATTCAACAGGGCCCTGGTGCTTCAACGGTTGCATCTGTTCCGAAGCGCGCACGACGCGTGGGCACGCGGCATCGCGTTGCAGGCCGACGATTCGTGGCGGCAGGAGGCGCGGGGGCATCTCGCACGACTGGAGCGTGATAGCCGCCCTTCGCGGTTCGTCGACGCACGAGCGATGCGCGAGTTGAGCGACGCCGCGTTGCGGGATTCGGGACGCGCCGACCCGCAGGGTGCACGTGAGCACATGTTGAACGCCCTCCTCCCGGCCTGGGGCGTCGCGGTAACGACTGGCGACGGTGTCGGTGCCGCGAACGCGTTGCACGATGCTCGGGTACTGGCTGGCTCACGGCGTGATTCGTCGCTCTCCAATGCGCTTCGCGAACTGGAGGAGGTGCCGACCGGGTCACGCTCGCTCGTCGCCGGCGCGTTAGGCGACTACGGGGCGGGCGCGCGCCTCTTCGAGGTCGGCGATGTCGTTCGCGCGGCGGAGCTCCACGCTCGGGCAGCGCGCACCTTACGTGCAGCCAAGGTCCCGGCACTCGCCGCGTGGGCCGAGCTGATCCCCGCTGCCGTGAGCATTTACGGCGGACGCTATTCGGAAGCGGAAGCGCGATTCGGCTCGGTCGCGCGCGACGCCACGGATCGTGCCGACCTCGCACTGCTGGCGCGCGCGGAATGGGGCACGGCACTGTCGGCCGCGCGGAGGGGCGACCAGACGACGGCGCTGGCGCGGTACGATCGCGCAGCCACGCTTTTCGAGCGACTCGGAGAGCGCGCGAACCGCGCGTCGATGCTGTCGCAGCAGGCCGATATCCTCTACACGCTCGGGCGTGACGACTCTTCGCTGTCCCTCCGACTGGAGGCGCTGGCCGAGCTCGAGGCGCGCCACGACGCTCGGCAACGTCACGGACTGCTGCTCACGCTCGGCCTCCATCTGTTCGACTCGGGATTGCCCAATGCGGCCCGAGTGATTCTGCGTGAGGCCGTGAACCAGGCCGACGCAGTGCGGAGGAAGGATCGGCCGGAGGCAGTCATCCGCCTCGCGAGCCTCGAGGCCAACCTGGGTCGGTACCAGGAGGCGAGTCGATTGCTTCGTGAGGCCGCGACGGCGCCGGGCGTGCGTGACGATACGCTGCTGCGGCAGCGGCTCGAGATCGAGGACGCCGCCGCGCGCGCACACGTGCTCGCGGAGCAGGCGCCGGCCGAGGCGATTGCGCAGCAGGGGCGTGTGATCGAGTACAGCTCGCGCATGGGCATCCTCGTCACGCTCGCTCCGGCGCTTGCGACGCGCGCACGGTGGCACCTCGCGGTGCGTGACACCGCGAGGGCGGAGCAGGATCTCGAGGCGGCTGGACGAGCCATCGAGGCGCAGCGCGTACCGATCGAACGGTCGGCGGCGCGGGAGCTGGCGGCCACGCGCCGCACTGTCTATCACACGCTCGTTGCGATTCGGCTCGCGCGAGGCGATACGGTTGGCGCCCTCGCGATGGCGGGACACGCTCGTGGTGCGGTTGGCGACGCGCCGCGGGTCGCGCCGGGGCTGATAATCGACTACACGGTCCTGGATGACGCGGTGCTCGCCTGGACCATTAGCCAACGGGGCGTTCGTGTTCGTCGCGTGGCCGCCAGCCCGGCCACGTTGCTGGCACGCGTGGAGCGCTACGAGCAGTTGCTCGAATACGCTCCGGACTCGATCGCGCGCAATGGTGAGGCACGAGCGCTGTACTCGCTGTTGCTGGTCGACGTCCTTCCGGACACGGTCACGGAGGTCACGATCGTTCCAGACGGGTCGCTCGGCCGTCTCCCGTTCGCGTCGCTCGTGGACGGCCACGGGCACGCGGTCGTCGAGCGGACAGCGATCCGCTACGCGGAATCGGTCACGGACGCGTTGCGGCAACGCGCGCGACGGAATTCGGATGGCATCACACTCCTCATCGGGAACCCGGCGTTCTCGCGACAGGACTTCCCCGACCTCGAGCCCTTACGCGGCGCGGCGCGTGAGATCGCCGCAGTCCGCATGCGTTATGGCGATCCTCTGATACTCGAGGGATCCAGCGCAACCCGCGACACGCTGCTGCGACTCCTTCCCCGGGCCGCGCTGATGCACTTCGCGGGTCATGCGCGGCTCGCTCCGGGCGCACCGAGCAACTCCCACCTTGTACTCGCGGCCGGGGCTCCCGGAACGCCGGCGATCCTCACGGCGGCGGAGGTCGCGAAACTCGACCTCCGACGCCTGCGCCTCGCAATCCTCTCCTCGTGCGGCACGTCCGAATCGCGTGCTCGAACCGGACGCGTGGACAACGGTCTCGTGACCGCATTCCTGAGCGGTGGTGCCCAGGGCGTGATCAGCAGCCTTTGGGAGGTGGATGATGATGCCACGGCCGACCTGATGGCCGTCCTGCACCGCGAGCTGGCGGCCGGCGTCGCGGTGCCGGAGGCGCTGCGTCGTGCGCAGGTGGAGGTGCGGCAACGCGGCGGGCGCGGATGGGAGACGTTCAGGTACCAGGGAGTGTGACGCGC